>JBAXWY010000023.1:0-43089 GCA_037128175.1 Methanothrix sp.
TCATCCCCGGCCTAAAGACCGGGGCGTTCTCTACCCCTACACCCCACGCCTGTAATCTTATTTGTTCTGCTTCTCGGCCACCAGATCCTCGAACTCGCCGGTGGCGTCAATGCCCTCCAGCTCGCGCTTCTCGATCAAGGCCGTATCTTCGATGCACTCCAGCTTGGTCTCGCCGTCTACGATTACTACTGACTTGGTCCTGGCCACGGCAGAAAGGCTGCTCATGAGCCGGGCCTTCTTGAGCATGCTCTGAGAAAATTTGCTCACGCTGGTCAGCAACACCAGACCCTCCGTTCGGCTTATGGCATTGAAGGGGGCCTGGGCCGTGGGAACTACCTCAAAGCCGATCTCCAGAAGCCTGAGCAGGATATTATCCGTCACCGGCCCCTTATCCACCACGGCATTTCCAAGAAGGAAGGGGTCCACGGGCTGGATCAGCTCCTGCTCGAAGATCTCTTCCAGCTTGATTGCCACATCCACCGTTGTGTCCATGTCCTCCACCTCATACTTGCTTATGGTGCGCCGGGAGACGCCTAATTCTGACGCCAATGCACCTAGCGAGATGCCGCGCGCTAGCCTTAGCTCTCTCATCCTGGTGCCGTCGATGCGCACATAAAGCCCTCCGTGCGCCGCATAGACCAAGGGCAGGGCATCATCCAGAAGGCAGTCCGCCAGGGTGTTAAGATTAAGCGTAGGAATGCCATAGCGAAAATAGACCGCACCCCTTTCCAGGTACTGGTCCCGGGTCTTCTCGCCTACCAGTATGGGGCTGGCAAAAAGATGCTTGGCCAGACGGCGCACCTCTGTGGCCGTCTGCTCATTCAGGCCGTCTATGTTGGAGAGGATCTTTATGAGCAGGAAAAGATCACCCTTTCGGGCAGCAAGATCGAAGCTCCTGGGACGGAGATAGCAGCGATCCGATGTAGAAAATCCGGCCTGCCTTAGAACCTCCTCCACGCGCTCGGCGAGAAGTTCCTTATCCATCATTATATATCTCAGTTTGACGGCTATTTAAGGCTGACTATGTTCATTGGAATTGATGATACCGATTCTGAGAGGGGACTATGCACCACATACCTTTCCGCGGTGCTGATGGAGAGGCTTCGGCCTTTGGGAGAAATAGTAGGCCGGCCAAAACTGATTCGCCTCAATCCCTGCGCCCGATACAAAACACGCGGCAACGCCGCCATAGCCATTGAGCTGGAAAGCGACCGCCCAGAGGAAGTCAGGGATGCGGCCTTAAAGACCGTGCAGGAACTGTCCGATTTTTCCGGGATGAACACCAATCCGGGCCTGGTGATCGCGTCGCGGCGGACATTGCGGATGACGGCCTTCTACCAGCGCGCCGTTACAGAGATCCTGGAGATAAAAGATGCCAAAAAACTGCTGGATGAGGAAGGAATCTGGTACCGGGGCTTCAAGAAGGGGCGCGGCCTGATCGGAGCCCTGGCGGCCATCGGAGCCGTGCTCCCGGATTTCACCTACGAGCTGATCGCCTACCGGGAGCGGGCGCGCTGGGGCACGCTGCGCCACATTGATGAAGAATCCGTCTGGAGAGCGGATGCCCTCACCTATCCACGCACCTGGGATACGGTAGATCATCATAATAATAGAATTGTCTTTGCCCCTCACTCAGGAGACCCGGTATTGTTTGGCATAAGAGGCTGTGACCCAACGGCGATCTTGGAGGCATTCCAGACCATAAAATCGGAGCCGGTCGAGAGAAGCGTTCTCTACCTGACCAACCAGGGAACAGATGCCCACATCCTGCAAGGCCTTGTGGACGACGTACTTGACTGCCAGAGCTACCGGCTGCACGGCTTTGTAGCAGAACCGGCGAAGGCTATTGCCGGCGGCCATCTCTTCTTCCCGCTGCAAGATGGCGATGCCCGCATTAACTGCGCCGCCTTCGAGCCTACCAAGAACTTTCGCACCATCGTCAAGCAGCTTATTTCAGGCGATGAGCTGGAGGTCTACGGCTCGGTGCAAGATGGCACGCTCAACCTGGAGAAGATCAATATCCTGCATCTGGCTGATAATGTGGAAACTTCTGCGCCCCTCTGTCCGGAGTGCCAAAAAAGAATGGAGTCCGCAGGCAAAGGCCAGGGCTACCGCTGCCGCCGCTGCAAGACCCATGCCGAAGACAGAGTACGCCTGCAACTCCCCCGTGATCTGGAAAAGGGCTACTACGAGGTGCCTCCTATCGCCCGCCGCCATCTCTCTAAACCCCTGGTGCGAATGGACCGCGAAAAAGTCAATCTCAGCAAGTAGAGAGAATAAAGTAACTGCGTAACGAAAGCATGCCATAAAAAAGTTAGAAGGAAATCTGATCATAAAAAAATGAACGAGAGATACTGGTGACCGATGCATCCTGTTCTTCTTTAATTTTTCATGCAGAGCAATTCTATTGATCCGGGCATCTAGCGCAAAACTCTCCAAGCCAATGATATTCCGTCTGGTTCACCGGAAGCGGCTTCCAGAAAGTCTCATTCAAGCTCATATTCATCTGGAAGTGGCCGTAATAACGCTGCTCGATCAGACTGTCGTAGTTAATACGGCCTAAGCCTTTTGTAGTCGATAGCTGATTTTGGCTGGCTTGAGCAAGTTTCACATCGGTTATTCCAGTGGAATATGTGCGCGAATCATATCGTGTGATTCTGCTGGGCAAATAGTTCAACGATGTGATGTAGCTGCTGTTTTTAAATATTTCGTCATTATCAATGCTCTTATTGACAAGGACGGCCGTTATCGATATATTGAGGTGATGAAGGAATAAGCCGTAAGCCGTCGCCTGTTCGTACTGGGAATTATACAAAGAGCTGGTTCCTGCAAAATCCCAATTGTTGCCGCCAAATATCCTGTCGTTTATTTCCGAGCCGTTATAATATATATGCCGCTTGTTTTTGAGTAGGACGGGCCATTCCTCAGAAAAATTGACTTCGATGATTCCTATGGTCTTATCCCCACTCACTTTCATCCTTTTATTAATATTGCCTTGGGTACTCGATAATAGATCGGTCTGCTCAGCGGATTTCAAATAGCCTTTTGTGGCACTTGTTCGCTCTTTGAGCATTACATCATTGGCATTCACATTGACATAGCGCGAATGATATCCAGCCACCGACCTGCCCAGAGGAGTTACATTGAGAGGGCCCACAGCTCCATCGATTTGTTCAGTTAAATGTGCGCTCAGGTTCTGGCTCTGGCGCACAACACTCCAGGATGAGCTATCGGTGTTCACAAATCCGGACCACGATGCCGCCTGGACGCTAGGTGACAAGAAAATGTGGGCTGCTATAAAAAGGATGCATACGATAATGAACGCCCGCTCTTTCTCACCCAGTCTCATCCTGCTGGATGTTTCTTGTTTGCATATAGAAGTGTTACGGCTGAAGCCCTTCGATTGCCAGAGACTGCTTAGAATGCTAGAAGTAATTTGATTTGATATATAAAAAAATTTACCGAAATGTAAAATATAGTTTGCCTGAAAACTAAAGAATACTAATATATATATAGTTCGGCACTAAACTATTTATACTAATTGTGCATTTATTATTTACTATGTCCCGCCCAGAAGAGATTCATATTGAACATCATATGAGCTCAGATTTACTCAATAAACGGATAAAAACTCTTGAGAATGATACAAAGATCTTAAGAAGATTGTATTTCATCAAATTTCGTTATGATGGGAAGACGGTGTCCGAATCGGCTAAGTTAATCGGAATAACAAAACGTGTAGGATATATTTGGCAAGATAGATGGAATGAAATGGGCTATGAAGGCTTGATTCCCAAATATGCAGGTGGCCGACCATCGAAGCTTACAGATGCCCAAAAAGGACAGCTAGTTCAACTTCTTAAGCAGAACGATACTTGGACTACAGAAGAGGTTAGGGACCTCATATTTAAAGAATTCAATGTAGAATATACAAATAAACAGATTAGAATAATTTTGAAAAATATCGGTATGAAATGCGCTAAACCATTCCCTCACGACTATCGAAGACCCGCAAATGCAGAAGAGATTTTAAAAAAAGTTTATCAATAATTGATAGAGATATGATCATTGGTTTTATGGATGAATCTTCGCCACAAACTACGGCAAATACTCAACGTCTTTGGTCTTTTGGCAAACCAACAATCTATAAAAATACAGATAAAATAAAAGCAAATGCATTTGGATGCGATATACTTAATGGGACCTCAGTCATTGATTTTAAGGAGCATTCAACGAAGGAAGATGTTGGCGAATTTCTAAAAACAATTAGAGAGAAGAACCCACTTAGTAAGATCGCGATCCTTTGTGATAATTTTACATCCCATAGGGCACATTACACAATTCAATGTGCAAGAGAGCATGATATAACTTTAATTTTTCTTCCGAAATATTCTCCTGATTTGAATCCAATCGAATTCATCAGGAAAAGCATTAAGCGAGTAATATCCAGGAACTTTGTCCATGATATAGATCACATGAGGTCACTGATTCAAGATTCATTTCTCGCAAACGCTTCAAAACTAAGCTTTGCAGGATATTGGATCGAGCGTTTTCTTGGAGGGGCAGATTGGTTTAAAAAATTAGGTTCTTGACTATAATATCCATTGAGGATTCCTATTAACCGATAATTTTAATGGAGCCCACATTCCGCACTTTAACTTCCTAAATCGAGTATTTTTACAGCTATCGATTCTTAGAATATAATTATATAATAAAATATTTATTTGTATTAATATTTTTCTGCTTGCCATTGCACCCAAATTGGGCGAAGATATTGTTATCTCTGTCCACAAGATATAATCAACTTATTGTCAAATTGGTTAATAAAAAATTCCTATTTAATTAAAATATTTTCATTGAATAACAAAAATCGATAGCTCCAAAAATACTAAATCAGAAACCCAAAGTGCGGAATGTGGGATGGAGCACACTATCACGCATCTCGTATTTAGCTCGCCTTTATGGCTAAACCAGGGGTTAATAGGAATCCTCGTGAACCGTTTTAAATAAAACACATTATCTACGTTTTCATGCTGAATTATCGATGCCAATGTTAACTAGTTGAAAAATCATTACTAGATAAAATATGGCTCAAAGCCAGAAAAGCTTTTTTATGCATTGGACTGTAGAGACATAAGGTGGAAGAATGCAAACTCAATCCAAATACCAGTATAAATGAAATTGGTCTGACATGAGTCTGTGGATAACCTAGGAGGATGAATAGAATATGAATCACATTAAAAATTGGGGCATCCTAGTGATTATAGCTGCCTTGATGTTAATACCGCATGTTCTTGCGGATGTACAAGTCGGCTTTGGGACCCCTTATGTATCGGTTGGTAATACGATTAAAAGTCCCGGTATTTATTTTGATGGAGGAGAGATAATAGGCGCCAATGATATGCTGGAAAGCTTTGGTGATGTTTCCGCCTCTGGCAGTGGTGAACTTGATCAGTGCTGGGTAGTTCATAGCAATGACGACAAGAACTATGCGGTGTCTTATGCCTCTCTGGATGACTCGGGAGCCTACTCGTATAGCTACGTTCTGACACCGGGAACAACGTCCGCAAAGGTTACAGGCCATGTAGAGGCAACTGATGCTGAGGGCATAACCTTTGGCGGCTTCGCCTATAACGGCAAAGCGTTTGCAGCCGTTGCTTTGCATGGCGATTCTGCTGAGAAGATTAAATATGACAATATTCTATATGCATCGAGTTCCCAGGTCAGCGCACAACAAACCTTCTCCGCTGATGGCGCGGTAGATTTCAAGATCGGAGCCTATGCCGCGAAGGGAGAGTTTTTGGATGAATTCGGAGATAGTCTCGAAGATAACGATGTTGTAGGCCTTCCCGATGCACTCTACACAACTGAGAATCCGGATCTGGCTGCAGGCCAGTTTGCCTATATCACTGGCGGAGACATAACCTCGTACAAGAGCTCTGCGTCAGTTACCAGTACAACTGCCACCGCGTCCCAAACTGCAAAGATCGCAGAGGTCACACCACATGGGGATGCTAAGAAAGAGGACGACCATCCCGAAGAGGCCGAAGCGAATTTCTGGGGATTCTCATGGCAGAGCAACGGAGACGCATCTGCAGCCGCGAGGACCGCTACGGAAATCGAAGGCGCAGACGATGACTCCCTCACATCTGTGATGTATAACGCCGTAGCCAAGAGCACCAGTACGGGAACAGCTTCTGCTGTGCAGGATGGCATCAAGGTAAAGGGTGCCGAGGATTTCTATGCATATGCCTTCTCAGAAAGTGGTGAAGGTCTGTATGCATTGGATTACGCAGACCCATTTGTCGATTATACCGATGCAGATGTATGGAATCTGTATGCGGACCAAGAAACGGACCTGGATAATTGGGGCGAGGGCGGGATGGAAATAACGTCTTACAAGAGCTCCGCATCAGTCAGCGCCAAGACCGCCACGGCATCCCAGACACTCAGCACAAAGGGAACAGTAGAAGATGCTGATTTCATGGGATACGGTGGGAAGGATATAGATACAAAAGCTGACTCCGAAATTGAGGCTGAGAACAGTCTGTATCTTGATGACGGAAAGGATCTGACTTACACGGCCACGGCTACCGGTACTAGTAGTGGCGCTGCAAGCGTGACCCAGGAGCTCACATCGGCCAAAGCTTCTGATTTAGACGCAAATGTCGAGGTGAATAACGAGGTAGATGACTTTTTCACCCTAGGTGCAGAACAGTCTGCAGAGGTTGAAGCAGAGGAAGAAGATACGTTCAAGGTGACGAGCTACAAGAGTTCCGCATCAATCAACGCTAAGACCGCCGCGGCATCCCAATCCCTCAGCTCAACTGGATATGTAGAAGATGCTGATTTCGAGGGATTCAGTGGGAATTTTGCAGAGGATAAAGAATTTGCTGCAGCAGAAAGCAGTTTGTATATAGATGATGCGAAGACATTGACTTATAAGGCCACGTCCATCGGCACAAGCAATGTTGCTGCAAGCGTGACCCAAGAAGTTACATCTGCTACTGCAGAAGATCTATATGCAAATGTCGTAGCGGACAGCAACGGCCTTAGAGCACGCCAGTCTGCCGACGTAGAAGCCGACGATGAATTGTTCCAAGTGAAGACCTACAAGAGCGCCGCATCTGTTGATGCCAAGACCGCATACGCATCCCAGTCCGCGAACCTGCCTTCCATATCGGATTCCGAGTATGAGGCTAAATTCTGCGGCTCTGCCGGACAGTTGGATACGTCTTTGGAGAATATAGTTTACGCGCAGACTGCTATCGATGCTTATAATGCCGAGAATGTAGTCTACAGCGCAAACTCTGCGAGCGCTCAGACCGTGACGGCAACTGCAAGCCAGACCTTCTCTGCTAGCGAGGTCGATGGGATCATTGCAGACGCCCTGACCTATAACGATGAATTCGATATGGCTCCCTCAGGTTCCCCAGAGGAAGACGGGAATTTCCTGGACGAATTCTTCGCTAATGGTCCCTACTTGGCTGCGGTTCAAGTAGCTTATCTACAAGGAGATGATGTAAAGGTAACATCCTATAAGAGCTCCGCATCAGTTAACACCAAGACCGCATCCGCATCCCAGTCTGCCCAGACAGTTGGAACTCTGGACGCAGCATTCGTGGGCGGATCTATACAGGAGAGCGGCGAGTACGAATTCTCTGCCGCAGTTACCGGTGCTGTTGTCGAGGAAGGAAAGGATGTATCTTATGACGGCAAGGTAACGAGCGCCAGCAGCGTTCAGGCGACCGGAAGCCAGACCCTCACCGCAAAGTCTGCAACAGCCATAGTTCAAGCGGCAGTAGCAGCTAACCAGAATGGTGGGCGCCTGCAATACGCCGGCTCCATTGATGGCGCTGGAGATGTATATGGACAGCAGATAACCGGCTATGACATAAGTGGTGGCCCAATCTGGGTTGATTCCGATAACAAAGTCACTTCCTACAGTGGATCCGACCGCGTAAGCACCACGACGACTGCAAGCGGAAAGGTTACAACTACTGCAACCAATACGCTGAATGCCCAGGGAGGGTTCCTCGGAAGGGCTATCGCTGCTGGTGAAGGAAATGCAATCACCGGTGGATACGTTCTGGAGCAGCTACCTCTGACACTCAATCCATTGTTCGATGAGAACAATCTGGAAACTGCGACCGAGTATATAATCCCTGTAGCGAACCACGATGCCAATGGAGTTGGCGTGGTCGGCGAAACGCTCGTCTTTGCACCAATACTGAGCAATGACGTTGTAACTGGCGACCCAATCATAATGGACCGTCAGAGCGATAAACCCAACCAAAACAGCTTAAGCGGAACGTCCACGGCCACTGTGGTTAACAACATGGGTACGACCACAAGCACATTATCAGGCTCCTGGAAGGCTACAGCGCGAAAGGATACCACCTTTCCAAACCCGGGTGACCTCAATTCTATTGAGAGGTTCGCCTACGCTTCGAATTGGGACCACTCAATACCCGCCAGCGGTAGCACTAATACCATTGGTGGGGCCTTAACCATATCCTACAATGAGAAAGCCAAGGAGACTGACTTTGCTTATCCCACAGCATCTGTATAGCTTGGGAAACTGAAAAAAAGCCGGAAAGAGCAGAAAACACTAGGAAAGGAGAGCTGTTTGCTCCCTATTGCAATCTGCTCATTCTTTTCTCTTTTTTTTATGTATTTAACTTTATCTTAAGTTCTCGAAAACTCGGTAGTCTACCTTAATTAAGTTTATATGCATTCGTTGCATGATTAAATAGGGGAAAGCAATGAAGACAGATCGATTAGCTTTAGCAGGTTCATTTTGTTGGAATAGAGACTGTCCTGGCTATGGCAAAGTAGATCACGGAAACATAGTCCGGTATGGTCGCACCGACAAGGGCACGCAGCGTTTGAAATGCAAGATCTGTGGCAGAGTATTCGTGGGGAATAAAGGGACCATATTTTATGGCTTGCATCATAGCCCAAAAGAAATCCTAGAATGCATGGCTATGCTTGCCGAAAGGAACAGTCTGGCAGCCATCCATCGAGTAAAAGGGATAAAAGAGGAAACCGTTCTGGATTGGCTCCGCAAAGCTGCAAACCATGCTGAGGAGATCGAAACGTTATTGCTTGCTAACCAACATCTGACTCGTGTTCAGCTTGATGCCATGTGGACTTATGTAGGTCATAAGGGGGAAAAAGCAACCATTCCGAGGAGCCCAATCGAGGCACCTTCTGGCGAGGTACCGCTATAGATATTGATACGAGGCTGAGGGTGGCACGTGCTATAGGAAAGAATGAGGAAGAAGTTGCTGTGGTTATGATGTCGCAAATAAGAGATCGCTACAATCCTATTGAACCCCCGGCGATATCAAGCGACGGAAACGATAGCTATCCTGAAGCAATGCTTGAAACCTGGGGAAAGTTGCCTGAATACACAGGTCGAGGAAGACCTCCAACACACAAACAACCTCAGCCTGGATGGAAATGCCTTCAAGTGATCAAAGATCGTTCTGGCAGCAGGTTGATTGGAATCACTCACAAAGTAGTCTACGGCGATCCAAGCGAAGTGCCAGATTTTATGGGTCTGAATACCGCCTACGTCGAAAGGACGAATCTAACCTCGCGACAAATGAATGGCAGAATGGTTCGAAAAACACTATCATTCTCTAAAGAAGAGGAGATGCTACGAGCATCTTGTGCTCTGGAGGACGTGGTATATAACTTATCAAGACCGCTTAAATCATTAAGAGTAAAGGTCAATAATGATCAGCGACGATGGGATCCCAGATCTCCTGCTATGGCAGCTGGCTTAACTGATCATATCTGGACAATTGGCGAGATTATGATGATGTTAGCGGTTCCTGAGAGAAACAACGCGTAATGGGGGGACTACCCGAAAACTCCCCCCTAGAATTAATTTGATGAGAAAAATTTTGGCTTACCGGTAGCAAGGCCGCCGATCTTGTGGTGGTCTACGATCTCCACGATATTTTCCATTGAGAGCTTGTCCACAGCATGAGCCATCTCATTGTGATCTACCAGGATGACCATCTTGTCGGTGGCATCGGTGAGCTTCTCAGGATATGCAACTTTGAAGTAATCCAGCAGGAACTTTGTCTCGTCGTTGATGTCTCCGGCGGCGGCAGCGACGACCTCTTTCATTCCCAATGCGTATCTTCAGATTGGCATAAGCCATTGCATATTTTCCATAATCGGTATTGGGCCGATTGTACCCAACTACGTATATCTTGTCGGTCGATCCATGCCAAAAAAAGCAGCTGAAAAATATATCGAGTTAAGTTGCGGTTATCGTTATCCCTGCCAGAGGGGAGAAATGTCTGGCTGGCGATGCCGCCCGGGCAGCGCCAGCCAGATATCACGATTTTTCCTACTCACCAGCTACTCGGATCAGCCAGTTTATCTTCATGGTTTCGTTTGTCTTTCCAGTCAATTCAAAAGTGGCGGGCTTCATCTGGTTACCGATGAAGAAGAAGGAGTTGCTCGTTTCATTGGTTTTCTCCATCCCTATTCTCATGGATCCGCGATCGTAGAAGATCACATAGAAGTCACCCGTTACTGGTATAGACGGAAGCATTATTGCCCGTGATATAAAGCGGCCCTCGCTAACGTATGCGAAGTACAGATTCTGCGTATCGGCAAACTTATAAAGCAGATTCAGGTTTTTATCCCTTATCTCTACCAGGAAGTTTTTGTCCGGCCCAAAGTCCTTTGTGGTGTTGTTGTATGTGGTCAAACCAGTTACTTCTATTCCACTTATCTTCCAACCTGGTTTTGGTGCTGTAAACATGACCGCTTCGCCAACAAAGAGACCTGTTAGGCTGCCAAAATCCTGGAATGTGGTATATGGCAGCAAGATCATTTCTGAGAGATTTCCGCTGTCCTCCTTGAGGACGGTTAGCTTGGAAATAGGTGCATTATTTTGAGCCATCACACCATTAATCATTGCTGCGCAAAATAATACTGTCACGAATAATATAATTTTTCTCAAGTTATACCCCCGTAAAGATTCTTTTTCGTATGAGCAAACTGCCCAAAATGTACGTTATAGTAACTTTTTTATATAAAACTATAATGAAGGTGGAATGCTGCGTCCTTTCGGAAGCAGCAGTCCGCATTGTCTTCATCATGCGATCCTTTTACTTCTTGAAGGCGCCTTCCAGGGGCGGGACGACCTGCTTCTTGCGAGACAGGCACTTCTCCTTGTAGATGGAGTTGTTGGCGAGCTTGCCGCCGAAAGCCTTCTCAAATCCTGCGGCTGCCGTGGCATTTCCTACGAAGAGCAGATCGCTGGCTTCTTTCATGACGTCCGTAAGCATGAGCACGACCATATCCAGCTTCTCAGCCTCTTTCATCTTATTCATCTCATCCAGAATGGCCGCTCTCTTGGGTGCGAGATCAGCTAGATCCATGACCTCGACCTGACCCACGCCGGACTTGGTGCCGGAGAAGTCGAACTTCTTGAAGTCGCCCATTAAAATGTCCTTGGCGGACTTGGAGGACATGTTGCTCTTGGCCTTTAAGAGCTCCATGCCGAACTTCATGGGATCGACGCCCGCGATCTTGGCCAGCTTCTCGACTGCTGCCTTGTCGCGAGGAGTGCAGGTAGGAGACTTGAAGAGCACAGTATCGGAGAGAATGGCTGACATCATCAGACCGGCCATCTCCTTGCTGATGGCGATATTGTTCTGCTCATAGAGGTTCGCGATGATGCCGCCCGTCGCGCCCACCGGCTCATTGAGGAAGAATATGGGCTTGCCGGTAGCAAGGCCGCCGATCTTGTGGTGGTCTACGATCTCCACGATATTTTCCATTGAGAGCTTGTCCACAGCATGAGCCATCTCATTGTGATCTACCAGGATGACCATCTTGTCGGTGGCATCGGTGAGCTTCTCAGGATATGCAACTTTGAAGTAATCCAGCAGGAACTTTGTCTCGTCGTTGATGTCTCCGGCGGCGGCAGCGACGACCTCTTTCATTCCCAGGGCGTTCTTCAGATTGGCATAAGCTATTGCAGATGTTACAGAATCGGTATCGGGACTCTTGTGTCCAACTACGTAGATCTTGTCGGTCAAGTGTTGCACCTCAGCATTGTTAGTGTAGAACTTCGACTTAAAGCTTACTAGGCAGCAAGACACACCCGGAAATTGCTGTATCTGGCTTGGGAAAACTTTATAAATTCCGGCTGCATTCAAGTAATGTCCCTTTAGAGGGCTGACATGAGCTTAGAATATGTTCTGCTGTGAATGTTGGTGCAAGAAGGGGACTACAGGCCGCGTTGATAGGTCCTTATGGTAGGATACTGACTATCTGTCTACCTATGACCATGAGACAACCCAAATGCGGTACAGACGCCCGCTACGAGGGTTACTGGGCTGACTGCGGATACCCATCGGATGACGTACCAGAGTTAGTATCGGGCGACAAAATCTATTTTCCTGCAAACTGATCCCCAGCGATAATTTAATCACTCTTTAGCCCAAAACATACCAGTGTGAAGGGACTGCTCATCACCCTGGAGGGCATCGACGGCTCGGGAAAGGGCACTGCTGCGAAACATATTGCCGCAAGGCTAGCAGAGACGATGCCTGAAAGGAGATTGGTGCTTACCGCCGAGCCAACGTCCGGACAGGTGGGAAAGATCCTGAGAGCGGAAATGGCAAGAGTGGACGGCGAGACGGAATCCTCTGCCGCAAAGCGTATGCAAGAGCTTTTCCTCTTCATGGCGGACCACGCCCACCATCTCACCAAGACCGTACTTCCCGCTCTGGAAACGGGTGCAATTGTTCTGTCCGATAGATATGCCGACTCCACGGCCGCCTACCAGGGCGTGACGCTGAGAGGAATTGTGCCCGATCCGGTGTCATGGATCCAGAGCATTTACAGACCCTGGAATTTGCTCCCCGACAAAACACTGCTCTTCGTCTTAGACCCAAAAGTCGCGCTGCAAAGAATGCAGTCGCGCAAGGGGCGGCAGAAGTTCGAGAGGCTTGAATTCCTGCGATTGGTGGATGAGAACTTCCGGCGCATGGCCGCCCTTGAGCCGGAGCGATTTGTGCAGATAGACGCGACGAAGGAAGCAAAAAAGGTGGAGGAAGAGGCCATAAACGCGATCCTCAATCACATAAACAGTGGCTAACCTCAATTTATGATCGGTTCTTTATGCGCCCTTGGTCCCTCGCGATTTCGAGTTGGTAATGGATAATAGAGTTCTCTGTGAGTCATCCCTCGCGCTCTGTGTCTGCGGTGGTGGTAGTACCGTCAGCCATTTGGTAATAACCAGATGCTAACGACGACATTTCCACCACAGAGACACCACAGTTCACAGAGAACGCACAGAGACGAACAAACAACAGGAAAAACATAATAACTTGAGGTTAGTCACTGATCCAAAATCCAGGTTAATAGTCGTCTCCGTTCGTCCTACCTCGCGCTCTCCCGACTCTGCGGTTTTATCCGCCAAGAGCCAATTCGATCAGCCTTTTAGCCCACTCAAGTTTTCTTTTTTTGCGCGGCGTGACGCTCTCATCCTCAAAGTCAAAGCCCAGCAGCGTTATAGAGGCCGCTCCAAGCTCTTTGGCCAGAAATACACATCGATCTCCGTCCGTGAACCCTCCGAAGTTGTAGAGGCCAGGCATTGGACGGCACTGCACCGTTCCTATGATTCTCTTTAACTGCGGCACATATCTATCCAGGGCATCCAGATTATCTCCGTGGGCATGCACCACCACGATTGAGCCCATCCCATTGGCCTTCAAAATGGCGGGAAAAGGTCCATCCAGGTCGGTGACCACCATATCGGGCACAATGCCCTGCCTTAAAAGTACGGCTGTGGCCCCATCCGCGGCCAGAAAGACGGCATCTCTTTCTTGCAGCCCCTCCAACTCCGCCTCCAGTGAGGGGGCATTGCCGCATACTACTACTCTATGCCCGGCCACAATTGTTTCTGCGGCGCGTAGCAGTGGCTCTCGGTCACACAAGAGCTTTGCCAGGAGCATTGCCGCTTCTTCGTCCCGGCCAGGAGAAAAGCCAAAGTCTTGCAAAATGGATTGGTAAAGAGGCTCCCAGATCGCGAATTGCATGCTGAAAATAGGTTCTTCATTTAATAAAATTCTTTTCCTCAAGAGGTTTCTAAAATATTAAGTCTGAGAAAAATGAAAAGAGAAAGGAAAATCCTCTCTCTACAATGCGGGATAGATTCTTGGGAACTCAGCTACTGTAGGTGCCTTGAAGCAGGTGCAGTCGAAGATGCCCTTAGCGCCTTTAAGCCCCTGGTCTCCCCGGTAAGGTAATGGTTCGGTAAGGTAGCCTCCGAAGCAGCAGGGCAGCCAGTCCTCTTTCTTCTGAATCAGGTGGTAGGGCACTTCGAGGGTCATGTTCTTCTCGATGTGATAGGTTCCCCAGTAATCCTCATCGATCTCGATGGAGGGATTCTTCCAGGCAGACTTCTTCGTTACAAGGCTTGTAAATCCTTCAGTCGTTTCCTTATTTGCGATAGAAAGGAAGTTCTCATTTGCCTGCAATACACCGATATGGGCCTTGCCATCTGTTACATCCTCTACTAACTTCATCTGAGTATAGCCGACGGTTTCACGCTCCGGGTCCCAGGTCCAGTTACTCTTATCCTTGGCGACTATTTCGAGTTCCTTATCCAGAGCATGGGCATACTCGACCTCATGGTGCATGCTTGTGCCTGCCAGGTAATTCTTCACCCAGGTCTTTTCCTTGAGCAGAGAGCTGTAATCCAGCGGGTTTGCTGCATAATAGCCGGTACCGACAGCGATCCTCATGGGCGCATAGACCATGGCCACATCCTCTTTGAACTGGATGCAGTCCTGAGCGAAGTCGTTGTAGTCGGATTGGGCATTATGCGTCTTGCGATCCAGGTTCTGGTAGGTCAAAGTGGCCTCACTGTTCAAGGAGCCAGAGCCATGAGCATAATTCTTGACAGCGACGTTGCCGGCCTTAGCATACAGGTAGGTAACGAAGTAACCATTTCCCTGCACGCTCTGCTCAAAGTCGAATGTCCTGTTGCTCTCCTCGTATCCATTCGGGTATAAAACCTCTTTTCCAGTCTCAGGGTCATATGTTTGCAAAGCTGGCCAGCTTAATTGATTTGGGCCTGCTGCCGCCAATGAGCCTCCAGTAAGAGCTACTAAAACCATTGCTACTAATACTGTTAGTATAGCCTTCTTCAGATCAATCCCTCCATCTAAAGCGAATAACACTATTCTTTATGATCCTGCATTCCGTAAGTCAACGCACCTATTTTAATCTGTTGATTGCCTTTTTTATTAAAAGAGAAACGACTTTTCCCTTTTCGCAATCAGATCACATGCATAACCAAAAGGTTAATACGTAAAGCGTTTATCGATATGTAATAGTATGTTCGCTCCTATCGATCTTATGATAAGGTCATCTTTTGGTCAGAACCATTTTGCACGAGAATCATGCTATTTGGGCAAAGAGTCGAATGGGATTAATAATTATATATCAAGATGAACATAGGTCATAAGATCTGAAAATCGAGCATGCAAAAAACCCCACCATGTATAGTACTAAAAGAGAAGACCCATGCCACCCAAGGCATGGGATTCCCGGGTTTTTTGGTTCCAAATTGGAGCCAAACCCCAGCCGCAGGCTGGAACAGGAGGACAAACGGGGGATGCTGGCAGAACTGGAAGATAAGAGAGGCAAACTCAGACAGGAGTCCCTTGCCTTCAAGGATCGAAGAAGCCAATTGAATGCTGAAGCGAGCAAATGGGCCGCCAAGCGCAATGAGCTGAACAAGGCCACCAAAGAGCTAATAGACAACGCCCAGGAGCTTAAGAAGCTACGGGACGAAAATAACAAGAATGTGGCCGATTCCAAGAAGGATAGGGATGAGTACAATGAGAATACCAATCAGCTCTATGCAAGGATTGACGACATCAGGAAGAAGTACAACCTCACCGGCGAGCGTTCCATAAGGGATCTGCGCCGCGAGATCGATCACCTGGAATTCAGGCAGCAGACTGAAGTCTTAAGCCCGGATAAAGAGAAACAGCTGGTCGATAAAATTGCCGCCTTGCATGCAGAATTCAAAGGCAGAAAAGAGCAGCTTGAGAAGAATGAAGAGCTGAGGAAGCTTCTCGATGAAGCGCAAGCCATGAGAGATCAGGCTTCTAACCACCACGATCTGGTTACCAAGTTCGCGGAAATGGCCCAGGAATACCACGATCAGATGATAGGCACCTTTAAAGAAGCCGATCAGACTCGTGCCGAAGCCGATGCCGCCCACAAGGAATTCGTGAAGGCCCAGGAGGCCGCCGATGAGCAGCACAAAGAGTTCATCCGCACCCAGAGAGAGGTTCGCGATTTCGAAAAGGTCATCGTGGGCTTGAAGAAGAAGAACCGGGACATAAAGGAAGATCGCGCCAAAGAAGTTGCCAAGCGCGAGGCCGAGGATATCCTTACCCACTTCAGGCAGGGCGAGAAGCTGAACACCGTCGATCTACTAAGGCTGCAACGTGCCGGCCTGGTTTGATTCGCGCTAAAATTTGAACTTATGGGCAGAGAACCTGCCCCTCTTAGATTTTATGCATCACATAAGACCGTAAGCTTTTAAGCTTCCTCTTCTGAATCGGAATTGATGAATGAGATTCGCCTGCTCTTCGGAAAACCGGTTATCAAGGACAAAGGGCTACTCATATCAGCGATTAAGGATCTACAATCCCGTCATGGCTGCATAGTGCAGGCTCTCGACGCAGATAAAGTCGCAGGTGAGAGACATATTCGCTTTGCCGCAAAGAAGGCGCTGGCAGCTTTTTCCGAAGCGAGAAACATCGCTAAAGATGCAGGAATGGAGATCATGCGTTACGCCTCCGGAGAGAGGCAGATTGAAAGAGCCCTTTTCATGAGAGTATCGGATCGTACAGAGAGAATCGCACTTGTCCTCGCCGGCTCCGGCTCCCTGCCGGACGCCTCGGAGCTGTCCCGGATCATTGAGCTGGACGGACAGGGCAGTTCTTTTTGTGCAAAGGCCGTAAAAGAGGCTTTTAATATCTCTTCCGAGGAGCTACGAGCCGTGGGCGAGGAAAGGATAGAAGATCTGGTCATCGAAAGAGTGGCCCTGGTGGATACATACCGGCAAACCGTAAAAAATAAGGATGAGTTGTAAAATGAAAGAAGAATTCTACACCGAGAAGCGATGGCTCAACTGGATGAATAAGGTCAAGGACAGCAACTTCAAGCTTACCGAGGAGGATGATAAGAACTCGGGTGCCGTCTTCATCTACATTATGGATGACGTGGTGCTGGCCTGCCTAAAGGTAATAGCCCGATGCGAGCACACGGTTATAGCTCCCGAAGCGGCCCTGGAAGAGATCATGGCCATCAGGTCGATTGTCTTTACCGAAAACGAATCCATGGGAGAAGATGCCGATTTGATGCTCGAATCCCTCAAGACCTCTCTTGCCGCAGTATTCGTCTCCAGCCAGCGCTATATCATAGGAATATTTGATCGCGAAACCCCCCTGCAAGAGATGGTGGCAAAGGCAGTTGCTGCCGAGCAAGAAGAGAACCTGGATGAAGCATTCGATCTGCTCAGTCAGGTAGGGGCCAGAGTGATTGGCGGAGAGAACCTTCCTGAGATTGGCGACATACCTTACTGCATGACGGCAGAGCTTATGGACGGAATTGATGCCATATCGGCAGCCATGCTTGGCGACGATAGCTACAAAGATGATGATGGGTCTGTGGACACAGGCGGGGCCGACTAGCTGGATCTGGTTATTACCTCGCACCCCTTCTCGAGAACCACAACTGTGTGCTCGGCCTGGGAGACCAGGGCCCCTTCTACCTCCCAGAGTACCGGATATCTGTGCACGGCTCCACTGCGCAGGAGCTGCATGAGCGCATATTCCGCTCTTTCGCCTTTGAGCCAGCGCCGGGCAAAGGGAAGCGTTTTGTAGCTTTCTGAAATCTCTTTTAAGAGCGTTCGAGCCGCAGGAAGCCGCACCGGCCGAAAAGCGGAAAAACCGTAGATCTCGTTGATGAGAGCCTCGCTAATCCTGCCCGAGCCGTTGGTAGCAAAGGGCTCAATGGCGATAACATCTCCATCCTTCAAGACGGTGCCTTTCTCCATAGCCCGGTTGGGCACAGCAGGCTCGTCGTGGGCCAGATATCTGGACAGACCGTGGCCTGTCAAGTTATATACCGGCTTGTAGCCGTAGCCGGTTATGACGTCTTCAATGGCCTTGCCGATCTGGGCCGTGTCGATACCGGGCCTGATTATCTCTAAAGCCGCCTCCAGAGCGACATGGGAGGCCTCGACCAGACTTTCGTGGCCGCCGAGGTCAACTGTGATGGCGGCATCGGCAATATAGCCGTCCACGTGCACACCCACATCCAGCTTGACCATATTCTCGCCAAAACGGGCGGCATCAAGGGGCGAAGGCGTATAATGAGCCGCGTTTCTATCCAGAGATATGTTACAGGGAAAGGCGGGTATTGCGCCCTTTGATCGAATTGCATCCTCTACGAAATTTGCCACATCCAGCAGTGACGCGCCCAATTCCACACGCGGCCTTGCCTTCGCCAGAACCTCGGCCAGGATTCGCCCTGCCTTTCTGTAATTCTCTAAAATTTCAGTTTCCATTGATAACACCTAAAGCACGAGCTTCCTCTCGAAATGAGTGAGGTTATCAGAGCCGTTTTCCTTTACCACTACCAGGTCCTCCAGACGCACGCCTCCGATATCGGGGTAGTACAGCCCCGGCTCCACAGTTACCACGTGATTGACCTGCAGCTCCTCTCCGGTCTCGCTTAGCGAGGGCTTTTCGTGCACATCCAGGCCCACGCCGTGCCCGGTGGAATGGGTAAAACCGCAGCCCTCCCTCTCCGGATATCCCAGATCCAGGAAGACCGAAGAGACCCGAGAATGGACCTCCTTGCCAGAAACTCCCGCCCGGATGGCCAGAAGACCCTCGTCCTGCGCCAGACGCACCGCCTCGTAGATCTCTTTTACCTCGGGCGCGGCTTCGCCCTTGAGAACGGTGCGCGTCATATCGGCAAAGTAACGGCTGCTCTTGCTGCGCGGAAAGATATCGATGACAATGGGGGCATTGGCGGCCAGAGGGCCCGTCCCTCGCGCATGAGGGGCAACGGCCTGTGGGCCGCTGGCAACAATGGTATCCATTGCCTCGCAGCCATCCTCCAGCAGGGATATCTCAATTGCACCGCGCACCTTTTCCGAGGTAAGAGGCTGACCCTCGCGATAGAGCAATTCTCCTCGCGGCTTTGAGCTTCCGATTAGAAGGGTCGCCTGGCGCATGGCCCTCTCGCAGGCCCTCTGTGTGCATACGATGGCGTCCAGCTCCTCTTGACTCTTTATCTCCCGGAAGCGCGAGGCGGGGCTCTCCAGGACAGAGACTTCAAAATCCTGACAAAGAAGCTGGTAAAAACCGGCTGGAAAGCGAAAAGGCAGGCCCAGACGCCTTATGCCGTGACATTGCAAAAACTCCACCAAAACCCGACAATAGGCCTCTTCCGAATTTTTGCATCTCTTCAGCGTTTCCATAATCCGGTATTGGGAAGTACTCAGACATTCGTTTGCTATGGACTCCTTTCCGGCCCGGCATAGCTCCATGGAAGAGACGAGCAGCGTGCCTTTCTCCTGGGCAAGAAAGGCGAATTTGTCGCCGGCCAGGAAGTGAGTGAGGTAATACATGTCGGCATCACAGATGCTGTCGCCGACAAATAGAAAACCGTCCAGATTATGCCGCTCTAGAAAGATCTGGATGGGAGAAGGCACGAATAACTACCTTCGAATGGATTTTGTCAACTCAGAGACAAAAGAGGTAACGTCTTGGCTCTTCTCCACGCCGGTTCCTGTGACAATCAGGTCTGCGCCGGCGGCTACCAGCTCTGCCGCCGCCGCGCCGCTGCGAATCCCTCCACCAACTATGAGCAGGACGTCTCCCAGAAGCTTCTTGACCAGGGCCACCATGTTGGCAGGCACGGGAGAGTCTGCACCTGACCCCGCCTCCAGATACACCATTCTCATGCCCATGAATTTGGCAGACAGGGCATAGGCCGCCGCGAGTTCCGGCTTTCTTCGCGGTATGAGGCGAGCATCACCCACAAAACCCACTGTGCCGCCCGGCTCAATGATGATATAAGCCATGGGTATGGGCTCCAGACCGTAGCGCAGGATTAAGGGGGCACCGAGCGCCTGATTTTCTACGATATAAGCCGGGGAGCGGGAGTTTAACAGGCTCATAAAAAAGACTGCATCGGCATTTTCACATAGGCCGGCTACGCTGCTGGGAAATAGAATTACGGGCAGGTCGGTCTTCTCCCTGATCTCTCGCACCGTCTCATGAAGAAGAATTCCGGCTGCGCCTACAGAGCCGCCTACCATGATAGCGTCCGTGCCGCCCAGATCCGCAGCCCGGGCCATTGTGCCGGCCTGCCTCGGGCTCTGGGAATCCGGATCGATCAATGTGAGATGTCCGGCGCCGCGCTCGGCTACTGCCTGAGCTAGCAGCAGCTCGACTCTGCCCCTCTCAAACATCATTTAAGCGGTCTTGTTTTCCTTGGACTTCATCCTCAGTCCTTTGTAACCGCACTTGCGGCAGCGAGTCGCTCTTACGGGATTTCGTGCGTTGCAGCTCATGCATATCTTGAGATTCAAGATTCTCTTTTCTGCTTCTGGAAATCTAGCCATAATTTTATCGCCCTTTTTCTAATATAAGTAAATAGCGCCGGGGTTGGGATTTTCCTGAGAGAGCTATCTCGCCCCCGCCATTTTGAACCCAAGCGTCCCTGGAAGGGACAACAGGTCTCGAGCCTGCCGCGTATGAACTCCCGCAGCCCTAAAGCCACGAAAATTGTCCGCTCTGCCACCCCGGCCCTTGCAATTCTCCGTCTGACCCATGCTTTATATCTGTTGCTCCTCCCTAGTAGCCAGAAGATCCTAAAAACAGGTGTTGTTATGTCTCTAAGAGATGATGCATTAGCATTTCATAAAGATGCCAGGGGCAAGATTGCAGTCCACAGCAAGGTGCCTTGCGCTACCGTGCGTGACCTCTCCTTAGCTTACACTCCGGGAGTGGCCGAACCCTGTCGCGAGATCGAAAAGAATCCAAACGACGTTTATGAGTACACTGCCAAAGGCAATATCGTGGCCGTGGTAACGGACGGAACAGCCGTCCTGGGCCTCGGCGATATTGGTCCCCTGGCTTCCATCCCGGTCATGGAGGGAAAGGCCATTTTGTTCAAGAACTTCGCCGGCATAGATGCCTTTCCCATCGCCATAAACTCCAAGGACCCATCAGTCATCGTGGAAACCGTTGCGGCAATAGAGCCGGTCTTTGGCGGAATCAACCTGGAGGACATAAGTGCACCTCGCTGCTTTGAGGTAGAAGAGCGGCTCAAGAAGATCCTGGATATACCCGTCTTTCACGATGACCAGCACGGCACCGCCGTGGTCGCCCTGGCCGCCCTCATCAATGCCCTCAAGGTAGTGGGCAAGAGCTTTTCTCACGTGCGCGTGGCCGTGAGCGGGGCGGGCGCGGCGGGCATCGCCGTTACCAAATTTCTCTACAGCTTCGGGGTAAAGGACGCCATACTCTGCGACAGCCGGGGAGTAATCCACACCGGCCGTACAGACCTCAACCCGGCCAAGCAGGAGATCGCCCGTACGACCAATCCGCGCCATGTTACGGGCGGCTTAGCCGATGCCATTGAAGGAGCGGACGTTTTCCTGGGCTTGTCGGTAGCAGGCATTGTAACTCCCGCGATGGTAAAGAGCATGGCCCCTGATGCCATTGTCTTTGCCATGGCCAACCCCGTGCCCGAGATCATGCCAGACCTGGCCTTGCAAGCTGGCGCGCGAGTGGTGGCCACCGGCCGATCCGATTTCCCCAATCAGGTAAACAATGTGCTGGGCTTCCCCGGCATCTTTCGCGGGGCCCTGGATGTGCGGGCCTCCGACATCAATGAGGCCATGAAGGTCGCAGCTTCAAAAGCCATTGCCCGCCTGGTAGAGAGCGTATCCGAGGAGTGCATTATTCCCTCGCCACTGGACCGGAGGGTAGTTCCCGCCGTCGCCGCAGCCGTCGCTCGCGCCGCCATAGAAACGGGCGTGGCGCGCGTCCCGATGGATCCAGCCCAGGTAGGAAGGCGGGCAGAGGCACTGGTCAGGGATCTGGAAAGAGACGCTTGCCCGCCATAGATCCTTTCAATTTTCTTTCATGATTTTTGCGAACAGGGGCAGGTCCTTTTGCCCTGTCCCGTCTCTTCTGCTTTTGCCGCAGAGGAAGGCTTGGCCTTTGAGCGGCGGGATGCTTCAGAGACGGTCACCGTTTTGGTGGCGGACCAGAGAGATTCAGCGTCATTGCTGTCTTTGGCCATAACCTTAACCGAATAGGTTCCGGCCAAGCTCCAGGTATGCGGCATGCGCACCGAAGTTCCCGAATTTACCAGGTTGGTTTCCGAGATATTGCCATCACCCCAGTCGAAGGTATAGAAGATCTGATCCTTATTGGGGTCCGTGGTATAGCCTGTGAAGGAATAGGGCTTGCCCACATAGCCGGATGCAACACCCGTCGGAGTGGATGGCTTTTTAGGGGGGCTATTGACGATTATCTTGACCATAAGAGATGTGGACCAGACGGACTGGCCACCTCTAATGTCTGTAGCCTTAGCCCGGACATAGTATGTACCAGATCGCTGCCAAGCATGTGACGCGCTGATCTTTGCCGCGGATTTCCCGGGCTCGGTCACCGACGAACTTGTATCTCCCCAGTCAAAGGTAATCTGGACATCATCGCCATCCGGATCATTTGCGGAAGCGGTGTAACTGTAAGATTTCTGCAAAATACCGGCCGCAGTACCTAGGGGCTTGACAGGCCTCAAAGGCAGCCGATTGGCAGAAGCAATGGTGACAAGAAGGGCTTCTGACACGGGGGATGCGGCTCCGTTGTTGTCTGTAGCTTTAGCCGTTACCCGGTAGGTTCCAGCCGAACTCCAGGTGTGCGAGGCCGCCCCTGCGCCGGTGCTGATCAGCCCGGTCTCCGATGTGGTGCCATCTCCCCAACTGAAAGTGAACTTAACTGGATCTTTGTCGGGATCGATCACCGAAGTGGTGTAGCGTAAAGAATCAAGAACGGACCCCTGCACAGGGCCCAAAGGCAGAGAAGGCGTTAGCGGTGCATTGTTTTCGCTATCGGAGTAGCTCATATCCAGAGTCATCCAGTAGAAGGCATATCCGAGACCGCTGTAGGTGCAATCGTAGTTCATGTCCATGCTAACCCGGAATAGACCGGCCGGTCGCCCGGACGTATCGCCCCAGCTGTTGAGCATGATCCAGTAGCGGTTAGCGGGATTTGTATCATCATAGCCCACGCAGAGAACGGCATGCCCGCCTCCGTTCTGATAGTTATACGACCTGCCGCAAGCATTGTCCGGCTGCCACAGGGCGTTCTCAGGCTGTGCGCTCCAGAAGCTAAAGAAGTCATTCCAGGAACTGCTATCGGGCAAATAGTAGGCAAACCAGATGCCTTTGCCCTGCAGCAAGACGTTCTTGATGTTGGAAATGGCCGCCTCTTTGGTCATTCCATGAGAGGGAATGGTATTGACGGAGATAGACGCCAGATCATAATGAGGAGATGTGGATATTGAGGAAGCGAGAACTGCCGAACACGAGCCGCAGCCCTTCCAAGCATCCTGATAATGAGCGTTGCTGTTGGACCAGGGAACCATCATGCCCTTGGCATTATAAAATCCGGACAATCCCGACAGCCAGCCGCCGCAACAGGCTCCGGAGCTGCCGCAACCGCCGTTGTAGTTGGAATCAAGATACTGTAGGGAGAAGCGATCGGAAACGCCCTTCTGCCTGGCATAATCGAGCTCCATGACGCCCGTTCCCGCCCAGGCCCAGCAGTTGCCGCAGCCTCCCTGGTCGCGCTCGGAGGGTACGTAATTAAGCCGGTCCAGCAAGCTGAAGGAAGTGACAGGCGCGGCGGCCATCTTTGTAGTGATCTCGGGGCTGAAATAGGCCTTGTCGGATGCATTGTACTGCCCGGCCCAAAGATCCGTCTCTTCCTTTGTGGGGCGCATGAGCGGATATACCCGAGAAGGAAGAGAGGCACGCTCCTGCGGGGCGAAAAAGCCATAGTCCAGGCCAAAGCCGCTCTTGTCGGAGAGCGTCACTTCATAGTAGCCGGCGCCGGGCGCGGTCTGGTTCCAGGGGAAAATGGAATCGGCCCTCAGCTCGTAGCGGCCTGGGTATAAATCGCCAAAAAAGTACTGCCCCGATTGGTTCGTAGTGGTGTTGAAAATCTCAGTTCCTTCCAGCATCAGCCGGACGGTAGCATTCGCGAGAGGCCTCTCGCCCGGCGAGAAGAAGCCGTCGCCATTCGTATCCAGGAAAGCGGTGCCGTTCAGGGAGAGGCCCGCCGCATCCTGGGCGAGAGCATCAGCGCCTGCTGCTATCAGCAAGGCGGATAATAGGAGGAACAACACGGTCAAACATGCGAAATGTTTATGAGATTGTGGAATCATTTTTACACACCACATATATTTAGACTGAATTAGAATATAAAGTTTTGCGGGATGTTACAACCAGCCGGAGATCCGCCAGATATAAGGTCCAGGCACGATAAGAGTGTATAGGTGATTTTCGTGAAGAAACAGGCAACGAAAATGGAAAAAGATCAGGAGCAGATGAGGAAGAGGCTGGAGAATAGCTTGCCCTGGAGCCTGTCGCGATGGTTGGCAAAGATGCTGGGGCGTAAAAGAAAGTGATCACATCCGATGTCCGCGCTTCCCCGGACAGCGCCTTTTCCGGCTCGCTCCGCCACACTACCATTTTAGTGACAACGCTAAGAATGATGCCCGCAGCCTAATCATTCGGAGTGAAAGATATATAACTTATGCAATGTTAGTTACATGTTATGTTCGCAGAATACATAGCGGCAGCGTTGCGGCGGGCAGAATACAAGATTATCGAAAGTGATGAACCTGTTTTCGTATCCGTTCCAGGATTAAATGGTGCATGGGCCACAGGTAAAACCATTGAAGAGGCTAGGGCCGAGTTAATCGAGGTTATTGAAGAATGGCTGGTCCTCGGTATCAAGCTGAGTCACACGATTCCAGCAATTGAGGGCGCAATGATCAATGTGCCTACGATTAACGAGGAGTCGGTTCTTGTTGTCGAATAGGCTTGTTCATGTTCCGAGGAGAGACCAAGCTTCGAATACCCAATCCCCATAAGCAAGATATAGATGCCAACCTGCTGGCACAGATCTTGCAACAAGCCCAAATCACCCACCAGGAATGGTTGGAATGAGTATCCCAACATAGGGAAGAATCTGTTATTGTTGACTCTTTTTCTCCATCCCCTGTCTAAAAGGTCTTTAAATTTTCCACTATCACTCTTGTCACATCCGCCGTCCCACAGTCACCGCCCAGATCCGGCGTCTTTGCCCCGCAGGCCAGCGCCTTCTGCACTGCTGCCTCTATCCGGCATGCCATCTTTGGCTCACCCAGCCATTCCATCATCATGGCCGCGCAACGGATGGCACCCACGGGATTGGCGATGCCTTTTCCTGCAATGTCCGGAGCGCTGCCGTGGATGGGCTCGAAAAGAGCATGGTCGGTGCCGAGGTTGGCGCTGGCACATAGACCGAGGCTGCCTATCACTCCCGCCGCCTCATCGCTCAAGATGTCGCCAAAGAGATTGGTGGTGACCAGCACGTCGAACCTTTGGGGATTCACCACCAGATTGTAGGCGGCAGCATCCACCAGCATGTCATCGCAGAGCACGCCCCGCCCTGCGGCTACGGCGCGGCAGGTCTCCAGAAAGAGGCAGTCGCTTTTCAGCACATTCGACTTGTGGATGATGGTCAGCTTGCGGCGGCGCGCCACGAGGTCGCAGGCCTTCTTTGCAATTCTCTCCGAGCCGCGCCGCGTAATAACCCGCATGGTATGCGACTCCTCCACCCCCACTTCCTCCAGACCCGAGTAAAGCCCCTCCGTATTCTCCCGCACGATGATGAAATCGAGCTCCTGAGATTGAAAGGGCCGGATATTGGCATAAAGGTCCAGCTCCTTTCGTATTCGGAGAAGCACACTTTTATAATTGAGATCATGCGGCGTGCTGATCGCCCCAAATAGAATGCAGTCGCACTCTTTGAGCGTCTCCAGATCCTCCTCGCTCATGGCCAGGCCCGTTCTCTTCCAGCGGGCGAGACCTACCTCCACAGGGACCTGTTCAAACTTCGCGCCTGCGGCATCCAGCACCGCCAGGGCGCTCTCTATTACCTCCGGCCCAATGCCGTCACCGGCAACTACGGCTACTTTCTTAGATCCTGCACCAGACATCGCACTGCCTCCGCTATTTTAGCCGGCCCGTCTCCCCAATGCACCACCATGCCCAGCTGCCCGTTCTTTTCGGTCAGGCCCTTTTGCTCGGAACGGCAGCAACGGGTGATAAAAGGCCCCTTTGGTTCAAAGACCGGCTCCGAACTGTGCAAGGGGCAGATATTGACAAACTCGAAATCTTTGCCGGGATTAGTGGCCAGAAAGATCTCCCGCGAGACGGCGCAGCCCACAATCCGGGGGTGCTCGTGCACCACTGGGTCCGTGTCTAAAGAGCGCCCCAGGCCCGAGGCCCGGCAAGGGTAATAAACGCTATCGCAATCAAACCGGCATAGATCCAGGATGTGAGGCACAAAACGAACCGTCAGGTCCCCCAGGATGCCGCAAGTCTCCAGGCCGGCGAGAACGTGAACCAGCCAGGGCGGATGGGGAGGCGAGACGTCCAAAACTTCGATGGTCAAGACCTGGAAACGGTCTGGGTCCTTGACAAAGGTGATGTGCTCATCCAGCCCCCGAAAGACGACCGTATTCGCCTTTGTGCCCCGGCAGATGCCGTCCGCCAGCTCGATGAGACGGGCCCGGTTCCGAGTGTCCACAATATCAGGATAAAACATGATCTCCTGGCCAGAGGCGATCGGCTCCAGCCCCACCACCTCCCTCATGAAACCCGAGCCGCGACTCGTGACATGGTAGAGAGCGGGGCCGTCCCGGCTGATGAGATACTCCGTGGCAAAATAGATGGATTCACCTCGCCTCTCCCGGTCCTTGATCCCGACTAACTTATACTCATCCGGAAAGATCATGCCATCATGCCAATCCTTTCTGCCGCCTTCGGTGCGCCACCAGGCCCCCGTCTTCAAGTATCTCCATGAGGAAATCAGGCAGCCTGGTGCCCAGATACAACTTATCCCCCACCCGCACAGTTCCTGCCGCCAGATCCACCTCTACGTTGTCGCCCCTCTGGCAGGACACATCCGCCTCAATCAGAGCCAGCCCTACATTGATGGCATTTCTGTAGAAGATACGAGCAAAGGACCGGGCTACCACCACGGCCACGCCCGCCCCCAACAATGCGCGGGGCGCCTGCTCGCGTGACGAGCCGCAGCCGAAATTTCTGCCCGCCACAATCACATCGCCCTTCTCTACTTGGGAGGCAAATTGCGGGTCTAAGCCCTCCATGGCATGCTCCGCCCAGAGCCTGGCATCTTTTGTGCGCAGGTACTTGCCAGGGATGATCACATCTGTATCCACATCGTCTCCAAAGACCCAAGCCGTTCCCATGATCATGATAATTATATTGGCCGTTTCCCTCATAATACTCTTTTGCATCACTTTCGCCCCGCGCGGCCATCCTTCTTCTTCTCAAGATTATATTCTCCGTTATGAGAGACAATTTATTGGGACATTATTAGCAGATCATTTGTATCTTATACATACATTTATTAGTCCATAAAATGATTTACTGTTATCATTTAATCCAGAAAAGTATTTATTCTTACACGCATTAGGTAGCTGATAATGGCAGGAGTTTTCGCAGAGCTAGGGTGGCCCTTGCACAGGAGGCCGAGAATAGAGCGACAGGTCTTTCCCCGCATCCGGGACAGAAAGGCCCTGGAGCTACAAACAGCCAAAGAGATCCTGGAAGAGGTCTTCGGCACTACCTCGGCAGAGGTGGAGGAGATGATCCGGCTGCGCCTGGCAGAGCAAGAGGCGCTTCCAGCAAATCTAAAATATCTATAGAACCCATATACGATCATGATACTCGGCATATCCGGCAGTCCTCGGAAGATGGCCACTGAGCACGTCCTGGAAATGGCCCTCAAGATGCTGGCTGAGAAGGGCCTGGAAACGACGCAATTCACGGTGCGAGGAAAGCAGATCAGCCCCTGCAGGCACTGCGACTATTGCCTCAAAAATAAGGAATGCGTAGTCAAAGACGATATGTACCAGCTCTACCCCCTCATCCGGGAGGCCAGCGGGTTTGTTATCGCAACGCCCGTCTATAACGGCAGCATGAGTGCTCAGACAAAAATAATAATAGATAGAACACGTGCCACACTGGCCGCCGACCCAAAAGCACTGCGGCTGAAGCCCGGCATGGCTATCGCTGTGGGAGGCGATCGTATGGGCGGCCAGGAGCTGGCCGTGCAGCAGGTACATACTTTTTACATCCTCAACGGCATGATCCCGGTGAGCGGAGGGTTTTTTGGCGCTAACCTGGGAGCGACCTTCTGGTCTCGCGATACACTGGAAGGAGTAATGTTGGACGAAGAAGGCAACCGAACGCTGCGAAAGACGACAAAGAGGTTCGCGGAGACGGTGGTGCGTCTGGAAAATATGAAGATACAGGAAAAATAATTATCCTGAAAAAACTAAGTGATTATTATGGCAAAAGATAGCGCGAAGAGAAAGATCGCCTGGGGGATCACGGGTAGCGGCGACCGCATCGAGGAGACGGTCGAGGCCATGATAAAATTGCAAAAGCAGTACGATGATGTGGTAGATGTGCGCGTCTTCGTATCCAAGGCAGGCGAACAGGTCATCAAGTATTACAAGCTCTTCAACACCTTAGAGAAGCACTTCGACAAGGTATGGGTGGAGATCAACGCCAACTCTCCCTTCCTGGCCGGCCAGTTGCAGATGAAGCGCTATGAGTTTCTGCTGCTGGCACCCACGACATCAAATACCGTGGCCAAGATTTCTTTGGGCCTGGCAGACTCGCTGCTCTCCAATGCCGCCATCATGTCCCAGAAGGCATTCGTTCCCACATACATCATGCCCTGCGACTATATGCCGGGAATTATAACCACCATTCTCCCGGACGGCAGCGAGATGCGGCTTCGCATCCGAAAAGAGGATGCTCAGCATGTCGAGAGTCTGCGCCGGATGGAAGATGTCTTCGTCATCGAGAAGCCCTCTGAGATTGCAGGCGTATTCGAAAAGTATTTCTCAGCCTGATATGCTTTTGCCATCAATTTTTAGGCAGACGAGATCAGCGCTCTCACCGGCATAAAATCTCTTTACCATCAGCGTCAGCCTGCCGCAGCTTAATGTCTCATTTATTCCGAGGACCCTCGATAAAGACGGCTCTTTCCCAGCCCGGATCAGCACCCAGACCTTTGCCGCCTGCGAATCTATATCCTCTACCTGCAATGTGCAGTTTTCCATGGTATAATTATCATGCATAGAGAGAACGACCTCCTGGGAAAAGGCAGGATAAATCAAGATCATTAGAAATAGGATACATGCAGATAATATGGATAATCCGATTGCCCCATTCATGCTGATGTTTATCATCTCCCCGGCGGCGTCTTTGCAAGTGGCCAGCCTCGAAAGGATTTAGTACTTATGAATCTATCGTCTCTTAACACGAGATGTGTAAAAAGTAATACTGGTGTTTCCATGAATGACGTAGGCATACTTATACTCGGGCATGGTTCCAGCCTGCCTTACAATAAAGAACTGGTGGAATCGCTTGCCCAGATGATCAGCAAAAACCACTCCGGACCGGTCAGGACCGCTTATCTCAATATGAACCATCCCAACATCCCGGAGGGTCTGAATAGCTTTGCAGGAACCAATGTATCGAAGATCGTGGCTCTGCCCCTCTTTTTAGCCCACGGGGTTCATACCCGCCAGGACATTCCCCAGGAGATGGGCATAGATCCGCAAAAGCGCAGAGGCACTCTGATGATAGGGGGCAAAGAGGTAGAGGTCATCTGTGCCGAGCCACTGGGCGTGGACGAATGCATTGCGACACTGGCCTGCAAGCGAGCGAAAGAGGCTCTAAGGTAGCCGTACTGGACACCATCCACGGTGGAGCCACAATAGCTCGCCGGATGGTCGAATCGGGCCTGCGGGCTGAGGCATTCGAGGTATATCACCACACTCCAGATCTGGAAGGTTTCGATTTGGTGGTAGCTCCCGTACACCTTGCACCCGGCAATCCGACTTTAGCTCTGGCTAAGACGGCCAAGAAAAAGATAATCACCCACCATCAAGCGGTGGGCGAACTGCTGATGAGGGAAAGAGTTGATCCGGCCATGGAGGTCTTCGAGGTGACGGGCACGCACAGCAAGACCTCCACGGCCCTCTTGCTGGCCATGATGCTCTCCTGGCAAAAGAAGGTCTTATCCCACACCACTCGCGGCCTAGAGATCTGGCAAGATGGCAAAGCCCGCATTCTGGAAAAGGGGCTTTCCATCACACCCGGAAATGTGATTCATGCCGCACAAGTCGCAAAGGCCCACAGAGTAGAGGCCCTGATCTGTGAGATCTCTTTGGGCGGCACGGGCCTGGCCGATTATGGGATCGTGACCAGCCTTTCCGGAGACTATTCCATAGCCAATGCCACCAAGTGGGCCAGCACTGCCAAGCTGCAGATGCTTAGCCTTGCCAGGAGCGGCGCCAAGATTCTGGCCAACAGCGACGCCCGGCTCTCCCCAGATGTTTCTTTTGCCAGAGGTGGAAGGGTTTATGCCAGGCCGGATAGTTTGATCTTTGCAAAAGAAGAGGTGCATCTGGATTTGGGGCAGGATCTGGACTTCTTGGGCTACGAGACGGCATTAGCAGGAGCCGCGGCTGCCGCAGAACTGGCCGGCATAGCGAGGAGCATGGTTGCCCAGGCCCTCACCGGTTTCGACGGCTTTTCCGGGCGCATGAAGATCAAGCGGCTGCCCAATCAGACATTCTTCGACAGTTCCAACTCCGGGCTCAAAGTCCGGGACGTGGCACGAGCGCTGGACCGGGCCAGTGGCCCCGACCTGTTCGTAGTGGTGGGAGAAGACAAGGAAACCGTATGTGAAGGCATGAACATCCTTGCTCTCTCCGAACTGCTCCGGCAAAGGAAAAGCGAGATGGCAAAGCTGATAATAGTAGGAGAAAGACTTGTCCCCCTGGCGGAAGAGCTGGGGGCGGCTACCGCCAAAAATTTGCAGCAAGGGCTGGAAATGGCTCAGAAAGACAAACCGAAAAGGCTGCTTTCCTGTGTAAAATGCTTTAGGTGATATGAATGACTAGCGATAACTTAACAATACTTCATCCCAGACCAAGCTCCATTGTGGCCGCTCTTTACACACTGCGCGATCTAGGTGCCGAGGTGGTTATACTGCACGGCCCAAGCGGATGCTGCTTCAAGCATGCCCGTCTCTTAGAGGAGGATGGTGTGCGGGTACTTACTACCGCACTGGACGAAGCGGGATTCGTCTTCGGAGGCCAGCAGCCGCTCACTGCTCTCCTCAAGAAGGCCAATGAATTGTTCCATCCCAAACTTATGGCCATCTCAGGGACCTGTAGCAGCATGATCATCGGTGACGATCTGCACCAGGCCGTACTCAATGCCGACCTGGACATACCCGTCCTGGAGGTAGAGGTTCACGCCGGCTACAGAGACAATACCAAGGGCGTGATCATCACATTGGAGGCGGCCAGAGACAAGGGGATCATAGATGAGACTGAGCTAGTCCGGCAGAAGGGACTGCTCGAGAAAGCCACCCTTGTCGAGAAGCTCTACGGAGCCGCGAGCAGCGAGTACCTGGCCCCGGAGCGGGGTGATCTCAAATATGAGGCAGCTGCCAGGCTTCTTGAGCTCATCCGGCAAGGCAAGAAGGGCCTGAATATTCTCAATGCCAAGAAGGAGACGGCCTATATGTTTGCCGACATTACCGCAGCCGTGGCAGAGGTTGCCGGCGATCAGGTGGACACCCTCGCCAACCTGGACGACCAGGTGGGCCTGCCCAAAGTGAGAAGGGACGCAGCTAATATTGCCCGCGACCTAATGGCGCGCAATGTGTTTTACCAGCTCATCGGCGGACTGGACGAGTACCCGGTGACAGGTGACGCCGTGAAAAATATGGCTGCCAAAAAGCATTACGACTTTGCCGTGATCTCGGGTGTGCCCCATGCCCTACCGGTATCGGCTTTTGAAGGCATGGAGATATTCTCTATCACCAATGGACCGCGCCAGGTCAAACCTCTGCGCGATTTAGGACACCAGCATGTTACTGTTGAGCTGGATTTGCATCCCAAGACCATGGGCGTGAAAACTCTGGTGGAATCGGAGTTTGGAGCCACATTGCGGGCATTAAATAAGGCCAAAGCTAAAGAGAGCTAAAAAAGATATTTTTTTGGATTTTTTAGAAAGATTTGGGTAGTTCGGTAAGCAGCGCGTATATGACAAAGCCCAGGGTGCCGATGATGCCTATGCCGGCCATAGAGATCTTGGCGATCATAGTGAACTCCTCACGACTGGGCTTTCGGGCCAGCCTTAAAACCCGCATGTACTCATTTACATTCGTGGAAGGCATAGTTACGCCCAGATCCACGTTATCCAGACTCAGCTTGCTCTTAATATCTCGCTTATTCTTGAGTTCGAGCTTCTGCGCAGCAAAGCCCTTCTTCTCAGTATCGTTAGTTCCCTCGCTCATTCCCCAATGGGAAGGAATTAGAGAATAAAAAACCTTTCGATCGATTTCTTTTGCCGATCGCTTTCAGGGAGATCCTCATATCATTGTTGAGCTGTGGTCCCTGGCCCGCGAGCGGCTGAAATCCCTGGCCAATAGAGCGCACGGGATGCGGTGGTAGTTGCAGCTTGGCAGCGGTGATCCCAAGGCCAGCCTGGCGGCCGCCAAATACATCCTGCAAGGCACCAGGCTCTTGGGTGATACAGATCTGCTCAAGAAAGGCCCAACGACTCCCGAGGGCGTGATTCTGCAGGATCCACGAAGCGAAGCCCGGCAGGAGCTGGCAGCCAAAGAGGGACCAGCTATGCCGAGATTTGAGTTTGACCCATTCCGTGCCGAGAGGGAGGAGGAACTTTCGACCAGGGTCGAGGATTTGGCTAAGAGCAGACTGAAGAAAGCGATGGCGGAAGCGGGGCTTGCATGACTACAAAACGTGACTACAAAAAGGAATATCGCGAGTACCATGGCAAACCTGAGCAGATCGCGGCCCGCTCACATCGAGATGCTGCAAGGGCAAAGGTAGGGCTTGATGTTGGCGATAAAAGAGAATGCGACCACAAAAACCCGATTAGCAACGGTGGAAGCAATCGAAAAGACAATCTCCGGGCGGTGGCAAGGAGCACAAACCGCAAGAAAGGAGCTAAATGATAGATATTTCGGGACCTATTTCGTTTTGGAAGGCATTTACATTTTGGCAGGTGGCACCCAAAACTATTTCGCGTGAGCGATGGTTTAGGCACCACGAGGAAGAGATAAATGGAGGGAGACACGTTAGAACCCAACGAGCGCCAATACTGGCTCTGGGTAACTCGTCCTGATTACTATTTAGAAGATGATGGCAGCGATCGAGAAATCCTTGATCCTACATATTGTACGGATTCTGGAGGTTGGTGGACCTGTCATAAAGACACCAAGAAAGGTGACTTAGTATTCTTATGGCGCACTTCACCCAAGAAAGATATTGGCTATTTGATCCAGGCAGAAAGTGATGCGTATTCGATTGTTGATGATAACGATCATGGATGGGATTATGGTTGTGATTTTGAGGTTCTCTTCAAATTTGATCACCCTGTACATATAAAAGATCTACGTGATAGTCCTTATTTTGAAGAATGGAGCCCTTTAAGCGGCAGTTTCCAAAAAAGCAATTTTAAAATTTCGTCCGAATACTGGAATAAACTGAATCAATTAGCTGCAGATAAAAATCCTGGATATAAGGATTTTATCGAACAAATTCAAAAGGAGCCTATAGCAGAAGGCATACGATTAGAAATAGAACTTGAGGATACATTAGCTAAAAATTTAAAAGTTTTAAAAAAATTTGGGCACGATTTAGAATTATATGTTGATCCAGCGTCAAAACTATCGGGGAGACAACTTATTTGCAAAGGCAACGGTGGACGCATCGACTTACTTTGTTGCGATAGGACCCAAAAAAGATATGTTGTAATTGAATTGAAAAACGTACGAGCAGGTCAAAATACATTCGGACAAATATCCAACTATATGGGATGGGTTCAAAACCGAATTGCAAAAAACCTTCCAGTTATTGGGGTCGTAATTAGCAGAGGTTATGATACAAGATTTGAGTCTGCATTAAAAATAACGGATAGAATCAGTTATATAAATGTCGATGATCTAGGATTTGCTATTGCTCCTTCTAAGAAAATACAAGAATTTATTCAAAGGCAAAAAGACACTTCCCCAGCAGGAATAAGAATCGCAAATTCCAGAGAAGCCAAATCATGGCTCAAGAAAGGAAATGCCTTCTTTGATCAAGGAAAATATGAAGATGCCATCCCCTGCTATGACAATGTTATTGAAAAAGATCCCAATAATAAATGGGGATGGATCAATAAAGGATGGGCACTAGCGGAGCTTAAGAAGCATGGAGAAGCAATCTCGTGCTTAGATCATACCACAGAAATGTACCCAAAATCGGCAGACGTTTGGAGCAGAAAAGGGTTTGCTTTAAACAGTTTAAATAAATTTGACGATGCGATAGTTGCTTTTGATAAGGCCATTGAGCTAAAACCTAAGTTTGCAGATGCTTGGAATGGCAAGGGCATTGTTCTTTGCAATACGGAAAAGTATGATGAAGCTATTCAAGCTTATGATAAAGCAACAATAATAAGACCAAAGTTTGCTCTGGCTTGGAGCAATAAGGGCTTGGCTTTAGCTAATCGGGGCAAATATGATGAGGCCATCAAGGCTTATGACGAGGCCATCAGATTAGATCCCAATAATGTCATGGCACGAATCAACAAGGGCGGTGCACTGGGCCAACAAGGCAAACATGACGAAGCCGTTGGAGTAATTGACGAAGCAATAGAGATCGATCCGCAGACTGCCACTCTCTGGTCTTTAAAAGGCTTGGTTCTTAACGACCAGGACAAGTATGACAAAGCCATCCAGGCCTACAATAAGGCAATCGAGTTAGATCCAGAAGACGCTGATATCTGGAACAACAAAGGCAATGCTCTCTATGACCAGGAAAAATACGATGAGGCCATACAGGCTTACGACAAGGCCATCGAACTTGATCCTAAACTCGCAGATGCATGGATGAACAAAAGCGAGGTATTCAAGTCCCTTGGGAAAAACACTGAGGCGGATACTGCCTTTGCCAAGGCCAAGGAGCTGGGGTATAAAGGCTGATCGCCCCCCAGTGCCTGATAGACGCCCTTGTCTACGAGCTTTATGTGCTGACTGAAGAGGAGATCAGGATTGTGGAAGGAGTTCATGATAGATGAAGGCCAGGAGGCCGTGAATATTCGCTTCCATCGCGACCATGTGGCACAGCTCACCCAAAGCATAAGCCAGCTATCATTGAAGCCCGGAGAAGTGGGGATCAAGAAAAAAGGCTGGTGGCAATTCTGGAAGTGACAAAATGGATGAAGCGGTCTTAAAGGAAAAACTAGCAGCAGCAAAAAAAGATCTGAACGAATGGGAAAAATTGAACGAGATACTAGGAGAATCAAAGCCCGGCCAGCCTGATTATCATCCATGGGCCTCTTGCTTACTATATGGGCGAAAATCAAACAAGCTTCAAGAAGGCAGAGTATACTGCAAGAATGAGAAATATGGTAAATGTGTCTTCTTCGATAATTGCTGCAACAACGATAATTGCATGCCAAAGTGGCGAGTGCATCACAGACTTGTTCACCCCAATGAATATCGGCGATATGTGCTCTGTAATGAATGTAAACGAATTCAAAAGCTTGTAGCCGAATCTATGGCAAATGGCATATCTGACTTGAAAAACGAATTGAATAAGCCAAATAAAACAAGAGATCTAAATGATATTGCACGAAAGCTCATCGAGATGCCCAAAGATACAAATTCATCTATAGAATCAACGATTGATGCCGATTTAGATTCAATTTTAGCAGAAGAAGAAAAAGAAGATTTATTTGAAGGAATAAAAGGCCAAAGATTTATTAATTTCTATGAACGCAATAAGAAACTACGCAAAAAAGCAATTGCGATTCATGGGTTCAAATGTATGGCTTGTGACTTCGATTTTAAGCAAAGATATGGAGCCCGAGGTGAAAATTTTATTGAAGTTCATCATCTGAAACCGGTTAGCACGCTCGAAAAAGAAACTAATGTTGACCCTAAAACAGAAATGGCCGTTGTATGTTCAAACTGCCATAGAATGATTCATCGAAAAAAAGACGAGGTACTTTCACTAGATGAGCTAAGGAAAATCATAAGGTAAAAAAAAAACAGTGGCAATTCTGGAAATGATCGACTATAAAAGGCAACACGTGACATGGTTTGACATGCCCCCACAGTCTCCTCGTGGCCGTATACTTTGGATACTAGACAACCACGGCAGAAATATGGAGCGGAGCAGATTGAGAAGATGCGCAGGGATGAGACTTGCAGACATGGACCCGATCCAGGTCGCGCTGGCCCAGGGAAGGCAGGATCTCAGGCGATACGGTGAGCTTCACCCTTCCAGCCAGAACTCCTGCGGCCACAGCCCGTCATTTTCGCCGCAGGCTTCTTGAGAGGAGACTTCGTCAACGCGATTCTGGATCATCTCATCCACCTCAAAGAGCCTGACCATGAAGACCTCGGCCAGGATCTCTCTCGCGACTTCCAGCTCCATAGCCTTCTGACTCATTGCCCTCTTTTGTGGCCTGATTAACTGCTCAAGGACTCCTGCCATAGTATGCCTATCATACGTGTAAGTTTAAGTACTTTCGCAGGAAAACAATATCAATAAACCATTTTTACATAATATAAAGTATAAATAAGATACAAAAGAGAGAATGATATCGAAACAGGCACCTCATCTATTCTCTCCGAAGTCTCGATTGCCGGAAACATCAAGAAGCTGAAGGATAATGGAAGGTCACAGTTTTATAGTTTTAATGCCCATATATTGATAGGTGAAATAGACTATGCTGTGGAACCTTGTGAAGAAGATTATAAAAATACACCTTCTCGTGATTGGCTTGATAGCTCTTCTGTGTTTCGTGAAAAAGAAGCATCACTGCTGCTGCCACAAAGAGAAAGAATAAACAACCATTTTTACCGGCTAGGAATAGGCTTAATCCTCTTCTCATGCGTGGCGTTAAGCTTATGTTATCTCTTTACCTATTACCAAAGACGGCAGGAGAGACAAATGGACGATAATAAGTTGATGAATTATATAGAGCGGTTGCGATTAGAATACGCGCCCATCGGAAAAGAGGCAGACCGCATTGAACTTTTGCAGGCAGTTGATGAGCTTGATAATCTGATCGAGGCAGAATATAAGAAACCGGAAAGCGAGAGGCAAGATGGAGTGATAAAGTATTTTACGGTTGGTCTTATGGCACGGTTTGATCAATATTTTGCAGAGGATCGCTAGCATTAGAATGATAGATATTTGGCGGTTTTTCCGCTATTTTCTTTTCTGCGCCAAGCATGGCTGGTCAGCTCTCGGAGAAGATCACCCCGGCACTACCACCAAGCCAGGAAGAGGCTAAGAAAAAGGCTGGTGGCGGTTCTGGAAATAACCGCCTATGTATCCAAAACCTTTTTCGTTAAGATCACCCAATATTAAAGCGAGTTAAGGAATGAGTAAAATGATCTTAATGAGCTTGGTCGTTAGGGCTATATTGGCAATCGTCGGCGGTTGGCTGGTATGGTTACAGTTAGGACAACTAGTCACGATGATAAATACGCATAGCATCAACGTCCTTAGTGTGATCTTGCTAGTGGTAGGTATACTCTTGTTATTGTATGCGATCAAACCCAATTTCCTGAGGACTAAACGATGGTGGCAGATCTGGAAATAGGCACCCTATTCCAGCCAGAACTCTGCAGGCCACAACTCTTCTTCTTTAGAGACTACACCCTTAGAGCTAGCGGCTTCAAAACGGTTCCGGATCATCTCATACACCTCTGAGATCCTGACCTTGAAGATCTCTGCTAGGATCTCCTTGGCCGTCTGGAGCTCCAAGGCCTTTGGATTGCAATGCACCACGGCCCTCTTTTGTGGCCTGATTAGCTGCTCAAGGACTCCGGCCATAGTATGTCTATTCTAAGTGTAATGTTAAGTACTTTCGCCAGAAAACAATATCAATAAACCATTTTTACATAATAGAAAGTATGAATAAGATATAAAAGAGAGAATGATATTGAAGCGGACCCATCATCTATTCTCTCTGAAGTCTCGGTAGCGTGCCATCTTTGCTGTAAATTCGCAGTGGCCCCGTATCCTGATTTAACTCACTCCTCCAAGGATAAATACCTTTTACCAGTTATCCAATCTTCGTTGATATCCATCATGATGCAAACCGCCACTCTTAGGAGCGATTGATCATTTGAGTACGCACCTGCTACGCGACTTCTTCTTTTCAGCTCTTTGTTGATTCTCTCCAGGCCGTTAGTAGTTCGGATCCTTCTCCAATGTTGTCTGGGAAATGATTTGTAATTCCAAAGATCGAATCGGAATCTATCAATTGTGGCAGCAGATTTTTTATGTCCGTTAGCTTGAAGAACAACGGCCAGTTTTTGCATCTTACTCTCATCTTCAAGAGCATCTTTTAGCATGTAAGCTACCTCTTTTTTGTCTTTCTTCGGGATGTTCTTGAGCACTGCTCTCATGAAATGAACGTTACACATCTGCCAAGATGCTCCTAGAAACGTTTTTTCGACAGCCGCTTGTATTCCTTTATGGCCATCAGATATCACTAATTTGACGCCTTTAAGTCCTCTGGCCTTTAGGCAGTCTAAGCAACTTTCCCAACAAGATTCATCTTCACTATCCGCAACCATAGCATTCAGAATTTCTCGATAACCATCGTCGTGAATAGCAGTGACCACAAGCAGTGCCTTGTTTATATATCGACCATCTGTTCTGACTTTGAAGTAGCTTGCATCTAAGAACAGATACGAGATAGGTTCTTCGATCGGCCTGTCCAGAAATTCTTTGACTTGTTTATCCAGCCTCTTCGCGATTCTTGAAACTTCAGAGGCAGAAATATGATCCAATCCGAATTTTGAGAATACCTTCTCGACTTTTCTCGTTGACACTCCTTCGAGATACGATTCAGCCACGGCGATTCTTACGGATTCCTCCACGCGAGAATATCTCTCGAATACTTTGGTCTTGAATGAAAACTCCCTGATTTGGGGTTTATCAAGCTCTATTTCCCCAGGGATGGTCTTAAGCAATCGCGGTCTCGTTCCATTGCGATGTGCTCTTCTCTTGCCGGTGCGTTCGTAGGGTCTCGCCTGGATTTGCTTTTCAGCCTCAAAGCGCATTACCTCATTTAGGTAACCTGTCGTTAACTTTATCATCGCCTCTTTTGGATCGACAAGATAATCTTCTGCTAAGTCCGATACATTCATGGCTCTGTCTCCCTCTTGAGTTTGACGACTTGGGGATACAGGGCTATCATACACCAAGAAGTAATAACTTGCTGTTATCTCGTTCACGGCAAGTCGTTTCTTGATGCTTAATACTGCGGCTATTTTACATCAAAACTGGCACGCAACCGAAGTCTCGATTGCCGAAAACATCAATAAGCTGAAGGATAAGGGAGAACTAGAATAGGAGTAGCGATGTTTGCGCTACAGCTATCACGCACCGCCCAAAAATCCTTAGATAAAAAATAGAAAGATTTATATACGTTTTAATCTATGTTATTGAGATATGTCAAAATCTTCAGACAAGATAACGGCGGGAAGAGAAAGTAAGAAGGCCCAAGCAGAGCAAAAAGATGCCGACAAAAAAGTGACGATCAGTAAAGAAACAGCGAGTAAATCCGTATAGAATCGTTTCATTTGGCAACGGGTTACCAGGAATATCTACCCAGCTAAAGAAATGATATTCACCCACTATTATAATAGAAACGAAACCGCAAATCTGGCCAGCAAGCTCTTCGCGAATTAAATGGAAGCCGTTCTAGGCCTCCATCGCGATCCTACTATATTAGCATCACCTTGCTCCTCCGCCACCCCCGCCACCTCCTCCTCCGCCGCCAAAGCCGCCCCCGCTCCCGCCTGAGCCGCTCGATTGGGGACTGCTGGAGGAGTAGGCATGGCTGAAGTAGATATGCATGCTCTGCACAGCTACCGCCTCCGGGATGTGAATGTTCAGGTCGGCCATGGCTTCCATAACTTTATCTCCAACCCCAAGGGCCGTTGCATAGACCAGCCATTCCTTCCAGAGGATCAGGTCCTCGGGCGCGTACTTTTTGATCATAGCAAAGTCCGACAAAAAAACTCGGAAGGCATCCCACTCCAGCTTCTCCTTGTAGTAGTCCTGCTTCCACCTTCCCCAAAGGGCAGAGGGGGCAAAGGCCATCAAGGAAGCCTGGACCAACAGAATAAGTAGAGCCACAACCAATGGATTGGACAGAATGCTAAATCCGCCTAAAGCGGCAATAAAGAATATGGCGACATAGAGGATGACGAGCAGATCTCTTGTCCGGAAATGAATCCCGCCAAAGCTGCGCAGGCTTCTTCCCGCCACAAATTCAGAGGCTGCATCATGATTTGTATACCTGAGGAGACCATCCATCGCCTCGTGCATCTCTTGTAACCGGGATGTTTCGCTGGATTTCTGCAGGTTTTTTACATTACCTTCAAAGGCTTGAGCATTGAAGACACCATTGGTGGAGTTGCTCTTTAAGAAATTCAGAACCTTCTGCTCGTAGTCGTCCTCGCCTGATTCCTCTGGCTGCAATAGCTTTATCCTTGTGCCGGTCACGGAGTCTATCTCTACGACGCCACGTCGATGCAGATCCAGAAGGGTGGCATAAAAACCATCCTTATCAAAGTCAAAGGCGTCGCCTTTAAAGACCAAATTCACCAGCCACGGCTTTCTTTTAGAGGGAACATAGCTCAACGTTTTGGGAACGGTATAGCGCTTCTCTCTCCCGAATCGATAGTAGACCGCCAAAAGAGCAAAGGGAAAGAGAAGGATCAATGCCTGAAGGGGCAAGAGCAGGTCATAGTCATATCCCTGAGCGGAAAGGGTCTTACCTTTTACATCCGTCACCTGTCTTGGGAAACCATCGAGCTGGCGAGAGGCCTCGGACCGAAGAAGCATCTCCAGCTCGATCATCTTATCCTTCGGGCTGCTGCCGGTGATGACCCAGGCATCGCCCTCCCGGCGGAAGTCCATCTTGGGATGGGGGAAGAGCGAGACCAGCAGATCATCAGGATCATGGATGTAGATGGAGACCTGGCGATAAGGAAGGTGATCATCTGCCAGCCTCAGATTCCAGTGGCAGAATTCCTGGTCGCACTCCAGGAAGGGATGGATGAGGAAACGATAATCAATGTGGTACTTTCCTGCGGAAAACATCTGCGTCTGCAGGCATCCCGCCTCGTTGATCTCGGCCAGATCTGCAATTCTATCTGTATAATTTTTCGCTTGAGCAGAAAGAGGCGTCACATTGCCTGCCCAATTTTTCAGGTAGGGCACGCTGCCCTGGGGCGGCGATATCTTGAGCAAGGACACATAAGGAGATTTTATACGTTGTTCGGAGAGGGGCATCTTCCAGGAACGGTAGAGCATTTTGTATTTGCCGGAGGCACTTATGTCATAGACGAACTGCTCCGCCAGAGTCCCGTTCAGATAAATATCGGCCCGGTAGCTGTCCACATAAACATCTCCCAGGGTAACACCTGATGCAAACGATCCCACCATTCCGGGAATGCCTCCGGTTAAGAAGAGCCCGACGAGACCCACCAGAAAAACCAGGCCGATCCAGGCCGCAGCTTGACGCTCTTCGCCCATTTTTGCATCACCTCATCTTTATTTTTCAGTCCCATTCTGTTTCCGGTCGGCGCGGCTCGATCTCATCGCTACTCAGATAGCCTGCCCGACGTAGCTCGTCCTCCTCGAAGCTGAGGTACTCCTGCTTGGACAGCCGGGCGAAGGAGGCGATGAAGCTGGAGGGCAGGGTATCGATCATGGTATTCAGCTCCTGAATGATATTGTTGTAAGTGTACCTGTGCCGGGAGATTTCATCCTCCACCTCGCGAACGGCATTCATAGTATTGATAACGGCATCAGAGGTCTTGAGGGCGGGATAGCTCTCCGCCACAGTCCTGATGTAGGAGAGCAGGCTCAAGCTGTCACGATTGATCTTGCGGATATCACCCGGATCTGCGCTCGATAGATCGGTCCGCATGCTGGTGATCTTTTCCAACGTCTCCTTTTCGAAATGGGCATAGCTTTTCACCATGTCCACAAGCTGCTCTACCATATCCAGCCGCTTCTTCATAGCTACACGGATCTGAGATAGGGTGGCATAAGCGCCGTTTCTCAAACTTTGCAGACGGTTGTATATAGTAACAAAATAGAATACGATTACTATGAATACAGCCAGAAGAACGAGGAGCAGCATGGATAGATCCATAAGAGATAATGTAAACTACATCGTTAAATATTTAGCTGAATATCGCCTGGCCTTTCCGCCTCCACTTCCAGGCGCATCATCTGCACGTGAGCCTGGCCTTTCTCATCCAGAGGATACCTCTCCAGATATCTTCCTGCGATCTCTCTTACGAACTCGTCCCGCAAATGGACCGGCAGCCTCTCCGTGTAGGGCAGCCAGGTATTCCTGATGATGCCCTCCAGGCCCGCCTGACCCTGATGGATCATGTCCTTGGCAACCAACTCCGCTATTTGGGGCTGCAGGCCCGCCTCCGCCAGCCAGGGTTCGTAATCTTCCTGCCCGTAGAAGTGATAGGGGGTACGTGTTTAGCTCTCGCCTAAATTTTTAAAATTTCCATCAAAATTCATTTA
>JBAXWY010000024.1:0-42386 GCA_037128175.1 Methanothrix sp.
AATACTATATATACTTTTGCATATTAATAATTGGGCAGGTTTATAGGAATCCTCGAGCTTCTAAAAAATGCGTCTCAAGTTGGTACACCAGGTATTGCTACACCACTTGCCTCTCTAAAATCCATTCATGTGCTATTGCCGCCCCTTAACGAGCAACGTGCCATTGCCCATATCCTCAGCAACTTGGACGACAAGATCGAGCTTAACCACTGCATGAATGAGACTCTGGAGGCCATGACCCGTGCCATTTTCAAGTCTTGGTTCGTGGACTTCGACCCAGTGCGCACGCGGGCGGAGGGCCGGGAGCCTGCGAGCATGGATGCGGAGACAGCGGCGCTTTTTCCCGATAGCTTCGAGGAGACGGAGATGGGGATGGTGCCTAAGGGATGGAAATCCGGAACTGTAGACGATTTATGCGTTTCAATCGAGAATGGTGGAACTCCAAAACGGATGAAATCAGAATATTGGGATGGCGGAACAATTCAGTGGTTCAAGACGGGAGAACTTACAGATGGGCCTTTAATGGATTCAGAAGAGGCAATTACTGAGAAAGGACTTAGCAGTTCATCGTGTAAACTTTGGAAAAAGGGAACTATTCTCATTGCACTTTACGCATCACCTACGGTGGGAAGGTTGGGTATATTGGAGATGTCAGGAACCGCTAACCAAGCTTGCAGTGCGTTAATGGCTAGGTCGGAGTTTGGAAATTTATTCTTGTTTTATACACTTCTATTTTCTCGTGAGGAGCTACAAAATATTGCTGTGGGGGCCGCGCAGCAAAATATCAGTCAACAAATAGTTCGGCATCATAACGTATTAATTCCAAGTCCAGAGATTGCATCAGCATTTCAACAAAAAGTAGAAAGATATTATTTAACGCGGGTAAATAATGAAAAGCAATCTAAAATTATTGCAACAATTCGTGATGCGCTGTTATCAAAGCTTCTGATCGGGGAGATACGAACCGAGGTCCAATCATGACAGTGGGACATAACAGACGCGTAGGCTCAATTAAAACTGAATTGGTTAAGAAATCACGCGAATCGGCTTTAGCTGCAGTCCAAATCTTCAACAACCCAAATATAATGTTTAAATCAGAGATATATATAGTTCTAATGATTATTTCGTGGACATATCTATTACATGCATATTACCGAGATAATAAAATAGATTATAGATATTTTGAAGAGAAAAATGGTCGCAAAAAGTACGACAAAACGAAAAGAGGTGCATTCAAGTATTGGGAACTTGAGAGATGCCTAAATGATAGTATTTGTCCTGTTGACAAGGATACTGCGAATAATTTAAGGTTTTTAATCGGTCTGCGCCACGAAATTGAACATCAAATGACTACGCAGATCGATGACTATCTTAGCGCAAGATTCCAAGCATGTTGCCTAAATTATAATCAATATATTAAACAAATCTTTGGCGAAAAGCAAGGTGTTGATAGGCATTTAGCGCTTAGCCTGCAATTTTCGTCAATATCTGAAGAACAAATTGACCAGATGTCAGATCATAAAGACTTGCCGTCTCATATTCAAAAATACGTAGAGGGTTTTGATGGCCAATTAACTGACCAAGAATTCGACAGCCCAAAATATGCGTATAGGGTACTTTTCGTAGCAAAAACTGCAAACACCAAGGGCCAAGCAGATAAAGTCATCGAATTTGTAAGAGCAGATTCGCCCCTTGCTGAAAGCGTAAATGCCCAATATGCTCTTATTAAAGAAACTGAACGGCCGAAGTATTTACCGAGTCAGATCGTGGAAATTATGAAATCCGAAGGGTATTCCAGATTCAATATGCATTATCATACTGTGCTCTGGCAGAATGAAGATGCGAGAAATCCCGGAAAAGGATACGGTGTCAAAGTGGCAAACACTTGGTATTGGTATGAGCGCTGGTTATCATTTGTTAGGAAACATTGTGAGCAGAATCGTGCCGCATATCAGTGATTTGAAATAGAAATCCAGGAAAATTATGACCCCATTAACTGAATCCCACGTCGAAGAAGCCACTCTCTCTTGGCTCTTATCCCTCGGCTACGCCTCCATCTTCGGTCCCGACATCGCTCCCTGCGAGCCCGCTTCCGAGCGCGAGTCCTTCCAGGAGGTACTCCTTACTCGCCGCCTCCATGATGCCCTCCGCCGTCTTAATCCCTCTATCCCAGCCGAAGTCCTGGAAGAAGTCCTTCGCAAAGTCACCCACACAGAGTCCCCATCGCTCCTGGCCAACAATCGTGCTTTCCACCACATGCTCATCGACGGCGTATCCGTGGAATACCAGCGCAAGGACGGCTCCATTGCTGGCGACCACGCTCGTTTGGTGGACTTCGTGAACCCAGAGAACAACGAGTTCCTGGCCGTCAACCAGTTCACTGTCATAGAGGGCCAGAACCGGCGCCCTGACATCGTGATCTTCGTAAACGGCCTGCCCCTGGCGGTAATCGAGCTTAAGAATCCTGCTGATGAGAACGCCACCATCCAAACCGCCTTCCAGCAGCTACAGACCTACAAGAATGACATTCCCTCTCTCTTCACCTATAACGAGATGCTCGTGATCTCCGACGGCCTGGAGGCCAGAGCGGGAACGCTGACCTCAGACTGGTCCCGGTTCATGCCCTGGAGGACCATCGATGGAGAGGAGATTGCGCCTAAGGGCAAACCGGAGATGGACGTCCTCATCAAAGGCATCTTCGAAAAGAACCGCTTCTTAGATCTCATAAAATACTTCATCGTCTTCGAGTCTGATGGCGATAAGATGGTCAAGAAGATGGCCGCCTACCACCAGTACCACGCCGTGAACAAAGCTGTGGATTGCACCGTAAAGGCTACCTCTCTCGGAGGAGACCGCAAGGCAGGTGTGATCTGGCATACTCAAGGCAGTGGCAAGAGCCTATCCATGGCTTTCTACGCCGGCAAGATCATCGTCCATCCTGCCATGCAAAATCCCACGCTGGTAGTCCTCAACGACCGGAACGACCTGGACGACCAGCTCTTCGACACCTTCGCCGCCTGCCAGGACCTGCTCCACCAGGCCCCTGTCCAGGCCGAGGACCGGGAGAGCCTAAAGACGCTCCTCCAAGTGGCCTCAGGTGGCGTGATCTTCACCACCATCCAGAAGTTCTCGCCTGAGGATGATACCGAGAAGTATCCTCTCCTCTCTGACCGTCGCAACATCGTCTTCATCGCCGACGAGGCCCACCGCAGCCAATACGGCTTTAAAGCCCACACCGTCAAGAGGAAAGAGGGCGCCTACATCGCCTACGGCTTCGCAAAGTACCTGCGGGATGCTCTACCCAACGCCTCCTTCATAGGCTTCACAGGCACGCCCATAGAGAAAACAGATAAAAGCACACCTCACGTCTTCGGCAACTACATCGACATCTACGACATCCAGAGGGCCGTAGAAGATGGTGCCACCGTGCGCATCTACTACGAGGCCAGGCTGGCCAAGCTCGATCTATCCGAGGCTGAGAGGCCTAAGATCGATCCCAACTTCGAAGAGGTCACAGAGGGCGAAGAAGAAGCGATCAAGGAGCGCCTCAAGAGCAGATGGGCCAGGCTGGAGGCCGTGGCCGGTGCGGACGGGCGTGTCTCCCTCATCGCCGAAGATATTGTCCAGCACTTTGAGAAGCGCCTGGAGGCCCTCGATGGCAAAGCTATGATAGTTTGCATGAGCCGTCGCATCTGCGCCCAGATGTACGAGTCCATTGTCAAACTCCGGCCGCAGTGGCATGATCCTGACGACGAGAAGGGCGTAATAAAAGTGGTCATAACCGGCTCTGCCTCGGATAAAGCGAACCTTCAGCCCCATATCAGGAACAAGAAGAGGAGAAAGGACCTGTCTGATCGTTTCAAGGACCCCAATGATCCTCTCAAGCTCGTAATAGTAAGAGACATGTGGCTTACCGGCTTCGATGCTCCCTGCCTTCACACCATGTATATTGACAAGTTCATGCAGGGCCACGGCCTGATGCAGGCTATCGCCCGCGTGAACCGTGTTTTCAAGGACAAGCCTGGTGGCCTTATCGTAGATTATCTGGGCATAGCCGAGAGCTTGAAGCGTGCCCTGGCCGAATACACCGAGGGCGACCGAGGAGAGACCGGCATCCCCACGGAAGAGATTGTGGCTCTCATGCTGGAGAAGTACGAGGTCGTTCAGGCCATGTTCCACGGCTTTGATACTTCCAAGTTCTTCCAGGGCACACCCGAGCAACGCCTGGCAGCGATTGCCGAGGCCATGGAGCACATTCTATCTCTGGAGGACGGCAAGAACCGCTATATTCAAGCTGTCACCGAGTTATCCAAGTCCTACGCCATAGTAGTAACCCACGAAAAAGCCATGGAGATCCGTGAGAAGGTCGCCTTCTATCAGGCGGTCCGCTCTGGTCTATCAAAGGCCACATCACCCGATGGCAGGACAAAAGATGATTTGGATGTCGCTATAAGGCAGATCGTCTCCAATGCCATCGTGCCCAATGGCATCGTGGACATCTACAAGGCGGCTGGCATCAAGACCCCGGATATCTCCATTCTCTCCGAGGAGTTCCTGGAGGAGATCCGAGGTCTGCCTCACAGGAATCTGGCCCTGGAGCTCTTGAGGAAGCTGCTCAATGACGAGATCAAGACTGTATCTCACAGGAACCTGGTTCAGTCGAGATCCTTTGCCCAGATGCTCGATCAGTCGATCAACAAGTATCACAATCGCTCCATTGAGGCAGCCCAGGTCATCGAAGAACTGATCAAGTTAGCCAAGGAGATGAAAGAAGCCCACAAACGCGGAGACGATCTCGGCCTCAGTGAGGATGAGCTGGCTTTTTACGATGCCCTGGAGGTCAACGACAGCGCGGTAAAGGTGCTTGGTGACGAAACCCTGCAGATGATTGCCAAAGAACTGGTTGAAGCTGTCCGGAAAAATGCGACCATCGACTGGACGGTAAAAGAGTCGGCCAGGGCCAAGCTGCGGGTCATAGTCAGGCGGCTGCTGCGCAAGCACGGCTACCCGCCGGATAAACAAGAGAAGGCGACGCAGACAGTGCTGGAGCAGGCGGAGCTGCTGTGCAAGGAGTGGGCGTGCTAGGATTTTCGAATGCACCGAGATAGTAGAAACTCTCTATTACCTCTAACTCTAAGTTACTCCTCTTTTTCGCAATGAATCAACTATAGCATCTTCGGCGGCTAGATTAAGCCGGAAAACTGTTGATGGCAGATTAATGCTTTTTAGGGTCTCATCATCGAGTTCACTGCGAGGCAGATCCTTATCGAGCCATTTGACCCTTCTTGTTTGATACAATGCAATATTATCTTTCAGGGACTTGAGGTCAGATCTATATTCATAAGATAATGCTCGTCCAACTGCAATGGTTCGTGTCGTCTTGAGAGTTTCCTTTCGAGGAAGGATTACAAAATCTCCATTTTCAATTCTATGCACGAAAGAATAGAGTTGGCCCACACTATTGTGAAGACGACCTTCTGAAGCAAATGGCTCTTCTTCTTTTGCGTAAATGTATAGCTGTTTCTTGTCTGTAACCCTGCTGAGATCATGTGGTATGATCCATCTTATGCATACAAGATCCTTGTCTAAAGCCAGTTGTTCATCTTCTCCATTTCTACCAGCGCGAACCACCCATGCAGCCATGATCTTATGCTTTAAATTGTAGGTAATTAACTTTAACTCTCCTCTTTTTGATGAAATGATCATCAGCCACTACAGGGTTTCGGGTTTCGTCGCCGCCTTTGACCAGAGTTGACAAACTTGATGGATTCGACTCTATTTACGACATCCCATCTCCTCCTCTCCTCCCAGCCTCTCCGCCATCCCCCACTCCTCGCCCAGATCCACCCCGATATCCATCCCCGGCTCGATCCTCTTGAATCCCGCATACATGATGCAGATGAGTTGCAGCGCCGAGAAGACCTTCCCAGGCAGCGCCCGCAGAACATGCGTCTCCTGGGGATCATTGATGTCCAGTCCGTACTTGCCCAGCATGCCGATCTCGAAGGTGATCTCCTGAATCTCCTGCAGCGACTTCCCGCGAAACAGCCGCATAGCGTCCAGCAGATAGAAGACCGCATCCATGCGTGGTCCACGGGCCTTGAGCTCTCGGGCCGCAATCCTTCGCAGTCCATCTCTGGCCAGAACGCGCAGCTCCTCGGGTGCCTCCATCCCCAGTACCTTCTGGAAATGCTTCTGGGCCGGCTCCATATCTCCCAGCTCCATGTAGGCGAAGGCCAGGCCGTACACGGTCTGCGGGTCCTGGGGATCGCACTCGTTGGAGCGGCGCAGATAGTAGAGAGCCCGCAGGCTGTCGCCCTCCTTGCCGAGGATGGCGCCCAGGTTCTTGAGGGCCACGGGATTCCTGGGATCGGCGGCCAGGGCCTGCATGGTGTACTCCTTGGCCCGCGGCAGGTCGCCCGCCCTCTGGTAGCCGAGCGCCAGGGCCACGCAGGCGTGCGAGTGGCCGGGGACGAGCTGAAGGCAGCGGTGCAGCAGCTCTCGCCCCTGATCGAGCTGGCCGACCGGGTGATTCGCATCTATGGTGAACAGACAAAGAGTCGCGCGAAAGCGGCGGCAAAGATGCCGGGAGCCAGGGAACGCTGCAGGCTTTCTCCTGTGGCTGGAGGTTCTGCCTGGTGAATAGCTTATCGGTTGAAGATTATAGTGCTGCACCAAAAGATTAAAACAAATTAACGATATCAAGAGGTCGACATCTTGGCTTAGTAAATATCATTCGTTTGGTTCGGAACTATAAAAAGCGCAAGAATAAATCTACCGGTAAAATACAGTGATATCTTGAATTCTCGGTCGTAGCGCCGCCTCGTCTTTTTCATATACTCCCCTCCATGAGTTGATGTTGCTTAACTCATTGTCCACTCGGAGGGGTTCACTCCAGTTCCCTCCATAAATCGTTATAAGAAAGAAACAGTTTAATCGAGAAGGTTAATTATGTCCTCCAAACCCATTACGTTAACTAGATGAGAAATTAATTGGGATAGGCAAATAAGAAGGTTGTAGGAGGACTACAATTGGGGCAATTAGGAAAGAGCGAGATCGAGAAAGTTAAGATCCTTGTCACAATATTGCCGAGTGGTAAGTCTTATTATGTTGGCATCCCAACAAATTGGACAGTAGAGAAATTTTTAATAGGATTTAAGAGAAAGATAAACAAGAACGATGAAGCACCTATGTTGGCAACTCTCAAAAGAGACGGAAAGGAACTTGATCCCACATCAACTTTTAGAGGAGAAGGGATCATAGATGGTGATGTAATATTACTTCGTGAACATGTAGTGGGTGGATGAAGGCATGACATATTCGGTCGATCGCTGAAAAGATCGATCCTAATGGGCCAACCTTTTAGTATTACCCATAAAGATGATGTTTCTCTCAACTATGAACTAAGCTTAGTATAGAGATTATCCCGCCAATTATGGATGATATATTGGCTACGTTCTCGAATACTTTCTCGTGGGGTGACGTATCGAGTTTTCTTAGATCGCTCAATATCCGTTCGGTTCTTTTATCAGCTATCCTTTCTAAAAGGTGTTCAAGATCTTCTACGATCCGCGGTGTCTCCTTTATCAGATCTCGAACTATCTCTTGCTGGGAGAGTTGAAGTTCATCTAGTTTTAGACCTAGACGATCCATATCTTCCCTTATGCCTTTTACCTTATCTAGCTCCCATTGCAATGATCTTAAACTATTAGTGGCATCTGCATAATTAATCTTAAGCTTAAGGATATTAATATCAATGGCGCTAAGTCGGGATATAACTTGTACCCTTAGGTAATCATTCTCTTGCTTATATCGTTCCATAGTGACGGAGCAGTAGGCTATAGCCCTTAAGTATAAGGAAACTTTTTCTTCAATAGGAAGTAGCTCCCAATTATTGAGATGACATAAGGAATCCTTACTTCCTTTGGGCAAGTAATTGCACATGGCTCGTATATCTGAGATTGAATTAATCAGCGCATATTCTGCATCTATATGATTTTTCTTGGTTGAGAGACCCCTTGCGTTTTCTTCAATTCGGATTGCCAGGTTTTCAAAGGGCGTATCCTGTGAGACCTCTCGCAAATGCGAAGTTTCTTTCTCAATACCTTGAAGCGTTTCTTTCATCATTTGGCTAAGAATAGGATATCCTCTATATATTATTTTAGCGAATATTGGATTTGTCTCCTTAGTTCTGATAAGAAGGAGATCTGCCATATCGCAGTGCTCCTTCCAAGACCTCAAATAGAGCTGTTTTTCTTCTCTTGATGCCTCGATATACTTTTGCGATTTTAAGAAAGCTTGGGCAAGGTTTTCGATTATTGTTAGCAATTTTTCTCTGTTCTCTGAGTAATCCATTTCGTTTCTCGCCTTTTGCAGATAATTTTCAATGCTATCTTCAGCCCTTTGGGAAAAGATCAAACAGCTATAAGCTCCATAGAGAGAGTAACAGAGACTTGCAGGATTGTGATATAACGGTTCCTTTAATGCCAATTCAAACCATTCTATCGCTTTTTTCAGTTCCGCGTGGAATTCCTCATCCGTTATCGTTTCTGATGCTTTTATAATCGAAACTTTACCTAGAGAGTGATAAGCGTAGGCTCTCACATTTGGGGATGGATCTTGAGTTAGCTTTAGTAGTTCATCTAGAGCTTGCACTTTATCTGTGAGAAGTGGGAATGCTTGACCTATGACCCGTGTAGTGCGTGCTCTTACCCATTGGTCTTTGTCCTTTGCCAGTCTAATAAGTTCGTTAGAAGCTCGTACTTTATCCGGCAAGTATTGGAATGCCTGGTCTAAGGCCTTTACGGCACTCCTTCTTACCCACGGATCTTGATCATTAGCTAGATTTACCAATTCATTAAAAGCTTGCATTTTATCTGGTAGATATTGGAATGATATGCCTAAGGCTTCAACGGCGCGCTCTCTTACCAACTTTTCCGAATCCTTAGCCAGTTGGATTAATTTATCAGAAGCTTGTATGTTATTCGTAAGGTATTGGATTACTTGCCCTAAGGACCATGCAGCGCTCCATCTTATCCATTTATCTCTATCCTCAGATAGACTGATGAGTTCATTAATAGCCTGTAATTTACCTATGAAATATTGGAATGCTCGACCTAAGGCCAATGCAGCACTTTCTCTTACTGATTGATCCGGATCCTTAGCTAACCTAATTAGTTCATTAGATGCTTGTGTTTTATCCGTAAGATGTTGGAACGCTAGACCCAAGGCCAATGTAGCACTTCCTCTCACTGATTGATCTTGATCATTAGCCAATCCAATCAATTTATCCGATGCTTGTAACTTATCTGTGATAAGTGGGAAAGCTCTACCTAATGCCTCAGCTGCACTTCTCCTTACCGATTGGTCCTGATCCTCGGCTAGTAATATTAATTCGCTAGAAGCTTGTACTTTATTCGTGAGGAGTGGAAATGTTAGTCCCAAGGCCAATGCAGCGCTTACCTTAACCCATTTATATTGATCTTTCGCTAGCCTGATTAGTTCGCCAGAAGCTCTTATTTTATTCGGTATAAATTGGAATGCTTTACCCAGTGCTTCACAAGCATTTTCTCTTACTGATGGGTTCTGATCATTCCCTAACTCAATCAGTTCATCAAAAGCTCGTAATTTATCCGTAAGGTATTGGAATGCTAGGCTCAAGGCCAATGCAGCACTTTCTCTTACTGATTGATCCGGATCCTTAGCTAACCTAATTAGTTCATTAGATGCTTGTGTTTTATCCGTAAGATGTTGGAACGCTAGACCCAAGGCCAATGTAGCACTTCCTCTCACGGATTGATCTTGATCATTAGCCAATCCAATCAATTTATCCGAAGCTTGTAACTTATCTGTGATAAGTGGGAAAGCTCTACCTAACGCCTCAGCTGCACTTCTCCTTACCGATTGGTCCTGATCCGCGGCTAGTAATATTAATTCGCTAGAAGCTTGTACTTTATTCGGTAAAAATTGGAATGTTTTGCCCAATGTTTCACAAGCATTTTCTCTTACTGATGGGTCCTGATTCTCCGCCAGTATAAAAAGGTCCGATTGAGCGTTAGATTGATCTCCTGGTTCGGCAAAAAGTGTATCGATTTGTGTAGCCAAGTTTCCATATTCGATAGGAAGCTTATTTAGAGATCTGCGGTGAAGGTCGCCCTGAAACATTGAGATTCCTCCCTTCATGAGCCCATTGTACCTTAAAGAAAGCTATGGCAAATTGGGTTAATCTATTTTTCTGTAATTGAAGAGTGGAACTGGCTCATCCTCAGTTCTTAGCTATATACTAAATAGTGGCAAATGACCCCTATATCCCTTACTTTATTGATTTCTTTGAATATCATCCGTTCTATCCCTTCTTCATCTCAGCCAGGTCCTCAACTCCCGCATCCTCTGCCGGCTGAACCGCAACTTCACAGAGCTGGAAGTGCGCCGCGCCTTTACTGTCTTCCAGCTCATGACCATCCTGGAGGAGAACCACCACAGCTTCCTGATCGTGGAGCATGATCCCTTGCTCTACGAGGATGCCGGAGAAATGGTGGAGTACCAGGGCCCTCGGCCCTCAGGCAGACCTCCAGGGAGGCCACCATCCTGCTCTACGCGCCGGCGCTGGACCCTCACTTGCAGAAGCTGACCGAGCTGGCCGACCGGGTGTTCTGCATCTATGGCGAGCAGGCTCCGGCAAAAAGCAGGAAGATCGAGGCGAAGACGCCGGGAGAGCAGAGGACGCTGGAGGCGTACTCATGAGGTGGCCTTGGAGGCGCGAGGCCAGGCCGGTCGAGCCCAGGCGGACGGTCAACATCAGGCGTATGGAGCTGGAGACAGCCAAGGAGATCCTGGCGGAGGTCTTCCACGCCCGGCCCGGCGAGGTGGAAGAGATGATACAGAGGAGGCTGGAGGAGAGCGAGCCAGGTGAGAATATCTGGCCGGAGGAGCGCGAGGTGGGGCGGTGGCCGGCGACGTTCTGTGTGGAGGAGTAGATGTGGGACGAAGTTTCGAGAGCGTGAGGATGGGCGTGAAGGACGTCTCTGCCAGATGGCTGAAGGCCAGCCGGGCGCTTAAGAAGGAAGACCAGGTTTACGGGCAAAAGGTGGCACAGATGGCCCAGAAGCATTCCAGCGAGGCTTTCTATGCGCTGGATGACCCGCTGGAGGCGGCGGTGTTTTCGGTACTGGTGGAGCTGATAAAAAAGCGAGCAGAGGAAGAGGAGACGAGCGAGTAGAACAGAACAAGTTTACGCGCAATCGGAGAAGGTATTTATAAAATAGTCTTCCGGCCTTGGAGATCTGAAAAATAGGAGAACGGGTTTACAGGTTACACGTACCATTGGAGCTGGGATTGGCCCTGTTATCCCAGCTCCATTTACCCTACTTCTTTGGACTGAACTTTATGGCTCGGTCATACACGATCTCTGAGTACGATGGCCCTGTTTTTGTAGCCGCTTCCAGGTAGCTCCTCCATTGGATGAAGAGCGGCTGATCCAGTGGTATGCCGTAGGCTCCTGGACCTGTGGGAACCTCAAAGCAGTGAGGATCACCATTAGCGTGTCTGGCGATCTTATAGACATAGAGGTATTTCGCATTAGGATTTTCAGGGAGGTATGCATCAGTAGTTCCGTTGAAATCCAAATTGGAGATCGCTCCAATGCCATTATAGATATCCGCTCCGAATGCGCCGAAGTTGGAGTATGTTGCTTTTCCCGTGACTACATGGTTAACGCCATAAACGATTATGAAATCATTGGGATCGTTGCTCAAAGTGACTTGTGAATATCGCATGAAAGGATAGAATCCCGAAGTATTAAAGAACGGAGGTGTTGGCAAATCAGCAGTTTGGTTTGCTGACCATAGGTAGCAGCAATCGTGGCTATTGCCAGCGCTGTCAATTCCTCTCTGGATACCATCGTTACCTACTGTGTTTGATATACTGGTTGGAAGCTCTTTTGCATTTAATCCGCTGTATTTGTTGAGAATGGCCTCTCTCAACTGTTCTAGATCATCCATAAGATCAAACTCAGTTTTACCTGTTCCACGGACTCTTATTTCTGGATAACTATATGGATCTAGCTTTGTAGATTCATTAGGAGTAATCCGGAAAATAGTCGCAGGTGTATTATTGAGGTAGTTATTGCCAGCTTGCTTGTCTTTGTATAGAGCAGCACGGATCAAGATGGTAAATGTATCGGAAGTATTCTCTACGCCAAGGTTTAACATAGATGAGGGAAGCTCTTGAGTGTTAATTATGCTCCCCGAATATCCAGCCGAAAAGGCAGCAGTGCGGATGCGTTGATTAATGCCTCTGTCAGCTGTAGTGATTATCACTGTAGTTTGATTGAATGGATTTCCTGCCATCCCATCTCGTGTCCCCTCAGTTTTGATAATTAGGTTATTCAGTGTATCGTCAAATGTATCAAATAGCCATCGAGTTTCATTTCCGTATGTTCTCGACATTACATTAGGATCGAAACTGAAGTATCTACATTCTGGTGGTGTTCTTCCAACGAAAACAATGGCTTCATCTGGACGAATATTCCAAAAAGAAGCCGACTTCCCACTTATCCCAAGCGTTTTAGCTATTTTAGAAAACAGTTCAGGTACCTTATTACCTGGTGCCGGTGGAACAAAATATGTCAAATATTTTGTAGATGGATTATTTCCCCATGCTGAAGGTAAGATTCCTTGGTTCACTAACTTGATAAAATCCAAATAGCCTAGTTCACCTTGTTGTACAGTAAACCCATCCTTTTCTAAGGTTTGTTTAAAAGCATTCACATCACTTGTTGTTGCATTTTGTGCAAGACCCGTTCCTATTAGCATTGCTAGCAAAACTGCAAATATTATATATTTATTCATATACTATACTCCACCTATTAGCTAGTATGTCATCAATTATCATCTATCTACAAAAAGTTTTTGATGTGTATATATATAGAACCCATATGTTAGCAATGCAGTGGAGGAATTTAAGCAAACGACTGATAAAGAATGTGCTAGATTCTCAACTTAGACCAAACCAGCAGATTTATATAATATAACATTTTCAACATAATACGAGTGTATAACTCTGAATTCGCATGTAGAAATCAAATTGGAGTATAACGTATTTTATCTCGGTGAGATGGGTATGGGGCGTCCCAGGAAAAACAGAGACAACCTGGTTGGCAGGGCAGGCCGGCAAGCGATAGAGCAAGAAGATCTACAGCGTGAGTCGCAGAAATGGACGCGCAGGAAAGCGACACTGGCCAGATTTGCGAAATGAATCCTCTTTTTGATGCCAGCGGTATTTTTCAGGGCTCACCGTCGGCCCAACGCCGGACTATATAAGGAGCGGTTTAGAGACATGCATGCATATGAAGTCCACAATAGATATCGTGAACGTGGTGGCATCCACCAAGCTGGCGGAGGCGTTCGACCTGCCCAAGATCGAGGCCAAGCTGAAAGGGGCCGAGTATAACAAGGAGAAGTTTCCCGGCCTCGTCTACAGAGTCAAGGCCCCTAAAGCCGCTTTTCTCATATTCACGACCGGCAAGGTAGTATGCACCGGGTCCAAAAACGTCGAGGATGTTCGCACGGTAATAACCACCCTGGCCAAGACGCTCAAGTCTATCGGCTTCGAGAATGTCGATATGGAGCCTGAGATCCACGTTCAGAATATTGTGGCCTCCGCAGATCTGAAGTCGGACTTAAACTTAAACGCCGTCGCCCTGGGCCTGGGCTTAGAGAATATCGAATACGAACCGGAGCAGTTTCCTGGGCTGGTCTACAGGATCAAGCAGCCCAAGGTAGTAGTACTCATCTTCAGCTCCGGCAAACTGGTGATCACGGGCGGCAAATCGCCTGAGGACTGCGAAGAAGGCGCGCAGGTCGTCAGGATGCATCTTGAGAACATGGGGCTGCTTTAACCTTGCTGATCTTATTGGCCTACTGAATTCAATTTTAATTGCTTATGCTCCTGGCCGGCCTTAGTAATATGCTGCCTGCTATGGCTATTTCGGATATTCCTGCGATGGTCCACCAGCCTCAGATTGCATCTGTTGTTGTTCAGGCCGTTGCCATCGATATGATCACACTCTTCGCCTTCTTGCAGATGCCTGCCTAAAATGCGTTCCAAGATCTCTCGATGAAGGGTAACACGCTTGTTGCCTTTGCGACGGGCCGCATAAAACGTGTAATTGCCGATAGAATGATGTCCTGGGACGGCGTGCCAGGATCTTCCCGCCAGATCCGCATCATTCACATCAACAACAGCGTGTTTACCTCGGGTCAGTTCAATTAGCATGGATCGCCTCCGCCTTCCTCTCCCTGGCCTTCCGCCTGGCCGCCGTGGCATCCATCTTACTGCTGCTCCCCAGGTGCACATTGCGCGTCTTGCCGCCCTCGCGCCAGGATGCCATCCAGTAGGTATAGGTCTTCGAGCCCTTCCGGCTCTGCTTGACCTTCTTCATCTGCCATACGGTCAGGTCCTCCAGCCGGGCCTGGAGCTTGAGGGCCTCGGCCTCTGCCAGGGCTTTCTCCGCCTCTCCTTGCAGCCACTCTGCCTCCCGGCGGGCCGCGGGTGCACGGGCGGCCTTCTGCAGGGCGCGGGCATCACGGGCCAGCTCGCGGGCTTCCTTCTGGAGGACCTGGCGGCGGTAGCCGGAGGGGGTGCTGTGCATGAGAGATGGTTCTATGGCATTATATTTAAGACTTATGAAAATGCCATAGAACTATATGAAGGTGCACGCTGAAACTTGCAAGTTATTCATAGTACCGTGTGCGATTGCCCGATGCCTTATTTTCGCGATCATTAAGGATAGAAAACTGCTACATAAGCTGGAACGCACCATGAGAGGTTTGAGCCGGAAAGTGTCCTTATAATAACATCCTGTGGTTTAAAACATGTCAAAAAATGGAGTGATGGATTCCATGTTACACATACTCTTCCGGTCTGAATTGGCCTGTATAGCCAAAAAAATTAAAGCACCGATCTGCCGCCTACCACGATTGAATTGGCCAGGGTCTTGAATTCATCCTGATCATTGATGGTTGTTATTCTGCAAATCGTATAATCATCTGGCAAGAATAAGCCCACATATTTGATGCCGTTTACGAGCGTATTTCCAATGGACCCGGAAGTTCCTGATGAGGATGCCCATTGAAATCCATTGATCCATTTTGTCTGTATTTGGCCGTGATTGCTGATCTCCTGTGTGATTGTCGCCTCCGCCAGCCGGGCAAAATCGATCTGGCTGAAAGTTGCACCGTCGCTTCTTTTCAGCAGTTCTACAGAACTGCTGCTTATGCTGAATTGCCATGATTCTACCGGAACTCCGCTCATATAAGGATATCCAGGCAACACCATTGGTTGCATCAGAATAGACGCATTCAGAGTGAATGAGATTCTGTAGGGTCCTGCATCGACGTTGTAGTCATATCCAGAGCTAGCCGGGATAGATGTCGGGGAAAACTGGTTGGGATTATTCTCGCCCAGAAGCGTGGCCTTCAATATGGATGTACCTCGACTGGGTTGATCGTGAATCTTCTCAATATTAATACCTGGGTCTTGCATTAAATAGAACCAAGGCAGATCATCTAATACCGTAAAAAAGCAGATAGTCTGCGGGTCCACCTGATAGCATGCCGCATAGGCAATCTCATCACTATCAGGACTTCTTATATTCGCAAATTCGGCCTTTTGCTTCTGGCCGATCAGGCCTTCATAGAAGCCATCACAATAAACTGATGAGTCATTGCACACAGTTGCTAATACGGATTCCGGATCTATATCGAAATCACTTAATTTTTTCCTGCTATCTGCAATTGTGATTAGATTAATCTTGATTTCCGGCTCCCATTGAGTCGAATGCACAATTATCCTGTAATAATCAAACGTCACCCCTTCTTGGTTAGTGGAATTATGCAAAACCTCAATATTCGCATCTGTTTCACCAAAAAACGATACATTGTATGACCCAACATCAATGCTATGGTCATAGGTCGTGGCAACACAAGAAGACAATATTAAAGTTGCCGCAGAGAAAAACAACAAGAACTTGTACGGTCGCATCTCATTTACCTCTGTGCCTAAAATCCAGGCATCCGTTATAAGTTGAGGATTAACATAACAACTATAGATATTTTCTGGTAACAATAGTTGCAGCATTAAGAGATTCAATCAATCCGTGCGCCTGGGGGATGTAGCTGTAGGTTTTAGAGCCCTTCCTGCTCTGCTTGACCTTTTCCATCTGCCACACGGTCAGGTCCTCCAGTCTAGCCTGGGTCTTGAGGACCCCGGCCTCTGCCAGGGCAGCATCTGCCTCGCCTTGCAGCCTTTGCGCCTCTTGGCGGGCCGCGGGTGCACGGGCGACCTTCTGCAGGGCTCGGGCATCTCGGGCCAGCTCCCGGGCTTCCTTCTGGAGGGCCTGACGGCGGTCGCCGGAGGGGGTGCAGTGCATGGGAAGTGGTTCTATGGCATTTTACTTAAAACTTTGCAGAATGTCATAGAACTATTGCTCCGATGTACTTCTACCCGTAATGGTAGAATAAAAAAATGATGCATAGGCTCTCTCTGGCAGAGGCGAAAGTTACTCTGTGCTAGATGTTTGATTTTGATTAATTCTCTCTAGCGACCAATTGGCAGCCAGTCGCACGTTAGCATCTCCATCGTTGAGTGAATTAAGCAACGCTTCTCTTCCAGCCCCGAGTTTTCCCAGTGCATATGCAGCCGAAGATCTAACGTTGGAATCCTCATCTTTGAGTGCTTCTGTTAATGGACCTATGGCTTCAGTACTATTGAGAACACCAAGAGCCCAAGCGTCATCCGATCTGACATATTCGTTCGTATCCGAACTAAGTGAATGGATCAATGGCTCAACTGCGTTTTTATCGTTAATCTTCCCAAGAGTTCTTGCAGCAGCAGACCTAACCTTCCAATCTCCGTCCGATCGAAGGGATAGGATCAATGCATCTGTACCTCGAACGTTACCTAGTTCGCCGATATGAGTTATAGCTTCGATTCGAGTTAGATTATCCCCTGTATCTAAATAATCTATATAATAATTTAAATGTTCTCCTTCATATAGACTGCAAGCGCATGGAAGTTGTAGTAGGCATAACATTATCCCAGTTAAGACCAACCCATTTATCCTAATCATGTTGCGTTCCTCCTCAATTACTTAAGTGCTTAATATATGATCATACATCTTTATAGACCTGTTTCCAGAGTTACTAAGCTTGACTTACAGAGCGACTCTCGCAACCTTGGGCAGTCCTCCCGCAAAGAGCCTGACACCCGGCGGCGGGAGACTGATGCCGCGCAGTAATCCTGAGGGGGCGCAGGCCAGCAAGCCGCAAGATCCCGCAGGGCGCTTCCATCGCACCGCCCGGCATTGACGACCAGGCCAGGCACGATCATCAATCTCCGGTCTCATGGTAGCCCAGCCCCTCCGCCTTCATCTCCCTGGCCTTCTTGCGGGCTTGCGCGGCATCCATCTTCCTGGCACTTCCCAGGTGCACATTGCGCGTCTTGCCGCCCTCGCGCCAGAATGGCATCTTTCATACTCGATGAAATCATCTTAAGTGGTGTTATAATAATCCATCTTTGATCAGTAAAATGCAATTTCTCCATTTTGATTTTTATTGGAATGGCGATATGCACTACAGGCCGGTTGTATTTTATAGGTAATCCAAAGTCTTTTCCCGTGAGCGACTGTTGAGGCTGCCGCAGGAGAGACATTTCTTCATTTGATATAGAGGCAAAACCTCAGGATTTATTATGTAGAAGCTCTAAAGAATATTGGGATTCAAGAAAATAGGATGATGACTAAAATGAAAAGATGTTTTATTCCATTACTGCTTGCAATCTGGCTTATCGGATTTCTCGTGCCTGCCCTAGCACACCAGCCCTTCTTTGAAGATAAGGAATTCACTGCCGACAATCCTGGGCACATTAAAGACCCCACGATTTCAACCGCCATGTATGCCACGCTTGAAACGCCGACCAATGTAGATTACTATACATTTAATGGCAGCATTGGTCAGTCCATCTTATTGAGCATTACCATACCTCAGATCTCCGGACAAGAGAACTTTACTCCCACCATGGCACTGATGGGGCCTGGGTTACCTCCTGTAGATTTGCCCAAACGGGTTATTAAACCACAAGACTTTGGCTCGTTAATCCTGCCATCTCCTGCGAATGCTACTCCCTTCTTCGAGCCTTTCAGTCGCACATCCTACTTGACACGCCAAGAACAATATGTAAAACTGCTTACCAATGGTAGCTATTTAGTGGCCGTTTGGGATGATAATGGAAAGGCAGGTCGATACGTCTTCGTTATCGGCGACCGAGAAATCCCAGGAGGCGACCCCGCATTTCCACTAAAGATGAAGAATTATTGGACCCCGGTAAACCAATCGATTGTTGGAAACTATTAAGAGAATGCTAAGAGCAACCTGACGAACGGGCAGCAAGCGGACAGAGACCCTCAGGCTCAGCTTGGTCTTAGGGCAGTGATGTCATTGATGAACATAGCAATAATGGCCTTTTTTCTTCTTGAAAAAATAGGATGGAGATAGAAGATGTCGAAGGGGACTGAAGAGCCTTTGTATGTGGTCTTAAAGACTTTAGAGAACGGAATTGAGATCAGGGAGTACGATCCTCAAATCAGAGCCACTGCTCAAACGGGCCAGGAAAATGGATCCTTTGGCATCCTGGCAGAGTATATCTTTGGCCACAATGACCGGAACGAACGGATAGGTATGACTGCTCCTGTGGTTACCTCTGGGGACAAAATGTCTTTTATCATGCCCAAGCGATATAGCCTGGAAAGCCTTCCCAAGCCCTTGAGCGCTCCAATAGATATAGATCAGGTTCAAAGAGCCAGAGTTGCTGTTATAAGGTTCTCCGGTTTCAGCAGCCCCAAGAAAATAGATGAAGAGGCTGAAAAGTTGTTTTTGGTATTGAAAAGTAACGGAATAGAGATAGAGGGCGAACCCTTCATGATGCGCTACAACCCTCCTTGGACTCTACCCTTTCTTCGCAGGAACGAAGTAGCTGTAAAGGTTAATATATAGTTAAGATGATATAAAAATAAATTGATATTAAAAATTCACAAAGAGATATTTCATGGTAAGACTCAAGAAATTACCCAGGAAGTAATCGTTGATGAAATCGCTGGGATGGCAACTATACTGATAGGTAAAACAGGAAACACAAATCCTGTGGAAGTCTTTCAATGGTTAGAGTATTCCAACTCAAGAGGCGAACTCTTCATGCAAAATACCGGTAATAAGCTCCAAGTTGCAAGCTGCGGGGTATTCATTTTAAAATAAATATTCCTTAAGGGATCTTATGGTTAGAAGGCCGGATAAGATCTACTGCAACTCTTTCTTCACCTGATCCTCTCATATTCAGAATTGGATTATGGAGCCCCTCCGCCTTCATCTCCCTGGCCTTCTGGCTAGCCGCCTCGCCATCCATCTTCCTGGCACTCCCCAGGTGCACATTGCGCGTCTTGCCATCCTCGCGCCAGGAGGCCATCCAGTAGCTGTAGGTTTTAGAGCCCTTCCGGCTCTGCTTGACCTTTTCCATCTGCCACACGTTCAGGTCCTCCAGTCTAGCCTGGGTCTTGAGGACCTCGGCCTCTGCCAGGGCAGCATCTGCCTCGCCTTGCAGCCTCTCTGCCTCCCGGCGAGCCGCGGGTGCACGGGCGGCGGCCTTCTGCAGGGCGCGGGCATCGCGGGCCAGCACCCGGGCTTCCTTCTGGAGGGCCTGGCGGCGATCGCCGGAGGGGGTGCAGTGCATGGGAAGTGGTTCTATGGCATTTTACTTAAAGCTTTGCAGAATGTCATAGAACTTATTTGAGCCGCAGGTATCTGATCTCCACTAGGAATTGATCGATAAAATGTACTAATGCTCTACTTGGAGATCGAAGAGATAGCATATGTTGTCGTCCACTCAAACCTTAGGTCTAGGTTGCTTAGGTCTAGGTTGCATATGCTGGAACTGTAATTTGGGGTCGGGATGCATACCTCTTCTCAAGAATTGAGTAACGCCTTGGCCATCTTTTTTCTCATTGAATGGATCAGCTGGCAATGGAAGCCGAAGAGTCTCATAAAGAGCAAAACGATGAAGGTCAAATGACGACCTCAGAAGATCACCATATATGGCAGCTGCAGGGAGAAGGCCCAATCGGTAAACGATTACCATTCCAAGAACAGATAGGATTACCGCCCACCATGACCATATAACCCATATAGAGAAGATGAGGCTCCACCCAAAAAGAGATGCTTTTTCATTAATGTCCTGGCGAGCAGATTGGAGTTCATTCTTTGTGCTCTCAGGCAATATAAGCCACATCCTAGGCCATACGGTAACTGGCTCCAAGCCGTAGCGGGCCAGGCAATATTCCTCTGCAGAGCATAAAATGTTTCCAAAATTTGTCGGCAAAAGATAAAATTTATCAAGAGGATACATCGAGAGATAGGAATCAAGTCGATTGTATTCCTTAATTTCATGACTTTCAAGTTCATCGTATCTGGAACTAAGATCATTCCGCATCTTTTCCATGGATTTAAGTTGTGCTTTCTTATGTCTAATTAAAAAGTCCTTTAAAGGGTCAAGGATACTGGACCAGTAGCCTTCCAAAAAGCGCAATAAGGGAAGCTGAAGCCATTCCATCAGGTTAATAGATGCCGCCAATATTATAATGCATGTAACCGCAAGTGCAAGTTTCATTTCAAATCCAAGACCATTAAAACTGGCGATGATATCCACCTTAGGAGTGGATGAAGCATAATAAGCCAAAACCCCGCCTGCCCAGAAAACGAACGCGGGGGAAAATATGCGTGCATACCATTCATGAGCAGCATCCTCAAGAAGAGGATCCCAGAGTTGGGGAAACATTTACTAATCACCAGATTTTTTAATTGAATCTGCTCGGACCAATTCCACATCATGATCTGGACAGCGTTGCCCAACGGAACTAAGTCGTGTTTTTAAATGAGCAGGATCTTTTGGGCATACCATCTCAGCCCCTGGTTCAATTTTTTTAGGCCCGCCACTAAGAATAGGTTCGTAGCCGGATTTTGCGGGTGCCTTCTTGGCCGCTGCTTTCTCGGCGGCAATTCTCTTGGCCTCTGCCTCGAGATCTGCTACTTCTTTGGCAGAGAACTTCTTTGTCGCCAGGAATTCAGGACCCTTTATTATGTCTTTGCGCTCCCAGCCGGCCATTATGACCTTTTTGCCCATTTTCAGGCATTCCACAGGGCACTCGTCCACGCACAGGCCGCAGAACATGCATCTTCCAAAGTCAATTTGCGGAAACAGCATCTTCTTGTTCTTGAGAGGATTTCCAAATTTGTAATGGACCATCTGTATGCAGCTATTGGGGCAAATCCTGGCGCAGGATGCACAACCGATGCACGTGGTGGCATCCAGCTCGTGAATGCCACGCTCGTTTTCTGGCAGTTCCATCATCACCTCTGGATAGAGCCTTGTAACCTCCACGTCATTTATTGCGGTCTTAAGGGTCCACTTAAAATTTTTCAACAACTTTCTATTCAACATATCATTAATCCACCCACGAAAGACTTGGATGATCTCATCTGAATGTTTTATACTCAGCATCTATCTACGCCAAGCACATCGATTAGTGCTATGAAGAGGATGGCTTTTAATCTTTTTCATTAAGTCATTTCTTCCAATCTCTTCAAATCTGTCAGGATTCCTTGAATAGAAATGATTTTCACCCGATGGTAGCCCGGCTGCGAGGTGATGGACTCATTTTCAGAGAAGCTGCTCCCAAGCATCCCTCTTTAGGGGCTTCCTGCACTCGCTTGCGGCGGTACGGTACATGGGATATAATTCTATGGCATTTTACTTAATACTTATTAAAATGCCATAGAACTTATTGAGCCGTCAGATTCCGGTCTCCACTGGAAATAGAATAAATGAAAGGTAGATAAAATGGACTAATGCGCTTGGATCGCGCTCCTCTCTGGCTATCAAGGTGCTGTAGCCGCGACCATCGAGATTAATGTGAGGTTCCTGTAAGGCTCCCGGCAACCTTCTACTGCGCGACTCTCGTAACCTGGGGCAGCAGTCCCGCAAGAGCCTGCCACCCGGCGGCGGGAGATCTCCTGCAGGGCCGACATTCTCCGGGCTTGGGCTTCTGCCGGCTTCCTTCTATGGGACATTCACTATGGAGAGCTATACGGGCTGAGCCAGCTCTAGCCCGCCTCTCTCTTTTCAAGGGTGTAAAACCCTTGACCCACAAAATGAGAACGTTATGGTTCTGGCGATTTAAAAGCGCTTTTCAGCTTTTAAATCAACTACTTGCGCGCTGCGGCGCGCACCAGGACTTCTGTGTGATCGAGGTGGCAAGGAGCACAAACCGCAAGAAGGGTGATAAATGATAGATGGAGACAGATCGAACTTGATCAGAGATATTATGAAAATGACTGAATTGGAAAGGAAGGCTGCAAAGCAAACGGCCCAGGCAACGAAGCAGGAAGAAAAGAAAGTGAGACAGCACCGATCATCCCGGAAGAGGGCTGCACCGAAACGACAGTAGAGGCGATCTTTCGGGGCCGCATCACCCAAAGCCTTTTCCTGTAGATCATGCGAGAGATGAAAACCCTGTGCTTCCCCCATTTTCGGGTAGCAATAGGATGAAGCCAAAATTGACGCCAATTTAGCAGTATCAATATACTATAATAAAATATATATACTTAGACAGTTAAACCGTACTTAGTTAAGCTGGTGGTTTTGTTGAGAGGAAAAAACGAAATTCATATCGCGTTTTTCTTGGGTACATTAGTCGTTCTATTAGTTGCGTCCACGAGTGCCTCTTTGCCCAATGATTACGTTGAAAATTTACATCTAGCAGCCATTCCAAATATTTCGATACCTATAACAGCAGCAGAAGCTGCTATCAAGGAAAACGCCAGTATAGATACCATGGATGGTAACCGTTCTGGAGAAAAAATTGCCATAACTCCGGTTGAACCAAGACTAAGCGAGAACGTTCATCAAGTAGGATCAGGAGAAATCATTGTATCGCAAACCTCAAACATGACGGGTCAAGTCATGACTCCATTTGGACTTCGGCCTAGTTCGATGGTACGCGAAGTCGGGCCAGGCATTGCCTTAAGTATTACAGATGGCTTGATAGAGGAGATCGATTCCGCCGGTAAGGTTCTAGCGACATTTAGAGCAAGTAACCTTAGTAGCGCGAATGTGTCTCTTGAACCCGGAAACATCTCCACCAGTTTTGCACCAACGACCTCAGGTTGGGTTACTGATGCTAAGTGGAACAAGAATTCGGGGGCTCCGATTGACTCTTTCGAGACTACTTGGGAAGTTCCGCCTGCTCCTGCAACATCATCGGGTCAAACTATCTACCTCTTCAACGGGATCCAGAACCCGGGTTATATCCTTCAGCCGGTATTGGGATGGAATAATGGTCAATGGAGTTTGACAAGCTGGTACGCTGATGGAGCGACTGGATTGGCATTCTATACATCATCTGTTCAAGTCAATCCAAGAGAAACCCTACACGGCGTAATTACCCGCACGGTTCTGCCTCCTGAAATGGGAAAGTGGGAATACACTTGCCAGTTCTTGGGGAAACCCCAGACAATCCTTAATGTGCGAAACATCGACGAACTCACCGAATTCTGCGAGACTCTAGAAGTGTATTATGTCACAAAATGCTCTGATTACCCAGCCACGGATTTTACGGCATTTAAGGACATCAAAATAAGTACCAACAATATACCGCTGACGCCGAGCTGGACGACAACGAATAGTGTAACAGATTGTGGACAGTATACCGAAGTGATCAGTAACGCCAACCCAGGTGACGAAGTGGATATACACTATCGCACCACCCAAGTAGCTCTACAGTCCGCTGCTAACAACAAGTATGTTTGCGCAGAGAACGGTGGCCAAAAACCATTAATCGCCAACCGCGATGCAATAGCTGGCTGGGAGACATTTGGACTCATTGATCGAGGAAACGGTAAAGTGGCCCTTCTAGCCGTCAACGGCAAGTATGTTTGTGCAGAGAGCGGTGGCCAATCACCATTAATAGCCAACCGCGATGCAATAAATAGCTGGGAGACATTTGGACTCATCAATCTTGGAGACAATAACGTAGCCCTTAAGGCTGTCAACGGCAAGTATGTTTGTGCAGAGGCTGGTGGAGCCTTACCATTGCAGGCAAACCGTGATGCAATAGGTAGCTGGGAGACGTTTAAACTAATCAGTGTACAAGGTGTTGCAGATGCTTGCCCAATGGGATGCAAGTATTCCAGCATCCAAGCAGCAGTAGATGCTGCAAACCCTGGTGACACGATCACAGTGGCAGCGGGTACTTACAAGGAGAATGTGCATATCGACAAGTCGTTGACCATAAAGGGTGCTGGAGAAGGCAGGACCATCGTGGATGGTAACCAAGCTAACTCAGTTTTCACCATCGGCAAAAATGATCAAAATATAGATGTAACCTTATCGAGTATGACAATCCAAAATGGTAGAGCATTCTCCGGTGGCCACGGATTTGGTGGAGGCATTTACAGCCAAGGCAGGCTAGCGATCTTAGATAGCATAATTTCCGGGAACACCGCTTATTACGATGGGGGCGGCATAGCCAATATTGATGGTACTGTTACGATAACTGGTTGCAGCATCAACGATAACATAGGGAGCTGTGGCATACTTAATTACGGAACGGGAACTGCTACGATAACAAACAGCGATATAGCCAGGAATTCCGCAGCAAATGGGGGCGGCATTAACAATGAAGGCACAATTGAAATAAATGGCTGTAACATCCACGGGAACACCGCAAATGGAGAATCATATGGTATCGGTGGTGGTATACGCAATAGTGGTACTGCTACGATAAAAGATAGCGATATACACGAGAATTCTGTCACCCTATACGCTCAACGCGGATATGGCGGCGGCATAGGTATATACAGCTCTGGTACAACTACAATAACGGGCTGCAAAATCTACGAAAACAGCGCATACAACGGCGGTGGCATAGGCTGTTATACTGGCGATGGCACCTCCAAAATCGCAAGTACTGCTACAATAGAAAGCAGTAAGGTTTATGATAACACTGGTAGCTTCGGCGGTGGCATAACCATACGTGAGGACTGTATAGCCACAATAACAGATAGTGATATTTATGGAAACGTTATTGTTGGTGGGGACGTTGGCGGTGGCATCGCCAACTTTGGTACAGCTGATATAATAGGCTGCAAGATCTACGAGAACACTGCACAAACGGGCGTTGTCGTCGGTGGCGGGCTTTTTAACGCCGGTACAGCAACAATAGAAGATAGCACCATATCAGCTAATACCGCAGTCTTGGGTGGTGGCATATACAACGGTTATTCCGGAGGGGATATGAACAATGGAGCTAAATTGACCCTAAGCGGGACGACACAGATAACTAACAATCAGGCCATCGATAATCTGGGCAGCTATGGACTCGGTGGTGGAATATATGACGCTTCCATCAACCCCTCGGTTACGTTTGATGGCACAAAAGTTGTCGTGAAATCCAACAAGGCACGTCAGCCATCGCCTTCTGAACTGAGTTGGTATCAGGGGTGGGGAGTATACCTAAATTCAGGCACACCGACCACTACTGGTGGATTCGATCCTACAACGCAAGTGATAGATAACACCCAAATCTAGGTTGCCATCAATGGAGGGCGGTCTGCCCTTCATCCCAATTTTTTGGAACATCTGATATTTGGAAGTATATACAACATGCAAACCATCCATTTCTTTTTCGCTATCTATCAAACCGCCAAACATTATTATAAGCATACTTTCCAGCCCAAACCACCTTATAGTGCGCGGCGAATTATAGGATGGTTTTCTAAGTTCACTGATAACTATTAGTCGGCATCTGGCAATTGTCGTAAAATCATTCCATAGTATGCTAGAATGGCCAGGTAGGCAGAAGCGGATTTAGGCCGATTTGAGATGGTTTCATAAGACAGTATGGATAACTTTTAGTTAACATCAAGCTCTAGAAAAGTTCTATGGCATTTCTATGAATTAGATATTAAATGTCATAGGACTAATCGAGACGGTTAACGCCAGCGAAATATTCCCTATACCCCAACAGCACTGCCCGAACGAGCCTCTCCAAAGCCCCCGGGCGGCCTCCTCTCCGCCCTCGCACCCAGGGCACGGTAGAAAGCCAAGTCCCCCGCCTCCTGGGCATCCTTGGGCCACGGATTCCATTAATTATATACAAATAGGTCGCCCTCCAGTCACCGCAGGCAGTATGGAGCACCCACTAAAACCTCCTCCCGCAATACTCCCGCCGCTTCCTCTCGGCCTCCCGGAATACGCCCAGGGCCTGCCGGGCCGTCAAGTGAGGGAAAAAGGAACAAAGAAAAAAAGGTCAATCGATAGGATCGTAGTCGCAGCTTTTTCTATCCCTTTCGCAGTCGTTCTCCCAATCTGCCCAAGCATCGATGATATCTTGCCTGCGAATGTCTGCAATGCTGGGCGACGTGTGGGTAGTTACTATCTTTTCAACCAGTTCGTTTTCTGATGGCATTTTAATTTTCCTTCTGAATAGATTTGTGAATATGTAGCATCAGGCTCACTGTGACCTTTCCCTGCGCGCCTACCTTTTTTCGAGCGAGCTGGAAGGCTGCCTCCCTATCTCTGCGAGGGAGGCACGCAAACTCGTCATGTTCTGGCTGCTTGTAGTTCATTTCAACTCCCCCTAAGCTGTAGCAGTTGCACGCCCTCTCCCCTCCGGAAGCTTGCCGATCGTGACATACTCCACCGCCTCTCGGGCCTGCTTGCTGGCCTTTAAAACCCATTTAGGATTATTCTGCAAAGCCTTCAGCCAGGAGCCAATATAGGCAGTGGAGTTTTGCAGAGTCCTCGATGTGTCGAGGGCGGCAATCTGGCAGAGGAAGGCGGCGCCCATCTCGGCGGTGAGCTCCTCCTGGCTCCTCACATCCGTTCCCATGTGGTAGTCCCTGAGGGTTTCCCGGCAGAGCCTGCCAGCTCCTCCCGTCCAGTGGGTCAGCTCGTGGAAAGCTGCCGCATAATAATCTTCACTGCTGTCGAACTGGTCGAGAGTAGGCAAATAAATCGCATCGCTCTGCGAGCAATAATAAGCCTTCTGGATGTCGGTTTCTATGCAGGGGCTTCTTCGCCGCAATAGCTCCTCGGCGCTGACAATCTGCTGGTTATCCCTATCCACCGGCGCCTTTTCCGGCAAGCCATTTGTCTGGCACCAGTTGAAGACGGTATAGTACTTGAGGAAGTTCAGAATTCTAACGGAGACCTCGCTCTTTTCGTTCAGCTCCTCTTTTACGACGCGGTCAGCAAAGATAATTGGCCGGCCCTTCTCACCGGCCCGGATGGAGCCTCCCATCTTCTGAGCCTGGCGGAAGGTGACCCAGTAGGGGCTCTCGTAATTCGACTGCAAGAGGAGGGTATTGATTCCCTGGTATTCTTTGTTAGTGGCGTAGGATGTAGGCCAGCAGGCCTGCCAGGGCCGGCGCCAGGGGATGATGCCTTCCTCAAGCTGCTTTATCATTTGGTTGGTCACGACCTCGAAGACGTCCTTCATCTCGCCGACCTCCAGGAGTCATCATATCCCAGGTCCTGCAGATTGCCCAGGATGGAATAGGTTAGCCTGTTGGCTATATCCTCCTGTTCGGAAAGAGGAAGCTTGAGGGCCTCCTCAAGGATCTCTGCAGGGCTCAAATTCTGCATTTCAATACCCCATGCTAACGCAGTAGCGGTGCTCTTCCCGCTCAAGGTCCTTGTATTCCTTACACTCCCACTGGCCGGCATCTCCCAGGGCTTTTAGCCGGGCCTGTATCACTTCCAGCCTGCGGGACGCTCTGCAGAAAGCTTTGTAGCTCATGGGCTGGAATTCATGCACCCGGTGGGCGGCGTAATCGTTCTCCAGGTATTCTTGGTAATCTTTGACCCTCTTGGAATTGGCCAGGGCCGGGATGGATTCCGTATTCTTCCGGCTGGTTTTGGACTGTTGAGAAGGAGTCTTCACTTGGCGACCCGTCAGGCGGTTTTCTGAGCCGATCCCATTTTCTCGCGGGGCGACGAGTTCAGGGAAAGCGGCTTTAAAGTGCCTGCAAGTCTTCCTGAAGACAAAGCCCTTGCAGGTGCATCCCTGCGGGGTCACTCGATAGTAAAACTGGCCTGTCGAGCTTAGCACCAGGGCAATGGACTCGTAAGGCGTTTCAGGCATCTTTACCATATCGGGCTTGGCCACTGTAGCCCGGCCGGTCATGATTTCAACGAGAGCCTGCACAAACCTAACCTCAAACATTCCTTCACTAGCAGCAGGCGGCAGGGGCAGCTTTGCCTTTATCCTCTGGGCTTCGGCCTGGGCGTTGGTCTTTGACTGGTCTGCTACCTGCCTCATTCTCTGCTGCTCGGAAAGCATTTCGCCAACGAGCCAGTCTTCCCGCTTTGATTCTGCGATTGTCATTTTTCGAACCTCCTAAAGTTCTTAGTATATACACGACCTTTGGACGTATAAGCATTGCGCTTGCGCAAGCGTTTGCGCAAGCGCATATAGCATATTTTGGTGTAGCAGGCAGCCAAGCGGCAACATTGCGCGACGAAGAGAGCACTAAAACCGATACCAACCGGTGCTATAGAAAGAAAAAGGACGACCGGCATAGACTAAGCAGAATGGCACGCTCGAAGAGGCCCGCCCTCAAAAAAGTTCTGTGGCATTTTTAGAAATAGTTCATAAAATGCCATAGACCATAATCCACCCCAAGGGCCGACCCCGCCCGGCCATCTCGCCCCGTCCGTCTCCGTCAGTAAACCCCACGGCTTGGCCTGGGGTTTACGTTAATTCCCACAGCGACGAGCACGGACCCCCACTGGTTGGGGTCCGCGCACAGGAGCGTGCCTACTCGCATGCCCAGGTCAACCTGGAAGGCAAATCGTACAGGAATAGCTCATGCCCCCTGATTCCTGACAGAGACCCTGTGCCCCCTGGATTACGGAGCAAAAAGCTCCCGCCCGGAAACGTCCCCGAATCCAAGCCTTCCCGGCGTTGAGGGAGCCCCCCCCTTCCCGCGCGTTTTATCGCGCGCGGCACCCCAGAAGAAGAAGCCCAAGAAGTAGCAGTAAGGAGGAGAGGCCCCAACTGGCCCCGGAGAGGGCCATCCAGGCCCTCCTCCTAACAGTCCCGCAATCTCCGAAAAGTATTTATGCGCAAGCGCTAACGCAAGCGCAATGCCGGAAAAGAAGGATAAGGTTATCGACCGGATCAACGCCCCGGTCCTTGCCACTGCCAAGCGTGTCCTGAACGAGTTTCAGGAAACAGGAAACTACAGCTCCCAGAGCGATGCTCTCAGCGACCTACTGCTGGATTACGGAAGGCTCCAGGAGAGAGTAAAAGAGCTTGAGGCCCAACTGGCCGAAGCAAAGAAGGAGTAATTCCATCAGTTAAAGTCTTAAAATCATACGAATGACAGATCGCCCAAACCGTGGTGAGATGAAAGAATGGGTGTGCTAAAAGTTGACGATCACGAAGCTCTGAGGATGTGGGCCTTGGAGAACAATTTCGGAGATCCTGAATCTCTGATAGACCGCAGAGACGGAAAGCTGCTATTCAGGAGCGCCCGAGCCGCCAAGCAGTACCGCAGGCTGGAGACGATGCATAAAGACCGGAGGACACAAAATGCCTAAATCACTTAGCGCTTATGTCCCCTGCCTCTACTGCCGGAGAGGGCCGAGAGGAGGCGATCCGGACCCCTGTTCCGGTGTGCGTCACATCCGGTCCTTGCAGGCCGGCGGCTGCTTCCTGGGAGAGGTCACGCCGGGAAAGGAAGCGCTTCATGCCAGATTCGTCAAGACCCTGGAGGTGCCCTCCAATGACCGCTAAATCCCGCTGCCGGAGCAAGGAGCACTGGTGATGCAGGCGTTCTTTGTGGCCAGCGAGGAGGCAAACGGACTCTATGGACCCTACAGCAGGCCGATAGCCGACCGGGTTTTGAAGATCGTTCACATGGCCTCCGACGAGACGGCTGAGCTTGAAGTGGCTGAAGTGGACATGTTCGGCGAGCAGCTCCAGAGCGGCCTTTTGCCCTTCAAGGTTTGCGTGATTGTGCAACAGGGCAAGGTGCAGGATGTGGAGGTCTCGCTCTGCTGGCCTCCCGTCCCGGAGGGCATCCTGGTCGAGCGGGAAGACTACAGGGAGTACTTTGTCTGGGCCCATAACCAGAGCGAGGCCAAGACCAGACTGGCCAGCCTGCCGAAAAGCCGGGCTCCGGATGCATGAGATGCTTACGCTTATACATAGAACGGAAGAAGCAAGAATGGAATTTTGGCCAGCTAATGGCTAACGACACGATAATATATGCTTAAGCCGATTCATGCTTAAAGTACAAGTTGGGGAAAGCAAAATGATCGATCAGGCCGATATCCACAGAAAGGCCAATAGTAGCAAACTGAAAGACCGCGAAGAAGCAGTAGAATTGCTTAGGACAGTCTTTTCCCACATTCCTGATAAGGTCGAGGCCTGGCATGATCTCATTAGACTGACTGAGAACATGTACAGCGGTGTACGGTGGCAAGCTGCATCTTCCTTGGGCTTCGTCTTTTCCCATGTCCCTGATAAGTTCGAGGCCTGGTATGACCTTCATAAGCTGACTCAGGATGAGAATAGCTATGTACGAATGGAAGCTGCATATTCCTTAGGTTCAGCCTTTTCGCACGTGCCAGATAAGTTCGAGGCCTGGCATGACCTTCATAAACTGACTCATGATGAGGACAGCGGTGTGCGAATGCGGGCTGCATCCTCGCTGAACTCTGCTTTTTCACACATCCCCGATAAGGTCGAGGCTTGGCATGATCTTCATAAGCTGACTCAGGATGAGGACAGCTACGTGCGAAGGGAGGCTGCATGCTCCTTGATCGCCGCTTTTTTTTACATCCCCGATAAGATCGAGGTCTGGCATGATCTCATTAAACTGATCGATGACGAGGATCCTGATGTGCGAATGGAAGCTGCACACACGTTGGGCTTTGCCTTTTCGCAACTTCCCTATAAGATCGAAGCTTGGCATGAACTCATTAGACTGACCGAGGATGGGTACAGCGGTGTGCGAATGGGTGCTGCATTTTCGTTGGACTCTGTCTTTTTGCATGTCCTCGATAAGGTCGAAACCTGGCACGATATCATTAGATTGACGGAGGACGGAGATAGCAATGTGCGAATGTACGCATATCACTCATTGGGAAAAGCATTTGTGTACAAGGCCACAGAATCTGAGGATGTTGGCGTCCTGAGGACGAATCTGGAAAACGCTGTGGAGTACTTTGGGAAATCGGTTCAAGAATCAGAAGATAGCCCAGCCAAGTTTTGTCATCCCTTCTACCGCTCCTATTTCGCCCTAACATTTCAAGGAGAATCCCAGGAAGCAATCCAAAAGTATCTGGCAGAGGCAAAGGCAGCGGTGGGCGGATCGCAGAGCAGAGACGAACTGCTAAAGGCGGTAGAGAACCTGGCCGGGGCGCTGAAAGAAGCGCAGAGAACATGGGATATGCAGCTAGCTGGCATGCAATGCGATCTTAAGGCCTACATGAGATACTGCAACCAGGCCGCCGAATACCTCAACCAAGCGGAGAAGGATGCCCCCAGCGCTACCAAGCTTATAAGGAAGGGCTTACCCAACATTGATCAACGGATAAAAGAGATCATTGGCAGCATCCAGGAGAAGGCCCAAACTATCTGCATCCAGGGCAAAGGTACAGGTACAGCCCTTGAAGCTGCTGGCTTAGAGCTGAACCACTGGGCCAAAGAACTCTCTTTTGAGAACGTCCTCAAGTCAGAAAGAAGCTGCTCAAGGATCGAGTATACCCTCCAGAATTTTTGCAATCGCCTCCCTGTAGATAAAAGATCCAACATCTGCGAGGTTGTAAAGGAGATCGGCAAGGAGGAAGAGCTTCCAAATAAGCTGACCAAAATCGAGCTTGCCTTGAGTTTTATCTTGAATGAATGGCCGATTGATTACGATGTTAGGAAGAAGCTGGACGAAATTCACGACGACATCAAATCCCTCCGACAATCCATCCTCGATCGATTTGAAATCAGTGAGCAGAAAATCCTATCATCTATATTCGAACGTCTAGACAAGGACAAGCTGGAGATCATCAGCTCCCTCCTCGACGCCATTAAGGAAAATAGAATTCCAAAAGACCTAACAGAGGAAGCTCTGAAGGCCACGAAGGATTTAATCGCCGAAATGAAATCGATACAAATCCAAGATCCAAAAATAGCCAAATGCGTGGATTCTTGGGAAGAGGCCATTAATTCCCCAGAGCTTGGAATTGAGAACCTGATTAAGGTCACAATCCCCATTATTCCCTTCTTTTTGACCTATGAAGGCTCCTACAAATTCCAGACCAGCATAAAGCTAGATTCTGTTTGGAATAAGCTGCGTGCTCTCGTCCGGCGATAACCTCCTCCGAGAGGCCGTAGCAATCGACTTCAAGACCGGCTTGCACTGCCCATTCTGCTGAATCTCCCAGAAGAAGAAATTCATGACTGACGCCATCTTCTCGATCAAACACCGCTACGCAGAGCGTATTTACAGCGACCATAAGTGCCTGGAACTGCGGCGGACGGCTCCCAAGTCGCCCATAGAACGGGCCTGGATCTACGAAACAGCGCCGGTAAAAAGGGTTACAGGCTGGTTTGAGCCCGGCCTGATTTATCCAGCAATGGACTGCGAGGCCCTCCTGGAGAGGTTCGGAGAAGAGAAATGCCTGGGGATGCAGGTCGCCGGGACCAAAGAAGAGCGGCTCCTGGCGATGATCGAGGCCCTGGGAGACAGGCCTCTACGCGCAATCAGCATCGAAAGAGCCCACAGGATAAGCCCGGTGGAGCTTCGCATCCGGCCACCGCAGAGCTGGATGTACTGCAAAACGTAATAGATTTTTCACACGGGAGTCCCTGTAATAGATTTTCAACAGTAGGATTGAGAAATTTTGGGGTGATTTGCTCAATATAGCATCAAGAGGATAATCTTAATTAATGTTGAATTTGAATAGATAGAATTATGGATAAAGGATTTCAAGTTTTGGTAACCTTGCTTATAATATTCCCGTCATTAGGATGTGGTACATCGTTTATAAATTCAACGACAGTAGCGGACTCTGCCTTCGAACCACCTATCTCGATCGAATGGAAAATGACGTTTGGTGGAGCATATAGCGATAACCTCGTAGACGCGAAACAAACAAATGATGGAGGATACATATTTGTGGGGTGCACACATTCATATGGCGATCGTAATGGAGATATATGGCTCCTAAAGACCGATTCCTTTGGAAATAAAGAATGGCAAAGGACATTTGGAGGTGAAGGCTATGACGATGGCTATTCTGTTCAACAGACTCGTGATGGAGGTTATATAATTTCAGGGGAAACAAATTCATACGGCACCAGCAACCATAATGTATGGTTAATTAAGACAGATCCCTCGGGAAATAAAAAATGGGACAGGACATTTGATGGACGGCGTGCCCGGGAAGTTCGAGAGGCAGAAGATGGCGGATATGTCTTGGCAACTGATGGATCCGGTCCAAGCGGCCCCTGGCTGATCAAGACCGATTCTTCAGGAAATAATATGTGGCAAAAACAAAACGGTGCAATATCTAATTCCGTCCAGCAAACTATTGATGGCGGATACATTGTCGCAAGTGGCAAGGGGCTAACCAAGACGGACTCTCTCGGAAACATCAACTGGAAATTAAATTATGATGGCTGGTTCAATCTTCTCTCAGTCAAACAGACAAAAGACGGAGGATATGTAGCAGCTGGCTGGATTATACCAGAAGGCTCAAAAAAAGATAACGTCTGGTTGATAAAGACGGATTCTTCGGGTAATAAGGAATGGGAGAGAGTACTTGGTGGGCAAGCAGGTGATACCGCGTGGTCAATCCAAGAGACACCTGATGGAGGTTTCATAATGACAGGAGATACATACTCAAAAGGAGCTGGTGATATGGATGTCTGGCTGATCAAGACCGATTCTTCAGGAAATATAGTATGGGATAAGACCTTTGGAGAGTCAGGTTGTGATGGCGCATCATCCATTCTGCAAACGAACGAGGGCGGATACATTTTAGTCGCCAACACGTGGTCCAACAGTCTCTCTGCAGGAGAAGCTGATGCCTGGATAATTAAACTCAAATACACCGAGCCGAATAGTCAATTACCCCAGGGGGTTTCACCTGCGTCATATGATCAATCGGTTCAAACGTCCAATTCCAGCATTGTAAGGCCAGGCGAAAAACCGATGACAATATCGGAAAACTCTCCATCTGGTGATAAAATGCCGCCTCCACCTCCCCATAAAAAGTGATTTACACAATTGGACTTATTTTATTTTTATAAAACGTATAATTTAGAACTGTCGAGTTGTTGCTTGAGGAAAGATTTTCTTAGCAATTGTCGAAACTATCTTCACCATTAATGATAAATAATCCTAGTACACTATCAATTTAAGAAAATGAACCGCAAAAAAAGAGAGGAGAAAAGTTCTGATTTCCGTTTATTAGGATTAGCATTGCTCTTTATCTTATTCATTATTGGCCAGGTGTTTGGCCAACCATTCGACCCCACCGCCTGGAATCCAGATGATGGTTGGGATCAGATACCTGAGATCCAGGAGCCAATTAATTTTGTGCAAGAGTTTGAAAACACAAATTTTGGCCAAGAAGACAACCCGATCATATATCCTGAGACCCCCACCCAGCCACAAAACAAAGATGCAAACACATACGATGTTAATCTAGATGGTACTACAATTTCTCATGAAACAGATCGATGGGAAGTGCAAATTGAAAAGGACTATGGGAGTACGCAATTAAGCGGGACAATATGGGTCATTGTTGGAGGCGGCCTTTCTCCGAGCATTCCTTTAGGCTGGGTTGGTCCCAATATAGCGATCGGAGATAAAGTTAATATTGGAGGCCGTTACGACCCTGAAATGCATTCGGTAACGCTTTATGGCAACGCAGGATACTATATGAGGCTGCTTTCTAAACAGCCTACTCCCAATCCCGAGCCTAATCCTGAACCTTATCCAGAGCCAACTCCAGAACCATACCCAACGCCAAATCCTGAGCCAATCCCAGAACCAATTCCAGTTAATCAACCACCTTCAGTACTGGAATTAATTCCAAATAAGGAAAGTCCACAAATTTCCGGCTCTGCTATTGATTGGACTGCCACTGCATCAGACCCAGACCGCGACGATATCATAAATTACAAATTCATGATCAATAATGCCGCAACCAATAGCCAATGGCAAGATATGACTGGTTGGATTACTACTAGTACCTGGACCTGGTCGCCAAATGAATCTGATATGGGCGAGAATTATATCAGTGTCGCCGTAAGAGATGGGAATCATGCTGCAGAGGACGATTATGATGATTTTAAACAGATAGCGTTTACTATCAGTCAAGAATCCAATGCTGAGCCCAAAAAGCCCAGCATTAAGATCGTCGGTATCGATCCAGTCGAAGGAACAACCCTGACTGCCGGCGACTCCGTTGAATTCAAATTTACTGTAGAATACGATCTTGGAGATAATGACTACGGAAAGATCAAAGTGGCCGTGGATGAGTTTACCACCGGGTATACAGATGCTGAAAGGCCAGTCCCGGACAGCCAGCTTGATATTGGCATAGGGGATACCCTCACTGGATCTCAGGTCTTCACCTTAACCGATACCATTGGGCTAGACTGGTCCAACGTTTACGTCTCCGCAGACCTTTACGCCGCCAAGAAGGACGAACCATTACCTGCGACAATCTCAGCCTACGACTACAAAGAGTATCCCCTGAAGGCGGATGCTGCCCCCTTTGCTGAGATCCGCTTTGAAGGGACGGCCAGAGAGTTCCGCCCTGGCCCTGCGAATATGCCCGGATCTCCTACTTCCTGGATGGTCACCGTTGATAAGCTGATCTCGGGACCGCAGCCCTGCACCACACCGATTGAGGTGGTTACCGACCAGTCTATCTCTCCCCCGATATGGGGCCAGGTGGACAAGAACGTGGAGAGCGGAGATAAGGTAGAGGTCTACGGCTCTTATGTTGCAGACAACGAGGGATGCCGAGTAACCCTGCACGGATCTGAAAGCTACTACTTCAAGAAAGCTACATGTCACGGAGTCATCAAAGGCCATGTTTACGACGCCCAGAGCAAGCAGCCCATAAAAAGAGCATCCCTGGAATGCAGCCTCTACTGCAATGAGCCCCGAATTAGCGACGATCAGGGATACTACGAGCTCGGCTCGCCTGCATGCAATATCTGCGGCCTGGTATATTGTTCGATAACATGCAACGCAGATGGCTATGAGAGCGAAGTCCTGTCCCTGGTGACCGATATAGATGGCAATGGCAAGAAGGACTTGAACTTCTACCTCCAGCCCAAGAAGATCAGCCGCGTTGTGATACAAGGAGAGGTTATAGACCGAGCCTCCTGCAACCAGAATGACAACCGTGTATCAGTCTTGATCAAAAAGGTCATAGAGAAACCCGAAGATACTATGGTGATAGCTTCCGGTCGTACAATAGACGTACGAAGCAAAGAGTGTGCGTTGATCTTAGATCTGCTCAAAGGACACTGCTACGAGTTCCAAGGATCTTGGATCGATGAATCATTCTGGCTGCAATCCAATCCACTAACCACACCGGTTGAGTGCACGTCCGAGGAAGAGAATCCGGAACCTTCAGGCTGCGGAAAAATCCTGTACTATGCGGTCAGCAAGGGAAAGCACGCTAGGGGAGACACGATCCTGGGGGATATGCGATACAAGAGCAATGTGAACGGAGAAGCTGATTTCTCCGGCACACTCTTGCTGAGGTCGCCTTCCGGGCAGGTCTACTCCGGGCTTATGCACCAGAGAACTCCGAGGTATGAAGAAGACAGCTTCGGCTATGGCAAAGGCAATTCAATTGCAGTCATACTGCCCCCGGACGCAGCTTTTGGGCTGTATGCGGCCAAGCTGGAGCTGAGGCGACATGATACCGACGAACTCTGCGACGAGACAAATTGGGTAGAGGATCAATTTGAAGTGGAGGGCACGGATAAAGAAAAACAACCGCCTTTTGAGGAGGTTAAATTCAAGGGCACAATAATTGAGCACCCAGATATCCGTACCGGCGAGGATTACTACACGGTCGCCGTAAATAGCGTATTGAGCGGCCCGAAGCTAAACGATCAGGTGGATGTTTGCGTTGCAAGCATCTTTGCAAAGTATCCTCAATGGGGCAATGTGGATCCCGATATATTAGAAACAAATATAGTTGAGGTTTTTGGAAGAATCGATAGGACGCATTCCATAGATAGAACCGACATAACCCTTAACGGTCGCGAAGAATATTATCTCAAAAAAATCTCGGGGGTAGGATGCGAAGGGGAAATTTCGGGTCATGTCTTCGATGTCGAGACGGATCTACCAATCCCTGATGCCCAGGTATCGTCCAGCAAAAGACGACATGTCGGCGGCTTGAGCCAGGATGACGGATTCTATAGCCTATCTAGGGCCTGTCCCAATATGCAGCAGATGCTATACTGCCAGGCAGAGGGGTACGAATCAGGGAGCTCAGAGGCGACCACAGATGACAAAGGAAATGCAGCAGTGGACTTCCATCTCAAACCTCGACCAGGTGGGTGCGTCCAGAAGGATTGTCAGGCTCAGAACCAGTTTGAAGGACAGCCCACACTAAAGGATGGCAAGTTCTATATGACCTACCGGGACTGCAAATGCAGGCGGGACGACTGTGTCTGCAAAACAACGGAAAGGGAGGTTGAGGGAATCATTATGGGCGATGTGCTCGACGCCAAAACCGGCAATCCTATTGACGGTGCCACTGTGTGCGTCATAGGGAAAGTCTGCGAAAATTGTGTGCGTACCGATGCCGTGGGAAGATACATCCTCAGCCCAGGCCAGGGGCAGGGAGGATGCTCCTTCCAGCCCAATACCGCCTATGACCTGAAGGCTATTGCAGACTGTTATCAGAGCTCAGAAACGACGACGGTGACCACAAGCTCGAAGGGCAATGCCTTCCAGGTCAACTTCAAACTCCAGCCCAAGCCCAAATGTAAGGAATCGAACTGTGATATGTGGGAGAGACCCGAGGGACCCCAGTTAACGGACAAGTGCGGAAATGTGTACCAGGACTACAATGCCTTCGAGTGTCAAAGATGCGATTGCATAAATGTTGGAATTGAGAAGAGAAAGGTAAAAGATGCAGACAACGATCCCCCATGGGATCCAGAGATATTATCATCAACGCGGGTATCTGGCAAGAAATTGGTGCCCATCAATATTAAGTTCCAGTCAGGGGATTTGGAGCATGATCAGATAAAATACCGAATCAATTGGGACGATGGAAGTTTTTCAGAGACAATTTTCTTCGACTCGGATATAATAGTATCCTATTGGCACACATATGCCAAAGGAGGTAACTTCGAGGTGACGGTAACAGCCGAAGACGAGTGTGGAGGAAAGTCAGAGCACCTCTGCACTATCTTCGTCACCATTATCGGCTAGAACACTTCATCTCCCGGATGACTGCACATTAGGTCATCCGAGCCCTTTTCTGTAATGAGAGCCGTAAAACATTTCATACAGTACAGCATATTGATTTACATTTTTCGGGCATCAGCCATGGTTTTCGCCGACTCAATTTTGACCCACCTATGGCTCAAATTCAATCTTGCTGTTTTTGTCTTGCCCTTTTCTCTTTATCGATTTGCACGCCTCTATCCCCGATCAACCCATCTGGGGGTGATCCAGGAGCCTATCAGCGATCTCCTGTTTGTCCTTGTTGGGAATGCTATCCAGGACCGCCCTGGAGAAATGAACTTGACAATACTGCCAGGAGGCTCCCACAAACGACGATTCTACCGCTTTTTGAATACCCGCACACCGCCCTTACCTTCGTCTTCTGCTCGCTCCCCTTGAAAGCGATCGCCGTCATGGACGCCTGACCTGTCTTGCAGTTCAGATAGTAAGTCCCCTTGGCCGCCAGATCCAACAGATAGCCACAGAGGCTAACAGACCCCCTCATAGAGACACCGGAGCTGATGCCGATCTTCGTCGTAGTCTCCTTATTCGCCTCTGAATTGGCAGCCGTGGACAGAGTTGCGAAGACATCAAGGGCTCCCGCCGCGGCCCTCGTGACTTCCAGCTCTGCAGCGTACTCTACCCTCCATCGACCAATGGGAATCGTCAAAGATCCGCCCTTATTATACCAGGTTCCAGCCGCAGGCGACGCTTGAGAGCTATCCGATGTCACCAGGCTCTCGACCCTCCATTTGGCTTCATCCACCGGGAATCCATAGGGCGCTTTTGCCATCGAGAAATTGGGCTCGATGATCCGGGTGCTGGCCCCGGCTGTTATCCGTGCCTGCAAAGATCGCAAGCGTGCTGTCGGGCGCTGAGCAGGCCATGAAGCACGAAATTATCCCGGCCCGCCGGAGACGGCGCCTCTCGCACTCCCGGCTATCCCGCCGCCGCAGCCGTGACCACCGAGGAGAGAGGGTGGGGTCCGGGGAGGGGGAGAGGAGAAATGCCTGGGGATAAAGATCGCCGGGACCAAGGAAGAGCGGCTCCTGGCGATGATCGAGGCCCTGGGAGACAAGCCTCTGCGCGCAATCAGCATTAAAAGGGCCAACAGGATACGCCCTGTGGAACTTCGCATCCGGCCACCACAGAGCTGGATGTACTGCAGGGAGGCAGAAAAGCTCGGCTATGGACAGGGTCTAAATTAGAGGGGTCTTATCACCATACCAGTTAATGCCAAGAAAAAAAGTAGCGAGAATAATGCTCCAATTAATCTCTCGATGATGAATAGTTTTTTGGTCAAGGAAAAGTCAGTTTTCTGGGGCTCTGGAATCGCTGGCGGATCGACAAAGAGCCTTGTACCAGAAAGGAATACTGTCGAGCTAAAGAAAACGGCTTCAGATAACCCACGGGGCCATTTTTTTGCAGTATAATACTCGTCATTCCAAATGTCCGATTTTTTTAATAATATCATTACCCAGAAGATTCCTAGTGGCGCTATGAAAAATATTGAAAGCCATAATTCGATCATTTCACCCTCAAACAATATCGATCTAAATATCGAAAAGAAAACCAGAGACCATAAGATTGTAGTCATACAAATTAATTTCTTTTTGGCATTCAATCCAATTGCCATCCAAATAAATCCAAAAAATGTTATGAAGTATAATGACCATAAAAGCGGATAAAGCGGCCTCTTGCCAAAACCGTACAAGATCCACGCTCCAAGATCGACGAAAAACATTAGAGGGTCATTGCCTATCTCTCGATTCAGAAATTGCTTTTCTCTCATTAGATAATAACAGTTGTCCGCATCATTATAATAACCCAATTCTTTAAAGTTCTCTATCAAAGATATATATGTTTCATCATCGTAATATAAATTTTTTTTGATATTATTCCACCTAATATACATCTTATCGAATCGCGACCTGGTTAAATGGAGGTTCTTTTGAAAAATGGCGTTTTCAAATAAAACATTTTCTTTAAACTTGGAATCACTAAATAAAGATTCGCCTTTAAAAATCGCATTCCTAAATGAACTCGTTTTGTTAAATTGACTCTCCTCGAAGTTTGTTTCACCTGAGAATAAAGACCCATCAAATACAACAGAGTTATGGAACTTTGAGTATCCAAAATCAGCAGATCCAAAAAATAGAGCACTATCACCAATGAATTTGCCGATGAACTGACTGTTAGAGAAGGATACATCCCCAAAAAACGTCACATTGTAAAATGTAGCATCTTTCATAAAATTAGCATATTTGAACGATGCATCTTTTATAAATCGAGCCCTTTCAAAGCTTGAGTAGCCAAAATCTGTTCCATCAAAATTAGTAAAATTTTTAAAATTAGAGTATCCAAAGTAAGTTTGTTTTTTAAATTTGGAACCTCTAAAATCGGCATAACCATCGAACACTGTATTCACAAAAGAAATAGGTCTTTGAAATATGATATTGTCAAAGCTGACATTTCCACGGATCTCAGAGTTTGCTATTAATATTGATGAATTAACCAATTTGGCAGTTTCATTTAAACGAAGTATTCCAACTTCGATTAGAGTCCTCTCTAGACTTACTGAGGGCAAATCGCTCGGTTTAAGATCACCTACTATGACTACATCATGCCAATCCACCGACTCTCCTTTTTTAATCTGGATTATAATATCGTTAACCTGTACTACAGTCCGGTTATCTGATGAGCAATGAATTATATCAACCATGCAAAGAAGCGTAGTAATCAAGAAGAACGTATTTAAAATTTTCGTTTTATTTCACCCCTCTGAAGCTTGCGAGATTTTAGCCAAAATGAAGCTAAAATTACGACAATCGTATTGAATAATCCCAATGATGACATTGTATTTCGATCCGAGAGGGGTTTCATTTTTACATAAACAGGCTTTCGAATGACATGATTAAGCACAGATTGTGGGCTTCCTTCTAGGACGACGTAATTATAAATAATTAGATCTAAACTATTATTACCGATCGATAGAGGGGTTACTTGCCAGTCCCATCGAACATAATCCCCTTGACTCATAATCTGAGTTAAAGGATTAAGAGGCTCTATTTTAAAATTTTCGCTAGATAGTAAGACTCTTATTGTGGAGCCAGTAACGTTGATTTTTCTATATTCTAGATTTACACTTGGTGTCTCTGATGTCACATTAGAAGAAATAAAAACTGCAACGTTATATTTCTCATTGAGATACATTTCTCCTGGTAGATCGGTTATTAACACGGCGCCAGTATTTGATTCACGAATCTTATTTGCAATCGCTGAATAGAGCTTTTCGGTATCTGTTGGAGGAATGATATCCCCGTGAATTGTCCCGGACAGAATTATCATTATCAGTGATAATTTTATCAAAGCAGATACTTTATTCGTTCAATTTCACCCTATGTATTATCACAGCTATAACTAATAAAAGATATGGGTCACTATCTTTTATTAGATCCCAAAGCTTTCGGAAAGCTATAATCCATTCTATAATGAGCCCAGCGCGGTCGCGCCTTCGGCCCACATGCGAGAGAATCGTGAAAGCCGGCATGAATGAGATGATTGGCTACCAGCCCGACCCAGAAGAGCACGAGATCAGCATCCACCCAGGCCCTGGCACTTGCTGCCCAAAGATGCTGGTGAGAGACGGCATCTGCCAGGGCTGCGGCCATCTGCTCTTTCGCTCAGGAAAGGATTAACACGTGTGATCAAAAGGTTTTTCTATTTTCTATAAGCATTAAACAATAAGGAGGGATTTCAATCTCTAAGAACACTATCAAA
>JBAXWY010000025.1:0-36940 GCA_037128175.1 Methanothrix sp.
GGCGCCTCGGATGCCCCGCAGCTTGCTGCGCGGGTGCGCCGCCGCCGTTTCACTGGTAATTATATTATGGAAACATATAAACGAAGATATGAATTAAAAAAACAAATATATTTTGAGGTTCTAAATCATATTGTTAAAGCTAGAAAGATCAATGAAGATCTATTAAAAGATGGAATGGAAGTTTGGAAATGGGGGAATAAGCTGGACATTGAACCATATAAGTCATGGTTTATGACTTATGAACTATTAAGTTTGAAGCTAGATATTTGTGGTGAAGAAAAAATTAAACAGATAATGCAATCTATATGCGATCGTCCTTTTCTAAAAGATGTTGATAGTTTACATAAAACATATGATGATTTAATTGGGATTATGAAACAAGAACTAAATAAACCTTGGTGGCAATTATGGAAGTGATGGGTTAATGGAACTTTTTGGGCTTGAAATAGGTGCATGGGCAGATTTTGGGGTAGCCTTTGCGACACTAATCCTGGCTTTCATAACAGTCTTAACCGTCTACGAGATGCGCCTACAACAAAAGAAAGACCGTCTGCAAAAAGAGATGACTTTATTGGTTGGACCATTGCGCTCCCGCCAAGATGGTCATTTTCATTTTGGCCTATGGCGTAACCATCGACCTAGTCGGGATAGGGAAGAGGATACTTCTTATTCGAAATCATATTTTAATTTTTGGGACGCAATTATGGTAAATATGTATTTAGGAGACATGGATTTATCATCCGCATTGCAAAATTATATTGATGCTAAAGGAGCTTATTGGAATTTGGTTGGGAATCATTCGCCACTTCAATTTGATAATACAGCCGAAGGTAGGCAATTAACACAAAGATTTGAGACTACAAGGAGTGCGTTGCGTATCGAAACCGATAGACGGTATAGAAATTTGAGACGAGAAATAAATCTGCTTGAAGAACGACCATTGTGGCAATTCTGGAAATAATCACCGAAATCCTTTTTGCTAGAAAGTTCAACCACAAGTTATGAGAATATTACTAATTTTGATTCTATCTTTAATGCTAGTATCGGTATCTTTAGCAAAAGAAGAATCGTTGATTATGGGGCCATATAAGGTCTCTTTTGATTTAAATACCACACAAAAATATAGTATCAATAATACAATACCTGTCGAGTATGGAGAAACTTATGGTGGAATACCTTATGTCGTTTATAGAACAATAATAAGCGCTAAAAATGATTCTGCGGCGATCTATGTTAATTATTTTGCTAATAAAATGAACACAAATAACGATAAAACAAAATCTGAAATCCGCGATTCTTCAAGTTCATGGTTTTTCGACTTTGATATTTATGATAGAATAATTGACGGCCAATCGGGCGTTCTTGGAGTCGGAGAAAGCGACCGACTAGGAGGATCTGTTTTTGACGCAATATATTGGTCGGCGTTCAATACGACTGGTGATACCAAAGTAAAGATAACGTCCTTTTTGCCATGGGAGAACGGTACACTTAGTCTGCTAAAAACAATTCATGTTGAAATGGTGGGCAAACCGCCTATTTAGTTTTTCCATCACACCTTTAAGCGAAAAGCTGTGGCAAAATCGCGAAATCCATTGTCTTGAAGATCTCTTCTAAATTTTAGAAGTATCGTGCGGCAGTAGCAAATTTTAGGGGTTATTTCTATTACCGCTAAACGCCTTTACGAAATCTGGAAGCTTGGGTTTCAACAAATAGATTGGAATAAGGATGACCGGAAATGTATAAGCATTAAGGAAACATAAGGATGAGATTATGCTCTATAGACGGATGAATAATGTCGTGTCGGATCTCTCCATCCTCGGCTTCGGATGCATGCGCCTACCAGTCACAAAGGGCGGCGACATCGACGAAAAACAGGCGACAAAAATGCTCAGATATGCCATTGACCACGGCGTGAATTACGTTGATACTGCCTACCCTTATCACAAAGGAGAGAGCGAGCCATTCCTCGGTAGAGCTTTGCAGGGCGGATATCGCGAGAAGGTGTTCCTTGCTACAAAGCTTCCTAGCTGGCTCATCAAATCTCGCGCCGATATGGATCATTATCTAGATGAGCAGCTAAAACGGCTACAGACCGATCATATTGATTTCTATCTGGTCCATGGACTCATGAAACCTTTCTGGGAGAACCTGTGGTCATTAGGCATTACCGACTTCCTGGATGATGCTATTGCCGATGGAAGGATCAAATATGCGGGTTTCTCGTTTCATGATGAATTGGCGTTATTCAAGGAGATTGTAGATGCCTACCATTGGACTTTCTGCCTGATCCAATACAACTTCACGGACGAACAAAACCAAGCAGGAACAGAAGGACTCAGATATGCAGCAGAACGTGGGCTTGGAATCGTAGTCATGGAGCCTCTTCGAGGCGGTATGCTCACAAAGGAAATTCCTGCCATCAACAAAATATGGGAAAAGGCTCCTGTTCGGAGAAGCCTTTCTGAATGGGCATTGCGATGGGTTTGGAACCATCCTGAGGTGAGTGTTGTTTTATCCGGTATGTCTTCCTTGGAACAGGTTGAAAAGAATGTCGCCTATGCAGAGAATGGCTTTGCAAATTCGCTCTCAAAAGAGGAACAGAACCTATTTGGGGAGGCGGAAACAGAGTATAAGAGGCGTATCAAAGTACCCTGCACAGGTTGCAGATATTGCATGCCTTGTCCCTCTAACGTCTGCATCCCAGAGTGTTTTGAAATGTATAATCAGGGTTGCATGTTCGATGCCCCAGAAGTTGCAAGCGTCAATTACGGCTTCCTGGGAGGCATGCTATCCGGAAGCCCAGGATTTGCATCCCAATGCCAGGAGTGCGAAGAATGTGAGAAGAAGTGTCCGCAAGGCATCCCTATTCGAGAAGAACTCAAGAAAGTCGCTGCCTATTTCGGAAAGTGATTAAGACTGAGAGTCTGAACCTGCCTCTTCTCCTTTTGCCTTTTTTTCCCCCCACCCACGCCCCCGCCCCCGCCCCCACGCGCGCGAGCCCGCCCGGAGGGGTTCACTCCAAAAGCCACGGTAGCCGAAAACATCAAGAAGCACCTTGAGGAGCTGGAGAAAGATCCATTTAGGCCGCGAGCAGCTTGTGATATAGACATTGTAGCTGGTAGCGGTAGACCGCCCATGTACCGTTTAAGAATGGGTGAATTTAGGGCCATGTATTTTGTGGAACATCAAGCGGTATATGTCACGGATCTATTCCCAAAGAAAAGAGATTCAGCCTATAGGCAAAATTAATAACCAAGTAGTGATATAAGAGGCATCAATGGCAACTGTTGAAGTTCAAAAAGAGGATGTATTGGCGGCTTATGCTGATGAGCAATACAGGAAGCTCCAGAGAGAGAAGGATCAGTACATATCACTTGATGAGTATTGCACCAAACGTGGTATTTAGAAGGCGCATTCGCCTGCTAAACGGCCATAACGCAATGCTATTATAATAGAACCGAAACCGAAACGATATTAACAGATAACTAAGGCAGGCATGCAAATATCTCAACATATTTTTAACATTAAACATTGCTCATATTTTTCCCGTTTGGTTTTATCGCTAACATGTGCATAGCGAAGGGTTGCTCTCAACTTTATTACATCGGGGGCGCGGAAGGTCACGAATACCCCGACCTTCAGGTTGGGGTGGCCGCACGCAGTTCAATCGGTTACAGGATCGATCGCCCTTGCGGCGAGAGCAATAGCCGGGGCGAAATCAAGTCACATCCCATTTTGCCGTTCCCCCCGTCCTCGCCCACGCGCACGCGAGCCCGCCCGGAGGGCCGCGCATCCGCTTCGCACGGCTCTTCGCGGTATCGCGTGGCAGTGGCAAACTTTAGAGATTATTTCCTGACTTCAAAACCCATTTAATCGTCTTTGTGCGTACTTTGTGAGCTTTGTGTGCTTTGTGGTTGATAATAGTACACAATTTTAAACCATAATCACAAAGTGCACAAAGGACTCACGAAGAACGGCGAGCTCTCACCTTCTCCTCAGCACTATCCGGTCTCCTGCGGTCACGCTCTTGAATATCTCCAGTCCCTGTGTGATCTTCCCGATATGGTTTACAGACGAATAGGGCTGGGTCTTGCCAAAGAAGATGCAAAAGGCCGGTCCCGGCGACCAGTAACAAATGTCGCCCGCGGCTGCGGTGGGCGATGCATTTTCATTGTCCATCTGCAAAGGTACATCGAAATAGACCTCTTCGCCCCAGAGGATGGCTACGCCCTCCATGGGCAAGGCCTTAAAGAATGCCTCTCTTATCTTGGGATTCCTCTCGTCCAGCTTTGCCAGGGCCTTTCCCTTTCCTATAATCTCGATCTCAATGGTTCTCATGAATTTCAGCCTCCAACACTTTCGCTCCGCGCGGCAAATCTACTCATAGCCGCTGGTACTACTATGATTTAGACCGCCCGGCCTAACTCTCTTTTGACTACTCCCGGCGGGCGGATCCATCCCCTCAATGATCGAAGATCTATCTATATGCGACTATTTTATAAAGGTGCGGTGTTCTTATAAAATATGATGGGGCACTTTTTCGGGTCCTTAGGGCGAGGCTAGAAAATGGTGAAGCTGGAGGATAAGGGAATTCTGGGAATCAAGGGAATTATATTCGACCTTTACAACACCTTGATTGACATCGATACCGATGAGGAGAGCATCAATACCTATGAGGCTGTCAGCAAGTGGCTGATCTACCAGGGCGTTAAGATCTCAGCAGAGGATCTGTTGAATGATTACAGGCGAATGGCTAGAGAGGGGATGGAAACTAAATGGGAGAAGCATCCTGAGATCCGGGTGGAGGAGATCTTCGCCAGAATCTGCAAGAGCCATGCCCTCCGGGATATCGACGAGGATAGGCTGGGAGTTGAGACGGCTCGCGCTTTTCGGGCTGGATCACTGCGCCGGTTGCAGCTATTTCCTCAAAGCCTGCACCTATTGCAAGAGCTGAAAAGCTACCCTAAAGTCATTGTCTCCAACGGCCAGAGGTCGTTCTCAGAGCAGGAGATGAGATATTTCGGTCTTTACGAGCAGTTCACTCATGTGATTTTCTCCTCAGATTTCGGCCATAAAAAGCCCGACCCCAGGATCTTCCTTGAAGCGGCCAGGCTGATGGGCAGAGAGCCGGAGGAGGTCATGTGCATCGGCGACAGCTTCGAGAATGACATAGTTCCCTCCACCCGGTTAGGCATGAAGGCTATGCATATCGAAGAGGCCCGAACGCTGTTAGGCTGAGCTGATAAATGGGATTGGAAACAAAATGGCAAGTGAAAAGTATGTAGACACTTTGGGTCCAGGAAACGCCTTTCGGGAATGGCTGGTGGCGGTACTGGGCGAGAGGATCGGGAATCGGGGCGGCAAAGTCAATGTCTACAAGGTCATGCCCGCCTCGCATACTGTCTGCCGCTATGAATTTCCAGCGTCTGGATTAAGCGTGGTCGCCAAGTTCTACGGCGAGCATTTGAGCGGTACGAGAAGGTACGATCCCGTCCAGGCTATGGAAAATGAGTATTATACTCTCAAGAAAATCGAGCCGCTGGTTGATATTCCCCGGCCCCTGGCCATGCACAGGGATTTTCACGCTGCCTTGCTTACGGAATATATCCAGGGCAAATCTTTCTACAAATACCTGAAACGGGGTGACGGACTGTACGACCGGCTCACTGCCATCGCATCACTGCAAAGAAGGCTGCACGATCAAACAAGATGCGAATACAGGAAAGAAAAGGTATTCGCAGGGTTTCATAAGAATTTGGATCAGCTTCATCTGGACAATGCTGCCCGAGCAAAATTTAATGGTCTTCTGGGAGAATGGTGGCATAGTCCGTTTCTGAATAGGTCCCATGGCTGCCGGGTGCATGGTGACGCAAATCCCATGAATTACCTGTTTAGCCAGAGCAAGGTCTATATGCTGGACCTGGAAAGCTCGAAAGAGCATGTCAATCCCGTGCACGACCTGGGCATTGTTGCTGCTGAGCTTAAGTTCTATTTTGCCTTTCACCGGGGGGGTGGCAGGAATGCTGAGCCTTACATTGGCCATTATCTCTGGCGATACGCCCGCAATGAACCTGAGTTTTATGCCATCACCCGCGTCCTTCCCTTCTTCATGAGCCAGGGGTTGCTCCGGATGGCAAAGCTGGGGCTGGGACCGGATGAAAGGGCCTTTGTATTTCGTGAGGCAGAAGCGTGCTTAGAGAGCATTCGTGGCTGAGATTTAGGTCTACCTTGTTTATCTCGTCTATCTTCATCTTCTCTTCAGCCGGATATGCAGCCGGTCGGAGTAGTTGACGCCCAAATGCAGTGCCAGATCCCAGGCCTCTCGAGACTCGGGCATATCCTGGTCTGTGCCGTAGGCCATAATCCAGACCCTCTCTTTTACCAGGGAGGGTACAAGATCCTCTAAGAGTGCTGAGGTCCAGCACCAGGGAGCTTTGCCCAATACAAATTTGAGGTGGACATTCTTTTTGCCGGCCCAAAAGTCGAGATGGAAATCCGATCCGCGCTTGGGGCTGACTACCGCGTAATTGATCTTTTCCAGGTCCTCTTCTGAAATGAGATTGGTGCCATTGCTCTCAATGTGAATCTCTTTTTCCTGGGTCTTTAGCAGAGATATCAATTCCGAAAGCTGCCCCATCTGTAGGGTGGGCTCTCCTCCCGTGATGACCACTCTATTGCCTTGAATGCTCTCCAGCACATCAGGAACGGATAATTCCAGGGATGGCCGATCGTCTGTGTCGCATCCCTGGCAACGAAGGTTGCAGCCGGCCAGCCGAACGAAGGTGGCCGGTCTTCCCATGGCCGGGCCCTCGCCCTGTATGGAATAAAATATCTCTATCAGGCGCATTTGGCCTCTTTCTCTCTGCAACGAAGATAAATGCTCTCCTTATGTAGTAGTAGTGGCAATTAAGGGAAATGGATTAGGAAGGGAGCCTCCTAAAATGATCATAAAAGATTTGGCAAAATGCAGATACTTTCAGGCGGCGGATAATACAATTATCTGCGAGCTTCTTCATCCTGATCGGGAAGGGCTGAACCTTCCCTACAGCTTCGCCCACGTCGTATTGCAGCCCGGTGCGGCATCTCTTCCTCATCGGCTGAAAACCTCCATCGAGGTCTACTTTATCCTGGAGGGTGTGGGTGAGATGCACATCGACTCCGAGATGGCCCAGGTTCAAGCCGGACAGGCCATCTTAATCCCGCCCGGCTCCCTGCAACATATCCTAAATACTGGTGACGTTATTCTAAAATTCATTTGCATAGTTAGCCCTTCTTGGCGAGCGGAAGATGAAGAGGTATAGAAAATGGATATGCAAAACAGCGATGAAATTTTGAGAAAAGGGGCGGACCGCATCATGGAAGAGCGAAGGCTCTTTGGGCTGGAGGGCCTGGTGGGCGGTCTTCAGGCAGTAATCATCAACACCGAGCCGCATCTGCAAAAAGCAGCCGTCGAGGAGCTCATCACATATAGCGGCCTTCAGTTTCAGGAGGCATTTATGGATACAACCCATAAAACCTCTGTTCTCAAAATCCCTGGCTCGGCCCAGTTTCGTTCGGCAGATTTCCTCATTCGCTCCCGGCTTAAGGGCAGCAATCCCTTCTCGGAGATCAATGTCGCCCCGCAGACCCGTGATTTGCGAAACACCCGTCTGGAGACCTTTGTCTTTGAAACCAATGATATCGAGAGGTATGTATCCCTGCAAGCCCAGGCAGATGTAAAATTCCAGAGCGGAATACTTGATCTTGGCAACTACTATTTTGTCCAGACAATGCCTTCCAAGTTCACCGGAAATTCTCTGGGATTCATTGAATGGAAGGGCGAGAGGGGCATCTATTCTTCTCCAGAAAGCCAGAGAATTGACTGGAATATGGAAAAGCCCGAATCGTTATCCATTTCATCAGCAAGTTTATCCGCAAACCACTCGCATCTTCGCAATATCCGTTGGCTGGACCACGCCGCCACCCGGGTCAGGGCTCAGGATCGTGATCCTGCTATTCTTGAATTCATGCGACTCACCAACTACAATTTTGATTTCGCCATTTACGTGAAAAGCCTCAATTCCATCACCAGCGTAGCCCGCCTCTCCTCTTCGGACTTTGCTATGGTCTTCACCTCCGGTATTACTCCATTTGTCAGCCAGGAAGCCTCCGGGCCCACAGAGAAGTTCATCAGCAACTTTGGCCCTCGCGTTCATCACATTGCCTTCCAGACGGAAGAAATTGTTGCGACGGTGGAAGCTCTGAAACAAGATGGAATGAAGTTCCTCCTTGATTTGGTAGGCTCTCCAGAGGAAGGGCTGAAACAGATCTTCAGCCAGCCTTCTAAAAATACTCTCCTGGTTTTGGAATACATTCATCGATATGGCGATTTTAGCGGCTTCTTCACCAAATCAAATGTGACCAGCCTAACTGCCGCCACGGCGAAGCAGTGAACAGAAATAAATATATCCAAGAGAAACTTAAGGAAAGCAAGGCTTTCTAAAAATTTGCAGCGCAAAAAAGGCAAGGGTTGGCTGATGAATTCCATAACGTTGAGGGAGCTTGCCAGGCTCATATTATGCATAGCTATATGCCAGAGCGCCGGAGTCATAGGCTCGGTATTTACGGCCAGTTCGGTTACTACCTGGTATCCGACCCTTGTTAAGCCCTGGTTTGCGCCGCCAGGATTGATCATATCTGCCGTCTGGATCGGCCTCTTTGTCCTCATGGGCCTGTCTCTTTTTTTGATATGGGGGAAGGGGATAAGCAGCACGAACGGCAAAATTGCCTTGGGCGTATTTGCAGCCCAGCTCCTGGTCAATATTCTCTGGTCCTATGCATTTTTTGGTTTGCAGTCACCCCTGGTCGCAGTCATAGTAATTGTGGTCCTCTGGCTTCTCATACTGCAATGCATCATCCGGTTTTGGTCCATCAGCAAAGATGCGGCCCTGCTTCTCGTTCCTTACGTTCTCTGGGTGAGCTTTGCAGCTTTTCTCAATTACACCATCTGGAGACTCAATCCATGAAGTTTTGCCTCTGCACCGACCGATTCAAATATAAGCATAGCATTCGATATTAAAACGGTGCTCATAACAATGCAAAATAGAATTATTGTGTTATTATTATCATCAGTCATGTTCTTGCTTGCGGCGACAGGTGTCGCTGCCGCGTTTTCTGAGGATTCCGTTTCTGAAGATTCCATCACGGGCAATTCATCTTACAATAATTCATCTATCTATTTTACAGGCCAAAACATAATCTCCGGCGCTCCTGTGGACCTTTCTGTAGGAAGCGGCTACTATTCTTCCCATCCTATTGCCGTTGGCTCTAAAATAGGCAGCCGAACAGAGCTTGTTAATGGCGACTCCACCACGTCAATGAGCCACGAGGTAGGCTCTGCAGAGGAAGTTTCAGGGAGAACGGAATATGCAGCCACTTCCAGTAGCATGCGGGGCGATTACGAGACTATCAACTTCGCCACAACAAAGATGCAGATCGATGAAACCGTCACGAACGGCAAGGTCGATATCGGTGTGCTTTCAGGAAGCGATGGCCATGCTTGGAAAAATCCGGCCATAGAGATCGATGAGGAATACATTGGCACATATCATATAACAAAAAATTTTGCTATTAACAACAGCTACTCTAGAAATAGCTTTAAAGACGGCTGGCTCAATTGCTGTGGCGGAAGTTATGATATTTATCCCCCAAAACCGGTGCTTCTCAGCGCAGATGATGTCTTTAATTGCAAAAAATGCAATCACATATCTCGTTAATAAGGGTGTAATAAATGCTCTTGGAAAGAATTGTCTCTCCCGGCCTTGCTCATTACTCCTATCTGGTAGGCGACAAGAACCAGGCTCTGGTAATTGATCCCAGAAGAGACGTTGATGTCTACCTAAAAATGGCCACCGAGGCGGGCATGAGAATAGCTCACGTACTGGAAACGCATAGGAATGAAGATTATTTTGTTGGATCAATGGAGCTGGCTGGACGGACGGGGGCACAGGTCTGGCATGCCGACGGTCAATGGGAATACCAGTACGGACAGCCTGTCACTGCCGGCCAGAAATGGAAGGTGGGCCGCCTGGAGGTCGAGGCCATTGCCACGCCCGGCCACACTCCGGGAAGCATGAGTTACCTGCTGCGCGATCCGTCCGGCATTCCCTGGATGCTCTTTTGCGGGGAAACTCTCTTTGCCGGAGAGGTGGGCAGAATCGATCTGATGGGCAAAGATATGGCCGCGGAAAATGCCGGACTGCTTTACGAGAGCCTCTTCGAGCGGCTGCTGCCGCTGGGCGACGAGGTCATCCTCTGCCCGGCGCACGGGTCTGGGTCAGTGTGCGGCGAGTTAATTGCCGAGCGCCTCTGGACTACCATTGGTCTAGAGAAAAAGCACAATGCCAGGCTGCACGTAAAGAGCAAAGAGCAGTTTGTGGCCTCAATATTAAAGAGCCAGCCGGATAGGCCTCCCTATTTCCGCCGCATGGAAAAGGTGAATCTGGAAGGCAGGCCGATACTGGGAGCCCTGCCATCCCCTCAGCCCCTGGATGCCAAGAGCTTTTTTGCCCTTTCTGAGAAGCAGAATGCCCAGATCCTGGACACGCGACCGGAGCTGGCCTTCGGTGCTGCTCACGTTCCTGGCTCTCAATCCATCTGGCAGGAGGGTTTAGCCAGCTTTGCCGGCTGGTTTCTCAGCTACGATCGGCCCATTCTTCTTGTAGGCGAGGGCAATTTTGTCGAGAACATCGCTGTCATTCTCCTGCGCCAAGGGTTCGATGACATCGCCGGATTTTTGGCGGGAGGCATGCTTAGCTGGCATATGTCCGGACTGGAGTCGGCTGCCATCAGAACGCTTACAGTGCAAGAGCTCTGCCGCTTGCTGGACGAGGGTGAGCCTTCTTGGATTTTGGATGTCAGATTCGAGAGTGAGCTTTTAAGAGACGGCAAAATCGACAAAGCACAGCATATTCCCATTACTACCATCGCAAAGAGTTTGGACGAGGTGCCTAAAGATCGGGAAGTATACGTCTTCTGCGGCAGCGGCATGCGATCCATGGTGGCGGCAAGCTTTCTAAAGGCGCGGGGCTGGAAGAGACTGGCCGTCATTTTAGGAGGCATGGCCGGCTGGAAATCGAGGACGTGCCCCCTAAAAAAATAGTGGGCAGATTCGTGCCGTGCTGCTCACCATAATTGCTCTTTTTTTGGGCATGTATTATAATTCTATCTTTTCTCTTTCGCCAGGCGCTAAATTGAAGACGATGGTCTTGAGGTTGGTCATCTCCTCGATGCTGTAACCGATGCCCTCTCGCCCCAGTCCGGATTGTTTTATTCCACCGAATGGGAAATAGCCCACGCCATGGGATGGATAATCGTTGATGGTAACCTCGCCGCATTCCAGGGCCCTGGCCACGCGCCACATGCGGGAGAAGTCCCTGGTAAAGACGCATGACTCCAGGCCGAAATTAGATTGTCGGGCAAAATTCAGAGCCTCTTGCTCGTCCTTGCAGCGGATAATGCTGATCACTGGCCCAAAGACCTCTTCTCGGGCAATTTTTGCATGCGGGGGAACATAGTCAAGTACCGTTGGCTCAAAGTATGTGCTCTGGAATTTGCCACCCCTCAATAGCTGGGCTCCATTTGTTACGGCATCCTTGACCAGGTCATTTATGCTGGCTGCAGCCCGAAGGCTAATGACTGGGCCGATGGTGACCGATGGGTCCCTGGGATCGCCCAGTTTCCATTTGTCAACCTCTGTAACTATCTTAACGCTTAAGGTTTCAGCTATTGGCTCTGTGGCCAGGATGGCGCTTACGGCATCGCACCTCTGCCCTGCAAACTTTAACGATCCTTGGACGCATTTGGCGGCAGCTAGATCCAGATCTGCATCCTCTAGGACCAGGGCGTAGGCCTTTCCTCCCAGCTCCAGGTGAAGCCTCTTCATAACCGCCATTTGAGAGATCCTTTTTCCCACGGGAGTGCTGCCCGTAAAGTTGATCATATCCACATTCTCGCTCTTTACCAGCGCGTCTCCGCTCTCTTCTCCCCTGCCCGTAATCAGGTTCATGCTTCCTTTGGGCACTCCTGCGCTCTCCAGAACTCTGGTCAGCAGGATGGCGGATATGGGATTGCTGCTGGAGGGCTTTATGACCACCGAGTTTCCGGCCAGAAGGGCAGGCACGATCTTGGTGGTGGCAATGAATAGGGGGTAGTTGAAGGGAATAATGGCAGCCACCACGCCAACCGGCTCGCGGATTATAACGGCCATCTTCTCTTTGGTGCTGTAGTTCCATTCCCCTTGGATTACCTCTCCCCAAAACCGCTCGGCCTCTTGCCTAGAGAGTCGTAGCCTCTGCACGGCAGCATCAAACTCTCCTTTTGCATCGCTTTTTGTCTTGCCGGCCTCAATCTGAAGCACACGCACGAACTCGTCCCGGTGCTTTTCCATCAGGGCTACGGCGCGTTCAAAGATCTCGATGCGTTCCCTGCCAGGCAGTTCATTGATTCCCCTTTTCTCTTTGGCCGCCTTCGTTGCTGAAATGACATCGCTTACAGTTGCCATCTGGGCCTTTGCCACGATGCTGCCGTCGATTGGGGTATGAACGTCCAGCAGCTCTCCTCTCTCGCTACTTCGCCAGTTACCGTCTATCAGCATCTTGAAGACGGCAATTCCGTTTTGTGTGTCATAAATTCCGTCAAAGGCGGAGCTTAATTCCAGGTCTAAATCACCGTTTGCCATTTGTATCAAATCCTAAACTAAAAAATCAAAAAAAATGGATCGAGATAATCAGCTCCTCGATCCCGAAAAAAGAATGAATCTATCTATTTCTTTACATGGCGAGCCTTATGGGCACAAGCACCTGGTCTATGACGTAGACAATGCCGTTAGCATATCTCTCGGACTTCAAGACATTTGCACCGCCCACCAGGCCCATGTTTAGATCGACTGCCAGGGAGTCTCCCTGCATGGTCTTGGCGGAATTAGTTTCGGTCATGTTGAGCAGGTTCTTGGCATCCACCATATGGTAGGACAGTAGATTCATCATGCCTGCATCTTTCTTGCTGATGGCATCAAGGGTCGCTTTGGCATTATCAAATGCGCTGTCGCTTGGGGCGAATACCGTAAAGGGCCCGCCAGCTAAACTAACAAATCCCATCAATCCCTGGCCGTTGAGTGTCTCTGCCAGTCCTGCGGAATTGATAGCGGACGCGAATTTTTTGGCGCCCAGATCATTGGCTGCTTCAGCCACACCCTGGCTGGAAGCGGTCTCTGGCAGCAGCACTTTGTCGATCACATAGATGGTGCCGTTGTCGTAGCTCTTGGACGCTGTGACATTGGCTCCATTTACTTTCATGCCGGCGGTGTTGTCAATGGTCAAATTCTCCCCTTGCAGTGTTTTTGCTGAGGAGAGCTCGGAGATGTTTTCAAAGCGCCCGTCATTCCAGACGATGTGATAGCTGAGTATCCTTTTCAGCTCGGTAGCGTTCTCCTTGATGGAGTTCATGTCAACATCAGTAACTGCTGCAAAGGCCTCATCGCTGGGCGCGAAGATCACGAAGGACCCGGGGCCGATTATGAGCACACCCTGGTTATTCAGAGTATTCGCCAGTCCCGCGCCGTCCATGGCCGCAGCGAATTCTTTGAGGCCCAGCTCGCTGGCCGCATCGTTAACTCCCATTTTTGCCGCCCCGCTATCCTGGGCGAAGCCTGAGATCGTGCACAGCACTGCTGCTATGAACAAAAGGCTCAGAATTGTACCAATTTTTTTGAACATAACTTAACCTCCACTCTTTTCAACAGCGAAGTTATAGCCGGGCTTAAAGATATATTTATTGGCAGCATGAGGGCATATAGTTGGCAACCTGTCTCAAGCTCTACTCGTAGGCACTACTGTAGGCATGGGCAAGGCCGAAAAGTTGAATACCTATCGGGTGTTAAGCATATCTGTGAATTCAAGCCCCATTCTCTTCGCAATTTTGATGGTCATTCTTTCCTTTGCTTATCCAGCTTCTGCCCACGTGCCCCTCATGGCCGGAGGAAATGAGAACATCTCTTCAGCCATGCACATATCCGATCCGGGTAAGTCCTGGGCGGTTTATGGCTCTCTTGAGAAGTATGTGGTGCATTACTACAGCTTCGATCTGGAGGAGGGCGAGCGAATTTATCTCTCTCTTTTCAAGTCCACCGATGCAAAAGAAAAGGATTTTCTTCCCGCCCTGACGCTCTTGGGTCCGGGATTGAATACGAGTGTGCAGCCACCAAGGCAGTTAGCTCTGCCACGGGTTGCTTTGGGCCTGAAAATTCTGGCTGCGGACGGCAAGGGCGCTGATGGTGCCGTCTACGAGCCCTTCGGTCCCAGCAGTTTCCAAGAAATCGCGAATATAAACATATCTGCTCCAAAATCGGCCCGCTACTATGCGGCGGTTTATAGTAATTATAGTAATAGTAGTGTTGTTAATGATATCAGTAATAGCAATGAATTCCAAAATAGCACCCTCGGACATTACGGATTAGCGGTGGGCTATCGGGAGGAGTTCGGCTTCTTGGAGAGGATTACCATGCCTTTGCGGCTCATATCCGTTTACCTCTGGGAGGGGCAGAGCCTGGGAGTAATCCTCATTCCCTACCTGGTAGCCGAGATATTAGCTCTCCTGTTCTTCTGGCGCGGCTCTCGACGCACCTCATTTTGCCTGGCCGGATCTCTGGCCGGATTTCTCTTCCTGGCCAGCAGCGCCTCCGTCTTCACCCAGATGGTCTTCAATCTCACTCGCGCTCCCTTTGGGCCGGAGGTGTACATCACAGTGGCGTTCGTCGTTTTGCATGCATTCTTGGGTGTGGCAACCATTCGTCTGGCCAGAGGTGAGGCGGGGATACTGCAAAGAGTCCTTCTGGCAGTCCTTGGAACTTTGGCCCTGCTGGCCGGCTCGGGGCTGATCATGGGTCCCATCCTGGCCGTGGCAGCAAGCTTACTGCCCTCTAAGAGTGGAAGCATTTTCGGCCCAAGGGCGCAAGAGATAAATTGATTAATGCAAAATTTTTAAATAGAATTAGAAATATACTGTGGGTGGAGGAAAGATAATGCTCCAAAATAAGGCTATGTCATTGCTGATATTGCTGGCTCTGATTTCAGTGGCTGCCTTGAGCGGCTGCACTGAAAAATCCGAAAAAAAACCTTTGTCTGTCACCAACTTGGAGATTGTTCCCGGACAGATAAAGACATCGACAATAGAATTGTTCGTCACAACTTACATCCGGAATTCAGATGAGGGTACGGCTGCCAAGAGCAGCAAAAATACAACCCTGCTTCTGAAGGCCACAAGCTCCGATAGAGACTTCCTGGTCAACCAGACCACGGCATTTATCGGTAAGGTCGCGCCTGACGAGACCGTTAATGTCACTTCCATCTTGACACTTCCCAAGAAAGGCGGCTACAGCCTTGAGGCCACGCTCTTTGAGGAAGGCAAGGAAGTGGATAGGGGATACAGGACGGTCTACGATCTGGAGAGTCTTCCCGCCGACAACAGGGCCATCAACCTGAGGATCGACGGCATCGACTTCCTGGTGCGAAAGGCGGCGGAGGAGAAGGTAGTCATCCAGAGTGACATCTATGTGACCAACTTTGGAGCCAAGGCAAGCCAGGATTACAAACTGATGCTAAAAGCTACCGACATCGATTCTAAGCTGGTGGCGGATAAGCAGTGGAGCAATACCGGGATAATCGCCCCCGACGAGACTGTCATAAGGAGTGTTAACCTCACGGTTCCTGACAGGTACAACTACGTTGTGGATGTTCTTATCTGGAGCAATTCCACCATCGTCGGCCAGGGGCAGGATTATGTGCAGCTCAATGCCACGACCATGCTGGGAGAAAAGGAGCGTTTGGCTGCCAGAGGAACGAAGACCGGGGCATTCGTTAATGAGGAAGCGGCGGCAGAGCCTGCAGAGATGAGGGTCAGCCAATTCGAAAACGCTACAATGTCATCGGAGGCCACAAGAGAGCAGCCTGATTTCCTGGCGCTAACGGCTCTGACCATGATCGGTCTGGCGGCGGTGGCGCTGCGAAAGAGACGATCGTAAGATATTATATATTTTTAAATTTTTAGTTGATCAATTAATCTTGTGCTATTTTCCGTCTCTGAGCGTGATGCTATATTTCCTCGCGAAACACCTTAAATTTGTATGTGCATAGCTTATAGAACTTTAATATTATGATACCATAAGCTTTTTATCTAGAAACATCCTATCTGATTTGGAATCACGGAACGTGGATTCAAAATAGTAGGTGTGAATATGAAAATTAGCAAAATTTTATTGTGTATGGCTGTGCTCGTTTGCCTTGCAGTTGTGGCATCCGCACAGGACCCACTGGGCAGCGGCTCCAGTGGCAACTCAATGGGATCCAGCGGAGATTGGATTAGCCCCAACATGGGACAAGTATACACCCGTACAAATTCTGATCCGGGACTCTCTGGCATGCTCAGGTGGCTCGATACGCCCGTTCCCTCCTTCCCCTGGTACACCTCGGGTGGTTCCTTCTATAGCCAACCGTATAGCTACACAACTTTCTCTCCCTATACTGAGTACTATACAACCACTGGTATGCCTGTAGTGGGTGGAATAATAAGCAATCCCACCAAGTTCGATATAGTGCAGAAAACACCTTCCACTGTATACTACGGTGCCGGTGTTGGGTTGCCATTCACTCAGTATTCATCCACAGTGCCATCCAATACCAACGACCTCTGGATTCAGGGAGCAACAAATTGGACACAGTATGTAGTAAGCCCTGTCGGAACCTGGTTGCAGCTAATCGCTTACGCACCCGTTGAAGGACCGGCGGGCTTCTATGAGACGACCCAGACTGATACAACCAGTTCGAAGTACAATACTTACCAGTTCAACCAGGGTTATAACACTATGAACTTCAATGCTGACAAGGTTGGAAGGCACATGCTATACTTTGTGGTGAACAGCCAGCCGAGCAACGTTGTAGTTGTGGATGTTTTTGCCCAGGTTCCGGCAGATTTAACGGAGCCAGGTTTAACGCAGTCAGAAAATGTAGCTGTAGCAGCTCCAGATACGCATCAGCTCGGACCTTATGCAGTATCTTTCAATATGAACACTGATATGAGATATCAGATCCAGACACCAGATCCGGCGGTCTATCCTTTTGCTACCATCTATCCGCTTGTGATAAAAACGGATAATACAACCGGTGCATCCATAAGCATAACTCAATACAACAATCTCACACCCTCAATTATTGGAGTGAACGAGGAGATCGCAGCCATGCAAATGGCACTCAGAGGCATTAACGTCACTGCTCCCGAGGAGATGGTCATCGACAACATGGACGGTTTCTTGCTCTCTGGAACGCCTTTCGCCAGCACGGGTAACGTTTCTCCCAGTCTTATGTTCTACCAGTCCCAATACTGGCTGGACAGCAAGGACTGTGAGTGCGGCCCGGTCTCTGTTGGCACAGTGCTTGTGAATATCGCCTCGACGTATCCCCACGATGTAACAGAGGGTCTGCTGAGCAGCATCCACGTAGCTTCCGGCCAGATGACCCCCACGCAAGCCCAGGATCTTAACATCTCAATAACTCCACCTTCAAATAATGTTCTAGAAGAGACATTCGGCTTTATTGAGGGTAGAGTATATGATCAGAAGAATGGTGTGGGAGTGGCCTCGGCTGAGATAACGGTGGATTATAACCCTACGAGAGTAATGACAGACGCCCTTGGCAATTACCGGGTAAAGGTTCTGCCATCACAGCATAGCATCGGGGCTCAGTCATCAAATTACAGCGTTATACCATCTTCAGTCATGGCATACAGGAACCAGACAACCAAACTGGATCTTAAAGCTGTGAGCAGGTAAATTGAATTTCGCCAACGCCAAGGAGCTAGGATACATTAGTTCATCCTGGCTCCGAGAATAATTTTTGGGCCGATCGTTGATCGATGATATAAGATCAGGAATGAAGACATCGACTCTTACAATCAACCTTCGCTCAGAAAATCTTCGAGGGTAGCATTTCTCTTATTTTGTACAAGCCTTAGGCCCGCTGAATCCTGATCTCTTTTAGGCATGTGCCTGTCAAATGCCGCCTTATTCTTTCTCTCGGGACAGTACTGGCTGTCGTAGTAGATCTGCCAGAGGCCTTCCACATTAGACAGATCCTCGCTTGATCCATCCTGGCTGCAATGCAGGGCGCCCTTCAGCTTCTCCAGGGTTATGGCCATCCCTCCACTATGATTCCGCCAGATTCTGCCCTCCCGGCAGAGCGCAATCCAGCTCTCGCTGCCGTTTCCCAGTACTACTATTATCCCGGCGTTCCTGCGGGCGAGAGTGTCGCAGATGTGTTCTTCAATTTTGTGCCTGGGCTTGAAAAAGCCATAAAGCACTCGATCGCCCAGGGGCTGCAATCTCACAAATGCCTTCATACGGTGCGCTTCTCCCAAAACAGCAAAGACCATCTTTTTTATGCGGGCAACTTCTGGATGAATGCAAACTTCCACCTCCTCTGGTGTGAGATTCCCTGCTCTGGCAAGAAGCCTCTCATTACAGTCCTCATGCAGGGAGAGGTAGTAGAGGAAGTTGTCCGGAATCTTCAAGCCTGCCACATCTCCAGAGTTGTATCTCTCCAGCCGTTGATCTTGAGAAAGGGCGCGGCTCTCTTGATCCGGATGCCCATGGCCGCCAGCTCTGCTTTAGCAACAATTGGCTGCCTTTTACGGAAGGCCACTATCTTTTGTGCGCTCCTGGGGCCGATGCCCGGCACCCTCAGCAGTTCTTGGAATGCGGCCGTATTTGGGTCCAGGGGTTTGTCCATAAACTCCCTGGCGATGGCCATCTTGGGATCGGCGTTGTTGAGAAATCCATTCTCATTAAAGGCATGATGGATCTCCCTGGGCTGGAAGTGATACACACGAAAGAGCCAGTCCATCTGGTAGAGGCGGTGCTCTCGCCAGAGCGGCTGGGCCTTTTTGTTCTCAAATGGTGTGCCCCGCTGAGGGGAAAAAGCACTGTAGTAGGCCCTCTTCACTCCAATCTCTTTGTACTCATAAAGAACTCTTTTGAAGATCTCCTCATCGCTTTCCCCGGTGGCACCTACCACTAGCTGCGTAGTCTGGCCGGCAGGCAGAAAGGTCTTGGAGTTCTTGGCGCTATCGGATAGCATATCGCGGATGTATCGTTGCCTTTGCAGGATATCGTTCTCGTAGCTCTTGGTGGCACATATCTCACTCATATGCGAGGCGGATGCCGCCTCCAAATTTATGCTGACCCGATCCGCCAGCTCGATGGCTTCCTGGATGTGCGAGCGCGCACAGCCGGGCAGGACCTTGAGATGAATGTATCCGGAAAAAGCATGCTTTTGGCGCAAGAGCCTTGCAGTCTCTACCATTCTTTCCGTGATGTGATCCTCATCCCGGCCTGCGCCGGAGCTGAGAAAGAGCCCTTCAATATAATTCGACCGGTAAAGGGAAAGGGTGATCCTGGCCAGCTCTTCCGGGGTATAGGAGAAGGCTTTGGATTTATTGCTGCAGTTCGCGGCATTGGTGCAGTAACTGCACTGATGGGTGCAGTGGTTGGTGTAAAGGGTCTTGAAGAGGCTGACGCATCTGCCGTCCTTAGTGAAGGCGTGGCAAATTCCGGGCAGGGGCGTTTCCCTTGGCGAGAAGGTAGACGCGCAGACGTCATGGCGCGTGCCCTCTCCCAGGGTGCGAAGCTTCTTTGCGTCCACGTCCGCCACGGCTGGGTTTTGGGCCGGGCCCATTGAGTCGAATCTGCACTCCTCAGCCAGGTGGGCGATCTTCTCCAGGGTGACCATTAGGGTTATAACGTACAATCGGATTTATAACCGATATGCATGCGGAGCGAAAGTAATCTTTTCGAAATCCTTTTCATGTATCAAACGGATTTTATGCGACCGCTCTGGCGGAGGAGACTGAAATGCCCGAAGATGTATTCAAGATGCCGCGCATGGGAAAGGCGGAGTACGACCGGTTGGTGGAGGAGCAATATGTCTGCCGTATTGCTTTCAAAGGCGAGACGCATCCTTACATTGCCCCATTTATTTATGTGTTTGATGGCCGGTTCATGTACTTCCTTTCCACTAACTACGGCAAAAAGGTGCAGTACTTCCGGGACAATCCCTTCGTGACTGTGGAGATCGAGCACTATTCTCCTGATCTTTCCGCCTTCAGCTTCGTGGCCCTGCCCGGGCAGCTGGTGCAGGTGGAGGACGCCGGGCAAAAGAGAGCGGTGCGAGAGATGTTTGTGCACCTGATCAAGATAAAAGCTCTCTCCTCCAATGTTCTCTCTGCTCTCGGTCATTCGCCGCAGGAATCGGTGGAGGTCTTGCTGGATGGAGAGAAGAGCTCCGTCTGGAAGCTGGTGGGCGTCAAGGTCGATGAGATCCTGGGGCTGAAGAGCCATAGCCTTTAGCTTTTTGGATATGCCAAAATATTTTATACCAAGAAGCCCTAATTAGTATAAAGAATATACGTGCGAGGTTAGAATATGAAAATATTCCTGTCTTTGGCAACAGCATGTCTGTTGTTGTTTTCACTGTCCACCTGCAACGCCAGCTTGGCCCAGTTTGCTGGCGACTGGACAAACGTTGACACGAATACTGGGGGAATAACAACTCTAAGTATCGGCCTCTCCGGCGATTCCGCCAATGTGCATGCCTGGGGCAAGTGTCATCCCACAGATTGCGACTGGGGAACTGTTCCCGCTGTTGCCTTCGCTCCTGATGTCTCCTCCGATTTGGCTGGCCAGGCGCAAGCGTTGATGGCAATATTCGATGCCGGATTTTCAGAGACTACTCTCTTCATCACTCCCCAGGGCAACAGGCTGTCTCTGCAATCTTACACTCGATTCAAGGACAACAGCGGCAGAGGCAACTATGCATCAAACGATGTATTCCAGAAGAGTTCTTCCTTAAGTGTAGTCGGCACGATTGCCGAGATTCAACCGCTGCAAAAATTCAATAAAATGGAAATTCTTCCCATTATGGGAAAGATCGGAGACAACTGATTAAAACATCTTCGAGGTTAAAATATGAGATTACTTTATCCTTGCCTGGCAGCAGTTCTGCTGCTATTATTGACTGCTACCGGCGGTCTTGCCAGCATGGCCCAATTTGAGGGTTCCTGGACAAATGTGGATGCCAATACCAGAGGCATCACTAAATTGGATATCGCTGTCATGGGCACCAACGCCAAGGTGCAGGGCTGGGGTAGCTGTCTACCCACGGATTGTGATTGGGGGACGGTGCAGGCTCAGGCTTTTGCTCCCGGCATCTCCTCGGACCTGCTCAGTGGGGCAGATACCCTGATAGCTGTCTTTGATGCCGGATTTTCGGAGACTACTCTGGTCATAAAACCTGCTGGAAACCGACTTAAGGTGGACTCCTATGATCGCTTCAAGGACAATAGCGGCAGAAGCAATTATCTGGCAACTTACACCTTCCAAAAGGCCTCTGCGTCAGTAACACCAACACCAGGTGGCTCGACTCCCGGTGACATGGGTCCCGGTGATATAGGTCCCGGTGGAACGATTCCAGGTAGCGTGCCGGCTCTTATAGATCTGACCGGCGTCTGGAACTGCGATGACGGCGGCATATACTATGTTCGCCAGCTGGGAACAACCGTCTGGTGGTATGGCGAGCTGGATCCCAATGCGCCGAACTGGTCTAATGTCATGCGTGGCGCCATCAGCGGCAATATGATAAACGCAGACTGGTCAGACGTGCCCAAAGGAAGCGTAATGCAGAACGGCAATCTGGTCCTCCAGATCGCGTCCAATAATCAACTGGTGGCCATTTCTAAGACAGGAGGCTTTGCCGGATCGGTCTGGACGAGATAGGGGCTAAAAAAGGAAGTATTTACTCTTTTCCTTTTTGCCCAATCTTCTTTTTTTTTATGTTCATATGAATATTATATTTAATCCTTATCCGCTAGCCGCATCTTCCCGGTCCGGCAGAATAGGGCCGGTTCTCCTTCAGGCACCACTGCATCTGCTCCAGTATCGGTTCGATCCTGCCGTCTGTTTCTTCCTTGAGCTTTTGCACCATATTCTCCGCCAGGCTGCCCTGCTCGATGCGCTTTGCCACCAGGGGCAGATACCCTCTCTCCTCAATGGTTGCGCTCTTTTCCGCTGCAGCGAGCAGCCTCTCCAGCTCCGGGCGCATCCCGGCCACGCCGTCGCGCATGGCATCCTCCAGCATGGCCAGAAGACTGCTCTCATCCTCCTCCAGCGCGAGGTCGGATCGGAGCAGCGCCAGCAAAAAAGCCGAGAACGCCATGTCCGAATGCAGGCATTCCTGCTCATCGATGGCTTTGACCTCCAGGCACTTTCTCGTAAAGCGCACAATCACGCCTCTGGAATTGACCCACTCTTTGCAAAGAATCTCTGCTTTGCATTTTTTCAGCTCAGAGTAGATCTGCCTGTTGATTTGCACATAATCGTGCACGTTTTCCAGCTTTTCCGGCAAAATGTTATGGCAGATCAGAGGTATGGCCGCCTGGTTTTGCCGGTAATAAACCAGCCGGTTGTCCATGTAAGGGGTGAGCTTTCCCTCCACCATGGGCGAGGAGGCTGATACGGCGACGAGATAAGGCATGAGCGAGCGAATCTTGTTGAACATAGCTACCAGCTCTTCCTTGTCAGCGTAAGGAATGTTGATCTGCAAAGCCTGAATATTCAGCCAGCCATGCTGCTTGATATTGAAAAGCCGGTCGTATGCCTGATAATACTCCTGTTCATCATGATCCCAGTAGGTCGTTTCATCCAATTTCAGCAGCGGATGCATTCCCAGACCCATAAAGCCGTACTCATGATTGGTGGCCCGGTACAGCTCAGAGAGGCCCTTGTAAAGATTGCTTTCCAAAAAGCAAAGGCTCCCCGGCCTGGCTGGGATCAACTCGATGGCATGTTTTTGCAGCTCCTTGGAGACCAGTATCCCCCCAAAAGCCACCTCGTGCTGCACCTGTCCGGCGATCCTCTCGATTATCCGGTCGGAGATGGCCAGAGGCCTGCATTTTTTGTCATTTATGGAGTACTCGTGCTCCGTTCCGATGGGCGAAACAGCTCTAAGCGCCTTATGCATTGCTTTTGTCATAACTTAGTCGGAAAGCTGGATCTCCGCCACAAGATCCGTCTCCGGCTCCTCAATCTTCAAGATCTCCGCCATCTCTGAAGCGGGAATGCTGTTTACCAGATGCATGATATTCTCCACAGAGGTCTCGAATAGCCCGTCGTAGGCTTTTCGATTGGCCTTGAGAAATCGTACCATGGGGCAGATGCTCTCTCTCTTAAGGAAGATCTGCAGGACGTTGTCCTTGATATCAAAGGTAAAGGGTCCGGCTATGCAGGTCTCAGGCTTGATGGAGTGAATGCTGCATTTTCCATTCTGAAAGAGCACGCAAAACCCATCCTGCTTCAGGCGTAGCCTCATGTATCCGGCAAACTCTACAGCGTCCTCTGCCACGCCGTTTTTCTGCAGTATGTCTATTCTCTCCCGGCTTAAGGGGGGTCTCGCCTCAAAGCAGCAGCCTCCATCCAGATGGCATTCGCTGCAGGCCTGGCTTATGGCTTCACACAGGTTATCTTCCATCAGATTCTCATCTCTTTAGAAATCAATCTTGTAGGAGCAGACCTCGTTTTCTGCCAGGGCAGATGGATTGGACATGCCGGCGGCAGCTCCCAGACCGTACTCACCTTCAAAGTCGCGCGGATGGGAGATCTTATTGGAAAGCTCATCGGCATAGCTGCATGCGTCTCCTGTCATCAGATAGGAGATGATCTTTTGGAACATGTCCGGATAATGGGCATCCTCACCTCCATCCAGGGAAGGATTGTCATTGACCTCAATGACGTAGAGCTTTCCGTTGCTCTCTTTTATGTCCACACCATACATTCCTTTGCCAATGGCATTGCCTGCCTCACGTCCCAGCTCAATAACCTCAGGCGGAACCTGATCAGCCGGCACGCTCTCCACATCGCAGTAGACGATGTGGCCGTTCACGGAGGCCTGGATCTTGAAGGTCTCCGAGGGGATGATGTAGCGACAGGCATAAAGTAGCTGCCCGTTGATGACACCCACTCTCCAGTCAAACCTGCTCTCGATGTACTCCTGCACCACAATCCAGTCGGAGAGCTTGAAGAACCTCCTGGCGATTTTCAATAGCTCGTCTACGGATGAGACCTTCTCTACCCGGACCGAGAAGGACGTGGATGGCTCTTTTAGCACCAGGGGCATGCCCAACTCCTCGAAGAGCTGTGCGGCTAAAACCTCATCCAGCTCCTTCTTCTTTAGAAACTTTGTCCTGGGCATGGAGACATTTTTCTTCATGAGGTGCATGTACATGTTGATTTTGTCGGCACAGATTTGGATAGAGCTGGGATCGTCTATCACCGGTACGCCGTACATTTGCGCCATCCTGGCCGCCACATAGGTGATGTTCATGGGATCGGTGTTGGCGCGAATGAAGAGCGCATCCAGCCTGGGTATTTTTTTGATGTCCACGGGAAATATGAACTCGGCAGTGTGGCCCATGCTCTCAGCCACGTCCCGGCATTTTACTACGGCCGTGAGCTGTTCAGAGCTGCTTAACGTCTGCCGATTGACGAAGATGCCTAGTTTACTCAAAGCGCCTCACCCTCTTGTCCAGAAGGTCCTGTAACATTTCCGTTTCATCCTTCGATAATTGCGAATATTTCACGGGTGCCAGGGAAGATAATCGGCAACCCGACTCATCCTTGACCAGTACTACCTCCACTAACGGCAGCCGAAAGACCTCATAGATCTTCTCAGCCAGCGATTTCGCAGGTTCGCAGCAGTTTATGGTCTTGCCGAAGATGGATACGCATTTCGCCACGGATGAGGTGTCGCTTATCTTCTGATAGCAGAAGGGATACCTCCCATGATTGGTGACATGCTTGATGACCTTCTTCGCTGCTTCCAGGTCGCTGATGAGAAAGTGGTCGGAGGGCGTGGAGAAGTAGTTCAAGCCGTAGACTATAGCCGGGAGCGAGACGTACTGGTTGGATATTACCCAGTCGCAGACCGGTATACCTGCCAGCTTCGCCTTCTCCAGACAGATGGGAACGATATAGGCATCCAGTACATCGCTGCTACTGGGCGTGGTTTTGATGCCTTCATTCTCGTTCGTGACGATGGTATAGTACGGCTCGGTCTTGTAGAAGTAACTCTCATTTACAATATATTGGGAGTTATCTTCTTTCAACGTGTACATGATATCCTTCTTAGGAATGTGCTCTCTTCGTTTGTTCATTAAAGAATCACCGCATGACCTGCGTGTGAGAAAATAGACATGCTTGTTGTTTTTTCTGCGTAGGATACCCTACGGTATTTATTTAGACTACGGTGCCTGTCCAGATCGGATGCCATTTCATTCTCAGAAATTTGGATCTCCTCAGGGCCTACTACCTGGCTGGTAGTATTTATCATTGTCGGATCTATGCGATTAGCTTCATCATCTCTTTCGGGCTTGTTACGGGAAGACTACAGACATGATCAGTGCAGACGTAGGCGGCTATCTTTCTCTCCATTTGGGCCAAATTTTTTGTGAATGGCGCAATCTCTCCAATCTCTTTTCCACATACCAGGACAACGGATTTGTTCGGAAGATATCGAGATCGTAAGGCTTGCAGCATCTCGATTATGCCGACATCCTGCATACTTCCCACCAGAGCGATCTCGGATGCCGGCCCTAGCAAATAGTCCAGGGAGCAAAGCAGCATGGAATGGCCCAGGGGCTGGCCATCTGTTGCGGCGAAGCTACGCGCCAGATCCCAGGCTCTCTCTTCCAGCTCCGTTCCTCCGCAAAGGTGCATGAGCCGGAGAAGGCAAAGCAATGCGATGGAATTTCCTGAGGGAATCGCACCGTCATAAAACTCCTTTTTGCGAAGCAATAGGGCCTCGGCATCATCTGCAGAAAAGAAAAAGCCGCCCTGATCCCTGTCCCAGAAATGCCGCATCATGGTCTGGTTCAATTGCAACGCTGCCTTCAGGTACTTGACATCAAAGACCGTCTCATAAAGATCGAGGAGCCCCCAGATCAGGAAGGCATAATCATCGAGATTGGCAAAAATGGCTGCCTCGCCCCGGTAGCGATGCAGCAATCGACCTTTCGTCGTCTGCATCTCTTTCAGGATAAAATCGGCCGCCTTTATTGCCGCTCTTGCATACTTTGCGCCATTTGCCTCAGGAAGGGCCTGCGCGGCTTTGGCCAGGGCCGAGATCATCAATCCATTCCAGTCAGTGAGGATCTTGTCGTCCTTTAAGGGATGAACTCTCTTCTCCCGGGAAAGAAAGAGCTTTGCTCTTATCAATTCTTGTCGCTCATAGAGATCCGGCTCGCTCATCTTCAGGACGGACGCGGCGTCGACAAGCGAAGACCTCAGGCAGAGGATGTTCTCTCCTTTCTCGAAGTTTCCGCTCTCATGCACATCGAAGAGCCGGATGAAGAGCTTGAACTCCTCTTTATCGAGAGTCTCTTTCAGTTCCTCTGCCGTCCAGACATAGAACTTGCCCTCCTCTCCCTCGCTGTCTGCGTCTTCCGCGGAGAAAAAGCCTCCTTGAGGTGCGCTCATGTCCCGCAGCACATACTCCAGGATTTCGCGTGCAGTTCTGGCGTACTCCTCTTTTCTGGTGGCCTGATAAGCCTCGATGTAGGCTATGGCCATTAGCGCCTGGTCATAGAGCATCTTCTCGAAATGGGGAACAAGCCACTGCCCATCCGTCGAGTATCTATGAAATCCGTTTCCCACGTGATCGTAGATCCCGCCCATCCGCATGGCCTGCAGTGTGGCCTCGACCATTCGCAGAGCATGTTTGTCCCCGGTCCTATGCCAATGGCGTAGCAGGAAGAAGAGGTTATGTGGCGATGGAAACTTGGGGGCCGTTCCGAACCCCCCGTTTTGGGGATCGTAAATGGAGGCCAGGGCCGCGTACCCACGGGCAAGAAATGCAGTATCTAAATTCGCGGCCAAGGACCGCGGCTGGCTTTGTGTCTGCTTGATATAATCCAAAATCTTGTCGGCGGAGTCCAAAAGCTCATCTCTATTTTTCACCCAGAGCTCTTTGATCCGGGGGATGATCTCCATCATTCCTGCCTGGCCAGCGCGCCCGGTCTTGGGGATGTAGGTGGCGGCGAAGAAGGGCTTTTTCTCCGGGGTCATGATAATAGTAAGAGGCCAGCCGCCTCGGCCTGTCATGGACTGCGCGAAAGTCATGTACATCTGGTCTATGTCCGGCCTCTCTTCTCGGTCCACCTTTATGCAGATGAAGGCCTGATTCATGAGGGCGGCGACAGCCTCGTCCTCAAATGACTCTTGAGCCATGACATGGCACCAGTGGCAGGTGGAGTAGCCCACGGAGAGGAAGATGGGCTTATCCTCCTTTTGGGCTTTGGCAAAGGCTCCTTCGCTCCAGGGGTACCATTGGACGGGGTGAAAGGCGTGCTGGAGGAGGTAGGGGCTTTTCTCGGAGAGGAGGCGGTTGGGTTGGGGGAAGGATGCCTCTTTTCCGGTTGAAGGGTTATTTTTCATGGGAAACCTCACTTAAGCATCAAGATTGCTGGTTAGATAAATTCAAGGATGCTCTAACCTGAATGAGTTCATCAGGGTATTTAGGCATATTTTTTTTTTTCAAAAATAAAAAAAGTGGTATCTGCGACTTTAGTACAGGCGTATATCGTTGGGGGAGACTATTGGATTAATAAAAGCTGTGCCTGGTGCAATATCAAAATATACCACATCTCCATCGTCGAAAATTGGCAATCCGAACGGATCAACGTTGCCGTTTGCATTGAAGAATGCTAGTTGAGCAATCGGGGTTCGTCCTGGCGCAGGGAACGGGCCGCCATTATTCTGAGTAGCCGCGAGCAATGGTATTGTCTTGAATAACGTCAATTGTTTTCCTGCGTCACTATCGCTGAGAGATACCTTTGAGCCTGCAGGGAAGACTGCATTTGCAGTTATTCGGATATCATTCGTGCCAACACCAACTGCAAGGGGCGGTGATAAGACCTTCAGATATACAGGGTCTTCCAGGTCATATCCTGCGCTTCCTGCTACATTCAGATAGTAAAAGCTGACGGCACCCGCGGATGGTAGGTTTGGTGGTGCCACAATAAGCGGCTGACCCATATCGGTATCTGCGGGCTTCACATAAGATCCTGCAGGATAACTCCCCCATCCGGTCAGTCGAATGTCATTTGCCTGAACAAATCTTAAACCGACTACAGCTGCGCTACCAAATTGAAGATAGGCGACATCCTGATCATCGTATACATTATTGGCATTTATATCCCAGTAGGAAACATGTGTAGTTCTTTGAGGAGGGGCACCGACAAGAGAAAACGTCGATAGCGGAAGCCCCACATCCGGATCTCCTGCCTTTACCTTCGTTCCAAATGTCTGCTGCCCTGCCGCCTGGCCGGATGCGAGTATCGCCAGGCATAGCAGAATGCATATCCATATTCTATTATTCACTGTAACACCTCTTTTGTAACTGATATGTTCAGTTACCTTTAAAAACTTATGCATTTCAGATATACTAATTAATTTATATTGTAATAAACTTTTTAAAAAAATGTAAAAATAATTCAAATTACGCTATCTATATGACTTCTCTACTCATTGGCAGAATTGCTTAGGTGATCGATCTTTAAGTATCAAATTTAATTGATCATTAACTTCTTATTTTTCTTGTTATATTAGAAAATTCAATTTATTAATACTAATATTATGTTGTTTGCAAATAGCTTCGCGAATGAAAGCTAAAATTATTTTGTAATGATGTGTGTGTCATTGGATTAAATCTGAATGCATCATAGTTATTTTTACAGAGTTTCGGTTTCGTTTTCAATACTATTATCTCTATTATAACTACGATCATTCTCTTGAATATCCATATGATAATTGCTTTCGATATGTTTATATCCCTTAAAGGAAAATCCTTTCTATATTCAATAGAGTATAGGGGTGAATTAGAATGAAGGGAGTAGTAATAGCGGCAGCTTTAATTCTAATGCTATGCTGCTGTACCGTCTTGGCGAATCCACCATTGGTGCCGCCAGTACAGTACGAACAGTTTTGTGAAGCACAGAAGGTATCCGGAAGCGGCGTTATCGATGTCAGTACCTCAATAGTCGATAAGAAGATCGCTCTGGAGTACTACAACAATATGGCCGGAGACGGCGACTTTGAGCTTGACCAGGAGCATGCTTACTCGCAGAATTCCGATAAGCTGCTGAGAAATATATCCTCAGCAAATGGTGGAAATGAGACACAGCTCAATTTATTCGAGAACACTAAGCTCACTTACGCCAGTAAGGACACGCCTCTTATGGGTACCAAGTTCCTGCATTCCAAGGCGTTTTATGGCGGCATAGGTGCGAAGATCCAGGAAAACTTCGCTGTTTATGAGATGGAGAAGGATCAAACATCGTTCTTTGTCTCAACCACGCCCTACAATCCTCAAGAGCCGGTAATGCCTGTCAACCAGGACTACCTGCAGCTTCTGGCATTGTACTATCCACAGGAATATGCCCAGTACATGGCACAGACCACGCACACCATAACTCCTGAGCAGCTCATCAAGGAGCTCAAGGATGCGGGAAGGAACACTAACCGTGTGGCTGAACTCATGGGTAATAATCCGGCCCACCTGATTGGCCTTGAGACCAGGAATTCCTTTAACGGCACATGGGGAACGGATGCTTCCATGCACAAGATATTCTACAAGGATATCAAAGCCCACGAGATGTTCTCCGGAACATTCGAGGCTGAGAAGACTATCAAGTTCCATGAAAATCCCGTGCCGGAAAGAGATCGCCCTGTTTGCGACGGCATAGATTGCTAGAAAATCGGCAGTCTATCTATTTTTATTTTTAAATTGAATGCCTCGCAGCTTGCGATGCGGGTGCGCCGCCAATTCGCCAATGAAAATAGAACGCGCATCAAAAAAAGATTGTAGGTTACAGGATATACATATCACTGTCTGAAGTGGAGTTAAAATGAAATTGCATTGGGGCGGTTAATGTAACCGGAAATTGTTACATAGTGCAAAATTCTATATCCTGCACCCATATCAACCGCATTGCTTACCTTCTGTAGGTTTTCGATGTAGCTGGAGCGTTCGCTGTCACTCATGCCCTTTGTGGCTTCTTTCAGATCCATGTTCCTAATTAGCTCCCATTGTTCAATTTTTGATAATCTATCCCATTCTTCGCGGGTTGGTTTCCCTTTCTGGGCTGTCATATCATCGTCTTTCGCAGTGGAAGATAACACAATTTTATGGCTCATATCGCAAAGGTTACTTGGTTGCCCTACTATCTGTTCATCAGCTGCACCAGTTACCTTTGCATGTGTCGCCCTATAAAGTCCATATCTCACTATCTAATCTCCTGGCGTCCAGCAACCGTGCCATCTCTTCTTTTTTTAGATATGATGGGCGGTATTCCTTTTCCTGACGCCGATACCGTAATGTCTCATGCTGCACTCTTAAATACTTATCGTAAGCCGCAAAAGTTGTATACTTCTGAAATTGTTGACCTATCCTCACTTTTTTAGCAGCACCATCTCTTTATTTTTCATTACCATCTGCAAAACATAATGTCCATGGGGATAACCTCTCTCTGCTAAGCATATTTTATTCTGGATCTTTCAATTTAATCATTTTTATAAACTAGTATTATAAATATTTAATAATTAAATACTTTTCATTAAATTTTCATCATTTAATAATTTGCATTTAACTATTTTTGTTTTATTGTTTATATTTTTTAATACTAATTTATTTAATAACATTTAAACGTTTTCATCATAGCATAGGATGATGGGCAAGAAAATCTATCTAAGCATCTATTCTTCGATAGCTAACATTGGCAATGAAATCGGAAACATCCGTTAGAAAAAAAGCGCCGATATTTTTATGTAATGATATAGTTTTGTCATTTAAATTTTTCAATCCGCTGGCAAAGCATAAAGGTAAGATCCTATCATATTAAATTCTCAAAGCGTTATACAGTAAAATTTATATATGATCAGCGATACGCTTTAGATGGGTCCGGGATTTCTTAAGCAATTTTTATTTCATCCATCCCCTCAAGATGAATCGGCCCGGATCCTCCCCTTAAAAAATCCTCAAAATGCGCCTGGCTTAAATTCCAGTCTTTCCAGGATATACCATTATGATCGAAATTGAAACCCGGAAATATGTGGAAGTTGTTGATATCACAGATCACGTTGAGCGAACTATGCGAGAGAGCGGCGTGGAAAACGGCATCTGTCTTGTCTATTCCCAACATACTACTACCGGATTGACTGTCAATGAAGCGGACGGCGCTTTGATAAACGATATCTTGAACCTGCTGCAGAGAATCGCCCCCCAGGGTGCAGGCTACCAGCACGATCAAGGCGACGGCAATGCCCATGCTCATTTGCAGGCAACCATGCTCGGAAATAGCGTCATAATTCCCGTTGAGAATGGGAGACTGGCTATGGGAACGTGGCAGAGGATACTCTTCTTCGAATTGGATGGCCCCAGACTGAGAAGCATATCTGTTCGGTTAATGGCCGATTGACGGTAAAAAATAAATGAGGGATAAATCCAGGCTTACTTGAATATGGTTGTGCCTGTGGTCCTGGCCAGCTCTTTGAAGGCTGCCATGAGATCCTTTGTGATCTTTCCGGGCTTGCCGTCGCCTACGACCCTGCCGTCGACCTTCGTAACGGGCGCAACCTCTGCTGCTGTGCCTGTAACGAAGACCTCGTCCGCCGTGTAAAGGTCGAACAGGCCTAAATCCCTCTCCCGGATTTCATTGCCGCCGGCTTTGGCCAGATCCATGACTGCTTCCCTGGTTATGCCCTTGAGATTGTTTACGGTAAAGGGTGTGTAGATCTTACCGCCTTTAATGACGAATATATTGTCTCCGCTTCCTTCCGACAGCAATCCCCGAGAATCGAGGATGATGGCCTCATTGCCGCCTTTGACATTGGCCTCAATCTTTGCCAGGATATTGTTCAGATAGTTGAGGCTCTTGATGTTGGGCGGCAGGCTGTCCGGCGAATTTCTGCGCACAGCGACGGTGATTGCCGTGAGGCCGACCTCGTAAAGGTCTCCGTACATTGCCCCCCACTCGACGGCAATGATGATGATCGAAGCCAGGCTGCACTTATTGGGATCAAGGCCCAGGTCTCCGAAGCCCCGGGTGACAATGGGCCGAATATAAGCATCACGGAGGTTATTCTTCCTCAGAGTCTCCAGGATTGCCTCGCACATCTCCTCCTGGCTCATGGGAACGCAGAGCAAGATGGCCTTTGCCGAGTCGAAGAGCCTTTGGACGTGATCCTCGAGCCGGAAGACGCGCCCTCCATAGGCCCTTATGCCCTCGAAGACTCCGTCTCCATAGAGAAATCCGTGATCAAAGACCGAAACCGCAGCTTGTTCCGCCGGAACAAACTTTCCGTTAAGATAAATTAGGGTCATAGAGCATCTCGCCATGGGACAATTGCCGAGGATAAATGCGTTTTGATCGTTAAGTGAATCGACGGGTTTATTAGTGAAGGGAGGAAGGGAGGTGCCTACTTTTAACGGGGTTTGGAGCTTATGGCAAGACTTGGTTTCGTAGTCTCGGAGTTCAATAGGGACATTACCTATCAGATGGAGCTTTTGGGCAGAGAGCATGCCCGGTTCCTGGGTGCAGAGGTCGCTACTGTCATTTATGTTCCTGGCGTTTATGACATGCCCCTCGTGGTGAAGAAGCTGCTTCGTCGCGAGGACATCGATGCGGTCGTGACCATCGGCTGCGTCATCCAGGGGGAGACCTCTCATGATGAAATTGTGGTCTCGCAAGCGGCCCGAAAGCTGATGGATCTATCTCTAGAGTATGACAAGCCGGTAACTCTCGGCATCACCGGTCCCAAGATGTCCCGGCCTGATGCCCATAAAAGGGTGGATTATGCCAAGCGGGCGGTCGAGGCGGCAGTCAAGCTTTTGCAGAATCTGGGTGGTGTTTAGAAATGGTCTCTGTGCGGATGGCCTCCATTCACGAATCAACCACTTTGAAGATCTCGGCTATGGCCAAGAAGCTGGCAGCCGGCGGCCTGGATATCATCGATATGGGGGTAGGCGAGCCGGATTTCGATACCCCTAAGCATATTGTCGAGGCGGGCTGTAGCTCCATCAGAGCAGGCGAGACGCGCTACGCTCCCACTGCCGGCATTCCCGAACTGCGGCGGGCCATTGCCGATAAACTGGTCCGGGAAAATTCGCTTCCTGTTACGGCGGATGATGTCGTAGTGACCCCGGGTGCCAAGATGGCCGTATTTGCCGCTATCCAGGCGCTCCTCCAGGAGGGCGATGAGTGCGCTCTCATCGGGCCTTCCTGGGTGAGCTACGAGCCCTGTGTGGCCTTTTCCGGTGGAAGCGTCTCCTGGGGAAGAGTGGATGATAATTTTATGCCGCAAAACATCGCGGAAACAATCAATTCCAAGACGCGGCTCATCATTGTCAACTCTCCTTCCAACCCCACGGGATCGGTATTCGACAGAGAGGTGCTGGAGGAGATTCGCGATCTGGCCATAGATCACAATCTGTTTGTCATCTCTGATGAGATCTACGAGAAGATAATCTATGATCGCGAACACATCAGCATTGGCTCAATGCCGGGAATGGAGGAAAGAACCGTAACCATCAACGGTTTCTCCAAGGTTTATGCCATGACGGGATGGCGTCTGGGTTACCTTACCGGCCCCAAAGAGACCATGAAATGGGTAACCAGACTGCTTTCCCACTCTGTCTCCCAGGCCACAACCTTTGTACAGCGGGCTGGAGTTGTCGCCATGCAGGGGCCGCAGGGCGAGGTCGCTTCCATGGTGACGGAGTTTCGGGCGCGCCGGGATATGCTGGTCGCGGGGCTGAAGGATTTAGGAATACCTTGCAGCGTGCCTGGAGGGGCCTTCTACCTCTTCCCGGATGTATCTGCATTGGGCGGTGGGGATGCTTTCACAGATAAGTTGCTCAAAGATGCCCTCATTGCGGCCACGCCCGGATCGGCCTTTGGGCCGGGTGGCGTAGATTATGTCCGGCTCTCCTATGCCACTTCTCAAAGCCGAATCAAACAGGCTCTGGAAAGAATTGAAAATATTCTTGAATAGGACGGAATATGTATTTTTTCACTTATGGGTCGCCAAGGAAGGTGGATTCTGCTGAAGCTTGACGATTAGGGCTGAAAACGTCTCCATTCTTCTTCAGTTAAAGAAAATATTACTAATTATTTAATATTTTTTTCACAAACAGGAACATTCTTTAGGCGTCTGGGTGGACTATGCTCTAAAGTTCCGACTTAAAATATGGATCAAAATTATGTTTAGTTTTTTATTTGCACCTTAGTTATTTAAGATTATTCATGTTGGTTTATCCTCTCTGCAAGAATACAATACACAACGCCTAATTTTCATTTTTGATGAATACCCCGCAGCTTGCTGCGCGGGTGCGCCGCCGCCGTTTCACTAAATAAGCTAATACGCAAATATTTATTGCCTCGATATTATCTGCATTTAATAATAAAACTTTCGGATCTCTCTTACTTATTAACTTGCTGACAAGGTTTAAATATCATATTTGCCTTAAACCTTACCATGATTGATCGCTCAGCTTGGTCGGTTTTTGTAGTCAGAATCCCTTGCTTTCAAGACAACTGCTACTAACAACCGTGCTAAGTCTTCGGGGAGGATCGATTAGGGTGGGAGGGAAATAATATGCTTGGCTTTTGTGCTAAGAATGGATGGTACATTGAAGAGCAAAAAAAGAGTGATGGCGATAGATCCATTAGCTATGCGCTTATAATATTATTTTTAAAGCAATACCCCGATGCTTGCATCGGGGATAAAGGGCATGCTTATTCAGCTTAGGTTTGGATCAGCTTAACCTGGTTCCACCTTCATGCGGCGGCGCCTTGGATGCCCCGCAGCTTGCTGCGCGGGTGCGCCGCCGCCGTTTCACTAGCTGGTTTTTTTTATTCCGGCGCATGCATGGCTGAAAACCTGGAATATTGCTATGATCATCCCTTAAGCATTGGGGATTGGTCGGATAATGCAACTCTTCCGAAGTTCGATTCGAGCCTCGGAAAAATAACAGATGTCCATATCAGGATGAATTATACACTAGCATATAATTTTAGTTTAAAAAACATTGCTGATTATGCAGCAAATACCTCAATTGATATTGGAGGAAATTTATCTTTGACACTCCCAGACAATACCTCATTGACAATAGACGCAGAAGGGAACAGGACCGTATCCTTAAGCCCGAATGAAACTGCATCTTCTAGTGAGTCAATCAATAGATCGCGGAGTTTTGATTTGAGTAGTTTTGATGGATTTGCAGGCTCATCTTCCGGAGAGACGATTATTTTGCCCTTGACTGTTTCTACCCATAGTTCCACGTTGTTTAGTGGAGATATCATGACCGAGTTAAAATCTCACGGGGCAGCTTCGGTCTGTATAACCTATGAATTTGTTCCTGCCAAAGGAGCGCAGATTAATTTATCAGAGAATGGTGGTGAGGGATTATGAAGAAAATCGGAGTCTTAGTTAGCTATCTAACTATTATTTTATTGATTGCACCAGCAATTGCTGCAGAATATACAACAATTCCCGATGTAAAGGTAATTGGCGAAGGTTCACTCGCTACCAAGCATCATATATTTGATAAATTCAATCCCAATTTGGGTACATTGCTATGGGTGAAGCTCGACAGTACTAACCTTGAAATGAGAGAATATGTCAATGTACGTCCAGATGATGTCGGCACTACCAGTGTTTATCTTTCTTCATTGATGACGGTAACTGTTGACATTCCAGGTCCTACTAATTTTGTCATCACCAGTCCACACAATTGGTACCCCCAGCCTGACGGCACGACCGTGCCTATTACATTAAGAACATTGATTCCACTTGACACTGATTACTGGATTGATATGTTTTCGCATTCAGATGGTACGGGTACAATTACCTATACAGATGCTCCTACGCTTGCTTCTTTCACTGGAACAACGGGAAGCGTCGATATACCCGTATCTGGCACATCAGCGTCAGCAATACATTCAGATCCCTTGGGGTGGACTGGCTCCTATAGCCCAAAAATGCTCTCCACTCTCCAGGCAACCTACCATTATGCCGCCACCCCGGGAGTTCAAATTAAGAAATTTACGAACGGCATTGATGCCGATACCCCGACCGGTCCCTACATTCGCGTAGGCAGCCCTGTATTGTGGGAGTATTATCTACACAACACAGGAAACGTCCCATTAACCGTAGATTCAGTCACAGATAGCGAAACTGGCGTAACGACCGCCTACGTAAGCGGCGATGCAAACTTAAACGGCTTGCTCGATTTAACCGAAATCTGGTATTACACAGCTTCAGGCACAGCTACGACATCCGGTCAGTACTCTAATACCGGATCGGTTACTGCCCATGACGTCAATGGTGTGCCAGCCACTGACACCGATGATAGCCACTACTACGGTGCTAACCCCTCGATCGAGGTTATCAAGTATACAAACGGCGATGATGCCAATACAGCCCCCGGTCCCTACATTCGTGTAGGCCTCCCAGTCACCTGGACCTACAAGGTCACCAACACCGGCAACGTCCCTCTGGCCACGGTCACAGTCACCGATGATAAGCTGACCGGCTGGTCTGATACAACCATAACCAACCTGGCTGTTGGCGCTTTCCAAACAGTTACCGCCCCGGTCGGAACCTCAGTAGCCGGCCAGTACGAGAATACCGGTACGGCAGTGGGCACGATTGGTGCAGCCTATGGAGATGGAGCCACCGTCCAGGACACCGATCTTAGCCACTACTACGGCGCCTCTCCTTCGATTGAGGTTATCAAGTATACAAACGGCG
>JBAXWY010000026.1:0-36826 GCA_037128175.1 Methanothrix sp.
CTACTGCATTGCGGTTAGCCACTACTACGCTTCCACCACCACCTTCGGCGCAGAAGTATTGGCCGTTATTGGCCCGTAGTGCAACATAGCCACCACCCAGATCAATAAGTCTGAACTTCTCCCATGCAGCTACAGCATTGCGATTGGCAACAACTCCCTGGCCGCCGCCAAACTCTGCGCATACGTACTGGCCGTTGGCAGCTTTCAGTGATATGGAATTCGTGTACCTAATTTTCCTAAATTGTTCCCAAGAGCCAACTGCATCGCGGTTAGCCACTAATGCACTTCCACCACCACCTTCGGCGCAGACGTATTGGCCGTTATTGGCCCGAAGAGCTATATTGTCATTTCCAATATCAATTACCCGGAAGGTCTCCCATGCACCTATTGCATTGCGGTTAGCCACTACTCCGCTCCCCCCTCCACCTTCGGCGCAGACGTACTGGCCATTTGCAGCTCTAAGTGCAACCTGACTGTATCCTTCGGAAGACATTCCCAGATCTACGACGTCAAAGGTCTCCCAACCAGCTAGAGCATTACGGTTAGCCACTAATGCGCTTCCTCCACTACCTTCGGCACATATGTACTGGCCGTTGGCTGCACGAAGTGCCATTTGAATCGGTGGAGTTACTTGATAAGCAAGTGCAACAGTCTCGGTGCCAACTTCCGAGGGCACGTTAAAGCCATATATCCTAAGTTGGAGCCAGGCAGGCGAAGAGCCCGTATAGGTATATACAGCCTTCTCCCAGTTTTCAGAGACGGAAAATGATCCTGCTAATAAGTTGTCATGCTCATCAAGAATTGATATGTCAATGTCGCTGACGGATTTGGGCGTTGGAGTCGGTGGTAGATTTACATGCCTATTCCACACAATAGTAACTTTTATATTATCTCCAGGATTGACGCCAACATCATAGCCCACCGTAGAGCCATCGGTTATTGAGTTAATATTTACCCCATTTTTATCGGCCGTGGCCGCAGCTACGTGGGCATCTACATAACCCGCACCAGATATGCGATCATTTCGAGCCACTGGTTTTTCGCCTGTGGTCTCATCAGCAGAGTTATAGATCACTGCCCTTATTGTCATGGGGCCGCCATAAACAAAGGTTGGACCCGAAAGACGTTCGCTATACCGCCTTGCCCATTGATCAACCAGGAGGGCAGCCAAGCCTGATACATGTGGAGCTGCCATACTTGTGCCACTCTTCTCTACGAAATCCTGGTTAGACCCTTCCCAGAAAGCATTTGTGGACATTATACTTGTTCCGGGAGCTGCGACCTCGGGCTTAGTCCTTCCGTCCCCTGTATATCCTCGACTGCTAAAGGAGCTTACCTCATCGTCGAATCTTGTGTTTGTTTTTTTATCGTCGAAGCTGCCTACAGTTATGACGTTAAATGCATCGCCAGGCACACTTAATGTATTGAAGCCATCTTCTCCATCATTACCTGCAGAGATCACGCTGGTAAGTCCTGCTTCAACATATGCATCAAATGTCTTTGAGATCTCGGAATTGCCATTGACATTAGCATTGTAATCCTGAGGTGGATCGTTCCCCGGAGGATACCAGCCATAACTATATTGCGCAATCTCCGACATATAGTTATATGAGTGCTGCAGAGCGCTAGCTGTGGCATCAAATGGCGACGACGCCCTTCCAGCTGCCGTCCTATATGCTACCTTTTCATTGAGCAACCTAACTGTAGGAGAGACTCCAGGATATGTGCTGCTTCGACTTCCCACAATTCCTGCAACATGAGTCCCATGCCCCTGAAGGTCATCCGTTGTGGTTTCATGGTCGGAGACATAATTCCATGCCCCATAACAGGGAGTTGCAGGGTTAGTGCAGTCGATGCCACTATCAAGGATTGATACCTCATTTAAAAAAGGAGTATAAGTATTCCCTTGCACAAATGGCCATACCCAATCGGCGTGTATTGCTCTTGTACTGACATCCAAATTCCCTGTCAGATTGAGGTTGGATTCGATGCTCTGAACCTCTGGATGGTTTGCGATCTCTTCGATATCCTTGACGTCAACTGCTGCAATAATGTGATTTCTGACTGTGCCCTTATATATTATATCAGCGTTGAGCGCATCGAGCATGCTGATAACCTCGTTCTGACCATGATCCTTGTTGAAACTCTCTACGTTTGCGAGGACATCATTTCTGATCTTTGATTCAACCACCTTTGTCTTGTTTAGATCCCCAGAATAGAGTGTGTTATTGAGTTCATCGCTGAATTTCTCCTCCGAGGATATTACAGTGGCTCTGATGTTCGGCTGCTCCTTGAGAACGATGATTACCGTCGCTCTCCCAAGTCCATTCTTGCTGATCGCTGATGAAAGTATTGGACTGACCTTTCCGGCATTCGATTGCTGCTGCAGCTCATAATTCCCTACATCATCCCATCCGCGGGATGCAGATCCAGTATCTGTTGATACTAAGTATGTATCTCCAATTCCTGGGCCCATCAGCTTTACATACCACCAGCTCTTATCTGTATAGGCACTGTGGTAGATGCCTTCATCTAAGACTGCTATGCTGCTATTCGGCACCAAATTATTCTCTTGTCTAAAAACCTCCTTAGCGTTGTTGACTGCTGATCTTGCGTTGACATTGAGGTTGACCTCTTCTGTGGAGAAATCTGGAAGGGGCTGCTCGAAATCAAGTGGGACGTGCCATTCTGATTTGCTTAGCGCCTCAGATTCATTTATTCTCACTAGAAAATTAGATGAATTTACATCTGATACATCCATTTCAGTAGATGCGATGTAGATTGCATTCGCGTTTTCGTTCGGCAAAGAAACATTGGACATGCTCGACGCAAGATCAGCCCCATTTGAAGATCCTGTTCCAAACATTAGCATTACGAGAATAATGACTAATGTGGATCTCCTCATTCTCTTCATTTTCGCCCCAATTTTCATATCTTAACTAATAATAATCTAATGTATTTAAAATTTGTGCTTTATGTTCTTGAATCGGTTCCCATTTTTGTCATCTGGTGGGCGGTCGCAGATCGAGGCCTTGTGCGTGGCAGCATTATCGCCAATTTTAAAATCCAAGAGCAACGAAAATGTCCTTCTCGCCTCATTAATAGGGCTCTTGCACCATCATCAGCGTTGACAAGATGAAGGAATGGCGCATTTTGCTGTATTCTAACGTGGGATGAACTTAAACGTCTCCCATGCACCGATCGCATCGCGGTTAGCCACGACTGCTCCGCCTCCGCTGCCTTCCGCACAGACATACTGGCCATTGGCGGCCTGGAGAGCCACGTTGCCGTTTCCTCTATAGATAAGTCTGAATGTCTCCCAAGCAGCTATTGCATTGCGGTTGGCTACGACTGCTCCGCCTCCGCCGCCTTCCGCACAGACATACTGACCATTGGCGGCCTGAAGTGCCACGTTGCCGTTCCCCTGATCGATGAGTTTGAATGTCTCCCAAACAGCTATTGCGTCGCGGTTAGCTACGACTGCTCCGCCACCGCTGCCTTCTGCGCAGACATATTGGCCATTGGCAGCCTGAAGAGCTACTTTTGCAGGTCTTCGGATATCCATAAACCTGAATGTTTCCCAGCCACCTATCGCATTACGGTTGGCTACGACTGCTCCGCCACCGCTGCCTTCTGCACAGACATATTGACCGTTGGCTGCCTGCAGCGCAAAATATCCGTTTCCTCGATCGATTAGGTTGAACGTCTCCCAGGCAGTTATTGCGTTGCGATTGGCTACGACTGCTCCGCCTCCGCCGCCTTCTGCACAGACATACTGACCATTTGCGGCCTGGAGAGCATAATATCCGTTTCCTCGATCGAAGAGTTTGAATGTCTCCCATGCAGCTATTGCGGCACGGTTAGCTACAACTGCTCCGCCTCCGCTGCCTTCGGCACAGAAGAATTGGCCGTTGGATGCCATGAGTGCTACTGAATAAAACGCCACTGAATTTGAAGTAAATGTCTCCGTGCTGCTAGCCCAGCTTGATCCTGCAAAGTTCGAAGCAAAACATCGGTAGTAATATGTTTCTTCTGGGGCCAGGCCGCTGATATCTTTATAAAACGTCCCCGAAGACAATGTGCCAAGATTCTCATCATTATCCCAGCTTTCTGAATTGACATCTCCGTCGTTGTCTCCCCAGTATACATGAACCGAGGGATTCGCGCCCCCTGTATCAGTTATCTCGCCGTTGAGTCTTGCATAGCTTGCTGTGATCTCCGTCGCCCCGATGGAGTTGGTAATTGTCGGTGAAGAAATGGGATTTTCCATACCAACCGACGGATCCCCATAAAGACAGAAGTCGTAGAAGTTCATCAGGACCTCAGTGTAGCCCCCCGGGCCGTACACGCCTGAGCTCTTCATCTCATACAGAGCATCGCCCGCGGCCAGTCCCTGGACCAGGCGCTTCATATATTCATAACCCATTCCTGCATTAGAGGAGCTGCCGGCAAAACTGCTCTGCCCGACATAATACCAGGAGACCCTTGTTGCGCCGGTGGTTGTGATGCCGCCGTTCTTCAAGATGGCATATTGCAGATTGCTGGAATATTCGGGATAGCCATTGGTGCAGGAGCACTGATAGGTATGCGATGGATGAGCATTGTCAAGGCTTGGGGCATTGCTGCTGAGCATAAACGCGCCGTCGCTGCAGGATTCGTAGCCCACATAAGCTCCTTGGGAGTTTCCGTGACCCCACCAGGAGACTATTCCAAAGTCGCTATTTGCCCAGCGATTGGGCACCACGCTGCCACCCCTCAGATTCTCTTCGCTGCTAAATACAGAGTTTACAGTGCAGGATCCGGACGTCCCATGCTGATACATCCGCCAGTAAGTGTAGCCGTTAGGTGTGAGGTAGTAAGTCTTCATCTGCTCGCCAAGATATGCTCCGTCTGTTTTTGAATCTGAGAAGCTCATGGGCAGCAGTGCGCTCTTGCGCCATTCTGTATCCGAGGATGTCTCGTAGTTTATGATCTTCTGCAGTATGCTGTCCAGAGTTGTATAATCGGTGCCGTAAACTGGTATCCTGCCCACATAAACATCAGCAGCAAGATCAACACCACCGATCGTACTATAGTCCACCAATTCCCCGTAATAGCCGTTGCCGTTTTTGTCCCAGTTGCCGGTCAGATCAGCATAAAAGTAATCCGTAGGGCATTCCTCATAACTTCCCGTACCCCGCCTGGGCCAGCACATTTTCATGGGAATGTCCGTCCCACCATTCTCATAAGGAGTTGGATTTCCGATCAGCAGCACATATTTTATGCCATTGGAGATGTAATTATTCATCAGCCACTGCCTTATCTTCTCCGCCCTGTTGTTGGGGCTCTGGCCGGTCAGGCCATCGAAGTCATCTTCTGTGACCACCAGCACATCATATCCAAGATTTTGCTTGTGAGCAATAAAGGAACTCAGCTTGCTGCTGCTAGATTCTATGGCATTGGTGGTTATTATGACATAATCTGATACAGATATCGTGCCAGGCTCCAATTTTGCCTTCTCTTTGGACACATACCCACCACTCATCTCATTATAGTTGAGGAACTTGGTAGCTGCAACATCATCAAGTACGGTATCTGCAAGGCTTGCTGCACGGCTAGGAGCTAATTCTTTCAGGTTATAGCTTATTTCTATTGTGACGTTTTCATGAAGAGTAAGCTTCTTTGTGACAGGATTGTACTGGAATGGTATGAAATTGACCGATACATACTTCCACTTTCTCATTTGGGAGGTGGGCAGGAGGAGCACAAATTTCTCGGGATAATACGCATTGGCTTCGTAGGTGCTTATATTTATCATAATCTCGGTTGCGGTCTCATTAGAATCCTGGGGCAGCCATTTGGGTGACGGCTTTATGTCGTATGTTCCATCCAGGACCTGTTTTTTTGCCGAGACTATCTTCAATTGCAGGCTTGAGTCATCGACATCTGCGGGGAGAAGGACATCAAAGGTCTTTTGAGGCAACATAGGGTCGCCGGTCTCAACTCTGTCCGAGAAACCGTCCATAACTATGACATCGTAGCCAAAATTATCTGGGGTAATATTATAAGTGCCTGCATTGAGGGCTACGGTTACATTACCCGCTGTAACAGCCAGGCCGCTCATGCTGCACAGAATAGTAATCATGCCGATCAACGCCAAATCAGCCCATATCTTTGGGCGATAAGAGCCTTTTTGAAGTAAAGCCATTTTTGATCAGTACCTATTTATTTACTTGCAACAGTGTTCTTGCCACCACTATTTAGCTATTTTGTTGGACTATGCCTGCCAAACGCCCCCCCCCGTTGTCTGTGATCCTGTAGACGGGAATCTCGCCCTCGATCCTCATCAATACTAATATATGCATAAAAGTTTCTGATGTGAAGTATGCACTCTTTGTTAGGCTGGGCGTGTTAGAATTGGGAGGGATACTGGTGGTTTACGGAATAGGACGACAGAGTCACAGAGCGCACGGAGGACGAACGCACGGAGACGACTATTACTCAGAAGCGAGTATACTGTCATCAAAATTTATTACGATTAGCCCTGTAAATTCTCTTCGCTTAATCGCATGCAGACCTACAAATGCCAACCGGCCTAAATGGTGCGGATTTTGGAGCAAATGACGCGGGCCCGCCAGGCGAGCGCGTGCGTGCGAGCGCACGTGGGGATCAGGGATGGCAGAGCTCTAATTAGATGCAAACCTGTTCCAGAGCGCGCAGATTAAGAATTATTCTTTTCATATTCAGGTTACGACACTCTAACACTACTGTATCGCAATCTACGATATCTAGAAGTCCCATCAAATCGCCCTTCAATGGTTCCCTGTGCAGATCCTTCTCACCATCGTTCTCGTGGATATGTACCTCAAGGACGTTATCCTGGACCGTTCTAAGGAAATCACTTGCTTTAAAGCCGAGCCGGTTGGAAGCAATTTTCAGATGCCCCATATCCAGAAGCACCCCCACTTCCGGAAAGATATCTTGAAAATGAGCGAACTCCTCTGGCCGGGTCATCATGTAAGCCTCGTTTTTATGCTCAAGATTTTCCAGGGCGATCTTAACGCCTCTGCTCTTCGCATAGGCCACAATGCCCTCTATCGATCTCGTGAACTTGCCAAAAGCGGCATCGTAGGAAACAATATCTTCGCCAGCTATCTCAAAGTCCAAGCCCAGCGTCCTTAAAACCCTGAACCCCGGATGGAAGGAATAGAGCCTGCCGCCGAACTTATGGCAGAGATCTATCCCCCTCTTGCATACCGCAATGCTTCTCACCCTGAGGGGCTCGTCTTGGGCGGCCAGATTCAGGATAAACGGCTCTCTGGCTGGCGGGAAATAGTTGTGGATCGTGAGATTACATTCCGAGTACTTCTGCAGGATGCTCTTTGGCCACCCCAAATTCAGCAGATTTGTACCACTCAATTGTTCTGGCCAGCCCGACCTCTAACGGCACCTTTGGCTCCCAGCCCAATATCTCCCGGGCCCTGGTAATGATTGGCTTCCTACGTAGTGGATCGTCCTTGGGCAGCTGATGGAAAGTTATCTCGGAACGAGACCCGGTTATCTCCAGGACCTTCTTTGCCATCTCAAGAACAGTCGTCTCCAAGTCATTGCCTATGTTCACCACACTTCCTTTGGCTTCTTCTTTGGATGCCAGCTTTAGCAACCCTTCTATCTGATCTGTCAGGTAGGTGAAGCTGCGCGTCTGGCTTCCGTCCCCGAAGACGGTTATTGGCCTGCCCTGCAAAGCCTGGTCTATGAATCTGGGAATGGCCCTGCCATAAATCCCGTCGAACCTCATTCGGGGGCCGTAGGTATTGAAAATCCTGGCAATCCTGGTGTCCAGGCCATATTGGTTCTTGTAAGCGGTAACGTAGGCCTCCCCGCACCGTTTGGCCTCATCATAGCAGCCTCTGGGGCCGATGGCATTGACATTTCCATAATAGCTTTCCGGTGTAGGCACCACCAGTGGATTGCCATAGGTCTCGCTGGTAGATGTATACAAAAGTCTGGCTTGGTTTTTCTTTGCGACCTCCAGCGAGTTCATCAGGCCGATGGTGTTGGCCTTGAGGATCTCAATAGGATAATGTTCGAACTCGAAGGGCGAGGCTCTGCTGGCCATGTGAACTACCAGATCAAGCTTCTCTTCGATGGCGATGGGCTCAGAGATATCGTGCTCTATGAACCGAAAATTTCCCAAATCCAGCAGATGGGCTATGTTCGACTTCAGGCCGCTGGCCAGGTTATCGATACAGATGACTTCAGCTCCCTGAGAAACCAGGACATCGCACATCCAGGAGCCCAAAAAACCTGCGCCGCCGGTTATTAGGACACACTGGCCTTCGAAGGTGTGAAATCCAATGCTCCTGTTTATTGCTTCTATATCTCTTTTATAGTCCCAAGTCACATAGATCCACTCTCATTCGCAATCAATGTCTTCAGAAACGCATTGAGCTCCCCGGAAAACTCTTCTCGCTCGAGGCTTAGTTCAATGCTCGACTTCATCCAGCCGATCTTATCTCCGATATCATAGCGCCGGCATTTTGTAGCCAGACCAATGGGTCCATCCAGTTTCCTCAGGGCATCAGTGAGCTGAATCTCACCGCCATGACCGGGAGGGGTATCCTTCAGAAGATCGAAGATATCCGGAGTGAGGACATACCTTCCTATTGCTCCCAGGTTTGAGGGAGCATTTTCTGGTTTTGGTTTCTCTACAATATCTTGGATAGAGTAGGCACCACCCTCAAGCTCTCTTCCATCTATGATGCCGTAGTCCTTGATCTTCTCCCTGGCCACCGGCTCCACGGCTATGATCGACCTCTGAAACTTGATGAAAGCATCTATCATTTGACTGGTACAGGTTTTTTCTCCTTTTTGAGGTACGGTTATGGTATCGCCCAGCAGGACTGCGAAAGGCTCGCCGTCACAGTGCCTCTGTGCATGGAGTATGGCATCACCCAGGCCCTTTTGTTCCTTCTGGCGGATGTAATGGATGTCTACCATATTGGATAGGCTTTCCGTCTGCTCCCATAGTGCTTTATCGCCCTTCTGCTTCAGCTTCCATTCCAGCTCAAAACAGGTGTCGAAGTGATCCTCGATAGCTCTCTTGCTCCTGCCGGTTATTATCAGGATGTCCTCTATGCCGGAGAGCACGGCTTCCTCTACTACATACTGAATGACCGGCTTGTCCACCACGGGCAGCATTTCTTTGGGCTGGGCCTTAGTAAGTGGCAGAAACCTCGTTCCAAGTCCTGCTGCGGGTATTACTACTTTCCTAACCTTTGCTTTTTCCACTCGATTATCCCCTTTTTCGCCTCGATCGCTCGCTCCCTAGCATTCGTTTTTTGCACGGCTACCAGCAGATTCCTTCCGCATCCTTGCAAGAGAGAATCCTCCTTCCTTCAATGATAACCTTCAACCTCATCAGCTCAAACTCCTTGTCCAGCAAGCTGAACTGGGGCCATTCGGTCATAACCAGGCAGGCGTCGGCCATATTCAGCGCCTGCGAGGCACTTATGCAATATGTTATATCAGGAATAATCTTGCTCATGGAAGAATTGGCCAACGGATCGTAGGCTGCAACATTTGCTCCCTTCCGCTTCAGCTCCATGATCACAGGTATAGCCCTTGATTCCCGAGCATCATCCGTATCGTTCTTGAAGGCCAGCCCGATAACCGCAATTTTCTTTCCCTGCAGGTCTCCCACCTTTTTCTCCAGCAGCTTTATCATGCGCATGGGCTGTCGATCGTTGATCTCCACCACGGCATTGAGCAGCACCGGCTCTTCACCCACGTCCTTTGCCAGATGCACCAGGGCAGATACATCCTTAGGAAAGCAGCTTCCACCGAAGCCGGCACCTGCGTTGAGGAAGTAGGGATTTATTCTGTGGTCTTGGCCTACACCATTCATTACCTCGTAGACGTCTATGCCCAAACGCTTGCAAATATTTCCGATCTCATTGGAGAAGGAGATCTTGGTGGCCAGGAAAGCGTTAGATGTGTACTTGATCATCTCGGCCGCCGTCAGACTGGTTCTGATCAATGGTGCTTGAAGGCCGCTGTAGACTTTCTCGAAGAGATCGCCTGCCTTCCCCTCTGAGCTTCCTATCACGATCCTATCCGGTTTCATAAAATCTTGGACTGCCAAACCTTCCCGAAGAAATTCCGGATTCATGACAAAACCGATATCATTTCCTTTACCCGAGTATTTCATCACAGTTGGCCTTACAAGATGTTCGGTTGTGCCTGGCGGAACAGTGCTTTTCACTGCGACAACGTGATATCCCTCGCTTTTTTGAAGAGCGATGCCTATCGACCTTGACGCAGAGGCTATCATGGTCAGGTCAGCGCTTCCATCTTGTGCCTGTGGAGTTCCGACACATATCAAGATAACCTCTGAATCCGGTATGCCCTCGTAGTCTGAGGTGGCCGTCAAATTCCTGCCCGCATGGGCCAAGAGAATTTCTTCCAGGCCGCTCTCGTATATGGTCGGTCTGCCCTGGTTGATGGCGTCGACTTTTGTTTGATCAATTTCTATAAGGTTGACAACATGGCCAAGCTGTGAAAAGCATACGGCAGAAACCAGGCCGACATATCCTCCGCCCACTACTGAGATATTCATCTGCATCCTTTGTGACCCTTCAATGACTAAGATACAATTTTACTTAATGAACTTTCCTCTCGGCAAAAATTTGACGGTCCTCTTTGGTAGGAACTATGACGCATCCGGGATGGGCCTTGTTGGCAGGAATTTTTTGAAACTAATTGGTGAAGTAGTCGAGGGGGTCTCGTGGTCGACATTCGGAACCATTCGGACTAAACAATGTTCTGTGGCATAACGTCAAAGGTCAGAGGAGGGCAGTATTTGGATTTAGGGTCTACCAAACTCTTAAATATTTAAAAAGTATCGATTTATGGGGTGGTAATATGAAAGCGAAATCAATCGTTAGCCTTATTTGCTTCGTCTATCTAAGCACGCTAACATTTTCGTGTCTTGCTGAATCGAATATCCAGAAAGATAGTGGTATGGACGAGAGTGCTGCAATATGGAGAATGGTTCCCTTAGCAATTAACGAATCCGTTGCAAGCCTGAAGACGACACCACAGGTCGCATCTTCATACATTTCTGCGGAGAAATCGTCCATAAACGGAATTGTATTCAAGGATATAAATGCAGATGGCTTAAAGACCGAGGGTGAGCCAGGACTCCCCAACTGGACGATTGTCCTGAAGTATGACGGCAAGGATCTTCTGCAGGTTACTACCAACAAAGAAGGGCTCTATTCTCTTGCGGACCTTAGCCCGGGGATTTATACTGTGGAGGAAAAATTATTGGATGGATGGAATCAGACCCTTCCCGCTCAAGGAAGTTACATCATCAATTTCGTTGGCGGCATAGGATACAATTACGATTTTGGCAATAGCCAGGGGTCATTTCCAGTCCCGCCTGGGATTGTGACTCATCCGCTCCTGTCCAGAAGTGAATGGATAAGGATGACTGACGAACTAGAAACTGCGCCCACTTCTACAATAAGCTATGGGCAGCGGGCGGCAGTAAGCTATCCATCATCCCTGAGCCTTCTCGGTTATGTTCCATCATATAGTCAAAGAAACCAGGGGAGCTGTGGCAATTGTTGGGCCTGGGCTGGCACCGGCTTGACTGAGATTGCCCGTTATGCTCAGTTGGGCATAAAGGAACGACTCTCCATTCAGTACCTGAATTCCAATTTCGATGCATATGGAAGATGGGCATGTTGTAGCGGAAGCGTGGGGGATTATGTAAGGTTTTATAATTCAAAGGGAAAATTTGTTCCATGGAATAACCTGAATGCGCAATATCAGGATGGTACAAACCATTGCTGCCATGACTGTTCTGGAAACACATGCTCATCAACATCCTGCTGTTCCCAAACCGGCTGTGGCGGCGTGGGTCATTCCAGCGTATCAGCCGGTTCCATAATTGAATATCCAAATTATCCTGTGACTACAATCCCTAACTATTATTATATACTTCATGGAATTGCACAGGATCAAGCCATTGACGCCATTAAGGGCGCACTCAATCAGAATAAGGCCCTGGTTTTCACATTCTATCTGCCAAGCAGCAGCGCCTGGACCAGTTTTAATAACATGTGGTCCTCCGGCGGCGTCTGGGACCCGGCGGCATACTGCAACCAGCCAATTTCGGCAGGAAGCGGCGGGCACCTCGCCCTATGTGTGGGTTATGATGACGCCAGCGACACCTGGATCATGCTCAATAGCTGGGGGGCGGGAGGACGGGGCGACGGCACCTTCAGAGTCAAGATGCATATGGACTACGACTGCTCGAATGGCGGCTCTTACTCATATTGGTTCCAGGGTTTTGATGTTACCTTCAAGACATCTAATTCTGTAGCTCTTCAGGCAGCCAATGGTCAGTACGTTTGTGCAGAAGGCAGCGGAGGCGGAGCAGTCGTAGCTAACCGCAATGCAGTCGGTGCCTGGGAGACATTCCGAGTTATTGACCTAGGAAATGGCAATGTTGCCCTTCTGGCAGCCAATGGCCAGTACGTTTGTGCAGTAGGCGGCGGTGGAAATGGAGTTGCAGCTAACAGCAATTCTCTAGGTGCCTGGGAGACGTTCAAACTCATAGATAGGGGAAATGGATATTATGCTCTGCAGGCCTCTAATGGTCAGTATGTCTGCGCTGAGAATGGCGGTGGTAGTACAGTAGTTGCTAACCGCAATGCAATAGGTGCCTGGGAGATGTTCCGGTTCTTTGATTTCTCAAGACCTGCCCCTGTAGCCCTTCAGGCAGCCAATGGCCAGTACGTTTGTGCAGTAGGCGGCGGTGGAAATGGGGTTGCAGCCGGCAGCAATTCCGTAGGTGCCATGGAGACCTTCAATCTTATTAATGGAGGGAATGGTAACGTAGCCCTCCAGGCAGCCAATGGCCAGTATGTCTGTGCTGAAGGCAGCGGAGGCGGAGCAGTCGTAGCTAACCGCAATGCAGTAGGTGCCTGGGAGACATTCAAGCTTATCTATAGGGGAAACGGCAATGTAGCCCTCCAGGCAGCCAATGGCCAGTATGTCTGCGCAGAAGGCGGCGGCGGCGATGGAGTCGTAGCTAACCGCGATGCAATAGGTGCCTGGGAGACGTTTAAGTTAATCCCAACCTAGGATACCGCAAAATGCAATATTCCAACCGGAACACCAGCAATTGATGTGGGGAGATTTATCCTCACATCACTTCGATTTTTCGAGATGATTTTTCAGTTGCCTCCATCCACGGCTAATATCTATTTATGAGACGCTCCAGTTCGTAGCCGTGTCTCATGAGTCCTAATTCCTAGATTGTATGTGTTTAGCATCTGTGTAGTCCCGAAACATTCGGACTACACAGTATAATAATCTTGTAGTAAGTTATTTATATCATCATTGAATAGTGACTGGAAGAGCAGTTGCTCTCTGAAAGGTGAGAAGGAGGTAGACTATGACAAAATATATTGTGCCAATAATGCTTCTATTAATCAGCGCACTTGTTTTGATTTTGCCTGTAAATTCCTATGAATTTAATTCCAGTGATTCAAGCATTAATTCCGCAATGGATCTAAGTAGAACCGAATTATATATAGGAAACTTTACACTTATTGGAAATCCTACTGTTAATAGTACTGCTAAGCTTAATTTTACTCTTGAGACCATCTTAGATGCACCAAATACCTCGATAGATATTATTTTGCCAGAAGAAATTAAGCTTATTGAAGGAAACTTAATCTGGAATGGAGATATTCTAAAAGGTAAAAAAATAGAGCTTAGCTTTTTAATTACACCTATCGAGAACGGCGAATTTGTGCTTAGCGCAAAGATCGAAAACGAAAACTTTAAAGGATTTAATAGGTATTTCGTTAAAAATATAAATGTAACAGACAAAAAGGCATCTATATATGGCGGATCAGCAAGCCCGCCCGAAAGGCAAATAACGAAGAGACTGTTGCAGGGGCCCGGTGAAGAAATTATAAACGACTTCAATTTATCCGCAGGTACGGCAAACGTTTATGGATATCTAAAATATGAAGATAATGGAGGCGTGCAACATCCCGTGAGATATGCCACTGTTGAACTTTGGCAAGACAACTCTGCAATTCCTGATGCATTGTTAGCCACATCAAGTACAGACCAATACGGGAAATTTAATTTTAATACATATATTTCTAGTAATATTAATGTATTTGTAAATATCAAGTGTGATTCTGAATCAGTTATGGTTACTACAGATAGCGGTTCTTTGTATCATGCCTATATTCCCAATAGTGGTTCTGTTGAAATCTCAAGTGGATCCAACGATTTAGGATCTTGGTATGTATCCAAAGCTTATCAAGATTGGCAGGCATATGATTATGTTATTAAAGCATATCAATGGCTTGATAGCAACTCAGGATATAAACGGTCAAAAATATCTGTAAAATGGCCATCCAGTGAATGTACTGTTAAAAGTATCCCTTGGCCCTGCTCAGATGGCGATAATATATATCTGCCGCAACAAAGCTCTGCGAATTGGGATGCCAGCACAGTATATCATGAATATGCCCACTGCATTATGTATTCTATATATGGAGGTTATCCGAATGGCTGCTATATCTCAGAGCATTACGTAAACACTGAATCTTGCGAAACGCATTCTGTAATTGAAGGTTGGGCAGAGTTTATGCAATGCGCAGTTGATAATTCTCCCGATAATTTGGCCGACCTAACCTGCAACAAACAAACAAATATAGAAAACAATAATTGGCATCTTGGAAGATCAACCTGCGCCGCTGTCAATAGAGGCTCAATTATTGAAGGCGCTGTAGCCAGCATTTGGTGGGATATATTCGATGCCAATAATTATCCCTCTGATCCGGATAAAGATGATCTATCCTTAGGCTTCAGTCAAATAATGTATATTATGAGAAACTACAAACCAACATCTATCAATAGTTTTTGGGACAATTGGTTTAAAAATTACGGATATATCTCCCAATTAAGTTCAATTTATGAAAGTCATGGAATAAATAAAATTGGGCCGATAGCCATCCGGGCCGCTAACGGCCAGTATCTGTGTGCTGAAGGTGGCGGTGGTCAGCAGGTTGTAGCTAACCGCAACGCAATATCTGGTTGGGAGACGTTCAAACTCATTGATCGAGGAAACAGCAATGTGGCTCTACAAGCCGCTAACGGCCAGTATCTGTGTGCAGAAGGTAGCGGAGGTGGCGCAGTCGTAGCTAACCGCAACTCTATCGGCGCCTGGGAGACCTTCAAACTCATTGATCGAGGAAACGGAAATTATGCTTTGCAGGCCGCTAATGGCCAGTATCTATGTGCAGAAGGCAGCGGAGGTGGCGCAGTTGTAGCTAACCGCAACTCGATAGGTGCCTGGGAGACTTTCCGGCTTATGGATCTCCGAAGACCTGCAAAGGTGGCACTTCAGGTAGCAAATGGCCAGTATCTGTGTGCAGAAGGCAGCGGCGGAGATGGAGTTGTGGCTAACCGCGACGCCATAGGCGGATGGGAGACGTTCAAACTCATCGATCGAGGAAATGGTAATGTGGCCCTCCAGGCCGCCAATAGCCAGTATGTCTGTGCCGAATTGGGTGGTGGATATGGAGTTGTAGCAAATCGCAACTCAATAGGTGCGTGGGAGACATTTAGAGATATATATAGAGGGAACGGAAATATTGCATTACAGGCTGCCAATGGCCAGTATGTCTGCGCAGAAGGCAGCGGTGGTGGTGGAGTCGTAGCTAATCGCAACTCAATAGGTGCGTGGGAGACATTCAAGTTATTCCCGACCTAGAATCCATGTAAGATATAACATTCCAACCGGAACACCAGCAATTGATGTGGGGAGATTTATCCTCACATCACTTCGATTTTTCGTGATGATTTTTCAGTTGCCTTCACCTAACGACCCGATAGTTTTATGATCTATGATATGGCAAAACTTTTGCCTAATAGGAGGAATCTATTTACACAAGTTAGCCAAGCTGGTGCTATTATTTGGCTCAACATTTGCCAATCTAATAGTTCTTGCGTCAGCCATCACAATCGGCTACTCTGCAGGAGAAGGCGGCGAGTCCCTGTCGTCATCGGTCACTTATGACCTGGATGATTCGACATCGCTTGATGAAGACACTATCTTGAACGGCGCATCAATTGTTCAAAATCTAAAAGTGAGCGGATTGGGAAAAAACGCCATATCTCAATCGGTGACTGGAAACGGATACTCGGCAAAGAATGACATAGAGAATAGCGGCTCCCTGAATACTAGAGGGAGCTTGGCGGCTACCAGCAAGGTGGTTAGCTATAGTCAGAGCTTCTCGGGTACAGGCGAGAGCGCAATCTCGCAAACCCTAGCTGGTGATGGCTACATAGCCGAAAGCTCTGCCCGTGGTTTTGGAATTCTAAGTGCATCAACATCCTCTGTAGCCTCGTCGGCCAGTGCCAGCTTGGGCCAGCAGGCGGTCGGAAGTGGAGGTGCAAATCTAGCCGTTGGCGCAAGCCAGGGCGCAGATATATCAGAACAGCGGGCGAGCATGACAAATGGTCTGATTTCTTCGTACCAAAGCTTATCGGCTGGAGATGGAGTATCCGCATCCCAGACAACCAAACTTAGCGGTCTGGCAGGGAGTGTGGAATCGAGTGCGATCTCGAACAGCAATGTCATACTGGCTAGTGGAAGCTTCCTAGGTCAAGGCGCCCTAGATGCGGGAATGAAGTCTACTGCCGCAGATTCTGCAAAGACCACCGCAAAGGTATCTCTGGATGGAGCTACCTGGATCGATGATGATGAAATCCAGGGAGTCTCCTCCGGCAATCAGATGATGGGTGTTGAAGGCCTCAGGCTGGCTTCCCCAACCGATTTGGGATCATTCCGGATGAGTGTGGCGAACATGGATCGTCAGAATTTTGATCAGACGGAAATTGACCCCCAGGGCGCGGGCGCAGGATCTGCCTCATCTTATAGGCTGGGAGGTCCGGCACCTGGCGGCGGTTGGAGATTACAGAGATGGAATGAAAAGGACCCAAATATCAAGCTCTGGCTTAAGGATGACAGTAACTTGATAGCAACTAACCTCCCTAAGCAGGATATCGCAAATAGCATTGCCAATGCAGCGAATACCTGGGACAATGCAGTAACTCGAAACCTATTCCTCGATGGTGCAAGTGGCGTTGAGCTCTCCACAGGCGTCAATGCGGATACGAAGGATGGGAAAAATGTTCATGCTTTTCTGCCTTCAAATACAAATCAATATATAGCCTATGCGAGAACATATTCTGATGTTCCTGTTAAGTATGGATTTTACTCAATATATGAGTCGGATGTCTGCTTTAATAGCAATTACGCTTGGTCCACGAGCCAGGCTTCCGGAAAGCAAGATGTCCAGAGTGTGGCAACTCACGAGCTCGGACACACCATTGGGCTAGGGGATCTCTATTACGATGCTGCTAATGCGAACTCACTTCCACGAAATGATCCCAGAACATATGATACGGCCCAGGTAATGAACACCGCGCAGCGATCTCTTGGGAGCGGAGACACAACGGGTGTTCGCTTGCTTTATGAGTATAGACCGGTAGCTCTTCGTACCAGTAACGGCCAATATGTTTGCTCCGAAAATGGCGGAGGAAGTAAGCTACAGGCAAACCGTGATTGGATTGGCGCGTGGGAGACTCTTGAGCTAGTCGATCTCGGGAATAACGATGTAGCTCTTCGAGCCTACAATGGCCAATATGTGTGTGCCGAGGGGAGCGGTGGACGGGAAGTCGTAGCCAACCGTAATGCGCCCAATGCATGGGAGACCTTTAAGCTAAATGATCTGGGCACCAACGCTTTTGTCAAGAGTATAGCCCTTAAAGCCAATAACGGCCAGTGGATCTGCGCTGAGGGCGGCGGCGGTCGCGAGCTTGTAGCAAATCGAAACGCTGTAAATGCTTGGGAGACCTTTAAGCTTATTGAAATGGGCGAAAATAATCAGCATTGGCAGGCAAAAGATCTCCATTATGTCAGCGCTGAGGGCAGTGGCGGCCGCGAACTTGTAGCAAATCGTGACAATTGGAATGCCTGGGAGGATTTCGACTCGATTGAACTAGGTGACTACACGATTGCTCTGCGCGCTAAAAATGGCCAGTACGTTTGCGCTGAAGGAAGTGGAGGGCGTGAGGTTTTGGCAAACCGTGATTGGATAGGAGGATGGGAAACCTTCCGTTACGAATATTTGGGCAATGATGAAATCGGTGGAAATAAATTTGCGCTTCGCGCCAGCAATGGTCAATATTTGCAGGCGGATCCTGGAAAAGGAGGCCAGATATGGGCAAATAGTAATGATAAGACCGGATGGGCGACATTCTATATGCATGGATAGATGATCGATGATGCAATATCGGTCGTTTCTGATTTGGCCTTGTGGGGGGGGCGACACCCTTCAACCCGGCCATTTCCTTTTTGTTGGTCTTTAAAAATGTTGCACTTCTCGCCGGCAACTGCCAATATTTTCTCAAACATTTTGACCAGGGAAAATATTGTTCGCAGACGAGGGAAAGGTTCTTGAGGCGAAAAACAGTTGGATTTTTGGGTTAGTATCTCTGAAGTGATCTGATGAAAACATCGCTCGTGGTTCCCGCTTATAATGAGGAGAAAGGCCTGCCCCTGGTGGTGGCAGAATACCAGGATGTAGTGGACGAGATAATCATAGTAGACGACGGCTCGAGCGATGGCACCTTCCAGGTGGCAAAGGCACTGGTGGGCGGGAAGACGAAGCTTTTCCGCCATGAGAAAAACGCAGGAAAGGTGGCGGCTTTGAGGACGGGCGTTAAGCATGCCAGCGGAGATATCGTCATATTCATAGATGCGGACAACACCTATCCTGCCAGGTATGTTCCTGATCTGGTCAGGGAGATTGAAAATGGGGCGGACCTGGTGCTGGGGGCCAGGCTGCAGAGCCGGGATAATATTCCTGCCTTCAACCGGATAGGCAACAACATATTCTCTTTTCTTGCCACTTACATAAGCTGCTTGAGGATCAAGGACAGCCAGACCGGCATGCGGGCTTTTCGCAGGCAGATAATTGAGAGACATAACCCGACGATACCAAGGGCGTCATGCCTAACAGCCACAAAATAACCAAGGGCAAAAAGTTCCTGGTGCAAGACATCCAAAAAGTCAAATAACCACAACTCCCTAAGAACCCAGAAGCCATCTCAAAGATCAAAGAGATCGGCTACCAGGGGGTAAGCACGTGCAGAACATAAATAAGATGATCGATAAGGTGAGCTTGTGGGTTATCCAATTGATTAGGAGTATATAAATGAAGGACGACACGTATTTGCAAATTGCCAAAGTACTATTACTATTGTCCGGGTTATATGTAATTCTAAGGTCATACTTTCTAGTTATAACTTTTGATGAAGCATTAACATATTTAGATTATGTAACAAAATCATATATCGCTATCTTCACAGAAGAATCGATAGCCAATAATCACTTTCTGAATACCGTATTGATAAAATTCTTTGTGGATCGCTTCGGGGTTTCTGAATTCGTATTAAGGATTCCTGCACTAATCGGAGCTGCCATCTATCTCACGACAGCATATTATATATCAAAACTGTTATTCAAAAATATTTATTTTTTGGCAAGCGTCTTATTGCTCATCACAAGTCCATTGATAATGGATTTTCTACCTATAGCGCGAGGCTATTCTCTGGCTCTTGGCTTCTTCATGGTAGCTTTATATTACTTTATGAAAGATGAGCATGCGGAAATAGTAATATTAATGGCTACTCTGTCAGTACTTTCGGTACTATCATTTTTATATGTATATGCCGCACTTCTTTTACTATTAGTTGTTAGGGAGTTGAAACGATTTGATGTTAAATCTCTTATCGTAAAAGTCGTTTTACCATCTGGCATCAGTCTGTCATTTTTGTACCTGACTCTTTTTGGGCAAGTTACCGCTATGCAAAAAGGTGATCAGTTTTATTTTGGTGGAACTGTAGGCTTCTGGCAGGATACTATGTGGAGTATTATAAATTATAATCTATATGAAAATAAATATTTATCTGTCGAACTCTTCCAGGCGATTGTAATTCTGACAATCGCGATTTTGCTTTTGTTGATCGCTTATGGAACCCGTGAAAAACAATTAATGACCATCTGTTCCTTAATATTCCTATTAATTATGCTGATAAATATTCACCATCTTATGGGCACGCGATTTATTCTGGATAGGGCCGCAATATTTTTTGTGCCTCTCTTCGCAATAATGATTATCCATTTGTGGAATGACTCAACCGTAATAGCTCCTAAATATTCTCGGATTATAAACACATTTTTTATAGTTATCTTGATAATATTTTGTTTTAATTTTTTGCAATCGATTAACCTAACTCATACCTTGCAATGGAAGTTCGAAGCCGATTTAGATGATGTTATAAATGAGATACGGGCGGATGAAACAAATTCCTCAGATCAGAAATCGATTGGCGCCACATGGTATTATTATACCGGAATAAATTTTTACAGGATTAAATATAATCTTACTTGGTTGAAACCTGCTACCAGGGACGGCGTGGATGGAATATACGATTATTATTTAGCACATTGGGAGGATAAGTCAATATTAGATAAGTATAATATTACCTATAAATATTATCCTGTGAGCAATTCGTATTTTGGAAAAGGTAATAATAGAATGTCATCCAACCATACCGCTACATTATGATCTACAACGTTTTTTTGTGCCTACTAGATGGCTCTCCTGCGAAAAATGGTTCTCCAATATAGTATCTTAAAAATCCATCGAGGGTAATTTTAGTTATAACCACAATACCCCGCAGCTTGCTGCACGGATGCGCCGCCGCCGTTTCACCTGAAAAGACCTCGAAGTCCCTTAAATCAATATCAATAGCTGGGGGTCGGGCGGACGGGGCGACGGCACCTTCAGAGTCAAGATGCATATGAACTACGACTGCTCGAATGGCGGCTCTTACTCATATTGAAATGAGGAGTCAACCCAGGCGATATGGGTCTCCAGATCCCCATATCCCTTTTTTAGAAACACAGTTGTCCCTTGGCAAAAATATGAGATACGAATTGATCCAGATGCATTTCGATGGCGCTGACGAGCTCTGCAAATGAGCAAAAGGATTTTAAGCTAAAAAATGTTTGGGATAATATCTCTGAAGTGATCTGATGAAAACATCGCTCGTGGTTCCCGCTTATAATGAGGAGAAAGGCCTGCCCCTGGTGGTGGCAGAATACCTGGATGTAGTGGATGAGATAATCATAGTAGACGACGGATCGAGCGATGGCACCTTTCAGGCGGCGAAGGCACTGGTGGGCGGGAAGACGAAGCTTTTCCGCCATGAGAAGAACGCCGGAAAGGTGGCGGCTCTGAGGACGGGCGTTAAGCATGCCAGCGGAGATATCATCATATTCATAGATGCGGACAACACCTACCCAGCCAGGTATGTTCCTGATCTGGTCCGGGAGATTGAAAATGGGGCGGACCTGGTGCTGGGGGCCAGGCTGCAAAGCCGGGATAATATTCCTGCCTTCAACCGGATAGGCAACAACATATTCTCTTTTCTTGCCACTTACATAAGCTGCTTGAGGATCAAGGACAGCCAGACCGGCATGCGGGCATTTCGGAGGTCGATGTTCGATACTCTGGATGTTAAGGCCAAGGGCCTGGAGTTCGAGACCAAGATGACGGTCCGGGCGGCGAAGCTGGGCTACAAGATCGTGGAGATACCCATTGAGTACCGTGAGCGGGTGGGCGAGTCCAAGCTCAATCCCATTAAAGATGGAGCGAGGATGCTGTCGGCTCTTTTTTCGGTGGCCTACACCGAAACGTCTCTGCTTTCCAAGATGATACTCCTGCCATCACTGATTTTTATTTTGATCGGCTTGATTACGGGATTCATATCAATTTATGAGAAGGCGCAGTACGGTGTGATATCGCATGAGTTTTATCCCATATTTACAGCATTTCTCATCCTGGTTGGCGTGCAGTTGATATCGCTTGGTTTGATGGTAGACTACCTGACCAAGAAGCTGGACAGGATCGAGGAGCGTCTGGCCAGATGAAGCGGAAAAATCATCACTCTCAATTACTGATGTTATAATTCGATGTTGTGTAGTTGCTGAATGTGAAGGAAATGCACTCGATGTGGGGCGATACATATTTGGGAATGAACTCGATGTTTAAGTCGGTCCTAGTGTCGATGAGACCATATCAGTGGTATAAAAACTTGGTTATTTTTATCGGCATCGTTTTTTCGGGTAACTTGTTTAACTTGGGAATATTACAGTATTCCATCTTCGCATTTATTTTTTTCGTTTTCATATCTGGAGCTATATACATTATAAACGATATAAAAGATGTGGAGATGGACCGGCTTCATCCACAGAAGAGATTCAGGCCAATAGCGGTTGGGACTCTTTCAGCACGAACCGCCCTATTATTTGCATTTATTTTATTATCCATTTCTTTGACAACTTCCTTTCTTGTGGATAGGTCTTTATGCTATATTGGATTGTTATATATATTTGTTAATTTTCTATATACATTCTATCTAAAGAATATTGCTCTAATCGATATAATGATGGTCGCAGTAGGATTTGTCTTGAGAGCAATAGCCGGATGTTTCATCATTAGTGTATGGGTCTCTCCATGGCTTATATTATGTGTATTGCTGATGGCATTTGTCTTGGCTTTTGGAAAGAGGCGTCATGAACTGTTGACTACTAGCAGCAACACTAGATCCTGCCTTTCTCAGTATACAGAGAATATGGTTGATAGTTTGCTGAATATATCAGTTGCTATGCTTTTAATGTCCTACGCCCTTTATTCGTTTAATGTTGATGCATATATGATGATCACCCTTCCGTTCGCATTTTATGGAGCTTTCAGATTTGTGCAGCTTGTTTATGAGAAAAACTTCGGCGGAGAAGCAGAGCTGATACTGAAGGACAGAGCCTCTCTGGCAAATCTTGTTTTATGGACTGTTTCAGTAATTTGGATTATTTATGAGGTTAATGTATGAAGTTCGATATGCATGTCCATACACGCTATTCTGCAAGATGCGGCTATATGACGCCAAAGAAACTTTCAGAGATCGCTATAGATAATGGTCTGGATGGCCTGGCAATTACAGATCATAATACAATCGAAGGTGCGCTAGAGTTAGTTGATCTTGTCAAAGACGAGCAAATATCTCTCGCAGTCATAGTTGGCGAAGAGATTACCACAGATCGGGGTGAAGTTCTGGCTTACTTCATAAAGAGCGCGATAACAGCCGGGCCTTTCGAGGAGGTTATGGGCGAAATAAAGCTGGCAGGCGGCGTTTCAGCCATACCTCACCCATTCGATAGAATACGTGGTGGGTTCAAGGGCTTAGAAGAGGTTATACGCGATATAGATGCTATCGAGGTTCTTAATTCAAGATGTATATTCAACCGAGATGCGCTTGATTTTTGCGTTAGCCATAAAAAAAAGATGTTGGGTGGTAGCGATGCTCATTTCTATAGTGAGGTTGGCCGGGCTTGGACCGAATTTACGGAGGGAACAAGGAAATGCCTTCTCGAAGAGCAGGCACAGGTTGGTGGTGGCTTGAGTAACCCTGTATATCTGGCTCTTACCAAGGGATTAAAAATGTGGCGAAAGGCAAACTCCAATTAGGGCTAGGAGAGCGAATCGGAATACATGCGTCTTGGTTTAAGGGCAGAATCGCATTCAATATGCCAAAATTCCGGGGTTGGTTCCAGTCTGGAAATATTACATAGCCACCGACAAAGAACCAGTTCTTGGTCAAAATCTTGGGTCAGCCTAGGAAAGCTCATGATGTCCATGAAGCTGTGGTTATCAGATATGCCTATGGGCGTTATAGATTTGCTGCAAGAATGCTAGTATTAATAAGGACGAAGTATATGATTTGCATCTACCATAACCCTATTCCCAAATATCTGAAGGCGGATGGCTTGGTCCAGGAAGACTTGAAGAAACAGAAACGGCGCAAATGGGTTCGATTCGAAAGAAATCATAGCTTATCCACAGGTCAAGTTCTCCGCAAGAGGCGTACTTCTGGATCGACTGTAGATTATTTGGTTGTGAGGAGTTAATGAATACACCTAAATATATAAAACTGACCAAGCTACGAAACAATTTCCGGACCCCACATTTTGCAGAGATGCTAGTGAAGATCCATTTCAGAAGTATGCTATTCATCCTTCTTATCATATATTCCGCCTGCATTTTACTCTATTCGTGCAGTTTAATGACTCCAATTATACTTGGTGATGGTCATGAATATCTGGGAATGACTGTATCTTTCTTCAACCATTTGTCGCCAGAGCTAAATAATATCGACAATGCTCTAAGAGCTTCTATTGAAAAGACGAATTCCGCAGCATTCTCAGCGAGTTTGGATTATGCCGGATATTTTAAATCATTAAATGGAGACTTCTACTCGTTTCACTTCTGGAGCTATCCTTTGTTTAATTTGCCGGTTTTTAGTATTCTACATTATCTCCGATTTAACGAGCTCCGAACTTTTTCTATTACAAATTCGGTATTGCTCATAGTTTGCCTATTTATTATAGTCTCCTCAAGTAAATTGACGGACTATCAAAAATTATGGTTATTTTTATTTTCCGTGTTCAATCCGGTTTTGTTATACATTGGATGGTCTTCACCAGAAATATATTCATATGCATTCGTTTTAATCTCGCTGGTATTTGCGCTAGAACAAAATTATCAAGCTAGTATCATTGCATCATCAATTGCATCTCTTCAGAATCCACCAATAATATTATTGAATTTTTATCTAATTTTTTGTGGGTACAAAAAATCCAAGTTGGATTTTAAAAATCTATTTTATCTCATATTATTATCGTCTATATCAATCATACCTTATTTGTTTTATTATTATAATTACAAGGTACCTAATCTGATTGTATCGACTGGTTCATCAAGCATTAATTTTATATCATTTAATAAACTAATAAATCTGTTTTTAGATCCTAACTGCGGGCTATTTCCATATATTCCGCTGCTATTTGTAATCTCACTAGTAGGATTGCTTCATTCATTCCAAAAGAGAGAATCATTTGTTCCATCTATATGGTTCATTTTGGTCCTAATGGCCATAATGGTGACCACAATTGGAAATTGGAATTCTGGAATGATGTACATAAACAGATATTCCGTATGGATGATTCCTTTCATCATCGTAACTGCAGTGCACAGCACAAAATATTACTCTAGTACTAAAAAGAGAAACATCTTCTTGCTAATCGCGCTAATGTCTAATATATGTATCACTGGCATTTTATTATCGGACTATGACTACACAAATTGCGTGAGATTTAATACGTTATCAAACAATATTATGGTAATAGCTCCTAAATATTATAACCCACCATATGAATTGTTTGTAGAAAGATCAATTGGCCATGAAGTTAATTATTCAAATTTCAATAGCTATTTACCGATTGTCTTTACTTATGACGGCGAGCCCCGAAAGATATTATATCTATCAAATAATTCCTCCGTAACTTATGAAAACTCAAATGATTTGCTATTTCGCGTCCCGATTGATGAGACAAAGATTAGAATTTTTTACGCATATAATGGTCGATATTTATTTGCCGAAGGTAATTGGAGCGGGGCAGTTAATCTAAGTCCTAGATCTATACGTGAATTTACACGAAATGCAACAGATTTCGCTGTTGCCCTTCGTGCTAATAACGGTCAGTACGTTTGTGCTGAGGCAGGGGGCGGACGCGAGCTTGTAGCAAATCGTGACCAAGTAGGGGAGTGGGAGACGTTAAGATTATCCTATCTAGGGGGCAATAATGTTGCCCTTCGTGCCAATAACGGTCAGTACGTTTGTGCTGAGGTGGGGGGCGGGCGCGAGCTTGTAGCAAATCGCGATCATGTGGGGGGGTGGGAGACCTTTGGACTCGTATATCTTGGAAACAATAGCGTCGCCCTCCGTGCCTGCAATGGCCAATATGTTTCTGCAGAAGGCGAGAATGCAGTAGTCGCAAATAGCACATCGATAGGTTTAAATGAAACCTTTGGATTCATACGTTTGTAAATTATATATAAATAAAAAATTATTATTCTTAGTGATGCCGATGCGCTCGTGATCGAAGAATACTCAAGACAGCTTCACGCCTGGATCAAAGACTTTATATTACCCAGGTATACACGAGGAACACTATAGTTATCCGAAAGAGAGTGGTGAGTATATACGAATCTTCCTCTGGTATTAAGAACAGAGTGTCAATTATTGATATGAATTATTTGCCTACAAATGAGCAATAACCTATGTAGAATAGAGGACGCGGATAATTAAATTAAGCAGCTCTGCGAGATCCAAAACTTAGTAGCGCAATAATTGGCGAGTCAAATTCGCGTGGTCATGTAACGGCGCTATGACGCAGTCTACTGAAAGGAATTGTTGAACATGAAAAGCCATAACAAGAGTTATCGAACTTAGTGCTGAAAGAGAGTAGAGGGACATAAATTATGAAATTGATAAATAGTATTATTGGATTTATTAAAACTCATGAGCTATTGTCCTTATTTAGCTTGTTTTATCTAATATATAACTTAAATATGCGGCCGATAGGATCTGTAGATACAATACCTGCCTCCTTGTTGCCATTCAGCATACTAGAAAATCATAATTTATATTTTGATAATTTTTATTCATATTACGCGAATATGCATTACCTCATTTCGTTTTTCGCACAGGTTAACGGCCATTATGTGTCAGGTTATCCGATTGTCACTCCTGTCTTAATAACGCCATTCTATATTATACCATACTTATTATTAAAATTGAGCCATATACCTATTGATCTGTCAAATCCCGGTTTCAACTTGACGGTTTCGATAATGGAAAAATTAGCTGCCTCTTTTATTGCTGCTCTTTCAGGTATTTTTGTTTTCTTATCGTTAAAGGAGCTGATTAACAGAAAAACGGCACTCATTGGAACCATGATTTTTGCTCTTGCGACCAACACCTGGACCGTAAGCAGTCAAGGACTCTGGCAGCATGGTTTAGTAGAGCTCATCCTTGCCTTGTCAATTTACCTCGTCTTACTAAACGAAAAACATAGATCCGATAAAATTATTATAAGTTTAGGAATTTTATCTGGATTGTTTTTTTTAAATAGGCCAGTTGATATTATCCTTCTTATTCCATTATTGTATTATATCCTGAATTTCAAAGATCGGCGAATTGTTTACTATTTCGGATCGATGGCTTTATCTGGTGGGCCATTTCTTATTTATAATTATTATTATTACGGAAATCCATTTGGAGGCAATAGTATCCTTTTATCTGGGTTTAGCTTGAACTCAAATAATATAATATCTTTTGCAGGATTGTTAATAAGCCCGAGCAGGGGCTTATTTGTCTACACGCCAATACTTATTTTGTCTGTTCTTGGCTATTTAAAAACATTGCAAATTGAAAACAAAAATATAAGATATTTATTGATGCTTTTTGGGGGTTCTATATTATTATCACTATTAGTATATAGCAGCTTTAGCTGTTGGTGGGCAGGGGGGTCGTATGGTCCAAGATTCCTGACTGGTATGCTGCCAGCTTTAGCAATGTTTCTGGGATTATATATTAAAGATATCAGTTTTAATATTAAAACCAGAAAGAATCTACTTAAAGTCTGCATAATCTCTATCTCGCTGCTTTGGTCGATCTTCGCGCAACTCGTCGGAGCATTTTATTATCCCAATGGTAATTGGGATGGTTCTCCAAGTGACAATGGGGATAGATTGTGGGACTATAACGACACCCAAATCGGAAGAACCTTTAATGCTGGAATCATATACCCCCACAATCCATTGAATGATATTCGTTTCATAATGTTTTGGAGTAAAATGGGGCACACTGATCGTGTTGCCCTTCGTGCCCATAACGGCCAATATATTTGTGCAGAAGAGGGAGGTGGGCACGAAGTAGTCGCAAATCGTAACTCTGTGGGTCCATGGGAGATATTTGACATTAAATATCTGAGGGACAATAGTGTTGTTCTGCTTGCTTCCAACCGCCAATATGTTTCTGTAGAGGGGGGCGGATGCAAAATAATCGCAAATAGCGATTTCGTGGGTCCGAGGGAGATCTTTGGCCTTAAAGATCTGGGAAACAATAGTGTTGCTCTTCTTGCTTCCAACGGCCAATTCGTTTCAGTAGAAAGCGAACGTGAAGTAGTTGCAAATGCAAATTCTGTTGGTTCGAGGGAAACTTTTGGCCTCCAACACCCGTGATATTTATATAGATTCGTTCAGAATAACCATAGGAACGTATCGAAAATCACAACAGGAGACATTAATCAAGATGTGGCCAGGAATAGGTAATCGAATGCAATCAACTATCGTGCCAGCCATGCGATCCGCAAAGGCCAGGTTAACTCAATTATGGTAGATTACATATGAATGCAATTGCGATAATTATTATTGGGATCATCTTTGCAGCTTTTGGCCAGGTGTCCTGGAAGCTGGGCATGAACCAGGCAGGGCAAATGGGGGCCCTAAATTTTGCAGCCATTTCCACAGTTCTGCTGAATCCTTATGTCTTGCTGGGTTTCGTGATGTACGCATTGAGCACCATCTTTTGGCTGATAGCGCTGTCCAAGAAGGATCTCAGCTTTGTGTATCCTTTTATCTCTTTGACCTACATACTGGTGCTGGTGTTGTCAAGCTTGGTGCTGAAGGAGAGCATAGGGATAAATAAGATTGCTGGGACGTTGGCGATTATAGCAGGTCTCATAATAATATCTAGAGCGTAACGAGGCCATAAAAATTGATTCGGAAATTGAATCTATTCAGGGTGATTAAGAAGGGCAGTATTAGAACTAATTTAACTGTAGTAATTTTATATATTATTTTGACGATGGTACTTACATTTCCTTTGATTTTGCATATGGATAAGTATCTGGATCTGGGTGATCCAGCATTCAACACTTGGGTTTTGGCATGGGATGTACATAGTCTTACAACAGATCCTTTAAATTTATTCAACACAAATATATTCTATCCGCTTACTAAGAATACGTTGGCCTTTTCCGAGCATCTTATTGCTGACATGTTGGTTGCTTTTCCTGTGATTATAATTACTCACAATCCAATATTAGCATATAATATAATTTTATTTCTATCTTTTGTTTTATCCGGTTTTGGAATGTTTTTATTAATTAATTATTACATAAAGGACGACTATTCCGCGTTTTTAGGTGGAATTGTTTTCGCTTTTTGTACAATTCGATTTGCTCATATCGGTCATTTGCAACTACTTACTGCGCAATGGATGCCATTTGCGCTATTATATTTAGATAAATTTTTGCATAAAGGTGATTCTAAGAATTTGGCCATTTTATACGTGTTTTATGTTCTGCAAATTTTATCCTGTTGGTATCACGCTTTTTACATAACAATCACACTGGGAGTGTATACGTTATGCATTTTCATGATAAATAAAGATCTGCGTAGAAACCTGTTCCAACACTCATTTCAAATTAAGTCGATTTTGTTCCTAATCTGTACCTTAGCTGTCGTCGCGCCTTTTGCATATCCTTATATTCAAGTCGCTAATGAATATGGTTTTACAAGAACGCTCGATGAAGTAAGTTTTTATTCAGCAGATGTGGGCGAATATTTGCTTACTCCGATCAATAATTTGGTTTACGGGATGCCCTCTTATCCTTTTCCGGCTAATTGGAATTTCAGCGAGCATTCACTATTTCCAGGAATAACCGTAATAATGTTGTCACTCTATGGAATCTTCCTTTTAATGAAGCTTAAACTGGATGGTAAAAATAGACTCGCCTTGATCAACCTATCAAATAAAATGCAAAATATCTATATATCAATTGCGCTAATTGCTTTTATACTCTCGCTGGGGTACCCGCTGCATTTTTTTGGTCATATATTGAATATTGATTTGCCATATAAATATCTATTTGAGTATCTTCCCGGATTTAAATCCATGCGAGTGCCATCCAGATTTGGATTTATTGTTATGCTCTCATTGAGTGTGTTGGCTGCATATGGCTTGAATAGATTTATTGAATCAAAACCAAAAATTAAAAAAGTAGCAATATCTTTTATATTTGTATTACTTATCATAAGTGAATCATTATATATTCCCGTATTTGGCGGGACAATGCCTGTTGGTCGAGAAATCCCCGACGTATATCAGTGGTTGGCAAATGAATCCGGCGATTTTGCTATTGTTGAGCTACCATCAGAGCTTTATAGTGACTCAAAATATATGTATTACTCCATATATCATTGGAAAAAATTAGTCAACGGATATAGCGGTTTTGTTCCTGACACTTACTCAGAGACGATGAGTACACTAATGTCGTTTCCATCAAATGAATCAGTCGGTCTCTTAAAAATGATTGGTGTTAAATATGTGGTGATTCACACAAAAAATATGGACATATCTCAGTGGAATCACACTAATGCTGCAATCAAGGACAATCCTAATGAGATTCGTCTTAGAAAAAATTTTGGCGAAGATTATGTATACGAAATAAATCACTCATACTCAAATATTGCACTTAGTAATACTCGCATTTATGGCACTACCGGATATTATGCCTATGAGGACTGGCTTGGCATTCCTACTCGTTGGATGCGAGCAGATGGCACAATTAATGTTTTATCGGCCGAGAACCGCACCGCCAACCTGAGCCTGCAGGCGCAGAGCTTCAATCGTAACCGGACACTGGAGATCTCTACCGGCGGCGCGCCTGCCGCACAGGTTGCCGTACCCACGAGTCTCATCAACGTGAACGTGCCATTACAGCTCGCGAAAGGTGAAAACACCGTGCGGCTGCACGTGCCCGAGGGCTGCGAGCGGCCGTGTGATATCAAAGAACTGAATAGCCTTGATTCAAGATGCTTGAGCGTGGCAGTGCAGAATATCACCGTAGCGTGAATATGGCTCCAATGACCTTTATATGCCAGGAGATGATTGTATTATCGAGAGCAATAAATGGCAAGAAGGATGAGATCATAAATGCAGATATGTAAGTCATTAGTCTTCATAATATCCTTGGCAATTATCGCATGTAGTGGCTGTTTGAATGAAACAAAACAAGATGAGACGCAAGAAAATGTACAACAGAATTTTTCGTCCTTCATGGCTTTTAGCTCAGGCTTCTATAATGTCGAGAACTGGTACGGCACCCCGTCTCGCTGGATGCAAGCCAAAGCCACCCTCCTGGTAAACTCGTCTGATGACCGCACCGCCTTCCTAAGCCTGAATACGCAGAGCTTCCACCGCAACCGGACGCTTGAAGTCTATGCTGGTGATGAGCTTCTGACAAAGGCGGCAATACCAACGAAAGGCTTCGTCGAGATTGAGACGCCCGTCCATCTGCTGAAGGGCATAAACACCCTCAGACTTAGCGTCCCCGAAGGCTGCGAGCGGCCGTGTGATATTGAGGAGCTTAACAGCACAGATAAGCGGTGTTTAAGCGTGGCTGTTCAGAACTTAGCTCTGGGCGAGAGGAAGTCCGGCCAGTTGAAATACCTCAAGGGCTTCTATAATATCGAGAACAGGTACGGCATCCCGTCCCGCTGGATGCAGGCCAACGCTACCCTGCTGGTAAACTCGTCTGAGAATCGCACCGCCACCTTGAGCCTGCAGGCGCAGAGCTTCGATCGCAACCGTACCCTGGAGATCTCTACCGGCGGCGCGCCTGCCACGCAGGTTGCCGTACCCACGAGTCTCATCAACGTGAACGTTCCATTGCAGCTCGCGAAAGGTGAAAACACCGTGCGGCTGCACGTGCCCGAGGGCTGCGAGCGGCCGTGTGATATCAAAGAGCTGAATAGCTCTGATGACAGGTGCCTGAGCGTGGCAGTTCAGAATCTCAGTGTAACGTAATATAGTCACAGCCGGTCTAAATGCGATCGATAATGACGGGATAAAAATGCCTGCCAACATTTATCTCTGCTTGTTGGGCACGCTATCTGCTAAACCCTTATCTTTCCGGCAGGATTTGGACCCTAATAGGCTCGCAAGATTCGCGAATACTACGGCGAAGGAAAGCGGCTTGGCGGTCATTCTCGCTCCGAGACGGCTAAGGAATTCGGGATCCACGAGGGGTAGGCAGATAAAGTGATGCGTACGGAGAAAAGATCCTAAAGCCTTGAGAAAGTTTGATAGGCGGCTTAGGGAGAAGGAGATATATGGACCCAAATGAACTAATATATTATGCATATAATATTCTACTAGGCCGAGATCCTGATCCAGAAGGACTTGATTTCTGGACCAAGCAATTGCAAAACAAAAGCAAAGATGCTTTTTTATCAGCCATAGTACAATCTGAAGAATTTAGTAATCACCATCCCAGTTGGTTGAAATTACAGAACGAAATATCTCCCCATCATATATACAGTGGATATAATGATTCCGATATCGAAATGATGCACAAATATATACTAAACTCTGCCCGACTGCATGATGATCATTTCGTGGATGGCTTCGGCCAAAGGACGCTTCTAACAAGCGTGCCTTTTGCTTCAAAATTCAATTTAAATCGTCTGACTATGCCCGTGCCGGATGATGGTTTCCACGCAGAAGCACTGGAATATATAGCTCTGATCGATTCGATTACACGGTCTAAAGGTAGTTTTTGCGCGGTGGAGATAGGCGCGGGTTGGGGCCCCTGGATCTCGTTGGCTGGTGTTTTGGCCCGTGCCCAGAAGTTTTCGAATATTAACTTGGTTGGGGTCGAGGGTCTTCCAGCTCGATTTGAATTGATGAAAAGGCAATTGGCCTTCAATGGCCTACGCCCCAATTCCCAGGGGACGGATACGCTTCTTGGTAATATTCATTGCAAATTATTCGAAGGCGCTGCTGGTGTCAAGTCGGGTCATTTATTTTTTCCCGATGTTTCTGTGATGGATATGGGGTCGGCGGCATCTACTGAAGATAATCAAACGGATTATCGTGGATTGGATAATAAAAATATTAAAGTAAAGTCCTACGCTCTTTCTGAAATAATGGAAGATTTAAAGAAAATTGATTATCTACATATAGACATCCAAGGCTCGGAATATGACTTAATAGCAGCAAATTTGACCTTGCTTAACGAACGAGTTGCCGGACTGATGATAGCTACGCATAGCCGGGTTATCGAGGGAAAACTCATTGAGTTGCTTTATGGGGCTGGCTGGCTCCTGCATCGAGAAAAACCTTGCAGAGTTGATTGGGGATTAAAGATTCCCAGCCTAACGGGCATGACTGTGGTAGATGGTTGTCAATATTGGAGAAAATGAGATACATCCAAAGGACACAATCTGGGCATAGATCAATTGTGACTTCTACTTATCTATCTGGAGCGGCATAAGGTCTTGTTACGCCTTTGTGCCCGATTTTTTGTCCGGGCTTTCCTTTGTTGTCCTTATCCGGATCTTTTTTGCGATTGCGGCCACGTCTTAGACTTGGTGGGGTATGTGCATCCTCATATTGGGCTAGTTCGGGCTTCAAGCTCGTGGATCCTAGTCTTAAGCAGATCAATTTCATTTAATTTTGCCATAAGCAACTCAATATCAAGACTCAATTGCTCGTTCTGTTCCAGAAGTTGCTTGTAATCTGCACTTTCGTCCATACTCCCAATGAAAAAGTATTATCATCATATTATTTAATTTTTCTGGTCTAAATGGGTTAGAGGGAAATTTACATGATTAACGTGGGAGCTAGACACATACGAGAAAATTATAAGATCGAATCGAAGTGAAACCATTCGCATATGGTCATATTACAATATGTGTTGATATAAAATTGGCTGATTTACGAATCATCTCTTAACCTAAGACGAAGACCAATGGAACCGGAAATAAAACTAATCAATATAAATCGGTTTAGAACCAACTCTCTCGAACCAGGTAACCTGCTCGGATACTAAGTCTAACGCCAATCTCCCTGGCGTACTCATAGGTATCTCAGCATTTATTCTTATCGTCTCTCCAGGAAGTATATCTTTTCCCAGACACATTCTATAAAATCCTTCTTTTAATAGTTTATTACCATCATATAAATGTACTCCTAGCTTTACCACGCCAATATCTCTTATATTTTCATGAAGCCACTTGGTCGGCCCCGTGTTTTTAATTTGCAGCGCAATTTTAGCTGGATTACCTGGCTTGAAATCTATCAGCTCCATATGATGCATCAAGCCAAAGACGCAACGGCTGTCTGGCATAAAATTGCCCTTTATTAAGAAGAACACAGGGCCATTTTTTGTTTGAGTCGATAACGCTTTGCATATTTTTTTTGGGATATTATTTGAAATTACCTTCTTGTAATCCACAATGTCTATATCACAATCCAGGGCGGATTTTATGCGCATCTCGCTGAAACCGATTTCTTTCGCTATTTGCCAGATTTCTTCAAGACAAATATTATTTTCTAGTACATTGAAATATCTCATTTCCATCTGGGACTCAGGAGAGCATGAATGCTCTCTACCCGGCTCGCTAAATCCAATTAATCCACCAGGTTTTAACACTCTGTACATTTCCCGCAATACCTCTTCCTGGTTAGGAACATGGTGAAACGTATCAAAACAAATTATTCTGTCCACCGATTCTGATTCCATGCTCAGGTTATGACCATCAAACTGTAGAAATTGGGGTGGTGAAGATATATAATCTCCAATTATGGGATAATCCTTAAATAGCCTTTTTCCTATTTCTAGAGCCGTGCTTGAACAATCAACAGATATTGTTGTGCACTGCATTTGGTTTACCCATCGAGATAACCAGCATGATCCTGCACCAAAGTCCAGCACGGACATGGTTTTTCCCAAATACAAGCCGTTAAAGAGCAAGCCTAAACGAAATAAATATGAAGGCGCAGCAACAGGGTCTGAGAAAGGACGGCCTATCAAATAACAAGGATCTTCAATAGCCTTATAGCGTAAGTCCGCGGTAGTGCATAATTCCTCAACAGTCAAGTCCTTTATGATTTGCCTAGGATCAATTTCGTTTTCCATATGGCTTTTTAGGCACTCGACTCCATCTATCTGAATATTTTGAAATGCAATGCCCAGCGATCTTGAATCTGCGCTCTCGCTCACATCACATGGTCTGTTGGACCCTTCTTTCACAATGAATTGTATAGTGTTTTCTCCAGGTTCAAGTGCCACATTTAATTCTTGATGTTCCAATGAAGTTGAGACAATTTGCCTTTTTAATAGTTTTCTTACGTAAACCTCTATGGTCCTCTGTTTATAGAAGCTTATAATTTCAAAACTGATGATTGCATTGCGTCGATTGGCTGAATAAATCCTAATTGAAGCGTCTCGGTCAATCCAGCGAGCTGGTCCATTTTGCCAGTGCTCCAAAGGGTGCCAGTCTCCTAAGAACTCCACTCTGCCACTAAAATTTATAAAATCTCACCACAATTCTACATCTCGAACTTTGCAGATATTATCTTTTTGGTCAAACGGAAGGATGTAGAATACCGAAAAGCAAAATGCAAAAGTCTTAAATAGATCTGGGGAATTTCTGTTTTCCATTGACATATGCGCTGTTCTTGAAGGGTGCAATGGATCTAGGATCGCAGAATACGTTATATTTGGTTTGGGATAAGGTAATATTTATATCAAATGTGGCGGCAATGAACAGGTAATCGGGGTAGCGAAATAATGACTTTCATATCCTACGCACAAAATTTTGAAGATATAATTCTCTGGCGGGCGCTGAAGCATATCGAGAATGGGTTCTATATCGATGTGGGTGCGTGGTCCCCTGATCTCGACACTGTGACGCGCGCTTTCTACGAGCACGGCTGGCGAGGTATTAATGTAGAACCAAATTATGAGTTTCATGCCCAGCTTCAGGCGCGTCGGACTCGCGATATTAATTTGCGCATTGCAATAAGTGACAAGCCTGGAACGCTTGTCATGAATTTTTTGAGCAATCCTGGTTTATCGACTCTTGATGAAGCCATTGCTCAAAGACATGCCCGTACAGGTTTGACGATCGATAAACAGGATGTAGTGGTCACAAATCTCGCAACCTTGTGGAAACAGCATGTGCCTGAGGACCAAGACGTCCATTTCCTAAAAGTCGATGTTGAAGGGCTTGAGGAAGCTGCATTACGGGGAAACGACTGGTCAAAATACCGTCCCTGGATCGTCGTCGTTGAGGCAACCTTGCCTATGTCCCAGCAGGAGAGTCATGATACATGGGAGCCCATGCTCCTCGCTGCAGATTATCGCTTTGCTTATGCCGATGGGCTAAATCGCTTTTACGTAGCGCATGAGCATGCCGAACTCCTTCCAGCTTTTAAATACCCTCCTAATTTCTTTGACGACTTTAAGTTAAATGCGCAACATCAAGCCGAATTCAGTGCCCAACAAGCTTTTTCAGAAGCCTCCACCGCCATTATGGCTGAGCGCGAGCGCGTCAAGTGGCTTGAAAACGAATGGAATGCTGCGAAGAATCGCGTCGAGGAGCAGATCAGCGAGGTTGCTGCAGTCCGTGATCGAACTATGCAGCTTGAGGTCCAGCTAACGAATAGATCACAGTCGCTAGACAGCACTACTCAGGTACTGACCCTGGAGCGCGAGCGCGTCAAGTGGCTTGAAAACGAATGGAATGCTGCGAAGAGTAGAGCAGAGGAGCAGATCGGCGAGCTTGCTGCAGTCCGTGATCGAACTATGCAGCTTGAGGTCCAGCTAACGGAAAGATCACAGGCTCTCGACAGCACAACTCAGGCACTGACCCTGGAGCGCGAGCGCGTCAAGTGGCTTGAAAACGAATGGAATGCTGCG
>JBAXWY010000027.1:0-36375 GCA_037128175.1 Methanothrix sp.
AATGATTATATATAAAACCTTATCCTTAGGTTTATATCAGCCCAGCTGTACTAGACTGAGAAATCCCATGACAGTAGCTGAGCTGAATGCAGAACTGGAGAGGATCCTGAACCGGCTAAAAAAACGACCCCAGCGTGCGAAAGGTGCTGCTCTTCGGCTATCTGGCTAGAGGCGATGCCCGCGATCACAGCGATATCGACCTGATAGTAGTAAAGGACACCCTGATGAGATTTCTCGACCGGCTGGACGAGTTTTACGATTGACGCCAGGGAGGCCATGGATATCCTGGTCTACACGCCCCAGGAGTTCGAGGATATGAAGGAGAGGCCTTTCGTCAAGAGGGTCCTTCGAGAAGGAAAGATGCTCTATGAGGCTTGAACCAACGGACTACCGGGAGGCTTACCCTTCGAGGCTATTGATGAGGTTGATGCAAAGATTGCTTTAGAGATGGAATATGTTGGAGAAGCACTATAAACGTATTGATCTGGTTCCCGCATTGAGATAGAGGCAGGTCATGTCCGAGCTAGAAGAAGTGATTAAGGAGCTTCCTCCTGATCTCCATCAAGAGGTTGCCGATTTCGCAAAGTTCTTGATGGAGAAGCGAGGCCGAAAGCCAAAAGGCCGCTTGAAGCTGGATTGGAGAGGATCTTTGGAAGATATGAAGGATCAGTACACATCGGTGGAGCTGCAGCACAAGATCCAGGAGTGGAGAGGAGATTGAGGTAGCTATGAGACATTAAAGCGCGCCAGTAGCTGCACTTCAAACATCTGGTCTCCAGACCTCGATCCCATCAATACGCTCGAAATCTCTGTCATTGGTGGTAATTATTCTGAGCCCTTCTTTCTTCATCGCATAAAGGTTCAAGGAGTCATTGGTCATTAAACCGTAGCATTCTCTAAAATTCTGGCTCTTGATTATTGCTTCTCTTCCCATGCATATGACCTCGATATTGAACTCTAGGATATCTGCTAAGGCAATCTCGCACTTATCCAAGGATGCAATGGCACGAGGATGCTCCTTCAGATATCTTACCGCTTGGTTGGGTTTGATCCCGAATTTATCCATAGCTTCTGATATCATCAATCTATGCAAGACCTCTGCCTGCACAACTGTGGAAATATAAGCTTGAACCTCACCGTGCTCGACTCGATCGAGGAGAATTGAACAACTCTCTGAAAGATCAAGAAAATGATAAATCAATATATTTGAATCAATAAAGATTTTGCTTCCAGAAAGGATAAAATCTAGCATCTAGCTTTCCAGGCAGGAAAACTCATCGCTTTCTGCTATTTCTCTTCCCAGCTTCGCATCAATCTTTATGATGCCTTTAGATCTACGAACTGCATCGGAGATCTCTATTTCTACCACTTCGCCTTGTTTCAAATTGAGTCGTTCAAAGGGTCTTAAAATACCATCTTCGAATACCGCACGGGTTTTCGTTTTCATCTATCAGATAATACAACGGCCTTATGTAAATAATTATTGCTTCTGACTAGGTCACTCCCTTGCATAGCTCCCCGCTCGCCAGATCCTCCCGGAAGAAGTCCTCGCGCGTGCGCCGCCCCAGAGCCAGGTCCAGTTTCCTTTTAGCGTAAAAGGGCGCCAGCCTTAACATTTCGCGGGCAAACCATTTGGGATAGAGCTTCTTTACTTTGTTATACCAGAGCCACTCCAGACCGTAGTAGCGGGCGTTCATCTGCCAGGTGATGAATTGCACCTCTTCCTCGGAGAGGTGCCGTGTCTTTAAGTTGGCATGCAGCCCGTCGTACCTGGTAAAGTCGCTGTTGGTTACGAGGCCCATCTCCTCCAGCTCGGCGCGCATCTGTGTCTTGGGGTAGGGCGTGGAGATGTAGAAGATGGGAAAGTCCACCTTGAGACGCCTGGCCAGGCGGAAGTTCTCCCACAGGTCCTCCTCATCGTCATCGGGATTACCGCCGATCAGGCCCGTGGAGACAATAATATTATTATCATGAAGATACTGCACCGCTTTTTCGGCATCGTTGGACATCTTGCCTTTGCCCAGGAACGCCAGGTTCCTCTTGTTGATGCTCTCTACCCCCAGAAAGACGCCGTCGAAGCCAGCCTCGCCCATCTTGTCCACCAGCTGCTTGCTGGAAGCAATGCCCGAAGCGGAGGCCTGCGTCTTGTAGCAGAGATGGGTGAGATTGGCATCGATGATGGCCTGGCACAGGCGTTCCAGCCGCTTGGGATCGAGGGTGATGTTGTCGTCCGGGAAAAATATGGAGCCAGCTCCGTGCGCTTCGGCGTCCCGAATGTCCTCGATCACCCTCTCAATGGAAAAGCGCCGGAAGCGGCGGCCGTACATGAGATTGATGGAGCAGAACTTGCAGCCCTGCGTGCAGCCTCGGCTGGTCTCCACGCAGTCGATGGGCACATCAAAGCTGTAAAAGCCACTGGTGATGAGGCGCGCATCCCTTTTGGGCATGCGAATCTCCTCCACCTTAAGCAGGGGCCTTGGGGGATTGTGGACCATTCCTTTTCCTTTCTCTTTCCCTTCGTCATCGTGGTAGGAGAGACCCAGGATGCCGCGCGGGCTTTTTCCTGCCAGCCGGGCCTCTACCAGTTCCCGGAAGGTGGCTTCGCCTTCACCGCGCACAATGTAGTCGATAAGCGCAGCATCTCCGCTTTCGCCGATCTCTTCTGCGGCAAGCGTTGGATGGTAGCCGCCGAAAACCGTCTCTGCGCCTGACAGCTTGGCGATCTTTGCAAGGGCCAGAGCCTCTTGATACTGAAAGCTCATGGCGGTCAGGCCCACCAGATCGTAGCCGTTTACAATCCGGCTCACATATTCCCTGTGGTTTTTCAGGCCGTGGATGTCCGCCACATGAACCGTGCATAGGTCATCCACATGCGCCGCCAGGGAAGCCAGGCCGAGATTGGGCACGCGAGCTATGCGGTCAAAGTCGAGCTGAACTACGGGAGAAGATAGTAGTAATATATTCATCATATATTCATCCATTACCTTCTCTTGGCTTACTTTCGCTCGCTCTCATTCTCATCCACTTTTAGCAGCCGCAGGCCGGCATTCCAGTCGAACTTATTGGCCCGGCTGATGTAGGCGGCAACTTCTTTCACTCCATTCCAGCCGCCGTAGCGATAGGCATTGGACCACACCCGGGCCGAGGTGCGAAAAGGCGCATGCCAGGGATGAACCAGCTTGAAAGACCAGTCCAGGATGCCCGGAAACTCCTCCGGCTTGATGCGAGGATGATTCCAGACCATGTGCTTGCCGTCGTGGTGATGATAGTCGTGATCCCAGATGCCGAACTTCTCCTCGATCTCCGTCCACATGGGCGTCTGGGGCAGAGGTGTTATGACGCAGATCTGAGTTATGTCAAGCTTGAGTGCCGCCAGCTTCTTTATGTCCTCGCGTAGCGACTCCTTAGTGTCCTCCTCAAAGCCGATCATGTAATAGCCCACGCTGCCCAGATTCCTGGCTTTCAGCATGTGCAGTGTCTCTAAAATGTCCTTTGTGCCTTCCTTCTTCTTCATCTGGTCCAGGCGCTCTTGATGCAGGTTTTCAATGCCGATAGCCGCCCCCCCAAAGCCGGACACCTTTCTGCCGTTCTTCTGCCTCATGTCCGCCCAATCGTCGATCTTCGTTTTCAGATAATCGGCCCGCGCCATGCATCCCCAGACCATCTGATACTTGTCTAAAAGCTCTACCACCGCATCGGCATGGCGGCGGTTGCAGCCGAAGTTCTCATCCTCGATCAGGACAACATTGATGCCCTGCTCTTTGTAGTAGGCCAGGACTCTTTCGATGCTCTTCAGCGAGATGATGTTGGGCTTGTTGCAGAAGACCGGCGTCTGGCAGAACTTGCAGCCCACCGGGCAGCCGCGCGTGGTGAACAACACTCCGTAAATGTTCAGCTTGATATTGAAGGGCGTGTTGAGATACTCGATAAGCGGAGGATGAATTATGTCCTTGATCTGCCGTCCGAAATAGGGGGCGAGCTCCTTCTCCGAGTAGCCCACAAAGATCCTATCGAACTTATCCTGCACGGCTGTGGTAAGTGCGCCGTAGTTTCCTGCCCATACCTCGCCAACGCCTGCCGCCCGCGCCGCATCCACCATCTCCAGGGCTTCATGGGTCTCACTCAGGTAAAAGGAGAGACCCACCACATCCCATCCCTCTTGAAGCTTCTTCTGGTATTCATCCCAGGTGGGAAACTCCAGGATCTCGAGCTCAGGAATGTTCTGCTTTAGAAATCGCAGGCCAAAAGATTGGATGCGCGGCCAGTAGAATCTGAACCATGACCTGGTATTGGCTCCGATATAATCGTAAGGCTCGGAGCCCTTTCTATAAATGGTTGTGAACAGAACCCTGGGAGTCATAAACGCCCTGTCCTGTCCCATGGAAGATTAAGCTTACGATTCCAGACGAGTTGGAATGCACATCTCTTCCTTGCCGCGGGCCAGCAGGTTCTCGTAGGCAATAGAAGCCAGCTCGCTGACATCGATGCCCATCTCTCTGGCGATCAGCAGCACCACACCGTCCAGCTCCACCAGCTTTTTCAGGGAATCCTGTTTCTCATTGGCAAGAGCAATGACCTCTTTTCGGCTCATGCCCGTATGAGAAGTGATGAGCCTTATTCCCTGATCCAGTATGCCCTCCTCCGTGGACGGCTTGAATCCCAGGGGAACCGTCACTGCCGCAGCATCAAAGATCGCGTTTACCATCTCTCCTTCCATCTTGACCATACCTTCGGCTTCCGCTTCCCGGAGGAGGGCACGCACCTTCTCCGGCGGCCCCCATTTCAGGTCGAGGGATAGAGCAAAGATAAAGTCGCTGATCTTCAGGCTTGTCTTGCCGCGCTTCTTGAAGGGCGTGGCCACCAGAAAGGCTTTCTCTCGATCCAAGGAAACACCGACCTGTTGCTCTGATGCATAACAGATATAAACTAGCCCGTCGAGAAAAGAAGCTTATTTATTCCTTTGAGAGAGAATTTATAAATAGGAAACGTAGTGGGATACTAACTATAGTAAAATCCGGCGTATGCCATCGTGTGGTGTTAGATGAGGCAGATATACCCGATTGTTATTCTATTCCTGCTGATTGCCGCCAGCTCCGCCCAGCTGGCAGCAGACAAGGAAAGATTCGATGTTGTGCTCCATTCCGGTGACCTGGAGGAGAGAACGCTAAAGGTCACCAATATTGGAGATGCAACAATATTCAAGATCTCAAAAACAGAGATGAGTGGAACTGCCAAAGATTACATATTCCTGGACATGCCCCAAGAAAAACCGCTCATGACTCAGGATAAGGCAGAGATTAAGATCTACTTTGCCCTGCCTCCCGAGACGCGACCAGGATCTTACACAGGATTTATATATTTACTGGATAGCGCACCGCCCTCGCTGCCCATGAGGATAGATTTCGACCTGACAGTCATCGGACAGGAAAGCTATGGCATTGGCATGACCATAGATGATGCCAAGTCTACGATGCTTTCTGCCAATGCCGAAGATATCGCTCAATTCGATCTGGCTGTTAAAAACCTGGGCGCTTTTAGAGATGTAGCCTCTATCAACGCCGGGCCGCTGCCGGATGGGTGGAGCGTGAGCTTGATGGATGGAGAAAAAACGCTAGCCCTTCCCTACGATGTGCCATTAGACACGGGCACAACCCATACCATGAAGCTGCAGGTGCAAACAGCCAAACCCGGCAAGAAAGGCAATCTTTCCATCGTAGCCACATCTTTAGGCAACCAGTCCAAAAGTTCTTCTGTTGAGGCGGTAGTTGATTTTGCCGCGGCAGTTCGCGGCTACAACGTGGAAATCAAGGTCCCGGAAAAAATTGTTACCAACAAGACCTACAAAGGCTCCTTCAACATCATGCTGGATGTCAGAGAGGTGGTAATGGTGGGAATAGTAACGCCTCCAGAGCTCATGGTTATACCTCTAGCCCAGACGGTAGAAGTCAGCCCGCATAGCCCCGGCGTTGCCAATTTTACCCTGCTGGCATCTAAGGGCGGCGATTATCCGCTTGTCTTCCGGCTCATGGACTCCCAGGGCATTCCCATGCCGGAAGAGATAGCATCCATCAAAGTGATCTTGCCGCAAGGTATGGTCATTCTGACGGGAGATGACTTCCTCTACAGCACAATTGCATCCGTAAGCAGCCTTGGCAATGGAACGGCTGATTTCGACCTAATTACCGTTCCACCTGGTAAATTAAGCGAAATGAATCTGGAGAAGCTGCAAGACTATTCCCGGATTTTGATTTTAGGCAATCAATCCATCGTCTCTAAAGACGCCGAAAAAGCACTGCAAGGAGTCGAAATCAAGCGCATTGACAAAAGTAGCCTTTACGAAGAGTGCTGGCTCTTTGCCGCAGAAATCTGCCAGAATGGAACCGCCGAGGTGGTCTTATCCGGCTCAAAGCCCACGGATCTATTCAGGGCCTATCGAGCGGCCAAGATGGCTGGCACGCCAATCGTGGTATGCGAGGGTGATGTGACCGAAAACGCCAATGCCGCCATAGCGGAAATGACCAAAAGAAATGTTACCCTCTCAAGAGTGCTCCTCGTTGGCGAAATTGGAGCGGAGTATACAAAGCCGCTGCAAGATGCCGGCGTCAAAATAGAAGAGGTGAAAGCGTGAGGCTGCAATATCTAATACTATTCATAGCAATTCTGTCCACTACAGAGCAATGCTTCGCACAGGACGCACCCCTGGAAAGAGGAGTTAAGGGCGACCTCGATGGTGTGATTTTAGTCGGAGCAGACGATTGGCATGCAGTCATTGCAGCTACTCCTCTGGCCATCTGGTCTTTGGAAAATCAGACTAAAACATTGCCGATGCTAATTCTTCCCAAATCGGTACAGGCTGGGGATAGAAACGGCTGGGTGGAAGAGAGCGATCTGCAGAGATATGGTGCCTCTGCCATCCTTGGCACATTTAAGGCGGCAAATATCAGCACCATAACCATCCACGGGACGGGAGATCAGGTAAAATCTCTGGTTGAAGCAGCCCACAAAGACGGTCTGAAAGCTTACATCACAGCAACTCTTGAGATTCCCGTTATCTCCGAGCCGGGAGCGGCAGGAGATATAGAAGAATTGCCGCAGGCCAGGAAAGCCATGCTTGCAGAGGCAGGCCTCGACCTGACCGTGACTGACGATTCCAGGATAGATAAAAGCTTGCTGCAGGTGGCAAATCCCGATATAGGCGGCAATGCCACACTTTATTGTCCTGCAAACCAGGAGGCAAGGGATAATCTCTATAATCTTATTGAAACGCTGGTAGACGACTACAAGGCCGATGGCGTTGTGCTTTATAATTTTGGCTTCCAGGATGAGAACTATTGCTATTGCAATGTCTGCAAGGAGAAGTTCTACCAGGATACCGGCATAGATCTCAGCAAGGCCAATATCAATAGCTACAATCAGGAGAGATGGACGCTGTGGAAGCAGGATCAGCTCATGATGATTGTAAATTATGCCCGGAATATAACCTCGGATTTGGGTCCTGTGAAGCTTGGCGTGGCTTTTGATAATCCCGTCGATCAGAGCCGGGGCTACAACTTCGCAAAGATCGCAAAGGTGACAGACTTTTCCATAATATCTCCCCTCTCCGCTCAGGATGTGGGGGCGGCCTGCCAACTCAGCGAAAAACCGGTTTATGTCCGTTTGAGCGACGATTACCTTGGATATGTTCTCTCCACCCAGAATGTAGAAGGTGGCGTGAAGTATATCGAGGACATCATAAAATCCGGCGCATCAGGAGTTGCTTTCGAGTACAACGTCGTTCACACACCAGTTTGGTCGGAGCTGGAGCCACCATCATTGGCCGCTCACTGGCTACTAGGTCAGTTAGGCGGAAAGACTCTGGCCATAGGAAATGTCTCCTGGAAATGCGATACAACGGTGCAGGCAAATAACAGCTTTGATATGGCTGAAAAGATAAGCAGGTACTGGAAAAGCTCGCCGGGAGCCGTAATTGTAGGCGAAAATTACAGCGCAGCCCTCATTGCCGCACCAATTGCCTCTTATCTAAATTGGCCGCTCCTCTTTGTGAACAGTGTGCTGCCCAATGAGACAGCTGCCGCATTATCACGCCTGGATATAAAAAAGGCTGTGATAGTGGGTGCAATCTCGCCCGCCGTGAGGCAGAACTTGGGCCAAATGAATATTACCCTGCTAGAAGGAAGTTCTGAATTTCTCGCCCAGCAGATGAGCAAAAGGGGGGAAAGCCCTACAATGGTGGTCTTTACCAACTCCCATGATCTCTCGCTTCTACCGCCAGTGCCAAATCCCGTAGTAGAGCGAACACTTGTTGACGATCTGCTCATCAGAACCGAGATAAGTCCAAGTCAAGTACCGGCCGAGGAGCTGGGAGAAATTGTAAGGCTCAACATAACCCTGAGCAATACCGGCAAAGTGGTGCTGAAAGGTGTGCGATTGCTGGACGTCTTCCCCATGGGCAGGTTCATAAAATGGCCCCGGCCACAAATGGGCGAGGCAAATGTCACAGATCCCTATAGCGGCCAACCCTCGAATGCCATAAATGCATTCCTCAACGGGTCAATGCTTCGCTGGAATATAAACCGGCTCGATCCGGACAAGTCTGCCAGTTTGAATGTGGAAGTAGAACTGCTCTACCCCATGGACTCTGGCTGGAAAGAACGGCTGGACACCGGGGCTACGGCCGCATACGAGGGATTTTCCTATAACCATACCCTGGAGAATCTAGATGACGGGCCGGCAATCAATCTAACCTACCCCACCTGGATATACTCGGGAAGAACGAACATCTCCTGGAACCTTTTCCAGGACGCGAGTTACACCGCCCTAAATCTCTACAGCCCGGAAAAACGAAGCGCAAGCATCAAGATCACAGATATCAAGCCTGATAAGCTCTATGAAGTGCGAATGCAGATGCTAACGCCAGGCAAGTGGATTTTTAATATTGAGGCAGGGAACGATTATGCCCACAGAACGAAGAACTACACCATTGATGTTCGCTCAAATATTGAGGCTTTGAATATTACAGCATTCAGCCACACCAAAGTTCCCCGGCTGTCCCTGGTTGCCGCTCACGCCGCAGCAGCTCGCCGGGCAATTCTGCTGGACGTGGCCAAAGACCCGCAGCAAATTGATCCTCTGATTGAGGAGCAAGCATTAAGGCAGAAAGTCGATGATCTTAAGCTTTCACCCCGCTATCTGATGGTTGTGGGCGATCCGGGATCGCTGCCCTTCATATCCACCGGCCTGATTCAGAAGCTATCGGAGATCATGGAGTACGAGGTCTACAGGGACTATCAATTGACCATGAATGATGAGAATTACAGCAGTGTAGCCGTAGGCCGAATTATGGGGCTTTCCGTTTACGACGCATCTCAGCTCCTGGCTCGTACCATGGCCTATGATCAACTGAGTGGATCCTGGAAGAATAATGCCCTGGTCATATCTTCGCCGCCCCTCTCTTTCCCGCAGGCTCCCACTGCTATGAGGACCAGAGATTACTTGAAAGAGGCGGGGTTGCAGGTCAAGGATCTGCGTTACGAGGAGGCTACTTACCAGCAAGTCATCTCCCAGATGAATAACGGCCAGAATATTGTGAACTTCGATCATCACGGCAATGAAAACGCATGGCAGTTGTCGGATTGGTCGATGATGGATTCTGCGCTTACCGGGGCGCATGTAAAGGAGCTAACTCTTTCGCCCCAGACAACCACCTCATCTGCCTGTGTTACTGCAAACCTCAAGGGACACTATCTCAATGTGACAGGCACCAGGATGTACATCCCCCTGGACCTGGAGGACTCCATTGCTCTGTCATTTATAAGAGCGGGATCTGTAAATTATATTGGAGAGTCTGCTCTGTCCTGGATCTTTGTGTCGGAAGATTCCTCGAAGAGGTTTTATCAATCCCTGGTCTTTGAGAACGCTACGGTAGGAGAGGCCGCCCTTGACGCAGAAAACCTCATGCGATTGAAGTTCCAGAATGCAAAGAAAATCAAGGCGATCTCCGATTACGATGAGGCGTTGCCGGAATGGGACACATCAGTTTCCGAAATGCTCAATCAGACGGCCTACATGGATGTCATACTGGGAGACCCCAGCTTCCGGCCGGCTCTGCAAAAAAATCCAACTCGCCCCTACAGTACCGTGGTGGAGATCGTCAATGCCACGGGCGATAACATGAGCATCGTCAAGGCATCCATAACACCCATGAACGAGAGCGCAACCGACTGGATCTACTGGATCGAGACGGATAGCGCCAGCGGAGAGCTCAATCTCAATGCCCCGCCCGCCATCATCGGCGAGGTTTTGCTGCCCAAAGATGCTGACAAGATCGTGGTTAAGGAAGACGGCCTTTCTGTCTGGCATGATGAATATACGTTAGGAGAAAAAAAGAAGGTAATGTGGCCCATCATACGGCCAAGGCTTGCTGAGGAGAGAAGCTTTCAGATAGAGTATGTGCTCATCCCAGGCCAGGTTCAGCGCATCAATGTAACGGCAGGCTGGAATGCCATAGCCGTATACCTCAAACCGAAAGATGCAAAGGCCTCCAAGTACCTGGCGAATAAGCCCTACCGGAGCATATTCTCCATTGCCGACGAGGGGTGGGACTTTGGCATGAAGGATGGGGGCATGATCAATGTGACCAGCTTTTCGCCGGGTGAAGGCTATCTTATCGACAGCGCCGCCAACTTCACCATAGAGATCTATGGCAAGCCCGTCGATCTGCCCTATCGCCTCAATTTGCATGCCGGCTGGAATATGATTGGACTTCCTGTGAACAAGACGGTAGATTTAGGCAACATCACCGTGAATGCCGAGCATAAGAGGTACAAGTATCAGGAAGCGGTAAATAAAGGCCTGGTCTCGGCCTTCATCTGGAAGTATGAGGAGCAGGGCTGGACGCACCTGGGCAAGAATGAGACGCTAGTGCCGGGAATGGCCTATCTTTTCGAGGCCATGAACGAAGCCAAGCTGGAGTTCCGCTGAAAGTATCATCAGCCGAACTCTTTTTTTTGGTTTTTTTTTTAAGATTTAGCTATTTCTTTCTATGCAGCTCTCGGATCATCTCTCGGTGCATAGATGCCATCATATCTCCCTGCATGCCTATCAGAAATAGCTGGAAGCCTACGATAATCAGGATGGCTGTCAGGATGGTGAGGGGGATGTGCTCGATGCGCCAGTAAAGCCAGTCTCGGGCAACAAATAGGCCGATGAGAAACCCGGCCAGACCAAAGAATGAGCCGATCAGGCCGAAGTAGAACATGGGATTTTCGGTCTTGGCCATGCGGAAGATGGTTAGTATGATCTTTAGGCCGTCGCGGAAAGGATGAAGCTTGGTCTTGGTGCCGGCCGGCCGTGGCATGTAGGTAATAGGCACCTCGATGATACGAAGGCCCTTTTTCACGCTCTCAATGGTTATCTCCGACTCGATCTCAAAGCCCGGCGTAGAAAGGTCCAGGCGGCGAATGCCTTCCCTGGTGAACGCCCGGTAGCCGGAGAGAATGTCGGTTAAGTGAACGCGATAGATGGTGGCGAAGAAGAGGTTGATCATCTTATTGCCGAACATGTTCAGCCCCTTTAAGGCTCCACCCTGCACATTTCCCAGCCGATTTCCCACGACGTGGTCTGCCTTTCCCTGCAAAACCGGCTCCAGGACGCTTGCGGCCTCGGAAGGAAGGTAGGTGCCGTCCCCGTCGATGAGAAGGATAAACTCTTCTTCGATCTCTGCGAAGACCTCTTTTAGAGCCTGGCCCTTACCCGATCCGGACTGGATGAAGATGCGTGCACCGGCTTCTCTGGCTTTGGCAACGGTGCCGTCAGTGCTGTGGCCGTCCGCCACCAGAATGTTTTCGAAGCCCATGGCTTTGAATTCCCGGATGACAGGCTCGATGGACTCCTCTTCATTGAGGGTGGGTATGAGAACGCAAACGTCTTTGTAGCTCAAGGCTAGATCAGCTCTGTACAATGATTATCAGCTAATAGGATGAAGCGGATTAAATAGGTTGCTTTTCCAAAAAAATGGTTCATGCCTTCATGGCCCGGCGGATCAACCCAACGTAGCGCTCCTCCAACTCAGCCATGTCGCCTGCCGCAGTCTCGATAGAAAGCCGGAGAATAGGCTCGGTGTTGCTAGGACGGATAAGGACGCTATAGGTATCAGTGGTGACCTTCAACCCATCCATGGTATTCGGTTCCATTGCAGCGAGCGCATCCTTCAACCGTAGCATAACTCCGGCCGGATCCTCGCCAAGATGGATGCTTATCTGTTTGTAGGGATAGTCCGGTATCGCGTCTGCGAGGGCAGAAAGCTTCTCTCCTTGAGAGATGATTTCGCCTAAGACAAGGCTCATGGCAAACGGATCGTCGGAGTATTGGAACTCTGGAAGGAAGAAATGAGCGCTGGGCTCAACGCCTAAGACTGCCCCTGAGTCTTTAACTCGGTTAGCTATGAAGACGTCACCTACTCTTTCTCGCTCAACTTTTATGCCAAAGGGTTCAAGTTCTTTTTCGAGGATCATGGAACAATCCAGACCCGCAATTATCGTGTCTCCTGAATTATACCTTCTCTTTGAAATGATTATTGCGACTTTTTCAGGAGTTACGATTCGCCCGAGATCATCAATTATAAGGCCACGATCCGCATCAGCATCAAATCCGACACCATAATCTGCATTATGGCTTATGACATATTTTGAAGCTTCTTGCAGTGATTTTTCAGTTGGTGCTGAGCCTCTGCCGGGAAACATGCCATCTTGGGAGCCGTTAATAACAAGAGGATTGCAGTTTAATTCTTGATAAAATGAATCCATTAGGCAAGCAGATCCATTTCCCATATCTAATACAATTTTCAATTCGTCGATTATATTAATTTTATTACTAACATAATTTTTATATCGCGAAATAGATTCATTAACATTACATTTTTTTTCTAAGCCGACCCCGTTCCTAAATTCGCTATTATTATAATAATCCATTATGTCTGTTTTAGAGTACAGCATTCCGTATCCCATGCTAGTACGAAACCTTACACCATTGTATTCCGGTGGGTTATGCGAAGCAGAAATATAAGCGGCTGCGTTACGATTATCGGCTTGTGTCATGAAACTCAGGAGAGGTATAGGTATAACTTCGTAGTTGTCCGCATTACAACCAGTGCTAAGTATCCCTTTTAAAAAAGCTCCCTGCAAAGATGGGCCGCTAATGCGGGTATCTCGCCCAAGTAATATTGTCCCGCCTTCGTAGCAAGAACCAAAGGCTTTGCCAATATTCTCAAAAGTATTCTCTGAAAATTCAGTGCCGTAGATACCCCTAACATCATATGCTCGAAATATTGTCACAATCTCCGACTAATGCTAATTAGATAAAAAAAGTTTTCCATTATATCATTTACCAGGATCCAGCGGGAATAGCGGGAAGACGGAAACTGTTGAATGAAATCGTCATGCTCGCCTCTTCAGCCGTCTTTTTTCTGGCCCAACCAAAAGTTCCATCAACCCCTTGTGCCATCCTCCCATCCATGTCTATTCACCCTATTGAATTTCGATACGGCACCAAAGAGATGAAGGATATCTGGGAAGAGGACTATCGGCTCCGCTGTCTCTTTCGCGTGGAAGCGGCCCTCTCTCAAGCTGAAGAAGAGCTTGGCATGATCCCTCAGGGCGCAGCAGCGGAGATCGCCGCCGCTGCCGAGTCAACCCTTCCGGAGAGGGCCAAGCAGATCGAGGATGAGATCGGCCACGACATGATGGCCACCGTCCTGGCCATGGCAGAGTGCGCTCCCAAGTTTGGGGAGTGGATTCACCTGGGTGCCACCTCCAACGACATCCTGGATACGGCCACCGGCTTGCAGATCAAGGCCTCCTTGGATGTGCTGGAACCCAAATTGAAGACGCTTCTGGCACTGCTGCTGGATCTGGCCATAAAGAATAAAAGCCTGGTCTGTGCCGGTCGCACACACGGCCAGATTGCTGTACCCACGACCTACGGCCTGCGATTCGCGATCTGGGCCTCCGAGATCGCGCGCCACATGGAGCGGCTGGAGCAGCTTCGGCCCCGCGCGGCTGTCGGCAAGATGAGCGGCGCCGTGGGCACTCAGGCCGCCTTCGGACTCAAAGGAATGGAGATTCAGGCGCGGGTCATGCAGCACCTCGGGCTTACCGAAGTGGATGTCTCGAACCAAGTGGTGCAGCGCGACCGGCATGCAGAAATGATCTGCTGGATGGCGCTCGTGGCCTCCACTCTGGACAAGATCTTTGTAGAGATGCGCACCTTGCAGCGCACAGAGATTGCTGAGGTGGAGGAGGGCTTCGGCAAAAAGCAGGTAGGCTCCTCTACCATGCCTCACAAGAGAAATCCAATTAAGTCTGAGCAGATCTGCGGCCTTTCCAGAATAGTGCGAGCACAAATCCTGCCCGCCTTTGAGAACATTCCTCTCTGGGATGAGCGCGATCTGACCAACAGTAGCTCTGAGCGCATCATCTTTCCGGAGGCTTTCATCTTCACCGACCACCTCATCACCTTGGCCACGCGCACGCTGAGCAGGATGTCGCTTCGGCCTGAGAATATTGAGCGCAATTTGACAATGCTGCACGGACTGAATATGGCAGAGAACGTGATGGTGGAGCTGGCCAAGAAGGGCGTGGGCCGGCAGCAGGCACACGAGATCATGCGCCAGAGCTCGATGGCTGCCTTCGAGCAAAAGAGGGAGCTGGCAGAGATCCTTTTAGAGAACGAGACAGTAGTTGCATACCTCAATGCCAAGGATATAGAGGCAATGCTGGATCCGCACCAGTATATCGGCACAGCCGTGGCTCAGGTAGAGAGGCTCTACGAGAAGCTGCAAAAGCTCTATCTTGCCTGAGGATGGGAAAAAAGGAGAAAAGGAAAGTGCCAGGAAAGCCCGCGGTATTCCTTCTTAAATCCGGCTCGATTGATTGGGACGAGGACGGTCGGATCTTAGACGCTCGATCTTCAGTGACCATGATAATCAACGGACGGCATAAGATTATAGTGGACAGCGGCCTAATGGGTGAAGAAGAGCCGCTTTGCAAGGCATTGGCAGAGCTTGGCGTAGAGCCGGAGGAGATTGACGGCATTGTCAATACCCATTCCCATCCGGACCATTGTGGCAACAACCATCTATTTTCCGGAGCCAAGGTCCTGACTGCAAAGGAGGGAGATGTCATTGCACCCGGCGTTTGGGTCCTGGCAACTCCCGGCCACAGCATGGACAGCGTTTCCGTCGTAGTTGAGATGCAGATGAAAACAATAGTAATATCAGGTGATGCCCTTCCTACCTTGGGAAACTTCCTGAAAAAAGTTCCGCCTGCCTTACATGTCGATTATGATCTGGCCGTGGCCAGCATGCTGAGAATATTGGCACTTGCTGACTATGTAGTTCCTGGACACGATTTTCCCTTCTCTATCCCGAGAAGGGCATACGTCCCCCTTCCCTTCAGAATGGGATCCGGCGATGGTAGTGCAGGCTCTAAGCTCACGGATTAAATTCTGGCAAAATTGATCCTGCGATCCCTTGTATATGAAGGATAGATATACCCGGAAATCTAAGATTAGGCAACCTATAAATACTTATAAAATGTATATGTTATGCGAATGCAGCTAAAATTGACATCAAAGGAGAGGTTAGTTCTTTATGGTCTTGCCAGATATCCGGGGCTCAGTGACATAGATCTCGCTTCTAATATTGGCGTTGATCGCTCAACAATATTCAAGAGCAAAAGAAAGTTTAGAGATTGGAAACTCATAAAACTTTTAAATGTGCCTTCCGGAGAAGCTGTAGGTGCCGAAATCCTGACCTCCGTCTTCGTGAAATACAATCCGACTGCTCCCTTTGAGGTAAGAAAGGGTTCCCCCTCTTATCAGAATTGGGTGAATTATCCCAATTGCGTCTCACACATCGCCACAGATACTGATTCAGTATCAACGTTCTACTCTCGAAGTCTCACTGACTTCCGGGTGAACTTCGATCCTATAATCGACGAATACTACCGGAACGATTTTGTGGAGGATATTCATAACTTCCATTATCCCTTCCAGGTCTCCAGCTACTCGGCTGATGCTGCTCTCGCGGTAGACGGCCTCTTTGATCTCACCAGATCCGATCTTTCTGGGGAGATAATACCACCCAAGGCCGCTTTAACTGAGGACTCCCGCCTCACAGAGAAGGACAAGCTCACGCTCTACGCCTTTGTGAAGTATCCCATGCTCTCCGACCTGGAGCTTTCCCGGAGGACGGGCATCTCCCGGCCCACCATCTCTGGAAAGCGAACCAAGTTCTTCCAGAGCGGGCTATTGACTCGCGAAGCCTACGTGGATTGGCAAAAGATCTGCTGCGAGCTGATGTCCTTTTATCATGTACGCATCAGGCACGGTCACGATCGCGAGGATCTTTCCCAGGTTTACCAGGCCTTCCGCAAGATCGGAGCGCCTCTGTACAGCTATCTGCAGCCGGGGGAGATCTTCGGGGCTTTCCTGTCCACAGGCTATCCGGATCTAAAGAACCGCATGGATAAGGAGCTTCGCGCTCTCTCTGCCCAGGGCCTCATCGAGGAGCGGCCCATGCTAGTGATCATGCCTCTCACCGAGATCAAGGCCAGCAAGATCGATTACGCGCCCATGGTGGCAAAAATGTTGGATGTGAGCAAGGAGATCTGAAGATTGCATTTCCTCGCGAGATTGCCGTAGTCTGCTCCAGGGCAGATCCGGCAAGCCTCAATATTTATGAGCGTCTGCAGGAGTTGCTGCCCTGGCAGTGCAAAGAGGGCTACAGTTTTTACGGTCGATGGCTACTGATAATTCACGATGAAAAGCAGACACGCTTAAGCGGGCTGGATGAGCGGCTGGCCGATTTAGGATTGCAGCCAAAGATGGTGGTCTTTGCCAGCCGGCATGAGGCGAAAGCCGGTTTGCCATGGCTGGGTGGGCATTTCACGGGCATACAAGAAGACGGCCAAAGCAAGCTTTCTGCGACGGCATCCTCTGGCCTGAGGTCATTTTTGCATAACATTGCCAATCAAACTCTACCCGGTTTTGCGGTATCTGCCGAGGCCACTCATCACGGGCCGGTGGACTTGAAGACGCCCTGCTTTTTTGCTGAGATAGGCAGCACTCTGAAGGAATGGCAGGATCGGCAGGCAGGGGAGGCGGTAGCCAGGGCAATTTTAGCCCTGGAGACAAAGGAGCTTCCTGTATTCCTGGGCTTTGGCGGCGGGCACTATATGGCCAGGCAGACGGATCTCATGTTCAAGGCGGCGGTGGCCTTCGGGCATCTTTTCTCTAATTACCAGATGGCAGGAGTAAATCGGGATTTAGTGGAGGAGGCATGCCAGAAATCGAAAGCTACCTATGCCTATCTTGATAGAAAGTCCCTCCGCTCTGAGGAGAGAAAGAGGATTGAGGGGATTTTAGCTGAGATGGATTTGCCAGTGCTAAGAAGCCGGGAGATTCGAGCCAAATTCCCACTGCAGGGAACAGATCATTCGACTCCGGCATAAAACGCAGAATTGTAGAAAAACAGCTAACTCTTCGCTATTTCCAATAGCTCCTCAGAGAATACTATGTTTTTCCAGTTATTAGTTAGTCGCTCTGTGTCTCTGTGGTTGAATCGTATACTTCTTGTAAAATATTTTAATATAAATTAATCGAGTAATAGATTTACTTTTATCAGGATTTATATCAATATTTACCTGCAAAAAGTACATATCAACAAAAAGATTTTATACCAAAAGAACGCCATTACAGTATATCAAAATAAATTAAGTTTTAATTCAGGCCCAGTGGTAAAAATGTCAAAAAATTCAGGGAATAGCCCCACCAACAACTTCTCTGCCCTGCAAGAGAGAGCACTTGATCTCATCGGCTCACGAGGAAGCGGCCTGTTTCAATCGGAGCTGCGTCGTCTCATGTCCATCGACAGCAGCAAGTGCTCGAAGATTGTGTGCAAGATGCAGAGTTCCGGTCTCATCTACCGAGAAAAGGTTCCAGCCAGCAGCACCTATCTGATAAAGCTCACCCGTCCCGCCCAGGAGATCTCTTTCGACAAACCGGCTCGCCGCAACATCGATAGCTACTTAACTGAGTTCTATCTGCTCTACTTGGTGCGCGGCATCTCTGGCTAGGGGCCGCAGGGGCTTATTGCATTGAATACATACTGGGAGATCTTGCGGCCGTTCAACTGCATAATGGCGGCAGCGGCTGCCATCGTAGGTCTCGCCATAGCCGGGGGCCTGGAACCTCTGGCAGCAGCACTCATTTTTCTTACAGTCTTCCTGATTACAGGCGCAGGAAACGCCATTAATGATTACTATGATCGAGAGATCGATGCCATAAATAGACCCAAGCGGCCCATTCCCAGCGGGCGCATCAGCGCGCGTGCGGCTTTCTATTATTCTCTGGTCCTCTTTGCCGTTGGATGCCTATGCGCGGGTCTGGTGAACCAGATCTGCCTGGAAGTGGCCGCCTTCAACTCTGTGCTCCTCTTTCTTTATGCCAGAAATCTCAAGGCCACGCCGCTGGCGGGAAACATCTGCGTGGCTTTTCTCACCGGCTCCGCCTTTCTCTTCGGGGGGGCAGCGGCAGGCAGCGCGGGCCTTCTGGCTAACAGGCTTCCCTTCTTTCTCTCCTTTCTGGTCAGCATGAGCCGGGAGATTGCCAAAGACATCGAGGACATGACCGGCGACCGTGCGGGCGGCGCGCGCACGCTGCCCATCCTGGCGGGCGAGCGCACCTCTGCGGCGCTGGCCGCAGCCTTCGCTTTGGCGGCGGTTGGCTTAGGCTTCTTTGCGCCCTTCGGCAGAGCGTATCTGATGATAGTAGTAGTAGCGGATCTGTTCTTCCTCTTCTCCGTGCTGAAAATTGCTAGAGGGGATGCTACGGGATCGCAAAAGGCGCTGAAAAGGGGAATGGCAGTGGCGCTGGTGGCTTTTCTGGCGGCGGCCCTGCTGCCAATCAATCTCTTCTGAGTTTGCTCTTATATTACTCAGCGGTGCGCAAAGTTCGCCACTATCGTCTCGCCCACGGAATTGACCTGCACAAATCCATACCGTTCGAACTGCACCACTTTGCCCAGCTCCTCGGCAATGCCCGCCTCGCCTACCCCCCCATCCTGGCCGTCCGGCTTCATGACCCGCACCTTCGGCCCGTCCAGGGGCGCCCACTGAATGATTTTGGTCCTCTTGCCCATGTCCTTGCCCAGGAAGCGCGCCCTGGCTGGCTCCAGCCCCGTAATTTCTACGTTGCACAGATCCTTGAGCCGGATATTATCCCCTACCTGGAAGGCTTCTAGATCGCTTCTGCAGATGAACAACTTGTTCCCGGCAGGAATCTCCCGCAAGCCCCGATCTGCGGTGGGATGCAGAGGCGCGTGCGCCACGGCAGGCACATCGCCCTCGATTGTCAGCTCAACGGGCTCCCAGACGAAGAAGCGGCGGTTGGCCTCGGGGTCGATGATCTTGCGGTTCTCGGCATAGATGGAGTCCATGCTGATGGAAATGTCCGTCTCGCCCACGCCCAGGTCGATCATGAACCTGCGCAGCGCTTCGGGCCGGATGCCCCGGCAGCGCATGGCCCGAACGGTGGGCACCCTGGGGTCGTCCCAGCCCGTGTACTCGCCGGCTTCGATGGCTTTGCGAAGCTTGCTGGTGCTGAAGGAGCCGAACTGATGAATCTTGATCCTGCCCCAGTGGATCACCTGAGGATACTCCCAGCCCAAATAGCCGTAGAGATACCTCTGCCGGCTTCCGCTGTCAGCCAGATCCTTGCCCCGAATGATGTGCGTGGTGCCCAGCAGGTGGTCCTCCACCGCCGACTCAAAATCGAGCAGCGGCCAGACGCGATACTTGCTGCCAACCAGGGGATGAGAGGCGGTGACGATGCGAAAAGCGGGCCAGTCACGTATGGCCGGATCCTTGTGATGCATGTCGGTCTTGACCCGCAAAACAGCGCCGCCTTCAGGCATGCGGCCGTCGAGCATCTGCCGCCAGAGTTCCAGGTTCTGCTCTACAGTCTGATCCCGGTGCTCGCACTCTATTCCCTTGTCCTTGTGCTCCTTGAAGACGGCCTGGGCACAGCCGCAAACATAGGCTCCGCCCCGGCGAATCAGCTCTTCGGCTATGGGATAGTACTGGTCAACCCGCTCACTGGCCGTGATCACCAGATCCGGCTGGGCACCTAGCCAGGTGCAGTCCTCCAGATACCAGCCGTAGGCTTCGGGCATGGGTCGCTTCTTTACGGGATCGGTGTCATCGAAGCGAATGATGAACTTGCCGCCGTACTTTTTCACATACTCGGAGTTGACGATGATGCCGCGCGCACTGCCTAGCGTGGGCGGACCATTGGGGTTTGGTGCAAAACGCATGACTACGCCCTTTTCCGCCCCCAGCAGAGCGGGCAATCCCTTGTCCGGCTCCTTCTTTTCCGAGAGCTCAGCCAAAAGTTCAGGCGCAATGATCAGCAGCCTCTCTTGCCACTCTTCCAGGCTGGTCTTCTCCACGCCTTCCAGCACCTCTTTTACCAGAGGCGATAGCTCTTTGGCCCGGGCGCGTAGCTCCACGTGCTCGCCCAGGAGCTTGCCCATAACCGCCCCGGCATTGGGTGCGGCTTTGTACTTCACAGCGTTTTGCAACGCATACTTTTCTATGAGCTCTCGGATCTCTTCCATGACACATCTCCCAAAGGCCCGGAAGATCTGGGGAAAAATGATTCCTGCAATCTTCCTAATTCAGGTAAGTGTGCTAATTTCGATTACTATACTTTAATTTGATTGTTCCTTTACTGAAACTGGCTTCTTCCTAACCGGGCTTTTGCCAGGAATAGAGCATCTCTTATTATTTCATCATGGTCAAAAGCCAGAGGCGGCAGGCTTTCCAGAAGGAAAACCTTCGCATACCTCGCGTCCGAACCTGCCAGAAGCACGCCGCTGCCCCTAGCGAGAAAGGCGGCGGATACGACGTGCCCGCGCGGATCGCGGGCGGGGTTTGAGTAGATGCCCACCATTCCTTGCAGCTCTATAGCAAGTCCAGTCTCCTCGCAGGCTTCCCTGACCACAGCCGCCTCGACCGTTTCACCCACTTCCACAAATCCACCGGGCAGGGCATAGCTGCCAGCAAAGGGTGGGTTATCTCTCTTGATGAGCACGATCCCGTCTTGGAAGAGTATGACGGCGTCCACCGCCAGAAGGGGGGTCACAATCTTGTTCCTCTCGTTCATTGTGCTAAATTTCCTGCACCACAACCAAAAGGCTTATCTACGTCCCAAGTCGGATGTTTATACGGCAAAGGTCGATTATTCATCAATCCCTCCCTACCCTACATCCAATCGACCTTTAGCTATCCTTTTTGCCAGAGACTCACGATGAAGCTCTAATAGCAGGCGTGATTACTATTATTGATGCCATTTTATGTGCTGAAGATGGGAGGAAGCCTCATGGCCAGCGCCCGACCGCTCATGCGCGCCCTCCTGACTCTCGCGGAGGAGGGCTACAGCTTCCTGGTGGTGCCGGGCGGCGGCGTCATGGCCGATCTGGTGCGAGAGATCTATTCTCGCGGCGATCTCAGCCAGGAGGCCGCGCACTGGATGGCTGTCCTGGCCATGGAGCAATATGCCTATTTTCTGGCGGATGGAAGCGGGGCTGCTCTCACTCGCGAGATCCGCCGTCCCAAAGACGACTCTCGCGTGCAGGTTCTCTTGCCTTACCAGGCCCTCATTGAGGAAGATCGCGATCTTCAGCATAATTGGGACTACACCTCGGATGCGGTGGCGGCCCTGGTAGCCGCACGGCTATCTGCCCCCCTTATCAAGGCTACTGATGTGGATGGCGTGATGCTGGATGGAAAGGTAGTTACTGAAGTGCCGGCAAATCGCATGCTAGGTCGCGTTAGCTGCATCGATCAGGGCACAATTAAACTTCTCTGTGGCATTCTTAAAGGAAGCAGCATCTGGGTGCTCAATGGCACCGATGCGCAGCAATTCACCAGAGCACTGAAGAAAGGAGAAGGCGGCACGATTATAAAGGGATAATAAGAAAGTAATTCCGGCAAAATTCATCCTAAATTCAGTCTATCTATGGGAAGGTTTATACAGAGAAATACATCAATCATGGAGAAGATAACATGAAGGAAGAAATACCAGAGAAATGCATATCATGTGGCATTACGCTGACCGGCGCGGGCGGGACGAGGTTCCCCTGCCCCAGCTGTGGAACCGTGATTGCCAGATGTAATAAATGTAAAAAGCAGAGCAACGTTTATTCTTGCAAAGCCTGTGGCTTCTCAGGACCGTGAGGTGTAATAGATGGGAGAAGCTGCTGTAAGAATGAAGGTTATGCCGGTGAGCACGGATGTGGATCTGAAAAAGCTCGCCGAGGAGATCAAGAAGGTAGTGCCATCCTTTGCCAGGCTGCATGCCATCGAGGAGATGCCCATCGCCTTTGGCTTGAAGGCCTTAATCGTCGTAACAATAATGGACGATAAGGGAGGCAGAAGCCCGGATGAGATCGAGGAAGCAGTCCGAAAATTACCCGACGTAGAATCGGCAGAGGTGGAAGAGGTCGGACTCCTCTAAACCACTCTCTTTTAAATTGGGCTTGTAGATCAGTGGTAGATCGCCGCCTTCGCAAGGCGGAGGCCACGGGTTCGAATCCCGTCAAGTCCATAAGTTAATTAAAAAATAGAAACTGGCTTTTTCGCCAGCAAGTCTCTCGATTCTCATCCCAGATTTTACGCTTAAGTAGCGACCTTTGTAGCATTGCCGAAGCTGGCTACCTCAATTTGCAGGGCGTTGTTGAAGTTTCCTGCACCCAGTAGAGACGAGGCGGCAATATCCACATTGTAGATGCCCGCCGGGACACTGGCGTTCCAGTTTTTAGAGTACTCATTTCCAGATGTTTTAATCAGGCTGAGCTTTTCTACCTCTTTGCCGGTCGAGTCTTTGATGGAAGCTGTGGCAGTGAGCGGTATTTCCGATTGGTTTTCCGCCTGTTCGGAACCGTTCAGGGCAAAGACGGCTGTGATCTTTACCGTGCTTGCAGAGTTAACCAAAGACGGCGTGGCATTGATGCTCCTTAGAATTAATTCTGCGCTCAAAGACTGCGACGCAGAGCCGGCAGCGGCATTTGCGCTGCTCGGTGCGGTCTCTTCGGCAGCTTTGGTCTTATTCTCGAATTGCGACTCGGTCTTTCTCACGGCCTTTGGCCCGAACTCGGCGGGCACGTCGCTTGTGGGCTTGCCTTCAATAAAGTTGCTGGCGCTCTGGCTCCAGTCGCCTTCTTTCTCGCAGGATGAACATCCGGCAGATGCGAAAGAAGCTAGCGCGACAATGCATGCCAGGAATGCCATGCAGATAAGAAATGTAGTGTTTTTCATTGTCTATCCTCTTTTTCTATTTTGATAATACTCGCGAATGCATATTAGCCTGTTTTCCTGGGGCCCGTTCGTATTCTATTTATATCATCTTGACGCTTAGAAATATCTGGAAAGAATATGGCAGGCACAAAGAAGCCTTTGCGGATTTTAGGGCTGGCGGATCTGCATGACCGCATCGAGATGCTGGACAAAGTGAGGGAAATTGACGCAGATCTCATTGTCTTTTGCGGCGATCTGCACAATACCGGCAGCAGGGAGACGGCCCGCCCTGCGGCTATTGCTCTGGCCAGCCTGGGGCCGCCCGTGCTCATTGTTCCCGGAAACATGGACCACAGAGATTTTGTGCCAGATCTATGGGAAGAAGCGGGCCTACGAATGCTGCATCGTTCCTCCTTTTGCCTTGAAGACGTCGGCTTTCTGGGCATGGGTGGAATGGTGGCCAGAGATCCCCGGCGGCAGGAAGATCCTGCTCGCTACTATCATAGGGATGACGAGGTTTATGAAACCCTGGCCGCAACTTATCAGGATATAATTGACGCAAGAATCAAGACAGTGGTTGTGCATCAACCGCCCCGAGGTGCGCAAGATACTCTTTACAATGGGGAAAGCTCGGGATCGGTCAGCCTGCGCCGTTTCGTGGAGGAGTATCAGCCCGACCTATTGCTTTGCGGGCATATCCACGAGGCGCGAGGAGAGTGTTTCATCGGCTCCACCCGGATCGTCAATGTGGGAGAGCTGCGGCAGGGATTTGCAGCGCTCATCGAAATTGGTGAGGAGATCGCCGTAAATTGGATCTAAAAATGAGTTCCTTGCTGTATCGAGTGGGTAATGGAATAATGGCGTCCTATGTGAGTCCTATGTGAGTCCTCCGTGCAGTATCGTCAGCCATTTGATTATAACCAGTGGCTAACGACGATTCCACCACAGAGACACAAAGCTCACAGAGAACGCACAGAGACGAACTAAAAACTGGAAAACTACAGTAAATCGAGGTTAGCCACTAAAAAATGGCGAAGAGCTAATATTATTACGTCGTCTTTGTGCCTTTGTGCCTTTGTGCCTTTGTGGTGAGCGTTCGTAGTGAGGTTAGAGGTTAGCCACTGGAAAATGGCGAAAAGCCAAAAAAATGAATTGGTAGAAAGGTGCTTAAATGAATCTCAGACCGAGGGAAGAAATCGATCGCGGGATAAATACCATGCAGGCCCTGAGCAAGCTTGTGCCGGAGGGCGGGCTGAAGGAGCCGGAAAAAGCAGCCAGGGAAATGGATGAGCTGATCTCCCCGGAATTCGAGCCCTATTTCTTGGCAAACGCTGCGCTGCACCTGCTGGTCGTTTGCGAGAGATGCGGCCGGTGCTGTCTGGAGGAGAGAGGAATTGCCGTTTCCATAGATGACTGCCGCAGGATTGCCCGGCATCTGGGCCTCTCTCTGAAGAGGTTCATGATGAACTACACCAGGCCTCATGATCTGTCGGGCGATCTGGTAGGATCGGCCCGGATGCTCGGCAAGAAAGAAGGCGAGCCCTGTCCATTTTTCGATTCCAGCCTGCCCGGCTGCCGCATCTATTCTGTGAAGCCGCAGGTTTGCACAGCCGCTCTTTACCTCTCTAAAATGAATCTGCTCACATGTGAAGAGCAGCAAAAGATTGTCACCTTTCCCATATGCTCCGCCGATGAAAAGCTGAGGGCCAGGATAGCGAATTATTCCTTGCGGCTCGATGAAGATGCCGGGGCTAGAAGCGAGCTGGAAGGGCTCTTTGCATCGGCTCGGCCCGAAGTGGAGCTATTCCGCCTTCTGCTGCGCCTGAAGGGCATGGAGATCTATTTCGGGCGGGAGAAGGCGGCGCTGCTGGCGCGACGGTTGAGGCTAGCAAGAATGCCGGAGGACGAGGAGATGAGCGAGGCTGCGTGGTTGTATGCGGCGAGATTGCTTAAGTTTAACTCTTGGGAAGGTCCTGATGGGCGCTAGTGAAACGCCGGCAGCGTATCGCAGGCAAGCAACGTGGCATCCACAAGGTGCCGCCGCATGAAATCGTAACCATGCAAAGCTGGGCCAAGCCTAGGTTGAATACTCATGTCCTTCATCTTCATCCTAGCCACAACTAGCTGCGGGTTATTACTTTAAAATTAAGGTAGCCACCAGGACCTTTTTCCGGATTTTGCCTTTCATCGATCTAAGCCATTATCTGGTTCCTTTATCGATTCATCATGGATTGCATGTGCAGTTTTATTTAGCTCACTTTTATTAAGGTCCGCTCCATTTTCCATCTTAATATGCATTTGACTAATTTGATGTATCTTTATTTCTATTTGATGGATTTCTTTCTGTTGCGTCCTGAATTCATTCTTTTGTGCATTATATGCTAATATGGCAATGATGATAGAGATCATAGAAATAATCGCTGCAATAATCACTCCATAATCTTGAAGACCTTTTGTCCATTCATCTAGCATTACATCGATATCGACATTTTGTTGGTTAACCGTTGCTCCGACTACATTTAGTCTTGGAATAGGGTGCTTTCCAGCATTGTGATATACAATTTGTATCGGGTATGATGTTATTTCAAGTGGAGTTAAATTTAATTTAATATATCTGCCATCATATTTTTTATAATATTTGTCACTCTTTTCTTTGAACCGGATCTCATATTTGTCAGATTGGTTAAGGTACACAGATATTTCTGTTATTTCGTTACACCAGCCGGATCTGTGTAAAATGTTGAAGGTAATATCAAGTGGTTCATTGCGAATTGCAAAAAATTGATCTTCTATTATATCAACATCGATTTCAGGAGGTCTTATTTCGATTGTATCTTCCCTTAATGAATCAGGCCATTTAGAACCGTTTAGGCGAAAGAGCGTACCAACACTGAAAATTCCTGATTTATTGGATTTCACAGTATAATCATAAATAATATTCTCACCTAAATTCAATCTAGGAATTTTTATATATATTGAATTATTAATAATATTGTAATTTTCTTTCAACTTTTCGAACATGGTTTTGATGTTGTTAGCTATATCGTTTTTTGATGGATAAACTGGCCGTTTAGTCGAGTAAATGGGATTCTCGATATAAATATGCAAATTGGAAACTGGCCCGAAATTATTATCTACTATTTCCTTTATCAATATATCATCAAAGCTTCTGCCATAATTTGGTATTTTTACTTTAATATCAATTGATTTATTTTTTATAGTAAACTCCTTATAGTTCGGTTCAATAGTTCTTATGATACTTGGAAGACCACTCATAGATTCGAAATTTCCGCCTTCACCATGGGCCCCCGAATTTGGATTATCAAGGCCAGTATTTGATGATTTCGAGATTGGAATGTCAGAAATCGAAAAACTGTACGCAATCGCATTTGAGGAGAAAATAAAAAAAATAATTAATGCCACTAACTTATTCATTGCAGACACCGAGATCCCAATTACTAGTTGACATATTTAAATCTCTAAATGTTAATTTATCCCATTTACCGCAACCGGAGTAAGTTTCTTTTAGCGTATTGCCATCACAATTTAAGCATATATCACATGCACATACATTTGTAATTACATCAATGGTTAATATTCTCAATGAAGGTTCTTGTTCCATATTTAAAAGATTCAAATTTATAGTTGGTCCTGTAAAGGGGCCGATAATAGTATTACCACATTTAAAACGGAATTTAAGGTCTCCAAAAAATGGCGGTCTTATAAAGGGCAATTCAGGAACCTTAAATGTGACATTATCGAAAATCCGTTTACCTTTACCGAAAGATTCCCATCTATCAAGTTGTGGGTTCTTTATTTCCAAAGTTAATTCAGAGCAACCCGAAACTTTTTCCATACTTATATTATATGTATATGTATCATTAAGACTCCCTTTCTTTGGCATAACATCTATACCATATTCATTTATATGATTAACTCCGTCAGGATCGTCATCATTGGATCTTGTATATGAGATATTAGCAATCCAGGCAGATCCACTCGCGAAATTGGGACATCTCCCACCAGGAATCTTACTATCCAATGTAAGCTCCCATCTCACTTCCTTTGCTCCTGATTCAATTGGTAATGCCACAGTTTTCCAATTTGTATCATTACACTGAGCTTTTTTAACTCCTCCGATGTAGAGAGAATAATTAACATAATATGCAGGGTTCATGTTGATGCTTTTCTTCCAGGCAAAACTTATAGTCCCAGGTTCAGGTATCATACCATATATACAGCTAGATTCGCCACACTTTATAATTCCAGACGAAATAGATGCCTGATTATCATAGAGATTATTATTGTCAGATGTCCAGATATTCCCTCCACAATAATTCCAATCGGGCAATTGGCTATTAGAAGCTTGAATCATAACAAGGAACGCGATTATAGCAAATGCTAGATCCATCTTACTCAAGATATAAATCCTCCAATTATTTGAACTAGACTTTCTTCAGCATTGTTATGGTTTAAGTAATTTTTCATCCAAGAAGCTGGGAGCCTCCCTATCATACACATGTTTTTTCGCTCAGAAACCACTACTATTATAATAAGTTCACCTATTGTTCAGATATAATCGGTCAGACTACAGCACTAACAAGGGATCTGTGTCCCACCGTCGTTGATCATTATTGACCTCCAATCGTGATGATTTAGCGGACATTGTCAAGCACAAGAAACGTTCAGTATTTACCCCATCTCGGAGAAATAGAGTGTTTTTCGGATCATTCATCCACTTATTGCCGCGAAGCCAAATTTGTCCGTTCGACATAGGCAGTATTAATACCAATTAATTCGGGCACTTCTAGAAGGAATAACTACTTAGATAATTCGGAACTACATTGAACGGCAGGAAACCTCCTAAAAGAAAGGTGGGTATAAGCAAATGAATCCACAGGATTCTAGCTAACTTGGTGGAGTAACAATTGGACTTATTTTAAAAAGTAATACCCGGCAGCTCGTTGCGGCTGGGATGAAGATGAAGGACATGAGTATTCAACCTAGGCTTGGATAAGCCTGCATGTTTCTGTTGTTATGCGACGGCACCTTGGATGCCACACTGCTTGCCGTGCGGTGCGCCGCCGCCGTTTCACACAAGCCAAAAGAACGCGAGGAAATAAGCTGAAACGTAGTTTCGCAGGAATAGATGCAAAATGATTTGGTGCCATTTGATTCGAACTCTTCCTTGGGTAATGAAATAGTTGCCCTGAAAACCAATCTCTACACAACCTTTATTTCCCATAACATAAACCACACGTCCATCAGATTATGAGGAATGCTATGCGACTTTCCATGGATTTAGAGCTGCAGGACATACCAGGTCAGCTTCTCCTGGCTTTGCAGCCCTTTGGGGATAATAAGGCTAACATCATCAGCGTGGTTCACCACAGGGACAGAAAGACACCGCGCGGCATGATCCCGGTTCGCTTCGTAGTGGAGATGGACCGGTCCAAGATCGAGACCGTCAACGCCAAGCTCAAGGAGGGCGGCATCTCCGTGGTGCGGGCGGGCGAGGACCGCCTCATTGAGGCCGTCTCAGTGGTGCTGGTTGGCCATGTGCTGCACAGCGATCTGGGAGATACCGTAAACCGCATCGACTCCACCGGCTTTGCCGAGGTCATGGACGTTTCTCTGACCATGACCGGTGTGGACGAGCCGTCTTCCGCCTATCTCAAGATCCGCGCTACCGGCAAGGCCGAGATCCAGAAGGCATTGGCCATCTTACGCGAAGTGGGCGCCGAGAAGAAGCTGCTTGTAATTGAACCGATAGAAACGGAGGCGGTCTGAAGATGAGAGACATCAAGGTTTCCCTGGTGGGCTACGGTATTGTCGGCCACGGTGTGGTAGATGTCCTGAATCGCAAGAAGAAGATGCTCCGGGATATGGGCTTGAACCTTATGCTGATCAGCGTAACCGATCACACAGGAACAGTAGTGGCGGAAGACGGCGTGGACGCCGAAAGGATCCTTGGCGAGAGGACGCTGGCCAATTTAGCCACCACCAGCATGAAGGGCAAAGAGGCCATATCCGCCATCGACTCCGACCTGGTGATAGAGGTTACTCCCACTAACATCGTGCATGGCCAACCCGGCCTGGGTCACATGGAAGCGGCCCTCTCCAGCGGCAAGCACGTCGTCACCTCCAACAAAGGACCGCTGGTGGTCTCCTACAGCCGCCTGAAAAAGCTGGCAGAGGACAACGGCGTGATGATGAAGTTCGAGGCCACCGTGGGCGGCACCATGCCCCTCATCAGCCTGGTGGAACGCACGCTGGTGGGCAACAACATTTTAGGCATCCGCGGCATCTTCAACGGCACCTGCAACTACATCCTCACCCGCATGACCGAGGAGGGCATACCCTACACTCATGCCCTGAGCGAGGCCCAGGATCTAGGGATAGCCGAGGCCGATCCCAGCTACGATGTGGAGGGCGTGGACACGGCCGGAAAGGTGGTCATCCTGGCCAATTCGCTCTTCAACATGAACATCAAGTACAGCGATGTGGATGTGACCGGCATCACCGGCGTCACTCCCGAGGCCCTGGCCCTGGCCAAGAAGCGCGGTTATGCCATCAAGCTCATCGGTGATGTGCCTGCCCTCACTGTGCGGCCCACTCTGGTGCCCCTGGGCAGCCCTATCGCGGTGTCGGGAACCCTGAACTCGGCGGCCATCTACACCGATCTATCTGGAACCATAACAGTAACCGGCCTTGGTGCCGGCTCCATCGAGACCGCTTCCGCCATTCTGACCGATATCGTCAGCATCTACAGGACGAAACGCATCGATGCCATATTCTAAATGACCAGCTTTCTTGCCTTCGCAAAGCTCTGCCAGAATGTAGAGGCAGTATCCGGGTCCCTGGAGAAGATCGACCTAGTCGCAGCATTTCTGGCGGACCTGGACGAGGCAGAGCTTTCTGTGGCCTGTAGCTTCATCATGGGCACGCTCTTCCCGCCCAGCCTCGATCTGGTTATGGGCGTGGGACCCCGCATCCTTTACGAGGCCCTGGCGAAAGCCTGCGGCTGCCCGGCCGAGCAGATCTCGGAAATGCTGCGTGCCACCGGGGACCCGGGCCTGGTTGCCGCCGGCATTGTGGAGAAGAGAAGGCCGCTTGGCTTTGCCGCCTTCCAAGAAGCAGAGCCGCTTTCCATCAAAGACGTTTATGAGAGATTTGAGGCAATAGCTCGCGTTTCCGGCAAGAGAAGCCAGGATGCTAAAATCAAAAACCTGCAATTTCTATTCAGCCAGGCCGGCTCTTTGGAGGCCAGGTATATCGCCCGCCTGGCCATAGAAGACATGAGGATCGGCATCGGTGAAGGGGGCGTACGCGATGCCGTTGCCAGGGCCTTTTCCAAAAGCGGGGCAGATGCTGAAAAGGTGGAACGGGCCTACAACCTCACCAACGATATGGGCCAGGTGGCGGTTGCTGCCAGGCGCGGCACTCTGGCGGAGCTATCGGTCATGATCAATCACCCCATCAAGATGATGCTGGCTTCCCTGGGGGAGAGCATTTCGTCTGCTTTGGGAGAGATTGGTACGGCTGCCATCGAATGGAAATATGACGGCGCTCGCGTGCAGATCCATAAAGAAGGGGACAACATTGCTATCTTCTCCCGGCGCATGGAGAATGTGACGGCATCCTTGCCGGAGATCGTCCTGGCGGCCAGGCAAATAAATGCAAAGAGCGCCATACTGGATGGAGAAGCCGTGGCCATCGGCAAAGACGGCCGACCAAAGGCCTTCCAGGAGATTATGAAACGGTTTCGCAGGAAATACAATGTAGAAAAGCTTGCCGCCCAGATTCCCTTGCGCCTCTTCCTTTTCGATTTGATATATCTGGATGGCAAAAGCGTAACACATCTGCCCCTTAGCGAAAGAAGAGCGCTCCTGGAGAAGATTACCACACAAAATCCTACCAGTTACGCTCTTCTCGCCGATCAGGTCCTGTCGGACAGTGTCGAGGCTACAGAGGAGATCTACCGTCAGGCTCTGGCTGCAGGTCACGAAGGGCTTATTTTAAAGAATCCCTCCTCAGTCTACGCTCCGGGAAAGAGGGGCAAGAACTGGCTGAAGATCAAGCCGGTTATGGAAACTCTGGACCTGGTGGTGATAGGCGCAAAATGGGGCGAGGGGCGCAGAGCCAGCTTTTTGGGCTCCTACCGGCTGGGATGCCGGGACACTGCCACCGGCAATCTTTTAGATATGGGCTTTGTGGCCACAGGTATCACGGATGAGGCTCTGGCTGAACTCACGGATATGTTCCGGGAACTGATTTTGCTGGAGAAGGGCATGGAGGTGGAGATCAAGCCGGCAGTGATCTTCGAGGTGGCCTACGAGGAGATACAAAGGAGTCCCAACTACTCCTCCGGATATGCCTTACGTTTCCCACGCATGGTCGCAGTAAGGGACGACAAGTCTCTGGAGGAGGCGGACAGCTTAGAACGCGTTGTCTCCCTTTACAAAGGACAGAGGGGCAGAGGCAATTCAATATTGGAGGCAAGTTAAAGATGATTACAAAGATGCTAAGTGAGCTGAAGGATGAGGATCTGCAAGCTCTTCTCTCCCGAGATGTGGGCATAACCGACGTGCTTTCCGCCGTTAATGAGATTGTCATGGAGGTGGGAAGCAAGGGGGATGAGGCGCTCTTCAAGTACACGGAGAAGTTTGAGGGAGCACGCCTCGACGACCTTCAGGTTAGCGAAGAAGAGATAGATGCAGCTTACGATCTGGTGGAGGAAAGGCTCATGGAGGCCTTATCCGATGCGGCAGATAACATCCGCCAATTCCATAACCTGCAAAAAGAGCGCGATCTGTGGATGACCGAGATTGCTCCCGGCGTCTCTGTGGGCCAGAAGGTCGTGCCCCTTGACTCGGTGGGCGCTTATGTGCCGGGCGGGAGAGCCTCTTACCCCAGCTCTGCTTTGATGAATGTTATTCCCGCCAAAGTGGCCGGTGTTTCCAGGATAGTAGTATGCACTCCACCCAAAGCAGATGGGTCCGTAACTCCCCTCACCATCGTAGCTGCCGATATGGCCGGTGCCGATGAGATTTACAAGCTGGGCGGGGCCCAGGCCATAGCTGCCATGGGTCTAGGCACCGAGAGCCTGGAGCGGGTGCAAAAGATCGTGGGGCCGGGCAATGTGTACGTCACCGCGGCCAAGATGCTTCTGCGGGGCAGCGTGGAGATCGACTTTCCGGCAGGCCCCAGCGAAGTTCTCATCCTGGCCGATCGGACCGCCGATCCGGGAGTGATCGCCGCAGATATGATCGCTCAGGGGGAGCATGATCCCAAGTCCATCTCTGTGCTGGTCGCTCTGGATGATCTTTTGGCCAGCGCCGTGATCGAGGAACTGAGCATTCAGGCGGCGGGCGCAGCGCGCCGTGAGATTGTGGAGCAGAGTCTGGCGCACAGCGCCGTTCTCCTGGCCAACGACATGGACGAGGCTCTGGACTTTTGCAATGCCTTCGCGCCTGAGCATTTGGAGATCATCACCAAGGACCCCATGGACGTCCTGAGGTACATTCGCAATGCCGGCAGCGTGTTTTTGGGAAAGTTCACGCCGGTAGCGGCAGGCGACTATGCCAGCGGCACCAATCACGTGCTTCCTACCTCCGGCTACGCCCGGGTCTTCTCGGGACTGAATGTGGACCACTTCACCAAGAAGATCAGCGTGCAGATGATCACCGACGATGGTCTGCTGGGACTCGAAGATACTATCACTACTCTGGCCGAGGCGGAAGGGCTGAAGGCGCACGCGGAATCGGTTAGAAGAAGGCTGGAGCCGAAGGTTTGAAGACTGGACAGAGGCTAATAAGCTAATGTGGCGATAAAAAGAACAGCGTTTTTATCGCTCGCTCATATTTTCCTTAATTCTTCGGAAATTGTCTTTTTAGCGCCACGGCTAACCATTTCTTGCAAAGCCGCGCTAGAATCCTCTGGTTGCAAGTTCACCCCGGCGATGGCATCGGTTAATATGAAGACTTTCAGTCCGGCTTTAAGCGCATCCAAAGCAGAATATTTGACGCAATAATCCGTAGCCAGCCCGCCGATATAGATCTGCGTAACTCCAAAAATTTTCAATAGATTCGTTAATGCCATTCCGCTTGAATCTATGGCGTGGAAGGCCGAATAGCTGTCTTTTTCCGGGTCCATGCCCTTGGACATCACCAGGGCTTCTTTTGGAAGCTCAAGGTCCGGATGAAACATAGCTCCTGAACTTCCCTCGACACAATGCTCGGGCCATACTCCACCAAATTGCTTAAAATGTTTAGTGGCTTTGGGATGCCAATCCCTCGTCACAATGATCTGCAAATTTTCCTTCTCAAAAAACTTAATGCACCTGTTAAGAATTGGGATGATCTTGTGACCCTCGTGGATTCCCAAAGCGCCACCTGGACAAAAATCATTTTGGACGTCAACCACCAAAAGAGCCTTCTTTGATTTTAGTGAGATCATATGTAAAACATCCGGCTGAGACTGTTCACGGCATCTCTATCCTCGTTTCGTTATATTAGCTTTTCTTTGCTTGGCCAGGGTCCTCTGCCCCGCGAAGCCCGAGCGCCCGCCGGGTTGGAGGCAGATCAAGGCTGCGGTCCTGCGGGCAAGCCTGCGGCGCAGCCATTGAATCCGCCCCACCGTCGAACCCGGATTTTGGGGGCGCTTAGGCAAGCCTCGCGGAGCGAAGGAATCATGTACGAAAATGCTGCGGGCCGGGTGTGTGTTGTGTATATAACTAGAACTACCTAACCACCGAATGCGTGGATATTATTACCGGTAAAGGGTTAGTAATGAGGCACATTTTGATAGGTCTGACCCAAAGGTTTTTCGTCTGATGCATCTATCATGAATACAGGGTGGATAAAAGATGCTTGGCTTGCGCTTTATTTTATTTATTTTCTTGGTTGTCTGCTTCATTCAGGGATCACTGGCTATCGAAGTATCTTTCTCAGCAGAGGATGGCCGGGGAATCAGTGGGCATTTATGATGATTACGAAGTCAGCACGGATGTCTCTGTTTCTGAGGAGTCCGAGGCTAAATTTGGAAACGTGGAGATGACCAACTCCAAGGAGCTGGCTGGTTCAGGTGATGTTACCATGGCACAGACCTATAGCGGTAGCAGTGGTTATGTTGGCAATAATTTTGTTATTGCTCAGGATTCATCCAGTACAATATCCACCAGTGCAATTCTTACACCTGCAACGCTCAATGCCAAACTTAGCGGGAACATCATTGGACGATCAGGCCGCATGGAGGTTTAAATTTAATCTCAAATGGAAATAGTGCTCAGACAAGTACGTGGATGAACTGGGGCATGCTGAGCACTAACATGGCTGCCGCGTGGAAAGGCAGTGCGAGCGTATACCAAATAACTGAGGTAAATGCAGAGGAGGGTTCTGCTCAATCTTCTGCTGGCACAGGCATCCCGTCGCCGCGGCTGCAAGAGTGGGAGAAGAGTGAAGGAAAGGGTTCCACGTTCCGAAAACATACTTTATGGGCAAACCCAGGCTTCAATAAGATTCTTCCGGATGCTCGTTTCGGATAACACTTTGATATGTCATCTCAGCCCCCGTAACGAGATGGTTATTTTCATACATCTCACCAACTTCGCAGGGCTCATATTTTTCCCTTAATTCTGAATCGTAGTAGTCTGCAACGACATCGTCCATGCAATCCGTACCGTTTCTATCATCGAGGACCGCATAAGCTAAGAAAGTTAATGCAAGATACCTTTTTGATTCTGTATTGACCCGGTATACCGGATGCTGGTGATCGCTTTCATCTTTTATCAATAAACCAAGTGAGGATAAAATTCTTAGAGATTCTCTAACCGTAGGCGCGCAGTTTTTGGTTAGCATTTCCAAATCTATGGGCCGGTATTTAGTGAAGGGATCTGCAATAACTTGCCGTATTACTCGAATATGATTGGAATCCCCAAACAAACCATCGTAGGGTGGCCTTGTTTCTTTAGATATTTCACTGGCAGCCATTTTCTAGCGATCTCCCTTTATGTTTGTTATAGACGTTCTTGATGCAGGTAAGATATAAACCTTCTTAATAATAGAAATTATTATTTCGGTTCAATATATCCGAGGATTATCTGCCCCATGGTGTCCTCGAACAACATTATATGCTATTGCCCAATTCGTTGCCCATTTAGATCCTCTTGGCGTTAATTCAATAATTTTCTGTCTCTTAACTATGAGTTCAGGCCCAAGAGAATTCACATATTCATACAGATTGACGCCATCCAATTTTGGTGTTGGGTGGTTCTTCTTGCTCAATTCCCATTGATATTCGCATACAGATAATTCTTCATCCCCACCTTGCTTTGCAAGCCACGCAAGGAATGCCGCACCAGCAAGATGTGGATCAGGAGGATCAAGCCTTGGCCTGGCGCCGCGGGGTAGTGGCATGGATTCAGTAATTGGAGTTATTGACTAAAATGTTTTTGCCATGAAGTGTCTCCGTAAGAAGGTGCTCTCATCTCCGTCCCCTCACCCAGGGCAAATTAGAAGGCCAGGGTGCTCGCATCCAGGACATCCTTGACTGGCAAAGACATCCTACCGCCACTGCTGCGAGAGTGGGAGAAGAGACCGCGTGAAATTAAAGGTGTCTCGATCCGTCCCTACGCCTACAATTTCTTGCGCTCTTCGCTATTTCCAGTTACTATGGTTTTTCAGTTGTTAGTTCGTCGCTCTGTGCCTCTGTGCGCTCTGTGTCTCTGTGGTGGAAAACGTCGTTAGCCGCTGGTTATAATACTATCGAAAAAGCGAGAAACCAATTTTTTGCCCTCTCATCGGCAGAACTTATTTATCATCAAAAGCCCATTTCTTTTTTATGTGCGCCACCTGCGGCTGTGGAGTGGATCTGGGCAGCACGGAAGAGGTCTTTGCCAAGAATTACAGGTGCCAGGACTGCGACCAAGTCTTCAAAGGCTTCGGCTACAAGCTGCCTTGCCCGCGCTGCAAGTGAAACGGCGGCGGCGCACCCGCGCAGCAAGCTGCGGGGCATCCAAGGCGCC
>JBAXWY010000028.1:0-36336 GCA_037128175.1 Methanothrix sp.
TCTGCTCCAGATGCTGCGTTGCTTGTGGTAATTTATCTTCTTCTTGCCCTCTGACCTGAGCACTCCCGAGATCTGCAGGACCTTGGCTATGCTTTGGCGAGGAAGACCAAGCTCCAGGTAATCCACCTTCTCCTGACTCTCCAGGATCAAGAGCGAATCAGGATCAGCGCCAGCGTCCGCTAGCATTTGTAAGGTATCTTTTGGCCTGAACGGCATAAAAACCTCTATTTTCGGTTTGCTAATTCCAGGGCACGGTCCCAATCTTCCGGCGTTGGGGCTCGTGGGAGGTAGACCACAGAGCCTGGAGCTTCGCCCATCTCCTCGGCGTAGATCTCCTCCAACCCTGGATCATCTGCCATCATGGCCAGCAACTCCCTGTCGAGCTTGGCCATCTCTTCAAAGATCTTCTCTACTTCCATCTCAAGAACATATCTGACTTCATCATTTATATATTATTCTGCTTCTCTTCTGTTCTTTCAACCTCCTGTAATGCTCTATCTCCTGCCTTGATCTTCTCATGGGCTGGGACTTTTTGGGTTCAGTGCCGCAACTCGGACAATGTGGAACCTGTCGCCCGTCGAAAATTACAGCCTCCTGTTTGCAGTGCGGACACATTCGAGGCCGGAAGAGGGTGATATCTTCAAGCTCAACTTTCTCGAAACGCCAGAAACGGCCAGCTTTGCCACCATGATGTTCAGTGGCAAGTCTTGTCCCAGGCTCCCGGAGGGGCTCAAGAAACATCGATAGAGTCCTCCGAAAAGAGTCTGCTCACGAGCAAAGCCTGAGCATTATAAGGAACTGTAATTCTTATTATATTTAAGGATTTGTAATAAGGGGATGTCCACTTCACGACTTAACCTCCAAAGCAATCTCAGATAGATCGGCATGGAGGGGCTCTACCTGTACCATGAAAGCCTTGGCCAGGTCCTCAATATCGCGATCAATCCCAGGAAGGTGCATCATGCGGGCCATCTCGGCCAGGATCTTGAAGCTCATCCGGAGGTCAGAGGGAAAGCTGTGCATGTCGTATTCGTCTTCCCTGAGGCGGCCTGTGATCTCTCCCAGAGCGGTCCTGGTGCTATCCAAGGCCGCGGAACAGAGGCGGCACATCCTCAATCCGCCACCTCCTGAATCTCGATAGTTACCAGAACACGCTTTCCTCTGGCCCCTTCCAGGAACTGGTTTGCGTCTCCGATGAGAGACCCCGGCATTTCCAGGCTGAAATGAACGGAGCCCATCATGCCAAAGCTGGTCAGGAGAGTCCCTGCAAACTCCTTTCTCACGCGGTCGCCCCCATTAGAGGAGCCTTTTGCCTAAGCTTGAGATCCTCGGCGCTCAGGCTATTGACACCCACAATTTGGCACATCTCGCTCTCACCACACGATTCTGCGATACATTTCCGGTGAAACGCAATCTATAGGCGCGAATTTGTTACCTGCCTAGCGCCCACACGCCAGACAGGAACGAAGACACATCTCACCGCATGACCGAACAAATCACGACTATTTAAATATTGTAGCAGTATGGGGATAAACTAGGCCTTAGTTTTGATCAAGTAAAAATTGCTTACTTACGCGAAGCATAACGATTAATCAGATGGATATTAGAGACGGTATCATGTCAATACATGGCAAAACAGTTTTATATTTTGCTGGCAAACGCCAAATAAGGAAATGTAATACGAATCATAGATAAGATACCTGTTTACGGGGGATGAAGGCAGAAGAATTATGTCTTCGCGACGAAAGAGTATGGGCTCCTTCGTCGCAAAGTTGCCAACGCCAGTGGTGAGATGGCGATGTGCCTACCGACCTGCCTGACATCCGGTGCCGAGACCTTGCAAGCCATGGCTAACCTAGAAGTAAAGAGGCAAGTCTGATGATATATGTAGAGCAACAAGATAAAAGGCTTTGCGTTATAGCTTATTGCACAGCTACAAGCTTTTTTGGCCTTTCTCTAGCCCAAAATCAAACTGCGACGGAGCATCCGAGCAGCAAGCTGGAGGGAATTACATCCAAAATTAAAATAGAAAGATTGACACGGAGAGCTGCCCTTGCTCTCCGAGGCCTGTTGCGAGTCTTTGGGAGGTTCGCAAAACCACAACGCGGTCCGGAGTTGCAATCATGAATCTCGGAACTGGCTGGGGTTTACAGGCATGAATCTGGTTGTCGTCCCAGATATAAACTCTTTTCGCACTGCGCAGGAGCTTTCTTCATCTGAGCCGACACAGCTCAGGAGAACCATTGCAGAGCTCGAGGCCAGGATAATGGAACAAGATTCTCTTATTGCCCAGCAAAATGGGGGCATCGAGAACCTGGCCAACAGGCTCAAGCAGCGAGAGCTAGAGCTAATCGACATCAAGAAGACGCGCAGCAAAACGAGCCAAGGGCTCAATACTCCTGAGAGCTTCGAGCACACCCTGGAAAGAGATCGGTTGGTGAAGGCCAACAAGAACATGGAGGCCCTGATCGAAGAATTCGAAGAGGGCTTCTGGACTCTCTTATCCGAGCAGCGCCAGGGGCTGGATGAATGCCTGAAGTCCCTTGGGCAGCTCCCCGCCACCCCCGAGACGAAGAGCCTCTACGCCCATATCAAGAAGGAGTGGCAAGCCATCGAGGCGGCAAAGAAACGAGGCACAATATCTCCTGTGAACGCCCTGCGGCAATTGGCCGACCTGGAACGGGCCGTTGTAACATTCATCCTGTGCAGGCCCAGGCTGAGCCTGACCACTGTCGATACCTTGCGGGCCGAGATCCTCCTGGAGGCCTTTACAACAGACCGCAAATTGAAACAGCTTACCACTAACGATTCTATAAGGACCATCTCCGCCAAAGAGGAGAGGAAGATCTACAGGGAGCAGGCCCTGCGAGCCATGCGCCGCGCTGCTGCGCTCTTCCCGGATCAGGTCAATTTTGAGAAGAAGGGCAAGGCGGCCAGGATCATCAAGATCAACGAGGGATTCGGCGCGAATTTGGCCCAACGATGCATGATAACAGTTTGTTACGCAATTTGTTATTGTCACAGTTTGTTACAATCTTCCTGCGAGCTGCCGGAAGGTGTGGTTTGTACATTAGGGGGAATCTTCAGGGATACAGTGGCCTTTTGAAAGAAGTTAATCAAAGAAGATGACATGAAACAGGATGTTATGTTAGTTTACGGTTTATTTGTCTCGGGGTCTTAGGTCGGGGAGTCTGAGGGGTCTAGAGAGAAACCGAGGATGTAACAAACGGTTACAATAGTGAGTCGCGAAATAATGGCCTCAATGAAAACGTCTATCTGATAAGATGAGCCGAAAGAAAAGACATTTTAGCCCCTTAAAATTCAGATCCTGATATTCATTTAACCCAACTTTGTAAACAAGAGCGAATATAATAAATAAAATTTATTAGATAATCTTCATAGAAAAACATAGAATACGCTTAAATACGCAAAATTAGGAAACACTTGTGTATGGGTGTAGCGAAGGTAAAAGTTACGGCATCGATCAAAGGAGACCTTGTCGATTGGGTTGATAAAGAAGTGGACAAGAGTCGCTTTGCCAGCAGAACTCATGCTGTGGAATATGCCTTAACTAAGCTTAAAGAAGCCGACAATCTAGCGCTTCCAAACTAGCATTCAAACCTAGATCGAGCTTTAAGCATAACCCAGAAGAATACAGACGATCGTATAGAGAAATAGGAATAAAACTTAGATAAAATATATTTCAGCCCAGGGCTGGTACCCCTGGACCGAAAAACCCCTAAGAATGGAATTCAATTATGATAGAGATAGCTTTAGCTGGGATATATAGTTTTGCATCAGAACCGCCCAATCACAATCTACTAAAGGATTTTCTCAACAAAATTAAAATATTTTCTTATAAAGTCGCGAGTCTCGTAGAGAATATTCGTTTAATTAAAATTATTTGTAATCAATAATAGCTTGTAAAAATTGTTTCCGGCCCAGGTGTTACGAGCACCTGGACTGGGATACTCCGAGCAGGAGCGTTCGTGTATGGTAAATTTAGCCTTGGCTAGAATAAATAGCTTTGCATCCGAGCCTGATACAGGTTTTCCTCCAGGCAATGTAGCGTCGCACGAAAATGTATCCTCAAGGTTTGCGGTGGCGGTCTGAATGGACATCTTCCAAACAGACGAGATCCTCGAGATCCCTGTCTCCGAGATTCAAGCCTTATTCAAGGACTTGATCCAGGTCTACGATACCTTGAACGAGGTCCTCAAGGATGCCGGAATCCTGCGAGGCCGTGAGCTGGCCGAGATGAATACTAAGGCTAGCCGTGCCGTTGAAGCCGAGAAATCGCCTGTTGGAAAGCTCGTTCTTCTCAATGCCTACATCAAAAAGGAAATCTGGCATATTCACAATGCTTTAAAGACGAGGCCCGCCTCTGCGCCCACAGAGGAAGGAAAAATCAGGCAAGCAATCACAAAGATTCAGTTGAGAGCTTCCGCTATTGTAGAGCATGTAAAGACCATTGCCCAGGGAAGGAAGGAAGTCGCCTTCAACTCCTGCCAGGCCCGAGACTTCCTATCAGGCAGAGAGGGAAAACCGCCCAGTCGTCGCGACACAATCAGAGCTCTGAAGAGAGCTGAGAAGATCTGTCCGGCCTTGGCCTGCGACCATACTCCCAATGATGGACGCCAAACCACAAGGTTAACTGCAACCGTTGAAGACTTAAAACAATCTGATATTATAAAAGTGGAGCGTGACTGTGACACAAGGCAACGGTCGCGAATGGATGAGCTTAGGGTTATCTTCTTTAAAGAGCCAGGAAGCCACGTTTAAATTGTCATGATAACGCCCTAAAAAGTACACAAAAATTTATTCTGTCGGGTAGTAGAGAGATTAGTTAGCTAGCTTTAGTTTACGGTATAGCAACGAATCAAGGCAGAATCAATTATAATAGCAATTTAATATTATTAAATCAAGAAGATAGATCTTCACTTCAGACCGTTGCCAAAGGCAACGCAATATACAGTAGAAAAATGTTTTTATAGAACCTGAGATACTGATGATAGATAATGAGGAGAAGTCCGGAGAAGATCACAGAAGATATCCTATCCTAAGAATCTGTACAGAGGCAACTGGCAAGACCAAAATCGTTTATCAGTGCAATCTTAATTTCCATACCGTAAATATACATCTTCAACGATTGATTAATGCCAGTCTCCTCAAATCCTCTGGGTCCGAAGATAACCCATCTTATAGGACTACCGCGAAGGGAATAGAAGTCCTGGGGCACATCAATGTACTCAGAGATCTTCTTACCGCAGTCCCCGGCTCTCAGGGTAGACTTGTTGTTCCTGAAGGTCAGGAAGATCAAGAGCAGTGAGGTAAATGAATCATATTGTGTAGATCATCATTACCATCACGCTTTTATGTAATTCGCCTTTTCCTTTTGTGTAAAAATGGTTTAATGCTATCCTTTTCCGGCCAAACTACTTATTCTCACAGGGCCAAAGGGTATAGTATGGCAGGAGTTCTTGAGCGGTTAATGGGTCCTCAGAATCAGAGGCGTTTAGTGCAGCGTTCCGGAAAGGCTCCCTGGGTGGATTCCAAGGTCCTGGAGCTCCAAACGGCCATGGAGATCCTGGCCGAGGTCTTCTGCATCAGGATCTCGGATGTGGAGGAGATGCTCCGAGAGCGCAGTAAGGTGGAGATCCAATCATGCAGGGGGGAAGTTGCCCTTTGGCCAGAGAGCTTCTGTCTGGCTGATTAGGGCTCCATCTCACACTTTTCTAGATCAAGGCGATCTCTTTCGTCTCTTAAATTCACTGCTTCCCATTTCCTTCATTTATTCGCTTCAATATCTTCTCGCACAGCTCCGGGTAGGCTTCCTTGAGCGCGTTCTCCACCATCTCCCGGGCCTTGGTGGATTTGCGGTATTGCAGGAGTGTCGTCTCCCTGCGGTTTAATAGCATCAACTGCTGGCTTTCCAGGACGGCAAGCAGCAGCGGGGAGTAGAGTGATATCTTGGGCGACTTCAGGGCCTGAGCGACCGCCTGGTCTATTATGTCATCTGTCATGACTCCCGACTCTTGAGTCTCGTTTCTGGACTTTTTCATCTCTTCTTGACTCTGGGGTCTGGTCTCCTGAATCTGGGCTGTTGACTCCGGAGTCATGACTCTGGACTCTGGAAGACTGACGCTTGACTCAAGTCTCACATATTTCTCTTCCGGTGCAGTAATTCCCGACTCTGGAGTCTTGACTCCCGACTCCTGACTCTGTGTGCTGGGGTCTTGAAGCTTGATGCTTGATTCCTGACTCTGCACTCTGTAATCCTGAGTCTTGACTCCGGACTCCTGAACCCTGATGCTTGACTCCTGTTTCACATCTTTCTCTTCCGGTGCAGTTATTCCCGACTCTTGACTCCTGACTCTTGAATCCTGACTCAAGGTTCTGGGGTCTTGAAGCCTGTGCCCTGCTTCTTGCTTCTTAAATCCCGACTCTGGAGTCGTGACTTTTGCTTCTTGAAGCCTGACGTTTGTTTCATGTTTCACATCTCTTTCTTCAGCGGCAATAATTTCTAAATTCTGAGTCGTGACTCCTGACTCCTGACTCTGGGTGCCGGGGTCTTGAAGCTGGACGCTCTTGTCTTGACTCTCCTCTCCTGGCTCCTGAGTCATGACTCCTGACTCTTGAAGCGTGCCTTCTGACTCAGGTTTCTTGCTTTTTGGCTCTATGCCTTTCAGCATGAAGTCAAGCCCTTTCGTCATGCGATCTCCTGGGCTCATGCCGCCACCTCATCTGCCAGATCTTTGTAGCCCAGTGCCCCTGAGCAGGATGGATCATAGAGACATATTGGCAGGCCCTGGGACGGAGCCTCCACCAGCCGCACATTCTCGGGAATAACGACTTTGAAGACGGCATCTCCCAATAGGCTCCTGATCTTGGTGGACACCTCTTCGGTTATCTTCCGTCTGTTGTCGCACATGGTGAGAAGGTATCTTCTCTCCGGCTGATAGCCCAGTTCATCAAGCTCATCCAGCATTCTGATGAGTGTCTTCAGTCCTTCTACTGCGAAGAATTCCACTTGGACTGGGACAATAACCCTATCACTGGCCACAAGTGCGTTCAGGGTCATGTTGCCCAGGGCTGGGGGCGTGTCGATGATTACATAATCGTAGTTCAACGCCTGGACCTTCTTTCTGAGGCGTTTCTCACGGCCCACTTTGCTGGTTAGGACCGCATCGGCCTCAACGAGGTCGTTATTTGTGGGGGCGATATCAAGCCCTTTTACGGTCGTGGGTATGATGATGTCCTCCAGCTTGGTCCTATCCATCATGACCTCGTTCATGTTCTTGGGCAGGTTGTCTTTGTCAATGCCAAGATGGGTGGTCGAAGAGCCCTGTGGGTCGAGGTCTATCAGCAGAACATGAGAACCTCGCAGGGCGAGATATGCGGCCAGATTGACGGTGGTCGTGGTCTTGCCGCACCCACCCTTTTGGTTGGCTATTGCTATTACCTCCATAACTGTAAACTCTTCATGAATGTCTATAAGGATTGTGCTTGACTCTGGAGTCTGGTATCTGGATGCAAGGGTCAGGATGCTGGAGTCAGGAGTACGGAGTCATGACTCTGGATTCAGGCCTCTCTTGCAGGCCATACGGGAGAGCCTGCAGCCAGGCCAGGTGTGGCTCTTCCCCGGCCGGAGCTCCGGACATCTGTGCACCAAGACGGTGCTCAGGACCATAGACCGCCTGGCAGAAGAGGCCGGGATCCAGGAGGTTTCGCCCAGGCAGAAGCTCTCCCGGAAGAAGGTCACGCCCCACATCCTCAGGCACAGCCATGTGGTGAATGCGCTCATGGCCGGCGTGCCGGTGCCCATGATTCAGATAGCCGGGTGGGGCACAAGAGGCTGTCTACGACGGAGATTTACGCTACCGTGGCGCCAGCGCTGGTGAAGGAGGCTTACGATCTGCATGGATTCGGACCGGTGCTCACCAGAGTAAAGCCGACCTGTTAGAAAGATGGAGACACTGGCAAGTCTCCATCCAATCGATTATGCTTGTTGATCGGTTACTCGACAATATCCTCGTCCGGCGAGAGTTCAATGGTGATTCCCTCGTCCGGCGAGGTCATGTTCCAGTCGGGAGTCTGCCAGCCACCGTACCTGGTGGTCTTGGGCGCCACCCCGCTGCTCCACACCTCAACTCTGGCCGCAGCATCGGCTGTGTCATAACCGGCTGCATCCACGGCAGTTGCATCCAGATGCACAGAGTTGACATAACTGTCATCCATGGTTGCCCGGGCCAGGTATTGGATAGTTGCCACACCACCTGGCTGCAGGTCGGGGACAATCCATTGCAGGAACTGGCCCTCCTGGCGGCTCGGTTCGGGTGAGGCGCTCAGGAATGTCAGGCCGGCTGGCAGCATGTCGGTCAACGTGGCGGCCAAGGTGCTGTCGGCATTATTGCGCACTTCGATGGTGAAATGGACCAGCGTGGGATCGGTGGCATCGAGCACTGCCCTCTTGTCCAGCCTAACCTCGGACAGGCAGCAGGGCAGCCCGGCGGATTCTAATGCCGCATAAGCCGCTCCTGATACGCAGGCGTCTTTGTTCATGCCGCAAACCATGACGCGGTTGACAATGTTGCCGGGCGCGTACTCGGTCAAGTTCAGTTCCAGTTCTATCTCAATGGTGTTCCCTATACCGAGATGAACTAAAGTCCAGTTCGCATCGGTCTTGGAGATGCTTGCAGGCCTGATGGACGAGCCTATGTACTCCGTGCCTGGCGGGAAGATGTCCCGGACATTTATGGGTGCCAGAGCCACGTTTCCGTCATTGGTTATGGTTATGACGTACTTGGCTACCTGGGCATTGGTCTTGTTGAACCACCTGGTGGTCATGTTGCCTTCCTTCTTCACGGTTATGTGAGGTCGGTCGTATCTGGACACGCCGGTGAGAAGCACCTTCCGTCTGATGTCATATTGGCCTACATAGCGCTCCTCGTTATCGACCTTGGTTGCCTGGTTCTCGCCTATTGATTTTACCTCGAAGTCGGCCATGCCGCTGAAGCTGGCGTTGGTCTTCATCTCGTTGAGGCCGGATGCAATGGTCTCTTTCTTCAGGCTATCCAGCGAAGAGAATCTCTCGCTGATGTAGGAAGCTGGAGGCGAGCTGTTGCCAGTTTTTGTGACAGGAATGCCGCAGTTGCTGCTATCCTTGAATATATCGCCGCCAGCCAGGTAGCCGCTCCTGGACCACATGCCTTCGCTCCATTTCATGTTCTGGCTGACGCCAAATCTCGGTGTGTAGTTGTAGCTGGTGGGGCCGTGGACAAGGGAGATGTCCTTGGCTATGAAGTTGGATGGAGTATCGATGATCTCATCGCTCTGGTAGGAGCCGGTGCCCGACTCGTAAGTCCTCTGGCTGCCCTGCACGCGCTTGTTAACGTCCACGTAGCCGTAGCCAGTCACTGATTTGTTGGACCGGACGCTGCTGCCGTATTCATCCACATTCTCGAATACCCTGAAGCTGCCCACGTAGTCCTCGCCCGCTTCATAAACCGGCCTGGACCTGGGATGAGCATCTGGGCTTTGCTTCTTCAGAACTCCGATATGGCCGCTGCCCTCGAACTCGACCTCAGTCTTCATGGTCGAACCGTTTTCGTCCAACTCGATGGACCGGTCCTTATCGATCTTGCTGGCAAAGGTGTACTCCTCGTTCATGGTAGCACCGGTTATTGTGTTGATGCCTTTGGACTTCTCAGTCCATTTGGTGACATAACCGATTGATCGGTCCTGAGGCAAAGCGAAGGTGGTTGGCTTATGTGTTGCAGAGAGGCTTGTGACTGATCTGATGGACTTGTTCTCCGTGCGAATCCTTGTCAACTCCTCGCTCTCATAAGTGCCGCTGCCAAACTCGCGTCTCCTGAGTTCCGTTCCCGGATCGACTATGCTGCTAGATGCGCAGCTGGACATGGTCTCTACCAGATCGGCTTTGGCGTAGGCGCAGTTGGTTATGGAATCAGGACCCTGGTGAGTGTCATAGTCATTATGGACGTTGACGAAACCAACTCCCTGGACTCCCTGAGACATGTCGTAATTGATATCAACTATCGGAACGCGCACCACCAGTTCCACGTAGAAGCACTGGCCGGGGTAAAGGGCGCCAATGTACCAGGTGAGATTGGTGGATGAAGGCGCGGGGTAGACCGAGACCAGCTCGACGCCTTTGGGTAGGACATCCCATAGGGTGACATTGGTGAAGGAAATCCCATCGGGACAGGGATTGCAGAGATTGATGGTGTAGTTGATGTCTTCACCCCTATGGACTGTGGGCTTGTCTGCGGTCTTGGTCAATATGAGATTGCAAGGTGCATCATTATAGAAGTCCAGATTCGGAACGCTCTCGCTGTATCCTAGAATTATATTGTAGCAACCATCGGTCTCAATCTGGGTGCCATCCTTAATGACCTGGGTCCATCCATCTTTTAGCTCTTCACAGACCGTGTATGAGTCGGCGGGCAGGCCGCAGACCTGCCAGTAGCCTGTGTCATTGGTAACGGTAGTCAATTGGTCCGTGACGTTACTGACCACGATGGTCCAACCAGCCAGACCCTTGCCGGTGCTGTTCTCGAAATTGTGGCCGGAGATGCAAATATTCTTCGATTCCACGCTTGCCGTGGTGCTGGAGTTGACTTCATCGCCGTGCTCGGGCTTGGCCTTCACATCCACGCGGTTGGTCAATGTGCCGTAGACTGATCCGTCGATTGTAGCTTTAATCCAGAGAGTGTGGGATGCGCCGTCGGCCAGCGGGCCGACGTCGGTCCAGTTGATGTACTTGCCGCTGCTCACCCCTCCAGCAGAAGAGTCGTAGGCGAGGCCAGCCGGCAATTTGTCGCTCACGAAGACATGCGGTAGCATGGCTTCGCCATTGTTGGTCACAGTCAAGGTGAAGTCGATCAGGGCTCCTGTGAGACCAAATGCTGGATCAGCTGTTTTGGTGACTGAGATCTTGGCTTCCTGGGCCTGAACAGAAGCTGTGGCATAATCGGTGACAATCCCTCCATTTGCGGGCCTGGCCTCCACATCCACGCGGTTGGTCAGAGTCTGGACGCCTGAGACCGGGCCGTCGATGCGGGCCACGATTTGAAGCGACTTGCTAGCCCCTGAACTAAAGGGGCCGATGTCGCTCCAGTAAACGTTCTGGCCGCTGTGAGTGCCGCCAGATGAAGATGCGATGTAGCTCATGCCAACCGGCAGAAGATCGCTGACGAAGACATGAGGCAGCGAAGAGCTGCCGCTATTGATAACGTTCAAGGTGAAGGTTACCGGAGTGCCCTCTGAACCAAATGCTGGATCAGCTGTTTTGGTGACTGAGATCTTGGCTTCCTGGGCCTGAACAGAAGCTGTGGCATAATCGGTGACAATCCCTCCATTTGCGGGCCTGGCTTCCACATCCACGCGGTTGGTCAGAGTCTGGACGCCTAAGACCGAGCCGTCGATGCGGGCCACCATCATAAGCCACTTTCTGTCTCCTGAAAGCAAGGGGCCGATGTCGCTCCAGACAACGGTCTGGCCGCTGGGAGTGCCGCCAGATGAAGATGCGATGTAGCTCATGCCAGCCGGCAGAAGATCGCTGACGAAGACATGAGGCAGGTCAGAGCTGCCGCTATTGATAACGTTCAAGGTGAAGGTAACATCCGTACCTGGCGAGCCGACTGTAGGATAGGCTGTTTTGATGACTGAGATCTTGGCTTCCTGGGCCTGAACAGAAGCTGTGGCATAATCGGTGACAATCCCTCCATTTGCGGGCCTGGCCTCCACATCCACGCGGTTGGTCAGAGTCTGGACGCCTGAGACCGGGCCGTCGATGCGGGCCACGATTTGAAGCGACTTGCTAGCCCCTGAACTAAAGGGGCCGATGTCGCTCCAGTAAACGTTCTGGCCGCTGTGAGTGCCGCCAGATGAAGATGCGATGTAGCTCATGCCAACCGGCAGAAGATCGCTGACGAAGACATGAGGCAGCGAAGAGCTGCCGCTATTGATAACGTTCAAGGTGAAGGTTACCGAAGTGCCCTCTGAACCAAATGCTGGATCAGCTGTTTTGGTGACTGATATCTTTGCTTCCTGGGCCTGAACAGAACAGTTCACGAGCAGCAGAATGAGAATGAATAGACCTTTCAGTAAGGTCCCCTGTTTATGATGATCATAAGCCATAATCTCTCTCCAACCATTGGATCTGTCAGATTATTTTTTGTGATTTGAGGAGAAGTATTTGGCAGATATAGCACTATCGATGATTGGGAATGCTGCCGGGCATCTCCGGCGAATAATCACATATTGAAGCAGTGTAGGATAGGAGACGAGCGCGTCACCATAGCCCCACGCTTCTGAAGCATTCAATTGCTGGGCCAAAAATGCAACGCTATAACAGCGATAATTAACCTCATAATATACCTCTCTAGCATAGCTCCAGTCAGCAGCCAAGCCTTCTTTTCAAATTTATGCTGAAATACAGGTGAAAGACCAGTATTCTTCAAAAAATATTTCATAATGAAATAGCCAGCTTCAAGTAGTATGTATAACTCGCAAACAATAATTTACTATTAGATATCCATTAATTGACAGGATATTATTATAAGAATGTTTTCTGGACTCAAACCCTCCTTATGGTGCGCTACGTAAAAGGCCCTTGCAAGAACCGTTATCTGTAACCTGAATAGACCGATATGAGGAGATCGAACAAGTAGAATTGTGCTCTATTCTGTAGTGTGTGGAATGAGGACTTAGCCCAAAGAGCTTTTGAGCTGTTTTCATCATGCCGTGCTGGTTGTACAAGCCGGTGCGTACAAATTGCAATAGTTCTATTGCATTTTCATAAAATCTTTTAAAAATGCCATAGAACTATTTCAGAAGAGCAGGACAGCGAGCACATAAAATCGATTATGCGAATGATATAAATGGGAGCTGCGGGCCTGGCCAGTCATCAAGCCCCATAACTCCGACTTAATTGCCTCTCTCCTCCTAATGGCTGGCGTTCTGGAAAGAATGAAGGACGAGTCAGGCTATAAGTCTTTGGGAAGCTGAGAATGGATGAAACCGGATGCTGTAGGATCTCACGAAATATGGATAAGAGGGAGGGAGGCAAAAGTCAATTTGATGTAGGAGGGAAAAATAGCCATCGACTTTCGCCAATACACTATACGTCAATTGCCGAGATAAAAGGCTTTCGCTTCAAGTTAGAAAAGACCCTTCTCCACCAAGAAGAAATAACCAAAGAGAATAAGATATCAAGTCCCAGGCGGGCCAGCGCCGATCCACAGCGCCCTTTTAGAAGGAGCCAATCACCGCGAAGTGATGGTCTGACCCTGCCCGAAGCTCGACTTTAAGCCTGGCTCGAAGGTAGCATATGCGCTGGAATTTCACACAGCGTCCGAATTACCGGAACCCTTTTCATGGGGCCTCTTGCCCGCCCTCTCGTCTTTGGCTTGATTTGTGCCGCTTCATGCCCCGACCGTGTATTAGCGTGAGATTCGGCGGATTACTGCGCCAGTTACAGCGCGCAACTTTTTCAGCCCACCGAAATATCAGCCTCACAGGCTCGTAGCCAAATGCAGTGCCACGACGGCATGCATCTCCTGTACCAAGGGATCAAGACCATCCAGCCTTTAGGAGCTGGCGGCATGTTGCTCCATGGTGAAGCAAACACCCTTGTCATCAGAGCATCATCAGATACGTTAAGCCCACGGCACGCCCGCCACCCTATTCAATGGCATGAAGCGGCAAACTATGTATATAATCATTATAGATATTTGTAGTTGGCGGTCGAGAGCCGCCTGGACTGGAAAATAGATCAATAATTGAGCCGGACTGGCGTCCGGGCTCAAGCGGTAATCTTGGTCTTGGCGATGTACTTGATAAGCTCCGAGCCGATCCTGGCCTTCTTCTGAATCTGATCGGCCACATCATCCGCGGATGCGCCGCTTGCTGCCAGGGAGCGAATCTCCTCAAGCGTGCTGTCTTCCACGGTGAAGTACTCATCTAGGTCTTTTCTGTGGCCCCACACGTCGCCTTCCAGCATCTCAATGCCCTGCATGTCCAGGAATACCTGGATGGCACTGGACATGGTCTTGCGGTAGGATGGCGGGACCTGAATCATTCTCAGCCTGGGGCATCTCTGCATCAGGTTAAGGAAATCTACATTGCTGGCCCTGAAGGCCAGGTGAACTGTCTTCTCATTTGGATTCAAATTGGGGATCTCATTTCTGGCGCTGATTACTCTAAGTCTCATTTTAGCACTCCAGACCCTAAGATGCATTCCCTAATATTAATAGACACTTCCGAGTAATATCATCATTAAAAATCTGGATTTAGCACTGCGCTGGAGCGAGGAGATTTATACCCTCTTCAATAATCTGAGATGGGAGAATGGGTAAAATTAGCTAAGAAAGCGAAGCATAGCGATGCCGTCATGACCTGCATTCTCGTTACCAGGTTCAAAATGGGCCAAATCAACGTCGAGGACCTGGAGCAGATGACGGCAGACGAGTCCAGGGCGGAGAGGTGCTCGGCAGCGAAAAAGGTGCTGGTGGCGGTGAGATATTCAGCCTGATCCCAACCATTATGCCACTGCATTATGAAAAAAAATGGCTATATTCTAGGCATAAGATGAATTCGTAAGTAAGGTCACGTTCTGCATCGTGATGACGTTCAAGGTCACATTCTGAATTATGAAAACATTCGTGGCCGCATTCATCATTTCTTTAGTCCTGTTCATTGGCATATCCATAGGCATCGACATTGGCATGCTCATACTCATAGGCATTGACATTGGCATATTCATAGACATAGTCTTGTTAACCGGCATTGTCATGTTATCTGACATAGTCTTGTTATCTGGCATTGCCATGTTCTCTTTCGCAGCCAAGGCCACGCCAAAAGAGAGCGTCAAGAGAATGGATGCGAGCATTATTCCAATAAATATGTTGCTTTTCATTTTTCTTCCTCTGATTTTTCTTTACGAGTTGATTAGCCAAATGTCTTTCGGTCAAGGTTTTCGGTTTAGGCTGGAAAAGATTACTTTCACAGCAAAGAAATAATCAAGAGAGATATCGAGACGTTGGCGGGCCGGCGTCCTTGGTAAGGTGGAGCCTGATAGCCAGACCTCGCCCGATGTTCGACTTTAAGCCTGGCTTGGAGGCGGATATCTCCAGGGCGGAGAGGTGCTCGGCAGCGAAAAAGGTGCTGGAGACGGTGAGGGACCAGCCTGATCACTGCCGTCGATAATGCAGTTCTCCTCATTTTTCTTGGTGGCTTCTCGATTGCATTTGTCTCTATAATGTTGGGATACGGTGCGTGAGTTCGCCCCATTCGCTACCGATGGCCGTTTTGATGAGTTCTTTTACTCCCGCGAAGGTAGGCGCAGGCATCACCATCTGCCAGATGCGGATCATGTTATCTCTATCGTCGTTTCCTATCAGCGGGAACATCCATGCCACCAATTCGGGGAACCGCTCCTTAGGAACAGTGCTGGACATGATACCAATCGCCTTCCCTTGGTCAGGCAGGGTGACTCGTTCCTTGAAAATCCGGTAGAGGTGTGTATCTTCCTTGTCCAGATGGATATTGAGATGAAAACGGAATGCAGCAGTGGCCCGTGCCGTTAGCAGAAGGTCGCGTGCAGAATATGATTTATTCAATGTGTCATATGCAAAATCCAAACCACGGTGGTCTTTTACATAGGCTTCTGCAACCAGGGGGGCAACATTATCGAGCAGGGGGAAGATAGCTAACTCTTCTCCGTGGGCATGCCAGACCAATACTTCGTTGAAGAACCGGAAACGTTCGATGGTGGCGCCAAGCCCCTCCTTTCCCCTTGCAGAGTCTAACGCGGCAGAATCGATACGTTCCAAATCATTCCTGAACGCATTGTGAATCGCCCTTATTGCATCGACAGGTTCAACCATGACTATTTACTCATGCGATTTTCGTATTAAGATATTTCTGTTACAGGCAACTACTCAGGCATCCTAATCGGACAATAGCTCGTGTCCACAAAACACCCATTTACGAGTGCATCAAGCTGGGATCCGGGCCAAGGCGGCTCGCGGGCCGGGCGATGAAGCAGGCAACATCCAGGCCCGGCTGCGGGAGATACGCGAGACTGGGCGGACCTGATGACTGGCAGAAATCCTAGCGGGCCGGGGTGAGGTTGCCCAGCACCTTTCTACGTTAGGCAAAATTTATAATAGATTATAGGCTTACAAATGTGTATGAAACATATTTGGTGTTTTGCACTGCTGGCCATGGTCTTTTTGGCCACGGGGATCTGTACGGCAGAAGTTCCTGACCTGCTCGGGATTTGGACCGGCTCGTGGAGTTCATATGATGAAGGGATAGGCCACTCCAATTCGACGGAAAACGTTAGCATCATTTTTGCTTTCATCGAGCAGGATGACCGTCTCTTCGCAGGAAATATAACAATCAAGCAGGAGAACGAGACAGAGATTGGTGAAGGATTTGCCGGAGCCATTGGTTTGGATAATAAAACGCTCTATATTGCCGAGTTTGATAAGGGCTATAGCCTGGGGACGATTATTTCCAACGATGAGATGGAGCTGATATATCTCGCGGATGGAGAAAATGCCTCGGTGGCCATTGATAGGCTTCATCGGATAAGAGCATAAATTTGGCCGGTGATTTTATGGCGAGTGAGATTCAAGCAAATTGGGGAAATCCCATAGAATAGGAATAAGGCTTGTGTCGCTCATTATTGACAACATCGTCATCGGCATCATTATTGGAGCAGTCGGAAGTATTATCTGCTTTGGTATGATGACGCAGAAAATGGTCCCCTGGTGGATTGGCTTACTTAAGACAATTGTCGTAAAGGCCTGATAAATAAAGGAGAAAAGGCAGAGCCGGACTATTTTGCCCGTCTCTGAATGCCCGGCTTTAAGCGGTGATCTTGCTCTTGGCGATGTACTTGATGAGGTCCGGACCGAGTCTGGCCCTCTTCTGAACCTGGCTGGCCAGATCCTCTATGGCGGTGCCGCTGGCCACCAGGGAGCTGATCTCCACTAAGGTGCTGTCATCCACGGTGAAGTACTCGTCCAGATCCTTTCTGTGGCCCCAAACATCTCCTTCCAATAGCTCAATGCCCTGCATGTTCAGGAATACCTGGATGGCATTGGACATGGTCTTGTGGTAGGACGGGGGTACCTGAATCATTCGCAACCTGGGGCATCTTTGCATCAAGCTGAGGAAGTCTACATTGCTGGCGCGAAAAGCCAGGTGAACCATCTTCTCATTGGGATTGAGATTTGGAATCTCATTTTTTGAGCTAACTACTCTAAGTCTCATTTGATTCTCCTATTTACTAAAGAATATTCCCTTGTATTAATAGACACTTTAGGTGGACACATGTGCACAGAAAGATATCTAAGGGCGATACACATTTTAACAAGATAATCCTCTGGCCGTTTGAGGTACTAAATTTGAAAAAAATGATATGATATTAGAATAATACATGACATATATCTTAAGCTAATTACGAGAGACACAACATAGATGGGACTTCCGATTTGCCTTCAATTTTTAAAAGAAAGCCTGAAGGTAGTATTATTAATAGTTGTCGCTAATTCAGAAGAACTATCGGCAATATTAGACTCTAAATAGCTATCAAAAATTGGTAAGTATTTCCCGGTTACTGCCTTTTTGGCGGGAATGTTTGCTGCCAACTTGCGGCATATTGAGGTACAGTAAGCGGGATAATCAATAGCAGTGTAGATCGTAGATTAGAGTCGGTTCTTCAAAGTGAGCAGATAAAGCTGCATTTTTTCATCCCAGGCTCTTTCTGCAGCAAGACCGCAGATCTCGAATAATACCGCTTCCACAATCAGGTAGACTTCAGCTTTATCTCGAATGCAGCCCAAGATGGACTGCCGTCCTCGTCCCAATGCAGAATGTATGTGCAGCTTAGGCCCCTCGACAGATGGGTAAATTGTAGCCATGCCGAAGACCTCCCAGGCACTCTCATAGGCTTCAAAATTGGGCGTGGGAGGAACTATCGGCAGCATGGGACCGGTCACTGCCCGGCCATCACGTAGTGCCCCCATGAAAAGTGCCGTGCAAGACTTGATCTTCTTCTCCTGCAGGAACTTTTGCAGCGATTCAATTAGATCTTCGCCATGGTCCATTCTCAGGACGAATACCCTGCCCAAACTGCCCTCGGAATATTGCATGGCAAGGAGTTTTGCTTATTCATTCTTATTATTTTCCATCCTTATTATTTTTCTTGACCGGCTTTTAGCAGTAGATTTTCCAGCACGCATCGCTTCCACTTGATGGTTACCGGCTTTGCGCACCTTCCCTCTAGGAGATAGACCTGTCCGGGACGGGTTTTCAGAAATTGCTTAATCTCAGAAAGCGCAGTACTGGAAAGCTGAATCTTTCTGTCCGCAGCAACTTGCAACTGTCCGCTCTCAGTGTCCAGATCAGAGACGCATAGCTTGATCAGGTATTCAAGATCAAGGCGGGTCTCAAAGAGGAGAAGAAGTATGATTTTATCCATGCCTGATGCTAAATCGAGCAACCTTTTTTTCTCCGTCTCGGCAATCTCGCTTAAGCCATTCACATTATTTCCAGACACCGATCGAGCATTTCCGCCAGTTCTCTTCGCTTAACCGGCTTGGCAATGAAATCGTTCATTCCGGCTTGAATACACTTCTCCCGATCACCTTGCATGGCGAGAGCCGTCATGGCAATGATAGGAATGCCTGGATTGAGTGCCTTCGATCCTTGCCGGCGAATTATGCGTGTGGCCTCGTAACCGTCCATCTCAGGCATTTGGCAGTCCATCAGCACCAGGTCGTAGGGAGTGGTCTGGAGCGAATTGACGGCCTCCAGACCATTGGCCACAACATCCGCTTGCAGCCCCATCTTTCGGAGCAAGGCCTGGGCTACTTTCTGGTTTACGGGATTATCCTCCGCCACCAGGATGCGTATTTTGTGTTTGAACGATCGGGATATAGCAGGCCCAGTCGCGAAACGGTCTATCGCACCACCTCCCTCAATTTTGGCAAACATCTCATCTGCAGATCCAGAGCCTTCCGGCTGCTTCTCAAACACCGCGGTGAACCAGAAGGTCGTGCCTTTGCATTCTTCGCTTTCCACGCCGATCATGCCGCCCATCAGTTCGGCAAGCTGCCGGGAGATGGCCAGCCCCAGACCGGTTCCACCATATTTGCGTGTTGTCGATCCGTCCACCTGAGTGAACGGTGAGAAGAGAATATCCTGCCTATTTGCCGGGATGCCGATACCCGTATCTCTGACCGAGAAGCGAATTGTGACTTTTCGTTCGTCTTCGCTCTCCAGGCTGGCACGAATCACGATCTCTCCCTTCTCGGTAAACTTAACGGCATTGCTTCCCAGGTTGACTAGAATCTGGACCAGCCTTCCTGGATCACCTCTCAGCCGCGACGGCACCGTAGGGTCCACCATAGAGACCAGTTCCAGTCTTTTCTCATGAGCACCGACTGCCAGGAGATCTATCGTATTGTCAAACGTAGATCGCAGATCGAAGTCCAGCGTTTCCAGCTCCAGTTTACGGGCTTCGATCTTGGAGAAATCCAGGATGTCGTTGATGAGAGACAACAGTATTTCGCCGCTGATACTGGCGATTTTTGCGTATTCACTCTGCTCGGCATTCAAATTCATATCCAGCAGCAATCCGATCATGCCGATGACGCCGTTCAAGGGGGTACGAATCTCGTGGCTCATATTGGCCAGAAATTCGCTCTTGGCGGCATTGGCCTTCCTGGCCAGATCGGCCATCTCATTGGATCGAGCGGTCTGCTCATTGAGATACTTGTTAAGTCGGTTAGCTTCGTTCAGAGTCTCAAGCAAATCTTCATCCGCACGAGCGGTCTGAATGACCTGGGTGACTGTATTACTGAGGATGTTGAGCTGGGCATCTTCCTCGCCGGTGATAGGTTGTTTGCTGAAAAGTGCCATGACACCCAAGGTCTCTCCACCAGGTAAACGTAACTGGTAACCGGCAAACGAGACGAGGCCAATCTCCTTTGCCCATTCGTGGTTGTAAATCCAAGGTTCGCTTTGTACATCGTTGGTAAGGAATCTGTGTTCCTGCTCCGATGCAACGCACCCGATCTTGTAGCAACCAAAAGGCACGCGTCTGTGAAACACCCCGTCCGTGTGGGTATACCGTCCCGAACTGGCCAGGAGTCGGAGACATCGATCTTTATAAAGGCAGACGTGCGGTCCAACAGTCGTCGCTGCATGTATGCATCCGGCATCGCAGAGGTCACCGGAACTGGTGATCCAAATGCGGCAAAAGTCGGCCCCGAAGATATCCACCACACCGTCGGTGATCTTCTTGAGTTTCTGCTCCAATTTGGCGGGGCTTAGCAGAGTCTGTTGAAGCAGATTCAACTGCCCCTGTCGTACCAGGGAATGTGCACGGCTTAAATCTGCATTCTTGCGCTCGGTGATATCGGTAAGCATGGCAAAGGATCCGGCAAATTGGCCTGTTTCATCTTTAAGCGGTGTTGCCGATACTATCGTCCAGCAGCAGCTTCCATCCTTGCGACGATGCCTGCGCTCATATTGCGCACCTGTGCAGGATACACGCACTTGCATCCTGGCTTTGTGATCCGGGAGGTCCTCTTCGAAAATGAAGGCGGTTACCGGCTTACCTAGCATCTCCTCTGCTTGATAGCCCAGCATGTTGGCCAGCTTCTTGTTCACGAAAGCATAGCGGAATTGATCATCCATGATCATGATGCCTTCGTTGGCAGTCTCGACTATTCGTTTGTATCGTGCTTCGCTATCTCGCAGCGCCCCCTCCGCCCGCTTGCGCTCGGTGATGTCCCGCAACTGCTCGACAATGAATTCGATCTCTCCTTCTTCATTCAATACGGGATTAGACCGGCAGTTCAGATAAACTCCGTATTCGGGCAGATACTTCTCTGTCTGTTCCAATCTCTTTGTCTTTTGCGCCTTTTCGCTTGCACATTCTTCGCAGGGAAGGTTTCGACCGATTAGTTCGTAGCATCGTCGCCCGTGAACCTCCTCTGGAGAAAGGTTCAAAAATTCATATCCAGCGCGGTTATAGCGTACTATCGTATGGTCAGGATTTTGTATTCCAATGATATCAGGTATGGAATCGAGGGTAGCGTTCAGAAGTGCTTCTGATGAAGCAATTTTCTCTTCCGCCTTCTCACGCTCTGTGATATCCTCGCCGCATGAAAGCGTACCTGTGATATTTCCCGCCTCGTCTCTTAATATGGTGTTATGCCAGGAAACAATTCTCTCCTCGCCATTGCGGGTCAATACCACGCCCTCTACATACCTGGCCGGCTCAATAATCCCTATCATCAAATGATCAAATATCTCTTCAACATCCGCTCTTGCCCGCGCCGGCAAAAAACGGCTAAACCAGTTCGTGCCTATAATCTCGTCTTCACGGTATCCCAGCAGACGACAACCGGCCTGGTTGACCAGAGTTACCGTATGGTCGGAGCTGATGGAGATAATTATTGTCCCCACAATATCAAGATATAGCTGGGCCAGTTCTTTCTCTTGCCGTAGAGCCTCCTCCGACTGCTTGCGTTCGGTGATGTCCGTGGCGATTTCCATACGAACCAGCGTTTTGCCGGTCCAAGGGATTGCTTGGTCCCGGCATTCATACCATCTACCAGTAACCGTATTTTGAAACTCCCACAGGAACACACCGGTCGAGATCCCGGTATCAGACACAAGTTTATCATTCGTGCAAAATGAACATGGGCCTTTTTGGCCTTTTTGAATGACCTGCCAACATTTCCGCCCCTGCACATCACCCCACGTGTCACGACCATATTTATTGATGAACAATAGCTCGTAAGAATTTAAATTCGCCACATACACCAAAGAATCAAGGCTATCCAGAATATCCGTTAGGCACTTATGACTCTCGTCGATCGCCTCTTCCGCCTGCTTTCGCTCAGTGATATTGCTTGTGGTGCCAAAGACGGAAACTCTGCCATCCGGCTGAGAATAAGCCGAACCCTTAGAACCAACACAAAGCGTCGTGCCGTCAGCCTTTCGCAGACGGTATTCGGCGGTTTTATCTTTTCCAAGCGTTTGTATCCCCTCGGAAATTATCTTCTGCACAGCCGGCAAGTCATCCGGATGGACATAGGAGAAATATTTGTCAAAGCTGTTTCCGATGGTGCCTTCCGGCAAGCCGAGCATCCTATCCGCAACCGGCGAGATATAGGAGCCGACAGGCTCGCCTTTTGCATTGACATCATAGCGCCAGACGATATCGGATATCATCGATACGACCTGCTCGTACTGGGCTTGGCTGTCCTCTGTAGCTTGCCTGGCTTTTCGCAGAGCTTCCAGAACCTCTCTGCGATCGATGATGTCATTGCCCATGATTACTAATGAATGGTTCTGATTGATACATCTGTTGGAAGAGTTTTTTCCCCAAATTCCATTGGTTATCTCGTGACTCCTGCAGCATTCACCTCGTTGCCCAAGGAGGCCCCATACTTCTTCGCCGCTATCCAGTCGAGCTTCTACATGGGGCTGTATTGGGCCGGTTCATCTCGCATTCTCGTGCGCTGCCTTGCGACGCAGGGCCGTTCGCCCGCGTGGGCATGCGTCCGTGCGCCCGCATGTGGGCTCGGCACGCCCGGGTGGGCAGGAGGCCATAGGGCCGGACCACTGTGGTTTTTGCATCTTCCTGATGAGGAGGTCGATCTCGCCAAAATTAAGGGAGTCTTGGTTTTGTTGACTTATCGCATAGCAGTAGTAGCGATCATATCTCATTGAATACTTCGATAAACTCTTCTCTGGAAATTCCTGCTTGCCTTAAGATTATCAATAGCGTGGAACCCTTAATCACTTCATGGTTCGGCATAGTCAGGGGCGTTTTGCTTCCATCGGGATTTATCCTATTCATGGAAATGTATCTATATGGAACTGGATGGCAGATTTAACATCAGCAATTGCTTCCTCATAAGTATCGCCTTCACCTACTATTATCCCCTTGATGCCGATGGGATAGGCGACATAGCCATCAGGATGCTTTTCTATAATTATCTTTATCGGCTGCATCTATTAGCAAGAGGTTGTTCTTGAAAATAAATCTATGCTTGGACGGTCGCGCAATTCATCGTTCTCATCGGCTCGCTTCGCATCTTCATGCGCTGCCTCCGGATGCGAGGCCGCTCGCCCGCGTGGGCATGCGCCTGCCCGCGCTCGTGCGCCCGTAAGCGGAGCCCCGGTGCGCTCGGGTGAGCCGGTGCCCTCGGGCCGGGGGTCGATAGCTGATCAAATCAGGGGCGGCATTTTGGAGCTGGCTTTCTGTTGGTTTGCGTTAGGCAATTACCGTCACCAGCACTCGTTTCTTTTTCCGGGTCATAGGTCAAATTACCTACCACATCGTACTGGTGCCAAAGTATCGATACAAGATATTCTTTGATAAGCGAGTTAAAAAGGATTGCGAGCTAATTCTCAACAATATTTGCATGGATCAAGGCTATAAAATTCATGCCATGGAAATTGTAGACGATCATGTTCACTTGTTCCTGGAATTCCACCCGAGTTCTTCTCTATCAAGAGTCGTTCAATTTTTGAAAGGAGGCAGTTCATATAGAATGTTCAAGCTTCATCCCGAATTGAAAAAAAGATATTGGGGCGGAAGCTTGTGGTCAAGTGGCAAATTCTTTCGATCCGTTGGAAATGTGACTGCTGACACAATAAAGCACTATATTAAGGAATCTCAGGAGAAACCAAAAGCAGAGTCGCAATTTTGCAGATCAAATTTAATAATTCTAGGATACTAAGGAATTTTCTGGATATCAAGCGCAAGAAAGACCCATTCTGGGGACGTTAATCTCCCCGACTTTTTTAAAAATAAGTTCTTCTCAGTTAGCTGTGGTACGTATCCATCTGTTTAATCTCCTTTGACTGGTAAATAACTTCAAGTATACCTATGCTTTACATTTTAAAAAATACTCAAGAATAACTTTTAAATAGTTAGAATGGTAACATTATATTTTAAAAAGAAATGGGGTGAGATTATGAGCCTAGGAACAAGTAAGGAGAATGTTCTTGTTGTTGGATGCAAAATCGACATGATCGATAAATGCGTAGCATGCAGTCGTTGCATAAAAGCATTCAATGACAGGGATGATGAGTTTACAGGTATAAGCCCATCAGCCGAACTCATTGGATTACTTGACTGTGGAGGTTGCCCTGGAGTCGCTATGGGCGCAAGGCTTAATGAATTCAAGTTTTGGAATCAACCACCAATGGGGGACCTACCGACCCACGTATTTATAGGCAATTGCATTACCGCCAAAAACAAAGCAGGTAAATATATCTGTCCTTACGCAGAAAATATCATCGAAACGATTCATGCTAAGATGGAGACGGATCCAGTTACAGGAACAGATCCAACAGGGAAATTCCATACGCATAAAGGGACGCACTCCAAAGGCAAACACAATCTTCATCCATAGCTCCAGGTGGGCAGGCAATAAAATCGATTGCAGTCTGAGTGCATATTATTCTATATTTTTTTAATTAATTTTTTATAAACAATTTGTTAAAAAATTGGCAGCAGCGGAAATGCCGGCGGTTTGCTTTGCATATCTATTCGCTGCCACCTTAATTCTTAGATTCTTCGCCACATTTTGCGAGTGAATGTGAATGCATGGTTTCATGTCATCTTCTTGGACTGCATCACCTTATCGTAGAAGCGGTTATCGAAGAGGTCACTTTGGTTCATCATCTTCTGCGTATAATTCATTGCATATTGCGCTTCTGCAAATTCCATTGTGTCGTTGATCAGTAGATGCGGGTCACTCATCCATTTACCATCCCATGTTTTTATGGAGTACTTGATCATCTCCAGGTCCTGTCCCGTGCGATTGGAGTAAATTTCTGCGGCTTCCATGGGGTGAGCATTGGCATAATCCGTGGCATTAATATGCGTACGAATTATCTGTTCCACTAGCTCTGGTTCTTCCCTTATCAGCTTGCCGCTGACGACTATGGCGCAACATGCGTGGTTGGGTTTCATTTTGCCTGAGGCCACCGCGGACTTGCCCTTTTTCGCCAATTCAATCATTGCGGGACCTGGTTCTGGGAGGAATACCCCATCTACTTTTCCTGCAAGCATGGAGCTCACGGCATCTCCTGGCCCCATGGAAGTGATGTTGACCTCGGAGATGCTTACGCCGTTATTTTCCAGCCATACCTTCAGTAAGGTGTCCTGGGCTGTGCCTGCCGGTAAGGCCCCTATTTTTAATCCTCGCAGAGACTGCGGTCCTTTATAATTAAAATCGGGCCTCAACACGAGGGTTGAGCCATTAATATTTACAGCTACCACAATCTTTGCATCTAGGCCTCTCGTTACGGGACGAATAAACGGCGCAGTACATATATAGGCCGCATCTATGTCTCCTGCCTTCATAGCCTCTAATTCAGAACCACCCGAAGGATATCCAAATTCCTTGATCTCTTTGATCCCAAACGGCATTAGATCTTCCTGCCACCAGCCCTTCGCCTGCGCGATCATTTCTGCCACGTGATGAGTTGTAGGCTGGTAACCTATGCGAAGTTGAGTGACTTTTTCGGTCTTATTCTCTGGAGACGTAATGCATCCAAGAGAAAAAAGCATAACGACTGCTAGCATAGTAATAAGAGTAATACTTTTCAAAAGCCATCACCTTTAACATAATGCTAATGATCTTTCATTGATAATAATCTTTTGGTATATGTTTGGCTCAGCATGTAAGAAAAAATGATTCACATGGCAGGAATTCAATCTCCATTGCAGAACCATCGCTGGTTTTATATCGTTGGATGATTCCGCCGCAAAGGGCAAATGATCTTTCGAAAAATCTCCAGGTTTGTTCGTCCAGAATATAATCCAGATCTTTTTCCTGTACAGCTATGCATATGGAGACCCAGCCTTGATTAGAGGACGTAATTATTTGTATCTCTGTTACCTCTGCACTAGGTAGCCTTTCCATGAGGTCCATCAAGGCATCGGTGAAACGCTCTTTATCCATGCGCACTAATGGCAGGTTTTTGTCGGCTTTGAACTCCAGATTTGCTCTCTCAAGCAAATTGACATAAGCTATCCTCGTCCGCAGCTCCCTGACGTAATCTTCATGAACATCGGCATCGATGATAGCATCATCTTCATAAGGCCTGGATAGAGAGCGATCTATGATCTCATTTAAGATTATATTGAGGTCCACATCATCTGCATAATAAGTGGGCCTAAAGCCACGATATGTGATGGCATAGTCGTTTAGCATTCTATTGGCTCTTCTCAAAAGCGATCTGTCCGGAAACGATCCTAGCTTTTTGCCCTCAAAAACCTGATCCAACTTCTTTATAATCTGTCCAGCTTTATGCACCAAATCCCAATCAAGCTTCTTGCCATTATGCAATTCCTGTACAAAGCTATTGAATTCAAGGAAAAGCTTATCAATTTCTTTTATATCGAGGAGTGTCTGCATGTCCTCCGCTTCTCCGCTTTCCTCCAGCCAATCGAGCACATGAGAGACATAAGCCAATCTGCCAACTATTATCGTAAGAAGCCTCTCCAGCTCTCTCATCAAATCCTGGGCATAAATTGCTGTATTCCTAGCCCACTGCGGTGTGATCTCCTCCAGGCCTGACAGCGAAAGTACATCCTGATACATAGTGCTCAGAATAGTCCATGCTGTATCTATGTCGATAATTCGGCCATGTCCTGGGCAGCAAAAGCTGATATTCTTTTTCTCAAGAATCCACATAATTTTATAAATAGATTTTATAAGATTCGGCTGGCTCCAGCCGTATGCTCCTGCCATTCCCGGATTGGGGGCGAAGAAAAGGTCTCCGGTGAAAAGAAGACTTCCAGCCCTCATGCATAAGCTATCTGGGCTGTGACCGGGTATGGAATATATCTCAAGAGAGTCCTCATTGCCCAATGAAATCGTTTGGCTTTGCAGGACGGGACCATAGCGTATTTTAATAGAGTCTATATAATATGAAAATATCCATCCTTTCTGTTCAAGCTCAAGCGATCCGCCAATAATCATATCCTGTTTGGAAAGCAGTTTGATATCGACCGAAATGGGGGCCATTTTTATGCCGAGAAGGCCAGCCAAGGTCAATTCGGAGTCCTGCCTTATCAGGGCGTCCGCCCCAATCTCTTGAGCTGCTACTACAATCTCGCCCAGACCCTTGATACTTTTGAGGCGGTTTAATTGAAAACAATGGTCTAAATGGGCATGGGTTAGATATACAACCACCGGCCTATTCTTCTCGTTAAGCATGATGGCAATGTTCTCTACCAGGCAATCGAGCTGGTCGTCCAGAGCACCTGGGTCTATTACTGCGATTTGGTTTTCTCCAGATAGGATGAAAGAATTAGAGGACATGAGGTCTATCTTTCGAATATATGGATAGAACTTCATTCCTCTGGTTCCAGGAATCGGTTGTATAATATTGGATTTTATCATAATAATCATCAGGTGCTATGAGATTTTATATAGATAATGAATATGTTGCATATTTAACGATTACGTTAAAATAGGCAGAAGTGCAATAGTACACTATGGACTTTGAGTCTGGTGGATCTTTCGCTCAAACTCTTTTGATCCATATCTCTTCAATTTCTGGTGATATTCGTCCTGGGAGGAAGTGATAAATGAATCTGCGCGAGAAGACACTAATTGTTATGGGATCTTCCCTTATCCTCGTAGTCCTGATCCTATACATCACTGCCCAAATGGAACTATTTCTAGGTTTTTCGAAGCTGGAAGAGGATGTTATACGCAAGGATGTTGAGAGAGCCTTAAACGCCATATCAAATGACCTCGATAGCATGGAAGGTCTGGCGGATCATTGGGCCTCCAGGAATGATACTTTTGCTTTCCTCAATGCAAACGATTCATCTTTCGTCAAAAATAATCTAGAAGAACTTGCTGATGAGAGCCTGAGCAATATGGGGATTAACATGCTGCTCTTCATGGATTCTTTTGGGCAAATCGCCTTCAGCAGATACTTAGACGAAAATGGCAGCCGCGTAGAAATTCCCTCTGACCTGCCAGATCAATTATCCTTCTATGGTTTTTGTCCAGGATGCTTGGATAAACAAAGCAAATATTCTGGCATTATTCTGATTTCCAACCATCCCATGCTTGTAGTCACTAATCCTGTAATCATGAGAAAAGGAGATGGAGCTTCTGCGGGCAGAGTAGTATTGGGGCGCTATCTGACTGACAAGGAGGTTTCCAGGCTTTCCCAGATCACTCAATTGCATACAACAATTATATCGTTGAAAGATGAGAAGATGCCTTCGGATTTCAAGGTGGCTCAACTCGCTTTGCTCGGCAATGATTCCGTGCTGGTAAAAAATCTCGATAATGACACCATTGCGGGATATGCCCTCTTAAACAATATCTACAACAATCCACTATTATTACTAAGAGTTGATTCAACACGGGCGATTTATATGCAAGGTTTGAAAAGCCTGCGCAGTTTTGTAATCCTATTCTCCCTGGCAGACATTTTTCTATTTATTCTTACCTTATTTTTCCTTGATCGTTACGTCCTATACCGGTTAAGCGTTCTTACCGCAGGAGTTGCCATGATAGGCAAGAGTCATAACATGACCTCCCGCCTTGTGATCCAAGGAAAGGACGAGTTGTCTGGTCTTGCTTCATCCGTAAATGGTATGCTCGATGCTTTAGGGCAGGCTCATGAAGAAATCACCAATAGCGAAAGGCGCTACAAAGCAGTTGTTGAAGAACAATCGGATATGATCCTGAGAACCTTGAGTGACGGCACAATAACCTTTGCCAACGAAGTTGTCTGTAGATTCTTCTCAAATAGCTTGGATAAGATAGTTGGAAAAGGAATCGACAGTCTGGTCCCAACCGATAATTTGCTGCCGGCTGTAGACGTAGTCAGCGGGCTTATGCCCGATAACCCTACGGCATCCTTTGAGAGTCTATTCTTGAGGCCAGAAGGCCGACGTTGGATCCAATGGACCAGTCATGGCATATTCAACCAATCGGGTTCTCTAATCGAGATTCAATCTGTAGGCAGGGACATAACCGAGCTAAAGCTGGCCGAGGATGGTCTCAAGCAGTCGGAGAGACGTCTGGCCGACATAATTGATTTCATGCCTGATGCCATCCTTGCCGTTGATCTGGACGGTAGGGTAATGGTCTGGAATAAAGCCATGGAGAGCCTTACGGGCGTCAAGGCAGAGGATATGCTGGACAAAGGCAATTACGAGCATGCTTTGCCATTCTACGGATTTCGAAGACCAATTCTGGTCGATATGGTATTAACACCATTCAAGGAATTTGAAACCGAGTATGCGAGCTTCAAAAAAGAAGGAAATGCGGTTTTAGGTGAAATCTTTATCTCCCATCTTGGGCCAAATGGGTCTTATCTGTTGGCAAAGGCAGCAACGCTATACAATGCGGCAGGTGATACGGTAGGTGCCATAGAATCCATCAAGGATATTACCGAACGAAGGAAAATGCAGCAAAAACTGGAAATAACGAGGACGGAATTGCATATTGCGTCAGATATCCAGAAGAGCTTCATTCCTAAAAAGACTCCAGATATTCCTGAATTTGAGATAGAAGCGGCGACAATTCCTGCCATGGCGGTGGGTGGGGATTTTTATGATTTTATTATTCAACCAGATGGAAAATATGGAATCGTAATTGCCGATGTCGCGGGAAAAAGCATTCCAGCAGCCATTTTCATGGCGCTTTCCAGGACGATAATTCGTGCCAATGCCACAAACCAGTCTAATGTATCAAGGGTGGCTAAGAATGCCAATAAGATGATTGCATCTGATGCACCGACAGGCATGTTTGTAACCCTAATTTACGGCGTTTTGGATGGAGAAACCTTATCTTTCCATTATGCAAATGCAGGTCATCCACCGCCTTTGCTATTCAGATCGGCAGACTGCACCATTGAAGAGGAAGCTCCAATGGGAATTGTCATGGGTATTATAGATGACGCTGAATACAAGGAAAGTTGCATCAAGTTCTCCTCCGGTGACATGGCTATCTTTTACACCGATGGGATTACAGAGGCTATGAACCGCCAAGGAGAGCTATATGGAGTAAATCGTCTCATCGAAGTCATTAGAGATAATTGTCTGTTAGAGACAAAAGAAATTTTAAATAGGATACGTGCGGACATATCTGAGTTTAGCCAGAACACAGAGCAACATGATGACATTACCTTGATAATAATAAAGGCCATATGTCAAGAGAATGATCATTGCAGGACAAAGATGATTTCATGCAAGGAAAATATACCTAAGATCGTTAACTATATTGACAAAAAGATGTCTGAATGGGGTTATAACCGAGAACAAATATTAGAGCTGCAGGTGGCAGTAGAGGAAGCGTTCGTTAATATAACCAACCATGGATATAATAAAGAAGAAGGTCTTATCTGGGTTTCTTTTGATTCAGGAAATGGATTCTTTATGGTAACCTTGGAGGATGAAGCCCCTCGCTTTGATCCTACTTTGTTTAATAAGCGAAATCAAGGGGGCAATATTCAAGATCATCCTGTTGGTGGATGGGGCATAAATCTTATTAGGTCACTAACGGATGAATTGAAATACGAGTATAACAATGGGAAAAATAAATTGATATTGATAAAAACTAAGAGAGTTCACTCTAAGAAAAGCGATAATACTTATTTGAAATGATCTCAAAAGAAATATATCTCTTGAAAAGAGTTCGAGGGGATGGCGAGCAGATGGAAATTGCTGAGAAAATTATAGGAGATATCTGTATTATCTCAATATCAGGAAGAATTGATACGGTTACTTCCAAGGATGTGGAGGCTAAACTGGACGGAGCAATCGAGGAAAGTAAATATAAGATAATCATTAATTTGGCGAAAATGGACTATATCAGCAGTGTAGGGTTGAGGGTTCTGTTGGCTGCTTTGAAGAAACAGAGACAGAATCAGGGATCGCTTCAGCTTGCTTCTCTACAGCCTTTTGTGCAGAACATATTTAAGATAACGGGATTAGATATGGTTTTTAAGATATATCCCACGGAGGACGCGGCATTAAAGAGTCTGACGTCCGTTGAAGTCTAGCGATTAATAAGTCGAAAAAAGTTAGGAATAATATCATGAAGATAACTGATAAGAACATCAATAATATCCAAGTGATAACGATCTCTGGAAGGATCGACGTAGTATCCGCAAATGATCTTGAGATATTTCTAAATGATGCCATAGGCAAGAATTCCAGAATGATCTTTGATCTATCTGAGACAGAGTACATAAGCAGCTCAGGTTTGCGCGTCTTCCTTGCGACGCTTAAGATATTGAATAAAAAAAATGGCGAAATGAGACTGGCATCACTTCAGCCCGTTATCAGGAATATACTAGATATATCTGGTCTCTCAAATATATTTTCGATACATCATAATCTTAAAGAGGCCATGGATAGCTTTGACTGAGCCTTAAATAAAGTTTAGAACGGAGGCTTCTGCCTATTTTTTGGATCTGACAATCAACACAGGCAGCGCCCCCATCCTGGCCAGTCCAATCTCTCATTTTCTTCATTCTACATGCCAGAGGTATATCCCACGAATGTCTGCCCCGGTGAGGTCTGCCCCACTGAGGTATGCTCCACGAATGTCCGCCCCGATGAGGTCTGCTCCACGAATGTCTGCCCCACTGAGGTCTGCTCCACGAAGGTCTGCCCCACGAAGGTCTGCCCCACGAAGGTCTGCTCCACGAAGGTCTGCCCCGCTGAGGTTTGCTCCACGAAGGTCTACATCATGGAGGCATATCGGATCATTAGGATGTTCTTTTCTCCATTTATTCCAAGCCGTTGCCCCTTGCATAAGAACCTTGATCTGTTCATCGTTTGTCATAGATTCCGAACGACTTATCGTTCTCTTTATATAAACATCTTGCAGTGCTATATTTTCAACGATAAAAATAAGAGTCGCTAAGGTATGTACAATTTGCTAGCCTCATCGTCTCTTTTCCTAACCAGACAACTTAACCAGAATCGCAAGATATTTTTATAAACACCATTCCAGATTGATAAGTAGTTTGTTGCGCGATGGATTAATCAGCATATTTTCATGCTATTGCTATCGAAAAAGTAATATCGCGCAATTGTTGATAGATCATTCCATAATGTATTAAAATGGGCGGTTAGACGGAAGAGGAAAAACGTTGTCCATCTCCTTCACCAGTTCCAATGTTACGTTTGAAATGTAATTATATTTTAAATTATTATAAGTATCTCGTCACCCTAGGAAATCTCAGCGACTCTCTCCTACCTATCATGGCGAACGTTGCAGCTATTGGTTTCCAAAAGACTAAATTGTGATTTCCTTCTTGATTTTATCAAAGAAGTATGATAAATCCTTCGTTTGATCACTTCTTGGTATTTGCACTTTCATGGCCCCGTCGATGTTGCTCATCAGGTCTTCGTTGAAGTCCCGGCGGTCCAGCACCGTGAATTTATCCGTTCCCTGGAAAAGAGCGCAGGTTACAGCGGCATGAGGGTAGATGTAGTCCAGGTTCCTGGAAAAGAAGAGAATCCCGGCGTTGTTTACGATTATCCTGTCGTCTTCCAGCCGCTCTGCTGCTCCCAGGTTTAGCAGGATCGATTGGTCGTCCATGACTTTGGATATGCCTGCCAGGCGCAGGAATCGGTCCAGCTTCTTGGAATCGAAGTGCTCATCGTAGACGAACTGAGAATTGCGCAGGTCGTCGAACCTGATCTTCTCCTCGTCCTTGAGAAATTCGATGATCTCACTGCGATTGGAGATCTTTGCTCCCTTGATCTTCCGTCCATCGGTGATGCCCACAAGTATCCTGCCGTCGGAGGCGTTGGCAAAAGCTACCAGCTCTTTGTCAAGGTTAGCCAGGGACTCCTTGAACTCGATCTTCTGGCCTTCGCCTTCTTCGAGAATTTGCTGTAGCTCTTGCTCGTTCACTTGGCCTCACTACTGAGATCTTCTTGTATTTTCTGGATCTTTCTTCATATTATCGGGACCTGCTCGGCCAGAATTCTATCTTTGGTGCGGGGGTGCAGCGATCTGTAAGTCAGAACATCTACTCGTCTGCTAATGGCATCTTCCAGCTCGTTCTTCAAATGGGCAATATCCAGAAGGCTCTTTTTGCCTTCAAATTCCACCAAAAGATCCACATCGCTCTCTTCGGTCATCTCCCCTCTCACGATTGAACCGAAAAAGGATGCCCTTTTTACATCATTCCTGTGCAAAATGCCTATTATCTTTTCACGGATGGGCTGCATCTGGTCGCTCATGCTTTTCCTCTCTCTAAAGACAATGAGGTTATGGCATTTGATCTTTTCTAAGATGTAATCCGCGTTAGCCGGAATTCCAATTGCTTATCCAGTTCATCCTGACAGGCACGCTGGTCACTGCCCTAGCCGTCCTCCCCGGCTCGCCTCGCATTCTCGTGGCCGCCTTCGCAAGCGGGGCCGCTCGCCCGCGGGGGCACGCGCCCGTGAGCCTGCGCGTGGGGCCGGAGGCGCGCTCGGATGGGTCGGGTTGCCATAGGGCCGGGGTTGGGTAGCCGATCAAATCAGGTGCATTATTTTGGAGCTGGCTTTCTGTTGGTTTGCGTCAGGCAATTACCGTCGCCAGGACTCTTTTCTTTTCCCAGGTCATAAGTCGATTACCTCGACTCCGCTTTCTCTGAGCCTCTCTGCAATTACCCCTCGATGGCAGAACTTAACGTCTTTCTCAAAGCACATCAAGGATACTTTTTTATTTTGTCCGATCGACTTTATTCTTTCCAGGCAGTCCATTTTCGTTTCAATTTCCATTCTGTTGCCAGCAAAGAGGGCTTGGTAGTCCTTATAGGAATTGAGATTCTTCCGGGAGTCGCTGGGAATGCCAAGCTCTGGCATGTGGATGTAATCGATGCCGATTTTCTCCAGGTAGCTCTTTAGTTTATTTCGCTGAAATCCAAATTTCAGGTCGCGTACGTGGGCTACTGAAAGCGCTAGCAAGTAACGCAATAGATGTCTGCTGCCAAATAGATCTCACGCATTCGATTTTTGTGATGATTTTCAGTAGTCTACGCCATGACCAAAGCTTGCGGGATATATAAATGCAAAACATTCCTTGGTGTCCTTGCTGTATTACGCAAATGCATGAAATCCGCAAGCTGCGGCCATACCAACATGTCCGCAGATATAGATGGAAAATAGGCATCTAGCGGCATGATATGCTTGAATAATATAACAGATTATGGACACTAAGAAACATTCGGGACTCTACAAATAGTAAATTCAACAGAAACATTTAAATATATCAATACGTATTTAACCATACTATAACCAGAGTGATTTAATGAATTTTATTAAAACCAAAATTTCGGAGGGTTTGTCCCATTTGCCACGGTTTAAAGTAGCAAACTTACTCACTGACCCGATGGTATATAATTATAAAATAGCTTTAATTCCCCTCCGTCTTGACATTGATCAATTTGAACATGAGACATCCGAGACTACTAATTATAAAATATTGAAAATTAAGGAAAAATACTCGAAAGATATTCAAAATCAGATTGTTTTTATCTCTAAAGAGGCAGCTAAAGCCGGGGCCAAATTAATAATTTTTGGTGAATTAAGTTATCCAATAATTGAGGATGAGACATTAAGCATGGAGCTTTATAATATATGTAGACGTTATGATTGTATCATAATACCTGGATCTTATCATGAATTAAGGATGCGTGATTTTGGACTCAATAAATCGCCAATATTTACACCATATTCGCATAAACCGTTTACTCAAGTAAAAAATAGTAGAGGTTTCTATATTGGCGAACCTGAGGAAACAAGGATTTTGAGTTCTAAAGAAATATCCTTATTTAAATCTAAATATGGCACATTTATAGTTACACTGGGAACGGATATTATAGATTCAAATTTAAATTGGAATGTTAGGGTTTTAAATGAACCAGATAATATATACACATCGATCGATCTAATCATTGTCCCTTGTTTCACGGACAAGCCTGCTGAATTTATTCATTGGTGTAAAGATCTAAGTTTAGCGACAATGTCATATGTTATTTTTATAAATAGTATTAAAATGAAGAATTATTCGGCCGTATTTATCAATGGGAAAAAATCACAATCCTGGGCAATAGAAGATTCGATGCTAGACGATACTCCAATCAAGTTCTATGATATAGATCTAATAAACCTATATAGATTGAGGGCATCTAAAAAGCTCACGAGACGCTCAAGATTTTTCCATAGTGAGATTACTAAGAATATAGAAGACATGAATAATTATGGATAAAATAAAAAGTCCGTCAAATGGAGAAAAGATATTAGATGATTTACTTAAAGGTAGGTATCAAAAAGAGCGGAAAATAGATAAAAGCGAAATCAATTCAAAAACACTAGTAATGCTGAAAGAGGTAATAATAAATGCTGTAAATAGTAAATCAAAGGTTCTTTGGTTAGATATTGGATGTGGTGATGGTCGTTGTTTAGAGATTCTAGAAGTCTTTAATGGAAAAAATCCAAAAAAAACGTTAGCAAAAATACGATATTTAGGTTTAGATAGTTCGTCTGAATTTAAATCTCGAACTGAAGAATTAATAAAAAAATATAATATTATTGGCGAATGCAAAAAGGCCGAAGCATCAAAATTAAGACTTAAAGATAAATATGACGTAATTTCAATGATATTAGTACTACATGAGATGGATCCACTTGAAATTCCCATAATTTTTAAAAACGCTATAAAAATGTTAAAGGAGGATGGTAGACTTATAATATCAGATTTTAATGATCCTTACGAACCTGAAAAAAATATTCTAATTTGGAAGGAGAAAGAAATATTAAATATTATTAATTATACAGGTGGACTTATTGCTAAATCGGAATTATCTAATGCTGAGCGAGTGCCGAATGTTAAATTCTATAATATTGATGTTAGAAAATTTAATGTAGCGAAAGGTCAATTCAAGTGCCTGATGAATGATTATGATAAAATATTAAAGCTTAAATCTTTGGATTTAATAACTGAATATCGGCAAATAGAAGACCACTTAATCAATAAGATATACACCATTATGGAAAAGAAGGTGACGATCAAGAATCTAAGTCATGATGATAGATCCTTTATTCTCAGCAAATTTACAGATGATGATTTTGCATTGTATGATCGGAAAGAACTTATAAAAGAACAACACATGTTGATAGACGAAAAAAGATTTGAGTTAGAAAAGATTATTAGCAAACATTAATCCTACATTCCGCACTTTTGGTTGATAATTCCAGAATTTCCTTCTCGTAAATAT
>JBAXWY010000029.1:0-34619 GCA_037128175.1 Methanothrix sp.
TGACCGGCTGGTCTGACACAACCATAACCAACCTTGCCCCTGCCGCTTTCCAAACAGTGACCGCCCCGCCAGGCACCTCGGTAGCCGGCCAGTACGAAAACACGGGCAAAGCAGTAGGCACGATTGATGCCGCCCATGGAGATGGAGCCAATGTCGAGGACACCGATCTGAGCCACTACTACGGCGCCAATCCCTCGGTCGAGGTTATCAAGTATACAAACGGCGCGGATGCCAACACTCCCCCCGGTCCCTACATTCCCGTAGGCGGCCCAGTCACCTGGACCTACAAGGTCACCAACACCGGCAACGTTCCCCTGGCCACGGTCACAGTTACCGATGATCAGCTTCCCCTCTGGTCGGACACGAGCATAACCAACCTGGCCGTTGGCGCTTTCCAAACCGTGTCCGCCCCGGTCGAAATCTCAGTAGCCGGCCAGTACGAAAATACGGGCAAAGCAGTGGGCACGATTGGTGCGGCCTATGGAGATGGAGCCAATGTCGAGGACACCGATCTGAGCCACTACTTCGGCGTGCAGCCGGATATTCAGATAGTCAAATTGACAAATGACGTAAATGCGCCAAACCCCAGTGATACTGGTCCTTCCATTCCCGTAGGTGGCACAGTCACCTGGAAATACCGGATTACAAATACAGGCAATATAGAACTCAGAAATGTTCGTGTCGTTGATGATAAAATCGGCGTCGTTCCCGGTAGCCCCATTGATAGCATTGCTCCCAGCGCGTATGTGGACCTGACGGCCACGGGGGTAGCAACACTTGACCAGTACGAGAATTCCGTTACAGCTACAGGCAGACCATCCGATGAAGAGCCAGATGTTTTTGACCAAACACTGGGCCACTACATTGGAGTTCCCGCGGCTATTGCTATCGTTAAGCTGACCAATGATGTCAATGCCCCTCTTCCAACTGACACCGGTCCCTACATTACGGTAGGCAATACTGTCACCTGGAAATACCAGGTAACAAATACAGGAAGTGTTGTACTCACAAATGTGCGTGTCAGTGATCCCAAAGTTGACCCCATTCCTGGTAGCCCCATACCACTTCTCGAACCAGGCGCGACCCATATGGTGGAGCTGACTAAAACGGGCGTGGCCGATATTGGCCAGTACGAGAATACCGCTATGGCTACTGGTACCCCACCGGAAGGTCCTGATGTCTCTGATGACACATTGGGCCACTACTTCGGTCAACAGCCTGCTATCCAGATAGTCAAATTGACAAATGACGTATTGGCACCCAACCCAGGCGACACAGGTCCCTACATTCCTGTAGGCAATACAGTCACCTGGAAATATCAGGTCACTAATACAGGCAATGTAGTACTAACAAATGTTCATGTTGTTGATTCCAAAGTCGGTCCCATTGATCTCGGCCCAATAACCCTTGCTCCTGGAGCGACGGTGGAGTTGACGAAAACAGGCGTCGCCGCAGCAGGTCAGTACGAGAATATTGCTACAGCCACAGGAAAACCACCCGCCGGCCCTGATGTCTCTGCGCAAACGCTGGGCCATTACTTCGGCTCACAGCCGGGTATCCAGATCGTCAAGCTGACAAATGACGTAGCTGCACCCAATCCAGGCGACAGCGGACCCTATATCCAAGTCGGCAGCACAGTCACCTGGAAATATCAGGTCACCAATACTGGCAATGTTGTACTCACAAATGTTATTGTCATGGATCCCAAAGCCGGTCCAATCACTGGTAGCCCTATAAACCACATTGATCCCGGCGCGACCGTGGAGCTGACGGCAACAGGCGTCGCCGCAGCTGGCCAGTACGAGAATACCGGTACTGCTACAGGCACACCACCCGTAGGCTCTGATGTCTCGGACGACGATCTGGGTCACTACTTCGGCTATACTCCGGGCATAGCGATCAAGAAATTCACTAACGGAGTAGACGCACCTGTTGCTCCCGGTCCCAACATCGCGGTAGGCGAGCCAGTGATCTGGACCTATCAGGTCACAAATGTAGGCACTGTCCCTCTGCATGATATCCAGGTTACCGATGACAAGCCCGAACCTCATCTGATCGGCACCATTGGAACTCTGGCGGTTGGCCAAACCTCGCCAATCTTGACAGCCCCGGCAGGTGTTGCAGTTCGTGATCAATTCGAGAATACGGGCACTGCGACGGGCCTTGATTCCAACAATGTCCCGGTCACGGCCAGTTACAAGAGCCACTACTACGGCCTTATTGCAGAGGTCCAGATCATCAAGAAGACCAATGGAGTAGACGCACCCCTGCCACCTGGACCCCACATCTCGGTAGACGACCCAGTAACCTGGACCTACGAGGTCACAAACACGGGCAATGTGCCGCTGACAAATGTGCGGGTAACGGATAATATGCTTCCAGGTTTCCTGGGAACTAAAGCATCGCTTATTCCTCAGGAGAGCTACACCTTTACAGCTCCTGTTGGAGTAGCAGTTGTAGGCCAGTACGACAATATAGGCACAGTCACGGCTACGCCACCCGAGATCCAGCCCACTACCGGCCCGGCAATGTCGGCTGCTGATATCACAGCCAGCTACCCGAGTCACTACTTCGGCCAGCTTCCTGGCATAATCCTCACCAAGGAAGCCGGCCAGTTGAATGCCAAGGTAGGCGATGAGGTCACCTACACCTTTACCGTCAAGAACATCGGCAACACGCCAATAACTCTGACGAGTATGATAGATGATCATAGCAGTCAGTTCGTGCCCGATCCGGTAGGCCAGACTCTTGCACCAAAAGATACTCCCGGCGACACACTCGTATTTACCGCCAAGTACACTGTCACTGCTGCTGATCTACCGGGTCCGATACTGAACACTGCCACTATTGAGGGTGAGGACAACCAAGGCAATAAGGTAACATCCACGGATACTGCCACAGTAGGCCTTGCCAACTTAATCGTGGCAAAGTCCGCCACTCCAACCAAAGGTCCTACCGGCACGGAAATTGATTTCCTCATTACCGTTGAGAACACGGCATCTGCGCCTCTGACGATAAGCGGCGTGGATGTGCTGGATGCAGGGCTGACATATCTCAGGGATGACTACAATGGCATCGAGAATCCAAAGAACACCATAACCTGGAACAATATGTTCACTTTGGATCCGCAGACCTCCAAGTCATTCCATCTGTTTGCCAGAATAGATGCAACTGTAATGGGTACATTGTGGAATAATGTACAATTTACAGGAATCACCACGGATGGCAAAGAGGTAAGCGGACAGGCTAAAGCAGAGGTCCTAGTGCAGCAGGCATCTATTGCTGTAACCAAAGAAGCCTATCCGAATTTCGGACTGCCGGGCACCATTATCGAATTCCCGATAGTTGTTAAAAACGACGGCAATCGTGATCTCGTAGAAGTGACTGCGACAGATACCCTTCCGGATGGTCTGGAATATTTGTCAGACGATCACGAAGGCGTCTTAATCGCGCCTGGTGTTATACAATGGAAGAATCTGGAAGTAGTAGCGGGAATTCCATTCCTGCCCCCAGGCGGTGAAATCCCAATAAGCCTGAAAGCTATTGTCAAGGGAACGCTTGTCGGTGATCTGAATAACGTGGTCTATGTTTCAGGAGTTCCCCTGGGCGGCGGCACACCCGTTGAAAGCGAGGCCCAGGTCAAGGTCGGCGTCAAATGGTTCGGCGTAAGCAAGACCTCTGATAAAAAGGTGTACCGGCCTGGAGAGGATATCACCTATACCATCTCTATCTGCAATTATCCAGGATTACTGCCACTGGAGAATGTAATAGTCAAAGATGTCTTCCGTAATCCCGAAATGGTTACGATCGTGGCCAGCTATCCGGAGTCCAGCGAAGATGGCCTGTGGCACATTGATAGCATCCCGCCCGGAACATGCGAAGAGATAATCATCGTGGCCAGAACGCCCAAGGTCAAAACCACCTTCGATCTGGAACAGTCTGTAAACGGAAAGGGATTCGTTAATGTGAATAACGACCTATCTACAGCAGTCGGTCCCTACGCAGTTGATAATTGCGTCTACGTAACTGCTACGATTGGTAAGGGAGAAGATAAAACGCAAGTGACCAATAGTACCTGTACCGGCGTAACTATCCAGGACCTCGGCACGGAATTGCAGACCAGAGAACACGGAAGCGGTGATTACAGCTCTGAAGAGAACACAAATCTCAAGTGGGAGAACAGATCTATCGAGTCGCTAAAGAATGTCTCCGCCAGCTACTATCCGACGACCTTCGAGCTGCCCGGCAACAATGGCCTCAACTATGCCTCCAAGTGGACTGAGGAGAGCCGGGCCAAGAACCACATTACCGGCACTGTCATGCATGAGACCTACCGCTACGCCACCAACGTAGACCGCGATTCGTACATCAAGATGGACGAGAACGGCTCGAAGATGATGGTGGACGCGAGCTTCACCGGCAAAGGCAGCATTGGCTTCTTCAAGAAGGCCTCACCGGAAGATGGACCCAAGAAGAAACCCATCTTTGAGAGCCAGGAGGATTACAGCGGCCAATTCAGCATCAACGAATCATTTGATGAATACGGCAAGAACGTCGTCACCAAGAAGGCTGCATCAGGAGAAGGCTTCGTAGCTGCAGACAAGAGGGTGCGCGACAGCCAGAGAACCTACGAGTCTGGAACCGGCGCATACAAGAGCGAGGAGATAGTTGACTCCTTTAGCAATTATATAGCCAAGGATATTGAGGTTGCTCATAAACCGAGCAGCTACAATTATTCTCCTTCTGTCCAGGCAAACCAGGATATGAAGTGGAATGAGGGAATGTGGTCCAAGAGCGGCAAACTGCGCGGAGGCGTCATAGTCGCTGCCAATGACTCAACAGGTGCAGCCTCAGTCGAGGCACCGTGCAATACTACCGATAAGGGAATGGCTCCTGCTTCTCTAATCAGCGAGAAGTATTCATCTCTGGAGTATATGAAGAAGGATTCCATAGCTCTCGGCTTAAACGAGATGAAGACCAATGCCACCTTCAACGGCATTGCTGATTTCAGGGCAGCGTCGGCCGGTGTAAATGGCACAGACAAGGTCGACAATGAGGAGCGCTATGCAGGCGAATTCAGCCTGAACCGGCATATTCTCATGACCGGCGTCTCGAAGTACGACTTCCCCCATATTACCGTGACCAAGGAAGGCCAGAGGAAGTCCGAATGGTTCAACCGGATTAACTCAACTGTCGGCGATTACACCATAACTATAACCAATGACGGTAATCGGGCTCTGGCTCCAGTGTATGTTGTGGATTTCTTCCCGCCGGGAACGCAGTACATCGGCTCCTCGGTCAAGCCGACGGCACTTACGGCAGCTACGGCTAATTGGACAATATTGCATCTTGGAATTGGCAATAGCCTGAGCATCAATCTGAAGCTCAACATAACCGAAGAAGCGTCCGATAATGTGCTCAATTGCGTCCAGGTCAGCGGCGTTGCAGGCGAGGCAGTGGTTTCTTCAACCAATTGCACGAGCCTGGATACTGCATGGCTTGGCTGCTGTGCATCCGAGGTGTCTGTGGAAAAGAATGCTAAATTGGACTCAACGGATCCAACCGTAGTGCATTACACCATAATGCTCAGAAACAATGCCAAGAGCAACTGGGCCGCAAAGGTTACCGATCAGGTTCCAGCAGATATGACTCTGCTCAATTCCTCAGTTGAGCCTTACAGCATTAACCCGGCTTATATCAACTGGGCTTTCGCCAATCTGGCACCTGATGAACTGGTAACCATTGAGTACAGCATGCGTGCGGCAAGAAACGGGGCCTACACCAATAAGGTGCACGTGGATACCAGCGCGGTTGATGGGTCCGGCAGCGGTTCTGCCGATGCATATGCCTACATAGATGTCAGGGGCACTGGTGTTGCCCCAAGGACTCTCAAGTATGACGGATGGCAGCCGCCAGACTGGGAACTGAACACATCTGAAGAAGGCATAAGCGTTTAAAGCGTAATGTTCCTGGGCTTTCTGTCCCAGGCTATTTCTTATTTTTAAAAAATTTCTATTTTTCTTGATAGATACTGACTATTATTCGGGCACGCCAACCTTAATAAAGAAGCCTTCCAAGCATCTGGCGTGGTATAGCATGTCATTTCAGATAGAGAAGATTCATGCTCGTGAGATCCTTGACTCACGAGGAAACCCGACTATAGAGGTCGATGTTTACACTTGCTGCGGTTTCGGGCGCGCGGCTGTGCCCTCCGGCGCATCCACTGGCACGCACGAGGCTTTGGAGCTACGCGATGGAGGAGACAGATATGGCGGCAAGGGCGTCCTCAAGGCGGTCAAGAATGTCAATGAGGTCATTGCCCCCGAGATGCTGGGCATGAATGCCTCTGCTCAGAGGGAGATCGATGATTTCATGATCGAGATGGACGGCACGCCCAATAAGTCCCATCTGGGTGCCAATGCCATTCTAGGCGTCTCGATCGCCGTGGCCAAAGCGGCAGCATCCTCCGCGGAAATGCCGCTCTACAAATACCTGGGCGGAGTGAATACCTCTCGCCTGCCCATTCCTTCCTTCAACGTCCTCAACGGAGGTCAGCATGCCGGCAACGAGCTCTCCATCCAGGAGTTCATGATTGAGCCCACCGGGGCCAGGACATTTTCCGAGGGCCTACGCATGGCTGTTGAGACCTATCATGCTCTGGGCAAGATTTTAAAGGGAAAGTATGGTGTGGGTGCAACCAACGTCGGATACGAAGGTGGCTATGCACCGCCGCTGGTGAGGACTCGCGATGCCCTGGATGCCATCATGAGCGCTCTTGATGTCAGCGGCTATGGCGATGAGATCAAGATTGGTCTCGACTCGGCAGCCTCCAGCTTCTACATGGAAGGCGGCTACTCTGTGGACGGAAATCGGCTTACTCCAGGAGAGCTGGTCGATTACTATGTCGATCTGGTCAAAACCTACCCCATTATTCTGCTGGAAGACCCCTTCGAGGAGGAGGCGTATGACAGCTTTGCCGAGCTTACGGCGAAGTTGCCGGGCACGATAATAGTAGGAGACGACCTTTATGTCACCAACATAAAGCGCCTGAAGAAGGGCATAGAGATGCATGCCGGCAATGCCCTGCTGCTCAAACTCAACCAGATCGGATCCGTTTCCGAGGCCTTTGATGCGGCACGCATGGCCTTCCGGGCGGGCTGGAAGGTCATGGCCTCCCATCGCTCGGCAGAGACTGAGGACTCGGCTTTAGCCGATGTGGCTGTAGCCCTGGGCTGCGAGCTGCTCAAGACCGGTGCGCCGGCCCGTTCAGAGAGGACGGCCAAGTACAACCAGCTTCTCCGGATAGAGGAGCAGCTGGACGAGGCGGCGGAATACGCCGTCATTTAGATTTTTTTTTAAAATAGAGTGCCCTTTGGCTCTTTGACCAGAGTCACAGGCCTTCCCGAGAGCTGGGCCAGCAGCCATGGATCCACGTTTATGCCATTCTGGTATGGATATTCGTTTGAACCCGTTCGATTTATGATGATAGGATTGTAGGCCGAATAGCTATTGGGATAGTACCATTGAGGTTCAGTTCCCGGTGGGTAGAGGGTGCCGTTATGAAGCCCGAATCCCTTGGGCGCACTGCCCCAGTTCCATAGACCGTTGGCAATTTCCAGGGTACTTACCGGCTTGGTTCCGTAATTCTCCAGCCATGAAGTGCCAAAGTCCTCACCAACTCTCTGAAATCCATACGATAGAGGTATGCATATCAAGCAGACGCATATGCAGGTAATTGCGACCAATGAATCTCTCATCTAATTTCCTCAAAATCCATGATTCGCTCTGAGTATCGCGACCGTCTTTTCCATCTTAGGGTCATAATTGGGAGGCAATGGTGCCTTAGGGGGCTTAGAACCCCAATCGGAGAGATTTTTTGAGGCATTTGTCAGATTTTGCAGCAATAGGTTTCCATCGTCTCCGCCAAGAAGCAGGGCAGAAGCGTTCTCTAAGAGGTTGAACGATGAATTGATGGTTGAATTATTTGTCAATCCGCCTAAGATAAGATTTCCATCTCTGCCCCCTAGGTTGACTAATGGTTTGCTTTGTGCAAAAAAGACAATAGCTATCAGTACCACCATAACCAATATCATTCGTTTCATTTCTAATAAACCTCTCCAAAGACCTCAAAGTATGCCTGTTCATGCTTGCAGGCTGGGCACTCCTCCGGAGCAGCATTTCCCTCATGTAGATATCCGCAATTGCGGCATCTCCAGACTACCTTGTCGTCTCTCTTGAAGACTAAGCCCCCATCGAGATTCTTTTTCAGGGAGAGGTACCTTCTTTCATGCCCTTTTTCGGCGGCGGCTATGTTGAGGAAGGTTGTAGCAATCTCTGGAAAGCCCTCTGACCTGGCAGTCTCTGCAAAGGATGGATACATTTCTGCGTATTCATATCGCTCGCCTTCTGCTGCCCCCTTTAGATTTGCAGTAGTATCTGCAATGACTCCTGCCGGAAAACGTGCGAAAACTTCTGCTTCTCCGCCTTCCAGCAGCTTGAAAAGTACTTTTGCGTGCTCCTTTTCGTTGTCGGCAGTGTCCAGGAATATGGCAGCAATCTGCTCATAGCCCTCTTTTTTTGCCTGAGAGGCAAAGAATGAATATCTGTTTCGGGCCTGTGATTCTCCGGCAAATGCTGTCATCAGATTTTTCTCGGTCTTGGTGCCTTTAAGGCTCTTCATTATTGCATCACCTGGAATTTTGATCGCCTTTCATATCATGTTGCATTTAGATAAACCTATGGACAAAACCTCTGGTCCCCCAATGAGCCGCGGGCCGTAATCTTTTTAACCGTTTCCGTGTCTCAGATTGCGAAGCTGAAGCGCGAGCTTAAAAAGCATCAGTATCACAGCGCCCATAAGCAGGTTTTCCATGTTAGACGGATGGATTAGAAGAAGGATTGTCTGGTACCTAAAGAATAGCCAGGTTTTGGCGTGGCGGGTTAAGAGGTGCGGAGAGTGTGTCCGGTGCGGCAAATGCTGTGAATTGTGCCTCGCCCACGATGCCAAAAACAAGCGCTGCAGGGTATACGGTATTCGGCCCAGCATATGCAAGGCCTTCCCGCTGACGCCCGAGGATATAAATAATATTCAAACCTGCGGATTCTATTTTAAGAAATAATTTTACTTTTGAACCATTTGATCGTCTCTAAGAGAGCCTCTTCGAGATCGTATTTGGGAAAATAGCCCATCCCTTTCGCCCGGTTGATATCGGCCAGCGAGTGCTTGATGTCTCCTGCCCGGGCGGATTCATATCTGGGCCGGACCTCTTTTGCCAGGACCTTGCCGATCACTTTTACCAGGGTATTCAGGCTGATGCTCTTTGCACAAGCGATGTTATAAACACCGGGCAGAGCCCGGCTGGCGAGAATATTCGCGAAGACTACATCATTAACGTAGACAAAGTCGCGAGTCTGCTCCCCGTCTCCGTAGATCACAGGCTGTTCATCACTCTGGAAAGCGGATATGAACCTGGATATCACTCCCGAATATTCGGATGAGGGGTCTTGCTTGGGGCCAAAGACATTGAAATAGCGCAGGGATACGGTCTTCAGGCCGTACAGTTCCTGGAAGACGCGGGCATAGTGCTCGGCGGCAAGCTTGGAGACGGCATAGGGCGACATTGGCTCGGGCAGCATATCTTCCTTTTTGGGAAGCTCTGGTGAGCTGCCGTAGACTGCCGCCGAGGAGGCCTGCACCACGCGGTTTACTCCGGCATCCCTGGCAGCAATCAGCACATTAAGAGTTCCATCGATGCCCGCAGCATTAGTACGCAGAGGATCTTCCACGCTCTTTTTGACCGAGGCTATAGCCGCCTGATGAAAGACGCAAGTTGCACCGGCAAAGGCCTCTTTTAACAGCAACAGATCGGTTAAGCTTCCCTTTAGGAATGCCACATCCAGGCCGGCCAGGTTTTCCATCTTGCCGGTGGAGAGATCATCGATGACAAGCACATCATTGTCTTTCGACAGGTACTCGGCCAGGTTGGAGCCTATGAAACCCGCGCCACCGGTTATGACAAACTTCTCCGACATATCTCCTTCGTTTATTTTATCTATTTAGAAAGCTGCGCAGCTTCATCGCCAGATAAATAGTGACAAGGCCACCGATGATGCAAAGGTATGCCAGCAGAGACACCAGCATAAGAACGCTAACTACGGGAGAGCCTATCAGGAGCAATCCGAATATGATGCTTAAGACGCCCATGATGGCCGTCCCCCATCCTTCCTTCATCGCCCAGAAGAGGCTGCTCACGCCGAAGCAAACTCCGAGAATGCCCACAATCAGGATAACCGTCTCAGGGACTATTAGGGCGCTTAGCAACGGATGACCAAAGATAATTAAGCCTGCCAGTATTCCCAATAAACCGCTGACCGCTCTCCATATCCAATCAGTCCTGTCCATGAAGATCGTGATTATCGTCAAGATGCCGATGATGATCCAGTATAATCCCAGGGTCTGCACGAGAAAGATGATGGTCGAAACCGGTGAGATAATCAGATAAATGCCTATAATCAGGGCGACCAGACCTTGCAGCAGTACAAGCCACCAGGGAATTAGGGCAGCCTTAACCAATGATGTCTCGTTCACAGTTATTTCTGTCACAAATATCATTCTCCACAATAATTATTTTTAATAGTTAAGCAATCTTAATAGATATAATTTTGTATTCAGCTTAGCGCCGGTATATGTTCGCAAAGATCGCTTCGATCTTCTTCTTCTTTGGTAATCTCAACCCAGTCATTCCTGCACATAAAGGGCTCGCCCTGCGAAAAGGCATTATATTTATATCAAATGCATGCAGAGATATTTCCTATATGGCTAAAGTCTCGGGCAACATGGGCAAAGCGAAGAAAAAGCCCATTGTGCCTCGCGAAAATTCGCGAATAAGCGGTGATGACCTGATAGATATGAAGCTTCATGCCGCCCAGGAGATCCTGGCTGAGGTCTTTGGCATCACAGTTGTCGATGCACAAGAGATGATAAAACAGAGAAGCAAAGAGAGAATGCTCTGGCCGGAGAGGTTTCAAACCGGATAGATAATAATATATCGGTGCAAGCAGTAATTAGTCCTGATGGGAATTCTGGCAAAGTTGATAAAAACCGTTATTAGCGCCGTTCTGCTCAACAAAGCGGTCAGGGGTGCCATAATAGTCACGCTGGTCAAATCTGTGAAATGGACCCTCCGGCCATCGACAAGGTCGAGAATAATGGCATTTTTCGCCAATTTGATAAAGTCAGTGCCAGGCAGCAGCCGGCCCAATTTTCTTACAGGTCTTTTCAAGGGTATCGTGGAATTAGCGCTACTCCGGTTTGCAAAGCGAAGCGGTTTTTCCGGGCCTGCGGTACTCTCAGCCCTCGCCGCAATCCTGCTGGCCATGATGAAGGGAAGTGAAGAAAGTCCGGGCGCGAGCAGCAAGAGGCAAAAGGATCAAATCATTGACATTGATGAGTATACCGTAGTGGACGATCGGCATTGACCGAATAAAGATTCCTATAAATATGAATCCGTTTATCCTCTTTTCATGACCTTCAAAGCCGTGGAAATGGTAGCTGAGCTGATGGCCCTCTCTGCGCGCACCGCGCCCAAAGGCCGGGGCCAGGACTCCATAGTAATAAGAGTAGTAATAAGCGAAGAGCTGGTGGAGCTTTCTCGAGAGCTGCGCCGTCTGGGAGAGGCGCGGGGCATCAAATTCTTTTTGCGGGACGCAGGCAACCTGGAAAAGAGCGATGCGTGCCTTCTCTTGGGCAGCAAGGCCATAGAAAGCGTAGGCCTGGACTGCGGAGGATGCGGCTATGCCACCTGCAAAGAGATGCAGGAAGCACAAAAACAATTCATGGAGTTGGAGCCGGAAAAATTCTTCCACGGCCCCAACTGCGTCATCAAGATGGCTGACCTTGGCATTGCTCTGGGCTCGGCTGCCAAGACGGCCAGCCTGCACAATGTCGACAACCGCGTCATGTTCACGGCAGGAGTGGCCGCACTCTCCCTGAACTGGCTGGAGGGCTGCAGCGTAGCCTATGGATTGCCCCTCAAAGCCTCAGGAAAGAGCATCTATTTTGATAGACCGATCTGAAGATTAGGTGAGCAGTCTTGGCTAAAATGAAGATTAGAGGCGGGGATCTGGACCTGGTGGAGTATGATTTCCAGCCCTTTCAACCTGGGGAATGCATCCACACACTGGGATTCGAAAAAGACTACCAACTCATGCCCCATGTCGGAGTAGTCAAGGCAACGGCCCCTGGTCGCATTCATCTCACTGTGCTGGACATGAACCGTTTTGCTCCCAACCGACCGGGGGGCGGAGGCGTGGGCTTTGCCCTGCAGATCTACTGCTCCGCGAAGGTTGAGTGCACCGCCTCCGGCCTTGACATCGATTACTCGCGTGAGCCCATTATCCGTCATTTCGCAGAGGTCTTTAAGAAGACGGTGCATTATGAGGGCGGTTTTAAGATTGTGATCTCGGACCACGAAAGAAAGCACGTCGGCCTGGGCTCGACCGGATCGGTGCTCCTGGCCCTGGGCCACGCATTGAACGCTGCTTTAGGCTCCCCACTTAATTCTGAGCAGATCCGCCTGCTCTTGGGCCACAACTATGTGGAGGAGACAGAGGACGGGCGGGTGACCAGCGGCTTTGAGACGGGCGTGGGCCCAGCGGCTGCCACCTACGGAGGCATGGTCATTACCGGCGACGAGCTGGCGCTGGCCTACCGCCACCGTTTTGCCGAAGGTAAAAACGTCTTTGTCACCATACCACCTACCGCCGTCTCCTCGGCGGGAAGAGCGGAGTTTGACCTGCTTATGAACCGGGCGAGGAACCTGGATTATCAGGACCGGGAACTGAAAGCCTATCTTCTGCTCATGGATCTCATCCCAGCTCTTGAGAAGGGCGACCTGAAAAAGGTAGGAGATGTCGTCTGGGAGATAGAGTTTCGCGGCTCGAAGAGGGCCGAGGTGGAGCACCACGGCTTTGAGATCTACCGGCAGATGAGCAGGCTTCGTGAGGCGGGCCTGGAATTCGTGGGCATGAGCTCGGTAGGCCCCTCCATTGCCATTGTAACCGACAGGAGCCGAGAGGAGGTAGCAAAGTTGATCGAGCCTTTGGGGCTGGAGATTGCCATTGAGACAAAGGTGGATAACGAGGGGCTTAATATTATATTGAAGCACTGAATATTCACCGTGAGCTAAATCCATCCAAAAGCTATTTCGCTAAGTACTGTAATGGCCATCCATCATTTAAGGAGTAAGTATGGCGATAGGCAGACGCAGCGATAATTCAGAGAGCAATGGGGCTATCATGGGTTTCGAGGCCATGCTATGGGCCGCCGCGGATAAGCTTCGCAACAACACTGACAGAAAAAAACAGATTAAAATATTGGGCCTGAATTTAGGCATTGCCGCCGCCGACATAATTACCTTCTCGCCAGGATTACTCGGAATAGAGATGTCGGGCGGGGCTAGTGCATTGGCAACAGCCTTTGGTAGCACAATCATATTCTTAAGCGCCGTTGGGGTAATCTACGGCAATTATAGGCTCCTTGCCAGACCTGAAAAATCAATTCCAACGGCAGAAGATTATATTGAAGCATTGAATAGGCATCGTGGGCTCAAAACATTCGAAGAAACCATTAATTTGGCGATCGATCAGATTGTGCGACTGCAGAAAAAGAATAAAAATATACTGTTAATCCTTCCGCAGATCTTCGGTGACTCAGAGATCACCTGCAATAAATTTATTGCGGCCATCGCCGAGATGAAGAATGCATTCTTTATGAATATCCGAAACATACTCAATAAATTAGATACATTTGATGAAGAAGACTACAATTTCATTAGAGAGAAACACGAGGCAGGGGTAGTTTCACAGCTGATCATGAGGGATAAGTTTGAAGTCTATAACGAATATGTTACTTCTGTTAAGGCTGCCACTGAAGATAATGAACAGATCCTGCTGATGCTGGATAAGCTGCTGCTTAGGATCTCAGACTTAAAATGTCCAGATAGCGGCCAACGGGATCAAATGGCCGAGATGATCGACGATCTGATCAAACAGTTAAAATACTATAAGAAGTGAGTTGGGGGGAAAATCAACATGCTGAACGAACGCGACAAAAATGTGATTTTGAAGATAATTGGTGCGGCAGTTGTAGTATTTATTATAGTTTTGATATCGATAGGTCCGAAACCTGGACCTGACCCTACAAATGAGCTGAACAAAATCATCCCAAACATTAATGTGAAGACCGTCTTGCATGAGAAGCGTCCGGTTGAAGTTGCGCCCACAAAGCCGATAGACTTCTTGCCCGAAATCTCCAAGTACCCGCCGCAGTTGAACAGCAGCACACCCAACTACATCGAAATATTCTCCTCAACGGAAAAAGCCGGCAGCGGTACTGACGGCTGGCTGACAGAGGTGGCCAGAGACTTCAATAACGCGGCAATAATTGTTGATGGCAAAACGGTATCGTTAAGGCTCAGAGGAATCGCTTCCGGACAAGGGGCCGATTATATTACGTCCGGGAAGTATCTGCCGGATGCCTATACGCCGTCCAATGAACTATGGGGCGAGATGATCGTCTCCCAGGGGGTTAAAGCCCAGTTAGTGCAAAAGAGACTTGCTGGCAATGTGGCCGGGATACTGCTCACCAAAGCCAAGAAGGACGAGCTGGTAGCCAAATACGGGGCAATCAATATCAAGACGATCATTGATGCTGTCGCGAACAACGAAATGCAGATGGGCTACACCAATCCTTTTACCAGTTCAACCGGGCTGAACTTTTTGATTTCAGCTTTACAGACTTTTAACAGCAGCAACTTATTGAGCGACAAAGCAAAGGCAGGATTTGAGAGCTTCCAGGCCAATATTCCCGTCGTCGCTATTACTACTCTGCAATTGAGGGAAGCTGCCAAATCAGGTGTTTTGGACGGTTTTATCCTGGAATACCAGACCTATATGAATACACCGGATATCAGGTCCTACGAATTCATTCCCTTTGGGGCCAGACATGACAGTCCGATGTATGCGATCGGCGAAATATCTGCGGAGAAAATGAAAATCCTAAATAAGTTCGTTGAATTCACCCAGCAGGAAAAGTACCAGGCCCTGGCTACCGAATATGGCTTCAACGGCCTTAATGAATACCAATCAGATACGGTAGCCGTCAGCGGCGATGTGATCATTCAGGCCCAAAAACTATGGAAAGAAAAGAAAGATACCGGTAAAAATATTTGCGCAGTCTTTGTGGCCGATGTCTCCGGCAGCATGGACGGCGAACGGCTGAATAGATTGAGACGTTCATTGCTCCTGGGTCAAAACAAGATCGGCAAGGACAATCTGATTGGCCTGATATCATATTCCAACGATGTCAATATCGATCTGCCGATTGCCAAATTCGATCTGAACCAGAGGTCCTTGTTTGCCGGAGCGGTTGAAGATTTACAGGCAGGCGGCAGCACGTCAACCTTCGATGCGATTGCAGTCGCCATGAAGATGCTCATAGATCAGAAGGCTGCTGGTCCCAATGCAGATCCCAATCTGAAAGCGAAGATTTTCGTTCTCAGCGACGGCGAAAGCAATACAGGCCATTCGCTGGATGACATTAGAGACATCGTGAAAGATCTTGGAATACCCATATACACAATTGGCTATAATGCGAATATCCCTGCCTTGGTGGAGATCTCCAAAATCAATGAGGCTGTCTGTATTAACGCTGATACCCAAGATGTTGTTTACGAACTGGGCAATCTGTTTAATATCGTGCTGTAAATACAGGGGGAGTTAAGAATGGCCTTTACAATGGAAGTGCCCGATGAGGCGGCGATCAAGAAGGAGGTCCTGGAACAGGTCAAGCCGGTACCGGAAGAAGTAGCAAAGCTTCATGCTGTAGCGGAAAGCAATGTTGCCGAGATTATGACCCTGGATCTCGATGAATTTGCCAAACGGAAGGATATCCACCAGTCAATCGAGTCTTTTGGGGCTGACTCGATTAAACGCTCGGCAGCCAAAAATTCTTTGCTGCAGATGAAAGTCGGGAAGCTTTCCAAAGACGGTGATGATGGAGGCCTTGTGGCAAAAGGTTTAGTGGATTTGCAGCGGGAATTAAGAGAGCTGGACCCCAGCCTGATTGATTTCACCAGGACCGGCATTTTGGGCAAGCTGTTTGACCCGGTCAGGGCCTATTTTGCCAAATACCAGAAAGCAGAATCAGTGATTGCTGATATCATTGTCTCTTTGGACAAAGGGAAAATAACCCTGAAATATGATAATACTACTCTGGAAATCGAACAGCAGGCAATGCGTGATTTGACTAAAAAGCTGATGAAAGATGTTCAGCTTTGTACCCTGATGGACGAATCGATTGAAAAACAAATCGAGGTGGCAAAAGCCAGGAACGAAGACCCGGAAAAGGTTAAATTTGTCACCGAAGAGGTCCTCTTTCCGCTTCGGCAGCGGTTTATGGATATGCAGCAGGTGATCGTCGTCAATCAGCAGGGAGTAATGGCGACAGAGCTTGTGATCAGAAATAATAAGGAACTGATTCGCGGGGTAGAAAGGGCCCAAAATGTGACGATTAACGCTTTGCGGATCTCAGTGATGGTTGCCGGCGCTCTCTATAACCAGAAGATTGTCCTGAAGAAGATTCAAATGCTCAATGAGATAACGGATAATTTCATCAGGAACAACGCGATAATGCTGAAGGAACAAGGGGCGGAAATCCAGAAACAATCAATGCAAACCAATGTCTCAGTCGAGACGCTGAAGACTGCCTTTGCCGATGTCATGGAGGCGATGGATTCCATCAGCACCTATAAACAGGAAGCTCTGCCCAAAATGCGGGATACTATCAATCAGTTCAAGGAATTGGCCGCCAAAGGCGAAGAACAGATTTTGCATTTGGAGAAGGACCATAAACTGGAGCTGTAGCTGTAGCTGTTGCTGAAAGAATTCCGGTGCCTGCAGGGCGTGGTAGTTGACAGAAATCGTCTACACAAATAGCTTTTGAAGAACCATGCAAGTGCAGATCTGGGCAAATTCGCTGATACGCATCACTTCGCCATCGTAATCTTCCCAAGTGATAGCCGATACCTCAGCTTTCACCGGCTTATGGCTCTTTATGAACTTCTGGAAGGCGGCGATTTTTGCCTCATCTGCATCAACCTGGCAGATGACAACTTGCGAGCTGTTTTCCTCCCACCAGTAGGCAGAAATTCTCATCACCCCGCAATCCAATGCAGCCTCCATCAGGAATATGCGATAGCCTACATCATGCACTTTGGGACCGGTGATCTTGACTTTCAGCTTCATCTCACTCTTGATATGTATCGACAAGCTATTTGGTTGTTTCCAAGAACGTTTCAATACATGGATCTCATCCCGGCCTGGGAGAGGAGCGACCTGAAAAGGATGGGAGAAAAGAGTTTCGCGGCTCGAAGAGGGCGGAGATCGGGCACCACGGTTTTGAGATCTACCGGCACACAAGATCTTTTTGCGGGAGAGCGGCCCGGAATTCGTGGGCATGAGCTCGGTGGGGGGCCTCCATCGAAAAAGCAGGTGGTGTTCATGTCTTTGCAAGCCACACAACAGCAACCATGATGATAGCAAACGGCGCTGACATAAGAATAGTTCAAAAAGTATTAAGACACAATGACATAAGAACAAACCTTCGCTATGCACATGTTAGCGATAAAACTAAAAGGAAAAAATATGAGCAATGTTTGACTTTGTGAATATTTCATTTAATTACATGCAGCTAATGATACAAAAAGGTGGAAGCATGATGAATTCTAGAAGTTATCAGAAGTAGATACTCCCATATTAGCGTCCATCTGGCCATAAATCTTATAATTTATTCTTGTCGATTGTAGGATCAACATGTCTCATTTCATCTGCCATTTTATATTTCCAGTATCCTGCATTATCATAAGGAGTATATAAAATACCCGAATAATCGGAAGCCATTTCGAAATTATCATCAATACGACAAAGAATAAAAACTTTTTCGCGTCCTAATTTCGCAAGGAAGAAACCAAGCTCCATTATAACATTTTGCCTTGCCCTATACTTTCCTTTGCTTGGATCTATATTTTTAGGATAAGCAAAATCATCTGGAGAAAGAATAATTATTGCAAAGCAGACATCCGAGTACTGTTCAAATTTTTCTATTATTGTTTTATTTCCATCAGGTTGTTCATGAAGTATTATTGGCGTCAAATCCAGTTTTTCAAGCGTTCTTGCAACAGCAAGCTTCATCTCATCATCATGTCCATGAACTACAAAAATTCGATTAAGAACCTTTTCCATTATCCCGATTTGAGCCACTTTAGATATTTCAGAATTTTTGCCTAGTCGCATTAATGTTGTGGGAATTTCGGTTTTATTATCTTTTTCTTTTTTAGCCGACACATCAATTTTTTCTGCCAATTTTTGCTCTTTGTTGAATTTATCAAATTTGCTGTTAATAAATTCTTCAATTTGCTGAAATTTTCCTCTTACCCATGCTTCGTCGTATCCAGTGATGTACAGGTGTGAGGAAGCTCCGGTATTAGTAGTTAGATCAATGGCTGACTTATATTTCGAGTCGCGATTGTAGGATCTTATTTCATATCCACTTAATCTATCTGGAATCTCTTTATGGGCCAAAAGCGCCTCAATCGATTTCTCCTCGATTTTAAGCATATCAACAGTTATATATATAGTAGAATCCAAATCAGATTGATTATTACCTACTATCATTTCCCAAAGATTTTTCAAATCTATTTTACTAATTGGAACGTTTTTGATAAATTCTGATTTTATAAATTCTTTCAATCGTATCCCCTCTGGTCCTTATAGGCCAAGTATAAGCCTGAGCATACATGAATATCAACTTTTGGATAACCTATTATTCTATATAAGGATACAACTATTCACGTTTGAAAAGCACCCAAGGAATTTATCAGAATTTTTATTTGTATAACCCAATTATCATTGTTATTTCGGCCTAGTTCCAAGTGGAATTTCAAACTTTACATGTATCATTTATTTATTAATTTTACGCATTTGAACCAATCAAATCGATAGCAGAAAAACAGCTATCAGCCAAACAAAGAGCACATTGGAGCTACTTTCTAGCTCACTCATCAGGGTTGAAGAGTATCGGTTTTATCTATTCTTTTAGTTTATGGATTTATTTGAGAGAGCCTTGCCGGCCAATCCTCCCGGCAACGCCCCTCTCACTGCATACCCAAGCGTTCCTTTATCGCTCTGACATCGGCCTGCATTTGCCTGGCATATCCTGGCTGAATGTCTTCCCTCATGCCTTTGATCTCTTCCGTGACCTCACTCATATTCGCTTTCACGGCCTTGATGTCTTCCCCGATTTGAGGGATGATCTCGGTATTCTTCCGCACTGCTTTCATATCACCCTTTAACTCTTTTATATCACCCTTCAACTCTTTCAGATCACCCGTCATCTCTTTGAGGTTGTCTCTAATATCCAGGAGTAGCGGGATTGCCTTGTTTAGCTGTATATTTGTGCAAACAAAGGCATACTCGCTGGTCTTCATAATATCGCCCTCATAGTCCTCAAAGACAATGCTCGATACTTGGGAATGGTCAGGTTTTTGGGTCTCTACCAGCTTCTTAAAATCTGCGATTGTTTCTTCATTGCCTTCGACCAGGGCTGTTACCTCCGGCCCCTTCTCGCCCGTCCTATTGCGAGCGTGAAAGCCCTTGAGACCCAAGTCTATGGCGTTGCTCATCAGAAAGTACCTGTAGCCCACATCATGCACTTTTGGACCGATAATCTTAACTTTCAGCTTCATAGTCATCCTTGATATGTATCGGCAAGCTATTTGGTTGTTTCCTCAATCTTGCTACACCACAAAATTCCTAAGAACCCCAATTCCCTCGATCGCCACTTCCACCGCGTCCCCTCTTTGCAATGGCCCCACTCCGGGTGGCGTGCCCGTGGCAATCACATCACCCGGCTCAAGAGTCATGACGCCGCTTATGAACTGCATCACCTTTCCGTTGACGCGAGTCTGAATATCTGCGTCCGAGGGATCGATTTTGGCGATCCAGGGGCAGAAGGGGGCAAAGGTGTCGAAGCTCTTGGCACGCGTCCACTTAGATCTCAGTGCATCCCCAGTCGTTCCTTTATCGCTCTGACATCGGATTGTACCTGTCGGAAATTCATCCCATATCCTGGTTGAATGTCTTCCCTCATGCCTTTGATTTCTTCCAGTACCTGAGGAATTGCGTCGGTATTCTTCCGCACTGCTTTCATATCACCCTTGATCTCTTTCATATCACCAGTCATCGATTTGAGGTCATCTCTTATATCGAGGAGCAGCGGAATAGCCTTGTTCAATTGGACTATGGAGCAGAATTGGGAATATTCTCCGATCTTCATGATATCTCCCTCAAAGTCATCAAAGACGATATTCGATACATTAGAGCGATCAGGACGCCTGGTTTCAACTTGGGTGCGAAAGGCTTTAACTGCTTCATCGTCACCTTCGACAAAGACTAGGACCTCTTCACATTCGCTGCTTTCTGTATTATAGGCTTCAAACATCTTGATTCTATTAGACATGGCCATGCTCAACAGAAAGTACCTGTAGCCTACATCATGCACTTTGGGACCGGCAATCTTAATTTTCAGCTTCATAGTTATCCTAGATATTTATCTTCAAGCTATTTGGTTGTTTCCTCTGTATGTGTTATGCTCTCCTGCATTCAACGATCCTTCTTTTAAACGCAATACCTGCTTAGTTTGCTGGCGCGGGTGCGTCGCAGTCGTTTGCCTTGAGAGGCGCTTTGCCAGCTCCCTGCCGGCAACGCCTCTCAGCTACACCACAAAATTCTTAAGAACCCCAATCCCCTCGATCGCTACTTCCACCGCATCTCCTCTTTGCAGCGGCCCCACGTCCGGGGGCGTGCCCGTGGCAATCACATCACCTGGCTCAAGAGTCATGACGCCGCTTATGAACTGCACCAATTTCGGCACATCGAATATCAGGTCTGAGGTGTTTGATTTCTGCATCACCTTTCCGTTGACGCGAGTTTCAATATCCGCGTCCGAGGGATCGATTTTGGCGATCCAGGGGCCAAAGGGGGCAAAGGTGTCGAAGCTCTTGGCACGCGTCCACTGGCCATCCTTGCGCTGCAGATCACGGGCCGTCACATCGTTAAAGCAGGTGTAGCCCAGGATGTACTTCTCCGCCTCTTCTGCCTGGATCTTTTTGCAGCGTTTTCCAATAACTACCGCTAGCTCGCCTTCGTAGTCCACCTGGCTGCTGGAAGCAGGATAGACGATATGCCCGTCCGGGTCCAGGATGGAAGAAGGGGGCTTTAAGAATAGAATGGGCTCCTCGGGTAGCGGCATCTTCAGCTCCTCTGCATGTTTTACGTAATTTAAGCCCACACAGACGATCTTCGTCGGCTGGCAGGGAGGCAGAAGGAATACTTCGTCCAATCTTAGCACTTCCCCCCTGGAGATTATGCCATTCTCTTTGCTGTACGATCCTCCCCGAACTATGCCATCAAGCATGAATCGAACTATCATTTCTAACCATCTCTCCCATTTCTTTTGTCTCTCGAGTTGTTAGTTCGTCGCTCTGTGCGTTCTCTGTGAACTCTGTGTCTCTGTGGTGGATTAGTCGTTAGCCAATGGTTTACCTTTCATCCTTTGCAGGGACCCTTGCCACCGGTAGGGCCCCGCCGGTATCGCCCAAACTCGCTCTCTACCAGTCGGTCGGCCATTACGACCGGTCCTTCCACACAGACCCGCAGGCCATCCGGGTCCAGGCAGCAGGAGCCGCAGATGCCTGCCGCGCACTTGAAGTAGCGGTTGATGCAGGCCTGGGTCTTTTTGGCATGCTCCTGGGTTCGGGAAATTATGTCCCACATCATCATCTCCGGGCCGCAAAGGTAGATCTGATCGTAATCAAATAAGTCTAGCTCTTTTAGCCCGACGGCAGCGCGGCCGTGTATGCCCAGGGAGCCGTCATCGGTGGTGATAATAGTATCTCCCAGAGCCTCAAATCGATCCCGGAAGATGAGGTCTTCTTTGCAGCGAAAGCCGAGCAAGGAGGCGACCTTCATCCCTGTACTTTTGGCCTGCTCGCCCAAAAAAGTCAGCGGCGCCGTGCCCACGCCCCCGCCTATGAGCAGAATTCTCTTGCCCCGCAGGACAAAGCCATTGCCCAGAGGGCCGCGTAGGCCAACGCTGCTTCCTCTACCCAAGCTAAAGAGCGCGGCGGAAGCCTCGCCTACCGACTGCACCGTTATGGTATCAGGTCCCGAGAAGCTCATGGGAATCTCATCCACGCCTCTGATCCAGACCATGACGTACTGCCCTGGTGCCGGGTCAAGGTTTCTATCCAGCCAAAAGGTCCTGATCAGAGGAGCCTCCGAGCGCACTTCTTCTATGATGCAGTTAATGGGTTTCATGAGCGTTTCCTCCCGGCCAGGCCGCATAGTTCCTCAAGTGTCAGCGATTTTCTCTCCAGGTAGCGGGATAGACCAGTTGTGATCTCCTCGAAGACCCCGTAGCCCTTGAGAAGGGCCGTTCCCACCTGCACCGCCGAGGCCCCGGCCATGATCATCTCCACGGCGTCCTCCCAGGTGGAGACTCCGCCTACGCCAATCACCGGAATCTCCAGGCGCCCGGCCAGCTCGTAGACACAGCGCACGGCCACAGGTTTGATGGCCGGACCGGACAGGCCGCCAAAGCGGTTGCCCAATATCGGGTAACCGGTTTCGATATCAATGGCCATGGCCTTGAGTGTGTTTATGGCTACTATGGCGTCAGCTCCGCCCCGCTGCGCCGCCAGGCCCAGCTCCAGGATATCGGCCGTGTTCGGAGTCAGCTTGACCCAGACCGGCACATCTGCCGCAGCCTTCACTGCTCCCGTGACGGATTCCACCAGATCGGGATAGCGACCAAGCTCGCTGCCGTACTTCTCGGCATGGGGGCAGGAGAGGTTCAGCTCGAAGGCGTCGGCCTTCAGGCTGCGAGCGATCTGGGCGAACTCTGCGGCAAAAGATCCGAATATGCTGGCGATGACGGGCACCCCGCCTTTGCGAGCTGTATCGATCTCGTCCTGAAAGTCTTTGTAGGAAGGATTGGGCAGGCCCATGGCATTGAGAAGGCCACCGTCCACGTGAACAATGGTGGGACCGGGGTGGCCCTCCCGCGGCAAGGATCCCACGGATTTGGTGACCACGCCGCCTGCGCCTGCTATTGCGGCACGACAGAGAGAGGCACCGGTAGTGCCCAGGATGCCTGCCGCCAGCAGGATGGGATTATTAAGCTGCAGGCCGCCGGCATGGATGGAAAGGGATGGCATGAATAGGGAGATATGCTGGACAAGATAAAAGGCTTATTAATGGGAATAATCTTGAGAATAATAAAAAATTATCTTAGGCGGCACCTTGGTCAAGCCGTGGCTAAATAATTCCTTTCACTCTCAATGCGGCTCTCATCTCGACTACCTCGTCCTCCAGCTTCTCGAACCTCTGATCCAGGTAGCCTTTTAGATCATTTCTGGATTCCTTGACCTCATCAAGAAGATCCTGCTGCGAATCAATCATTTCTCTTTGACCACTGAGCATTTGATCTTGCTTTTCGATCATTTGATCCTGCTTTCCAATCATTTGATCCTGCTTTCCAATCATTTGATCCTGCTTTTCGATTAGTATGTCTAACTTGCCGCCTAGCTTGTCACCCAGATTATTAACGGCAACGATCAAATCTTTTAGGTGAACGGCAGCTGTGTCCAACCTGGTATCTGTTTCCCCAATGTCTACCAATTTATAGAACTTAGAGACTTTTCCAATCGCAGAGGAATACTCTTTTTCGATGGTCGAAACTTGGATTCGGGTATTCTTAATATCGATAGCTTCTTCAAACCACTTCAGCCGATCTTCGTCTCCCTCAGCTACAATCCTCACTCTGCCGTCGTCCAGGTTTTCCACGAATCCTTTAAAGCCTAAAGCTCGGGCGATATCCGTGACCCTGGCACGGTATCCAGTCTTCTGGACCTTGCCTGAGACATAAGCTGTCAACTGTTTCATATAGTCATTACTCCGTAATTCTTTCTATTTGGCTCTATCGTCGCATTGATGACTTTCATTTATTATTTTGCAGCTAGCACTCCTTCCACAATCCCCGTCCAGGGATCGCCTTTAGTCGAAAACGCCCTGTATTCACCGGAGGCGGAGTTGCCACTCAGGTTGAGCCTGAGCCGGTAAAGGTTTACGGTTCCAGAGGATATCACATCCAAACTCAATTTATCCGCGGAAACTGAACCGGAAGCTGAGGCCTTCATGGTATCGCCGCCGTCATTTATGTTTCCCGTTCCGAAAACTGCATTCTCTGACTGGAAAAGCGTGAGGGCCAGGAATCTGTTCTTGTTGTCTCTAAGCCGGAAGGACCAGTTTCCTGCCGTGCTTACTGTCGGAGATGTAGTCTGCGATATTGCCGGCAACCTAGCCGACACGTCTGGCTCTGCCGATGATGCGGCTTTAGCCTGGCCTGAGCTCACGGTACTTGCTGTCTGATATTCCAGTGCCTCGCCGGTTTTCACAGAACTTCGGGACGACTGCGGATTGGTGCCGTTTTCCGGTAGATTGCTGGGCATGGTGAAATTGATGCCGCGCTCCTCGCTCCACAGCTTCCTCGCCGCCGCTGGGTTTTCCGGTATACCGTTATTGGGGATGTAAATCCCATTGCTGAAATCAATGAGCTGGTCCGCGGATAGTCCAGAGCCTCCATCAATGATGGCATAGGCATGGACGGCAAATAGTGCAAGAATCACCAGTGATAAGGCTATCAGAACTACTAATCTCCTGGCTTTCCAAATCATGTCGTTAAATACGCGCTTTTACATCTTAAAACTTATGTAATATCCGGCTGGCAAATCTTCATTTTTACATATTCGGTAAACCCCAGGGTTTACAACCTGATTTTGACACGCGCGGCGATCTTGGAGCTTTGCATCTGTTGCAGAAGGGCAAGACCAAAGAGGTGCGCATAACCCTGGCCGGGAAGATACTGCATTAGATTTGGGCGAAAAAGCCATATCCCATTGACTGCAAAGATCACCGACAATTCTCATGGAGGATCCAGATGGTTATAGAAAGCGAATTCGCAGGTAAATGGAAAGTCATCGAGGCCGTGGATATGGTGGAAGATTATCTCAGCCAGTCTCCTGACCCACATCTTCTGATAATAGTGGATGAAAAAAACATGGTTACGGGAAGCTATCAGTTTGGCACCCAGGATGGCTACATCGATGGACAATTCGAGAAGGATGAAGTAAGTCTGAAGTTGATTTTCTCCTTTGAAGGCTGGGACGAGGCAGATCTGGTAAACGGCTCCGGCACTTTCTCTGTTGAATCTGGGGACACGTATCTCTTGACGATGAACTACGAAAGTGGCAATACTTTCAGCTTCAGATGCCAGGCAACGCACAGCGATCCTACTACTACTGCGAACGATGCGGCATAACTAGTATCGATCCGATTACATCGATTGAGATGGCTCGAAGACATGCAGGTCTTACACTCTCTCTGGGACACGGAAACCTTCTACATCTGGGCCGAATCCTCAGCTCTGCCCCTCTCTGTCGGCAAATCAGATGGTCGCAGGAAAAAGCATCCATCGGCTCATCCCCATCCTTTTGCCCTGCCTGGTCACAGCTCGCCCTCTTTTCTCTGGAGCTAGTATCGCGTGAGCAGTTTGTGCCCGCTGTCCGGAAAAGCAGAGCCCTCTGGAATGCGGTGATTGACGAGCCGGATCAAGAGCGTCTCAATATCTTCAGCCGGCCCTGCGTAGTTTCCGCTCTGCCGGTGCGAAAGAAGAATCCGAACGCTCTATCTCTCGTTCCTCTCCCGACTCTGTCTCTTTCTCCCTCATCGAGGATAAGGCCAGGCCTCTGGAAGAGTGCCTGGATTGCTTCTGGCAAAATGGAAAAGAGCTTGATTTGCTGGAGATAAATCCCAGGAGCCCGCCGGTAGAGAACGCAGTCCTGAAAATACTTGGAGAGGCCCCTATCTCCATTGGCCGGGCCAATTTGGCCTCTTTGCTCGTAAAGGCATACGAGATAGCAGGTCGGGAGGCACTGCAGAAAGCCGCCCGGGGAAGTGAAGAGCCATAAATTTTTTTACCACTTAAATCGCTCTCCAGACCAACCTCCGAGCAGCCTATAAATAGTTGGGAGAATATTATTGAACTTAAGGAGTGTATGATATGGGTTTCTTAGATCGTATGAGCACCGTTGTGCAGGCAAAGATGAACAAGATCATGGACAAGATCGAGGATCCCAGGGAGACCCTGGACGTGTCCTACGAAAAACAGCTCCAGCTCCTGCAAAATGTTAAAAGGGGCGTAGCCGAGGTCACCACCTCCAAGAAGAGACTCGAGCTGCAAAAGGCCAAGCTGCAGATGGGTCTGGACAAGCTGGACGGTCAGGCCAAAGAGGCATTGCAGGCGGGTCGCGAGGATTTGGCTCGAAAGGCTCTGGAGAACAAGGCCTCGCTACAGGCGCAATCGTCCACGCTCGACCAGCAGATCGCCGACCTGCAAGACCAGCAGCAAAAGCTCATGGACGCCGAGAGCCGCCTGGCCACCAAGGTGGAGTCCTTCCGCACCAAGAAGGAGACCATAAAAGCCCAGTATTCTGCAGCAGATGCACAGGTAAAGATCACCGAATCAGTGACAGGCATCAGCGAGGAGATGGCCGATGTAGGCATGGCCGTACAGAGGGCAGAGGAGAAGACGGAGAACATGAAAGCTCGCTCCGCAGCCCTGGACGAGCTTCTCGAATCGGGAACGCTAACCGATTACTCCGGCAGCGATGATCTGGACCGGGAACTTGCCAAAGTAAAGGCGCAGAGCAGCGTCAACGATATGCTGGCCAAAATGAAGGAGGAGATAAAGAAATGATCATCAGGATCTTAGGTGATGGGCAGTTTCGGCTGGACGACAATCTGGTGGACCGAGTAAACAAGATAGACAACAAAATTGTAAAACATGTCTCCCAGGGCAACAAAGAAGAGTATGCCAGGGATCTGGCCAATTTGATATCCACCATTAAAGAACTGGCCGAGCCCCTTGATCCGGTGGAGATCCTCCCCTCGGATATCATAATTCCTCAATCCGACATGTCATTTGAGGAGGCTAGGAAGGTGTTCTGCGACGAGGGCCTGATCAAGGGTTGAGGGGAAATCAGATAGGTTAACCAGTGGCTAACGACGTTTTCACCACGAAGATCACAAAGCTCACAAAGGAAGCACAGAACTAAAAGGTATAAATCCGGCTGCCTTCCCGCATCATATAGTCCACCAGACTCTCGTAAAAATCAGCTGGAACGGTTGCCTTCCCATCAGCAGAAACGCCCCTCGCTTCCAGGTCTTCCCGGCAGGCTAGGATTCTATGACTGCCGGGCAGAGCGGATGCTAAAGTCTGGTCCGCCTGGCCTGCTTGACTGGCCTTGTCAGCCTCTTCCCGGCCCAGCAGATTATAGACTCCATCCCCGGCCAGATAGACCACGGCATCCTGAGAACTGGCTATAAGCCGCAGGCATATTTTTGTGCGCTCGCTCTGGGGTGTTTTTGTCAAAAGAAATATCCTCATAATAGTATAATGCTATCCGATTGCAGCATCTCCTTTAAGAACATCTCCTCGTCCATCAGTTCCACTCTCTCCACCAGGCTGGCGCTCATGAGGCCTCGATCCGCCAGGGATTGTTCATGGGCCACGATCCTCATCTCCGGATAGGCGTAAAGGATGTCGGAGTGATTGGGCAGCCCTAAAGCTCTGCTGTCCTGATCGGCCAGGGCCAGGTAGACGCCGTCCCCGTAAAGGCCCACAGCTACATCCATCTTGCTGCTCACCGCTGCGGCATTGAGCAGGCCGAATGCCTTCTCGCTGCCGTAGGGGGCGCTGTCCAGGAGAAAGAAAAAGGATCTCACAAATAGAACATATTTAAAGCATGAATAACTAGATTTCCATTCATACTTTGAGGCGAGAGACATGAGCAAGATTGCCGAGATGGTCCAGGAGCTCCCACCCGATCTTCAGCAAGAGGTCGAGGATTATGTGCAGTTCTTGCTGGAAAAAAAGGTAAGAAAGCACAAAGGCCGCATGAAGCTCGACTGGAGGGGCGCTTTACGTGATATGAAAGACGAGTACACTTCAGTAGAACTGCAACACAAGGCTCTCGATTGGTGGAGCAGTTGATGTATCTCCTGGATACGAATATCTTACTGGAGTTTCTCCTTGATCAAGAAAATGCAAACGACGTGGAGAAGATGCTTCAAAGCGTTCCACCTGTCAATCTTTACATATCGGAGTTCTCTTTATATTCAATTGGCGTAATCATGCTGCGGCGAAAAATGCATGAAGAGTTTATTCATTCTTTAATGGATTTGTTCGATGTCGGTGGCATAAGATTATTGCGCCTGGGTATTGATGATATGGGTGATGTTGTGAATGTGGCGCAGAGATTCAATTTGGATTTTGATGATGCCTATCAATACGCAGTTGCAGAAAAATATATATTAACTCTGGTGAGCTACGATCGCGATTTTGACGGCACTGATTTGGGGAGGACAACTCCTGCAAAAGTTCTGGATGGATCGTCTTAAACGCATTTATCTCGCTAGAACCACTACCCTGTCGCTTTCCTCCAGCATCTCTGCCAGGCGGTAGAGGCTCGTGATCTTGATCCCCTCCACATAGTCCTCGCTCTTTCCGCCCTCGGGCGCGTAGCCGCGCGCTGTGGCGCACCTGGGGCAGGCCTCCACATTTACGCCCAGCCGGGCCAGCTCGGCAAAGAGCTCTCCTGCGTTGGCAAAGAATGCGGGATTCTGGCCGGCTTTGGGGATAGCAACCGCATCCAGATAGAGGAAGATATTTACCGTGTGCGCTTTTGCGCTCGCCGCTTTGCAAATCTTGTAGGCCATCTCAGCATACTGGGAGATGTAGGGCCCGTCCGTGAGGATGATGGTCAATGTGCCCATGCGTCGTTCCCCATAAATCCTAAATACCTCATACCACTGTCGCTACTATTATTACTATTACTACTATTTACTCTTACTAATCAGCTTACAAATACTCTCGTAAGGCTCGCAGCGTCTCCAGGCTGGTGGCGAACCTGGGCTCCAGTAGGGGCGTGCACTTCTCTAATGCGGTCTCCCCTCCCACCAGCCGGATGGCAAAGGCGTAGCAGCTCTGCTCGCCACAGATCATGCAATCTGTCCTGGGCAGATATTTGTAGACCTCAGCGTGATCCACCATAACCCTCTCTCTGGGAACAGGCGTAACGCCGCTAGCAATGGCTTTATTGATGGTCTCTTTCAGGCTTTCCAAAACTGCCCGGGCTTCGGCCTCGCTGCTGATCATGGTCATGGTCACGTTGCCCGTGGAGTAAAGGGTGATGAGGACATTGCCCTTTTGAATGATGAGGGCGCCGATCCTCTCCGAGTATCTGGCCCGTGGAAATAAGGGCTCCAGGAGCTTCAGGGCGCCGCCGAGCTGCGGCTCCAGCCGGGCGATGATGCGAAATTTGGAGACATCGGCAATGCAGGGCAATAGCTGCCGGACCTGTGTGATTTGCAGGGGCATTGTCCCGGAAAGGTCCTTCCTGGCCTCGGCGGGCTTCTCGGCCTTGGTCTCCATGAAATTCTTGCCGAATTCAGTCAGGACGAATCGATCCTCCTTGATATCGGCAAGTCCGGCCTGCTGAAGCATTTGCAGGTGATAGTCCAGCATGGAAGCTCCCGCCGCCTGCTCGACCTCAGCTCTAGTTCTCTCCTTCTCAACCAGCATGGTCATTATCTTCCTTCTCGTGGCATTGGCCATGGCGTTGCTCACGAGTTTAACGTCTGCCTGTCCTCCAACCATATCGTCCACCCCATTGGCAAATCAAATTATTTTCTCTTAAGCTGTCCGGCTAAGTTGAGCATATCAGCAACTGCCCCATCCGAGATCCTGTAGCGGCACCATTTTCCTTCTTTTCTCTCTTTTACAAGGCCAGCGTCTTCAAGTATTGAGAGATTATGAGAAATGGAGGACTGCGGTCTTTTCAAGGCCAGCATGAGCTCACCAATGCAAAGTTCCCCTCCGCTCAGAAGTTTGAGAATCTTGAGTCGGGTTAAGTCTGCTAAAGCCTTAAAGACTTTCATCTCGGCAGTCAATTCCTCTTCGTCGATATTTTTTATTTGAGTGCATACCTGGAGACATCGCTCTCTGGCTATGCTTCTATCTCCATAAAACCGGACAAGAGTATTTTCTGCTTCGCAGCAAGCGCTATCGTCCTGGCAGGAGGATTTCTCAACTCCTGGCAGAGGAAGGGGCAATCTTTTTCTTTGGATCATTGGGAACTCTTTATCCAGCATCAGCATAGCCTACCAACGTGATTTATTACTACTCGTATCAATCTATTCATATATAAGGATTTCTAGATACGATTCTCTTTGCCAAAAGAGATATAAGTATTCTCAAAAAAGGTTCCCACCGGTGAGTTTTTAGAGGATTTCGGTTACTACAATGGTCAGAACAATCACTCTCTGCTACTCGCAAAAAAAAAATTGCAGTTTACCTTTAGATCCGCCGCTATTGGGGTGCATCTTTTTTTTGGCTTCTTCTTACTCTTTCTTGCCTAGCGTATTCATGCCGAGCATTGAATAGAGCGGACAGGTCCCGACAATTCCCGTCACGAGCAGGATCAGTCCGATAAACGCAACAAGATACGACCATGGTGCTGCGACCGTATTCACCACGAAGAGGTAGAGCAGGATAATTCCAAGAATGATCCTGATCACACGATCAATCATGCCAACATTCTTTTCTCCAATCTTCACACCTTTTCACCAGGATATAATAGCATGGATTAGAATATAAAATTATTGCATATCTGCCACGAACACTTAATCTATTTTCTCCTAAATACATATCAAAGATGGAGCTGCCCGAAATGCGGCGAGATACTCTGTGTTCATAAATCGCAATGTCTTTATTGCCGGCACACATGGCGCTAGAAAAGACCAAATGAAGGTGTGAGCTGGACAATGGACATCGTTATCCGCAATGAGATAACGTCGGACATCAAAGCGATATCGGAGATCACGAAAGCCGCTTTTGAGACTCTTGCAGTTAGTAACCAAACGGAACAGTTCATCATTGATGCACTGCGAGATGCGAACGCGCTTACCATCTCGTTGGTAGCAGTTGCCGGGAAAAAGGTGGTAGGCCACATAGCTTTCTCGCCTGTGACAATTTCCGATGGTAGCCCCGGTTGGTATGGTCTCGGCCCCATTTCTGTCTTGCCGGAATTACAGAAGCAGGGTATCGGAAAATCTCTGATCCGTGAAGGCCTGTCCTCACTAAAGTCATTGGGTGCAAATGGCTGCGTGCTCGTGGGAGATCCCGGCTACTACGAGAGGTTCGGCTTCAGAAGTCCCTCGGACCTGGTTATTGACGGCGTTCCGCAGGAGTACGTTCTTGCGTTGCCGTTCGATGAACGCAAAGCCAGCGGTACTGTGATATTTCATGATGGCTTTGCAGCAACCGGCTAACAGGGCGCAGGGGCCAATCGGCGAAATAGGGCGCTCTGGCTTGTCTCTGTGTTGGGGAGCGCCATATTCGGCATAGGTAAGACCACATGGTGGCCACTTTCGGCCGTTCATCAAAACCGGTCTTGAAGAAGGATCATAACGAGTTGGCTTGGGAGAAGTAAAGGGGGCTGTGGTTGCCGGCGGAGGTCAGACGAATATATGAAAGAAACATCAATTAGATCATGGGATGAGTTCGTCGAGCAGGTGGAGAAGCTGCAGGCTGAAAGAGATGCCTACGCCAAACAAACATCCTCATTTTTCTCAGAATTGCTCTATCGTGGTCAGCGAGACTCATGCATGAAGCTAGAGACAACACTTGAGCGATCGATACCGCATGAGATAACCCTAAGTAAGTACTATAACTTTGTCTATATCATACGGGCGAAGATCGAATCTGTAACAGGCAAGGATTGGTGTATTCCTTCGCGAGAGGAATTCGAAAAGTGGTGCGATGAGCAGCACATTCCTTTGCATGACATTCCTGGATACTCCTTCCTTGCATATCTTCGGCACCATGGCCTGCCGTCTCCCCTCTTAGATTGGACAAGATCTCCTTACGTGGCCGCGCACTTTGCCATGGCACCGCCTCCGCTTGAGGGTGTGCAACATGCTGCGATCTATGTCTATCATGAAGCAAAGGGATGGAAAAATGGAGACGATGAGGCACCCGCCATTCAGAGCCTTGGCCCCTATGTCACCACTCACCGTAGACACTATCTTCAGCAGAGTGAATATACAATCTGCACCGCGGGGAAAGGCCGATTACTTCGGTACGCTTCTCATGAAACAGTTGTGGCCCGAGATGATAACGGCCAAGATGGGCTCTGGAAACTCATCATCCCGATTTCCGAAAGGGTGGATTTTATCGAACACCTTCAAAGGATGAACATCAATCCATTTTCCCTTTTTGAGACAGAAGATAGTCTGATGGAGGATATTTACCTTTCAGAGATGTTTCTGCGGAAACGTCTTTAATTAGGCTTACTGACGATATGCACTAAAGTTGCGTGCGTTATGCGTTTACCCGCGTTCGGTAGAGCACCACGTTTGGCACGAAATAGGAGGAAATATGGACTTCACAAAATTTGAGACTGTATCAATCAAAAATCATCCCGAGTTGGACGAAAAGTGGGTTCAGGCACGAATCGCGGAAGATCCGTCTATCCTTGGTCTTGGCGATGTTATCCTAAAAGACAAGGAACGTCCACAACCTAGAGCCGGGCGTCTTGATCTTCTCCTTCAGGAAGCAGAATCCAACGGACGATACGAGGTCGAGGTCCAACTCGGTCAGACAGACGAAAAGCACATTATCCGAACGATTGAATACTGGGACATAGAACGACGCAGATATCCTCAATACGAACACATTGCGGTGATTGTCGCTGAAGATATTACAAGCCGATTCCTAAATATAATTAGCCTATTCAACGGAATGATTCCACTTGTCGCCATCCAGATGAAAGCGCTCAAGGCAGGAAATAGCATTGGTCTTGTATTCACTACGGTCGTCGATCAGATGACACTCGGACTCTTAGACGAAGATGAGGAAGTTCAAGAGACAACTGACCGCTCCTATTGGGAATTGCGTGGCTCGAAGAAGACTGTCGCCATTGCCGACGAACTGCTTGAACTTGCGCGAATTCACGATAAGGCATTGGAACTAAAATTCAATAAGTTCTACATTGGATTGGCAAAGGAAGGCCAAACGCGCAACTTCATAATATTCCGTCCAAAGAAAGGATTCCTCAGATTTGAGCCTCGCCTAAAGAGTACCACAGAGACCCAAGAATTTCTGGCCTCCGCCGAACTCAATGTAATGGACTATGATAGCCGATGGGGGCGTTACCGTATCCGACTGCAACCAGGGGACGTTGAGAAATTCAAAACGGTTCTCGCAGAAGTCATTGCTCGAGCATTTGCTGAGAGCAACAAAGATTAAGTGTCGAACAATGAAATTAATTAGTTTAATGAAAAATAAATAATATACTCTATTTTTCAAAGTACTTGCATATCAACTGCAGCCCGATCCTCCGCAAAATATCTCTCCTTCAGCTTAAGCGCCACCTTCGCCAGTCGATCAGCATGGCACCTCGATGAGCGGCCCGATGACCGCAGCAAAGGCCTCCTGGGAGGCGATGCCCGTCGTTTCGGCAAGTTTAAACTTAAGAAGCATGTGAGGATTCAGTTATGGCCAATACCTGCAAAGAAGGAAATTTCGACGAAAAACCACCGGTGAATGTTGAAGAATATGATAAGTCCATCAGGCTATTTTGTGGTGCTTACGAAGAGATGTTTAAACTGACTCATTGCTACCTGCGAGCGAGGCTTCCCGAGCAGGCCAGGATTCTGGTAGTAGGCGCAGGCACCGGTATGGAAATTTCCGAATTTGCTCCTTTGAACCCTGGCTGGTCCTTTTGTGGCGTTGATCCTTCTGCAAATATGCTGGCTCTTGCCGGAAAAAAAATCTGTGAAAAGAATCTGGCCTGCGAAATTGAGCTGAAAAAGGGGTATGTGCATGACCTTAAAGATGAGGAGGTTTTCGACGCTGCCACCTGCATTCTGGTAATGCATTTTTTGAAAGACGACGGGACCAAATTAAAGCTACTCGAAAGTATATGCAAACGCTTGAAGAGCGGTGCTCCTTTTGTATTGATAGATGGCTTTGGAGAGCCGGGCAGTATGGATTTCGAGGAGATCAAAGCGGCCTGGAAGAATTACCCGATTATTAGCGGTGTGCCAGGCGAGATGGTGGAAAACGTCTTCAATGAAGTTATTATGAAGATGATCCAATTTGTTCCAGAGTCGCGTATAATGGAATTGCTGGAAACGGCGGGCTTCACAAGGGTGTCTAAATACTTTTCAGGATTTCTCTATGGTGGTTGGATGGGCTATAAGAAATAGATATCAAAGAAGCCGAACAGCGAAATTGCGGCAGCGCATCCATGCAAGCAAGTTGCGATTTATTTTTAATGAATACCCCGCAGCTTGCTGCGGGGATGGACAGGAAACCGTCT
>JBAXWY010000030.1:0-33942 GCA_037128175.1 Methanothrix sp.
TGAGCGTAGGCCAAGCCAAGGTTGACTAGTTCGGCTCCTTCATTCCTTCTGTCCCCGACTCCGCGGGAGATCTTCAAGGCCTGCTCATGGCATTCAATGGCCTTACGGATCTCTCCCAAGTGAGCGTAGGCCAAGCCAAGGTTGACTAGTTCGGCTCCTTCATTCCTTCTGTCCCTCATCTTACGAGCGATCTTCAAGGCTCGCTCTAGGTACCCTATGGCCCTGCGGGTCTCGCCCATGTCGGCGTAGGCCATGCCCAGGTTGCCCAAATGTACTCCTTCATTGCCTTGATCTCTCATCATCTTTGATGCTTTTAAGCCCGTTTCAAGCCAGTTAATTTTATCCAGTGGATGCAGGCGCAAATTAAAAACGTAGCCTCCAACGTACGCGTAAGAGCTAGCCAATTCTTGGGATGATTTCAAATCACTATTTTTCAATTTACTGGGGCTTTGAATCGCGTTCTTTACCCAGGCTTGTCCAACTTTGATATTCGGCCATTCTCGATCGAAAAGATCCAAGCCTGCAAATAGATTCATCTCGCCTTTTTTATAGAGATTTTCAGCTTGGGAAAGGACCTTCGAGTAATGCTTGGCATGTTTCTGCTGGACATCAGTAAGTTCTTCTTGGTCGAGGCACGATTCTGCAAAAAGACGAGCCAGATCATGAAGTCTGTATCTTCCATCCCCAAAATCAGGTGTTACTGCAAAATCCACCAGGCTCCATTGCACCAAATCGCTCAGCGCCTCAGCCGATGGGCCAGGAGCCATCTTGAAAACAGCAGCCGCAGCATTGCGATCGAAATCTTCTGGAAAAACAGATAGACGTCGCCATTGCTTTTTTCGTCCGGGAGCGAGCAGATCATAGCTGAGGCTGAAGGAGCCCTTTACTAACTTAAGCAGTGTTACTTTATCCTTCAGAAGTCTTTGGTACTCGGGAACGCTTAAATCCTTCTTTTCAGCTAAAGCGCTAGCTGCATTGCGAAGCGCAAGAGGCAGGTAACCGCATATTTTTGCCAGCTCTTCGGCCCGGTCGCCAATGCGTGGGGCAATTTCAAGAAGAAGCTCGCACGCCTTATCTGATGGCAAGATATCCAGATCTTTTTCCGCCAAGCCTGGCAAGGCAAATTTTATTCTCGATGTTATGAGAACGGCGCAGCCTGCGGGGGGCAGCAGAGGCGCAACTTGCTCGCTGCCTGCGGCATTGTCCAGCAGCAAGAGAGCACGCTTGTTGGCCAGAATGGAGAGATACAAACCACGCAGTTCATTTGAGTTTTCCGGCAGGCGATCAGCAGGATTGTAGGCCCGGATAACCTGAGCCATGGCCTCTGCGGTAGTCAAGGGTGGCAATTCCGGATTATTGCTTGTTCCCCGCATATCTACGAAGATCTGGCCATCAGGAAATTGGCTCTTGATTTTATCTGCCAGGACCAGGGCCAGGGCGGTCTTGCCCACGCCGCCCATGCCACGCAGGCCGGTGATGGTAGCTCCCTTCTCGAAGTTGGAGAGGATGTCGCGGATTTCGTCCTCGCGGCCCTTGAAGTCACGCGGGGGCGGCGGGATTTGGCGAGGTATCACATGAACGGATGGCGCTGCAGGTGATACAGGAGGGGCGGACTCATTATTGGATTTGATCTTAGCCAATTCACAATTAAATTGACCATCTGGGGATGAGCTTATATCCTCTACCCATTCACCCCGCACGTCATCCCAACGTCGAAGAAATACGGAAACTGTTCCTTTATCAAAATCAAGATGCACGAAGTTATATGAACTCGTGTAGTGCGGGCTATTTTCTATTCTCTTGCGATAAGAAGCACCCGCCGGAATGATAATTGCATTGCCTTGTGTGCTATGCGAGGACTCTACTCTGGGCCGGTGCGTATGGCCGCAGAGAATGAAATCACAACTACTTCTCATGGGCCGTTCGATCCGAATAAAATCATATTCCTCCAGCCAATCAAGAGGATGATGAAGAACTGCAATTTTGATATCTGCTTCGGCTAAGCCTTTTGCAGATTCCCGAATTTGCGGCTCCCCAATAATTAAATATCCTTTCTCAATTTCCTTTCGTCCACACCCCAACGCAGAGTTCAATCCTCTAATGGAGATATTCTTCCCGTTGATTGACCAGAAGCAACTATCCGCATAATCCGGAGATTTCTGGCCGGTGTAGCCGGTCACGAATTTAGTGAATGCCCAAAAAAGGTCCTGTAGCTTCCTTCTTTTTCGTTCATCCGTTAGCCATTCCTTTGTCTGGGCTTCCGACTCGATCGGCTTCTGAAGATCAGAAGAAAAAAGTTTTAGCTCATCTCGATCAAGGTCATGATTTCCCGGCACAATAAAAAGTCGATTGGGTTTCAGAACAGTTGCATCCAAAATCGGATCAAGCAATTTTTCTTTGGCAGTTTGATATTCTTCAGGCTTCCCGCTAGATGCCAGGTCTCCGCTGAAAACGATAAAGTCTACCTCAGCCAGGCTCTGACTGATATCAGCTCGTCTCGTGATATCATTCAGAAGGGCTTCAAGCACGATTTCACGATCAAATTCGGTTCCTTTTTGATGCCAATCAGAGAGATGCAGCCACGTTAAACCCGTCATTCCTTCCTCGAAATATGCTGGTTAGAATCATTAAATTATTTCAGGGATGTAGTTTCAGAAACTCTGGTCCTGAATTGATTTTAAGAACTCCGCTAAGAATATATAATTTGCTAGCAACCGACCCGCATTTGGCTGTTATGCAAACTATTTTCAACAAAAATTTAAATGAAAAATTCAGATCTTGTCCGCCCCTCCCATCTCCTTCTCCTTTTTGACCAGCCCGCCGTAGGCCACTCCCGCCTCCGTGAGCGCAATCTTTTCCCCCACCAGTTCGATCAGCCCGGCCAGCTCCAGGCGGTGCAGGTGGTAGTCGAGCATCTTCTCGCCCACAGCCGCCGCAATCTCCGGCACGCTCAAGACTCCCTGGTTCATGAGGATGATCATATTCCTTCTGATGGGGCTTTCCAGGGCGTGATGCACCAGAGCCATCTCCTCCGGTGACTCTGGCTTGGCTTTCTTTCCGATCAGCATTTGTATTCATCAGGCGTCAGACTTTATATTAAGCAATGCCCGTATTAAATGGACCATGTCGGACCACAACATTGCAGCCTTGCCGCAGGGGGCGGCGAAAGCAGAGAGCTTTCATTCCTGCATCTGCCGGAATGATAAAAGAGAGGACGCCAACTCAGCGGAGGGCTTAGGGCAATGGCCATGATCCGCGCCCTGGCGGTGGACATCGACGGCACCTTGAGCGACCAAGATCGAGTGCTCTGTCCCGCCGCCCTGCAAGCGCTGCGCAAGCTAAAGGTGCCCGTGGTGCTGAGCACGGGCAACTCCCACTGCTTCACCAGAACGGTTTGTGTTCTCCTGGGCACGCCCCGTATTTTCATCGCCGAGAACGGAGGCGTGCTATCCTACTCCGATGATGAGATCGAGGTACTGGCGGACCTGAAAGTCTGTGAGGATGCCTTCGAAAAGCTGTCCGCCGAGTTTCCCCTGCAGAGATTCAGCTCCTCTCGCTACAGATTTACCGATATTGCCCTGCAACGCAACTTCGATGTGCCGGCTGCGGCCAGGCGCGTCCAGGAGCTGGGCCTGCCCGTGCATATCATAGATACCACCTTTGCTGTGCATATCAAAGACAAGCGTGTTGACAAGGGCACGGGCCTCTCTCGCATTGCGAAGCGCATGCAAATCGAGCTGTCCGAGTTTGCCGCCATCGGCGACAGCAACAGCGATCTTCCAATGTACCGGTTGGCTGGCTTTCGGGCCTCTGTGGGCAACGCTCGAGCGGAGCTAAAGCAGATTTCCGACTACGTGGCAAATGCCGAATACGGGAACGGCTTTGCAGAAATCATAAATTACATGAAAGAAAAAGAGATGCTTTAAACGTCTGGTGTGTTTCATCTGATCTTCCCTGGAGATTGATTTAGTTGCCCGGAGACAAAAAAGCCCTTCTTGCCGTCCTCGGCTCCTGCATCGCCCTCTTTTGGCCGGGCGCTCTTACCTTCGGCTTTGCTGGGGTCATGGCCCCCATCTGGCAGGAGATGTTTCATGTCGGGCGCGCCGCCACGGGCCTGACCATCTTTTTCATGCTCGCGGCGGTAGGCGCTTTCATGTTCCTGGTGGGCCGCTGGCAGGAGCGCTGGGGCCTGAGGCGCATGATCACTCTGGGCGTCATCCTCACTGCCCTCGCCTCCCTGCTCGTCTCTCAGGCCACCTCGATTTACACCGTCTACGTCTGGGCCTTTCTCAACGGTATGGCCTCCAGCTTTGTCTACGTTCCCGCCCTGACCCTGGTGCAGTGGTGCTACCCGCAAAAGAGGGGGCTGGTGACCGGCACGGTGAGCATGGTCTTTGGGCTGGCGGCAGCCATCATTTCGCCTCTCTTTGCAAAAATGCTCTCGGCCTTGGGCTACGAGGCCATGAACCTGGTTGTCGCCCTTCTCACCCTTTCCATCGGCCTGGCTGGGGCCTATTTTGCCCGCGCTCCGCCTGCTTGGGAGAATGCCACCTCTGCCCGGCGCGCCCGGGGCGTAGCGGCTGCAATACCGACGGCACAGATCATAACCGCAGCAAAATCGTTCACCGTAAAAGAGAGCCTGCATACCAGAAGCTTCTGGCTGCTCTGGATCACCTGGACCTTTGCAGGAGCTGCGGGCGTCTCCATGACCCTCCTCGCCACCGGCTACGGGCTCTTCCTGGGCTTTCCTTTATCCTCAGCCATCATTATCCTGACCGCCTTTAATCTCACCAACGGAATGAGCCGCCTGATCAGCGGCATTCTCTCCGACCGGTTTGGCAGAAATCGGGTCATGAGCCTGGCCTTCCTGGCCGCCGGCATCGCCTATTTCTTCCTGCCTTTGGCAGACGATCTCGTGACCTGCGCTCTGCTGGCCGCAGTAGTGGGCTTTTCCTTCGGCACCCTCTTCTCCGTCTCTGCGCCACTGGTGGCGGACTGCTTCGGCCTGGAGCACTTCGGGGCAGTCTTCGGCCTAACCTTCGCAGCCTACGGCTTTGTGGCCGGGCCTCTGGGGCCCACCCTCTCCGGCTACCTGCTGGATGTGACTGGAGACAATTTCTTCCTGGTCTTCCTCTATCTGGGCATCTTCTGCCTGCTGGCGAGCGTGTGCATCCGGCAGGTGGTGCCGCCGCAAAGGGCTTCTATCCAGGAAATTGCGCCTTAGCCGGGACTATGAAGCAGGTGCAATCAAAGACGCCTCCGGCGGACTTGAAGGCTTTAGCATCTATATAGTTCATATCGCTAAATCCGCCGAAACAACAGGGCAGCCATGAATCTTCCTTCTCTTTCTCCTTTGCGTAGGTGGTAAGATTCATATTTTTCTTGATGTGGAAGTTCCCCACGTAATCCTCATCCAATTCTATCAAAGGCTTCTTCCAGGCTTTCATTGCCAACCCGAGGATTTGTTCCTCCTCCGAATCTTCTTCCGGCTCTTCATCCACCGGGATTCCCTGAAGCTGAAGCACACCAAAGTGTGCCCGGCCATCAATCAAGTCCTCTTCTATGTTCATGGTGGTGTTAATTGTGTAATCTCCTGCATTTGATTGAGCATCAAGCACCTTGTTTAGTCCATGAGCTCGATCGACGAGATGATGCAAGGAATTCAAACCATTGCGATTCATAATCCAATCCTCTTCGCTCAGGAGAGAATTGAAAACAACCGGATTCTGATTATAGTATCGTGATCCTATGCCCATTGCTGAGGAGCTGTATGTCATTTTACTGTCTTCTTTCATCTGAATAATGCTCGTTGCAGCTTCTTCCTCATCGATTACCTCTTCGTCTTCGTCCAGAGCACCGTTTATCCAGGTCTTATTGCTGTACGAACTCTCTAAGTATATTATCGAATCAGTATTTATATTGCCGCTGCCGTGTGCTTTTGTCTTCGCCTCAACGCCATTGAACAGGCGCCCTTCCGTCCAGGTATCATCTGGCATTTGAGCATATTTATGGACCGCAAAGAAGCCCGTGCCGCTCACGTTCTGTTCAAGGTTGAATTTTAGACTTTTCTCTTCCAATGTCGTGGGATTGCTATATGCCATATCATTTTCCTGTAATTGCTCCTCCTCGCCCCCGCTATCGGCTGCAGCCATGCCTATCAGTGCAAAGAGAGCCACTAATAAAATAATCTCCCTCAGATCATTCCCTCCTCAGACAACCTTCGATGTTAGCACGTATTGCTTATGTTATTTTAAGATATCTGCTAATGATTTACAAATATGGCATTAACGCATAATTTTTAAGTATTTGTATTACCTTAAGACTACAAGTTGTAGTTAGGACTAAAAAGTCTAAATTCGATGCAAATATCGTGCCTATACGTTCTATATAAGAAAAAGATTTTCCGTAATGGTTGCAACTTGGCATGCATTGTATTCCATCTGAAAAGCCATTCGCGATCTCAGTATGCTTCATAATATGCGCTTGGAGCCTTTCACTGTTAAATTTAATCAATTTGCATTTTCCGGAAATAGGCCCCATAGATATTTATTTTATATTATAACTATCAAGAAACTAATATCATTTTTTGCCCATTAGTATTCTGTATATACGTTTGAAGAATTTAATATTACTAAATATGATTCAGGATAATCTTTTATAATTGAATGCTATTCTGGTTATGGGTGAAACTATGCATATTCCTGATGGCTATCTAGGGCCAAATACATACATTGCATTTTGGATCATTATGATCCCTATATGGTATTATGCCGGAAAGAAACTCAGTTCTGAGCTAAGGTCCAGGCAGGTCCCCCTCTTGGCAATGGCTGCAGCGTTCTCTTTTGTAATCATGATGTTCAATGTGCCAATCCCAGGGGGCAGCACCGGTCATGCTGTGGGCGGCGCAATAATTGGCATCGTTCTGGGACCCTGGGCGGCAGTGATTGCCATATCCGTTGCCCTTGTGTTGCAGGCCCTGATGTTTGGAGATGGAGGCATTACGGCTATAGCAGCCAATTGCTTCAACATGGGCGTAGTAATGCCCTTCGTTGCCTATTATGCCTATAAGCTCATCAGTGGGGGCGCAGATATTACATCATCGAGAAGGGTCGTTGTCGCGGCCGTAGCTGGCTGGTTATCTCTTACCTTGGCGGCTTTCTTTACGGGAGTTGAATTTGGGCTACAGCCAGTATTGAATCACAGCCTTGAAGGAGTCCCGATGTATATGCCCTATCCACTGAGTGTGACGGTTCCTGCCATGGTACTGGAACACGCACTCGGGTTTGGCATACTTGAAGCGCTGATTACGGCACTTATATTCGCTTACATCCAGAAGACAGATACAAGTATTCTGTATGGCGAACAATCCCGGTCGCTAAAGAAAAAGCCCAATGCGGCAGCGAGTGCTTGAGGTGAGATAATGGATAAGATGATGAGAAATCTCGCAATTGGCCTGGTATTGCTCATAATTCTGGCTCCATTGGGCCTCCTGGCCGTAGGCGAAACCTTTGGTGAATGGGGGCCGCAAGAGGTGAAAGAGAAACTTGGATTTGTGCCACCTGGCCTGGAACAGCTTTCGGGAATTTGGAATGCACCTTTGCCGGATTACGCCCTGCCCGGGAGCGGCGATTCGATGACAACAGCAGCGGCCGCTTATATCCTATCCGCAGTGATCGGCGTTATTGTCTGCGCGGGCCTGCTTTACGTCATAGGTAAAAGGGTTGCCAAAGACTGAAACTTTTTTTCTTTTTCAGTTATTAAATGGTTCTCGCTGTTTCGAGTGTGTAATAGAATAATCGAGTTCTCTGGCCATAGTTTTAAGGGCAGGCTTTGTGGGGGCAAGTAGGATGATCATTGGTGGAGACCACAGGTTCTTACTGCCCGCCTTTTTGGTCCTGGTGAGCGGGCTGCTTTGCTCGCAGACGATACCGCAGCGCGAACCATCCTGGTCCCAGTGATCTTGCCGGTCGGGGTTATTTTTCTCTTTTTCGCGAGGGCGGTCTTAATCAAAATAATATTCTCAGGACCGCGAAAGGCATTTGCAGAAGAGGAGCGCCCTGACCGTAGGCCGCACAATCCCAGGGCGACCAATGGCAGATGGCCAGGGCACATCATTCATCCTATTTTGCTTTGGCAGGTGAGTGCAGCAAGAGCGATATGGTAAAGGAGGCCTTTGCGCTATTCGCCCGCATCATGAATATAATCGTACATAGTATTAAATCTTTTGCTAATCGTATTAATTTGGGTCAGCGCACGATAAAGCATGCGCACTGATTGCGGCAGTGATGTAGCTGTGTCACCAGGGCGTTATTGATCGCATTATCTAAAAAAATCGTGCCGCCTGAGTTGATATTTCATCTACAAACTTACATATTTCTTTCAGCACCACAGGATCGTTCACCCAGATTCCTCCCTCGTAGTTGGCTTCTGTACCGCCTTTGGTAAGGTTGGCAGAAGTGACTATCGCCTCCTTCCGGTCTACCATGTAGATCTTGGCATGAAGCTTTGCTACCAGCACAACCTCTCCACCCAGTTCGTTGACCTCCTCCTGCAAATTGTCACTCAGGCCCAAAGAGTAGTCCGACTCGCTTCCTCGCATGAATACCCTCAGCTTTCCTCCTCTTCGGGAGAACTTTCTTAGTGGCCCTTTCATCCGGTTCCAGGTCTGCCTTTTTATCCAGGGTGACACGATTACTATATCGAATTTGGCATATTCCAGCATGCGGTAGAGTTCGTCCTCGAATGCATGCCTTCCCTGGGGGGAACAGGTGCCCAGGAAAAGAACGCACGGATTTGTTTGAGATTTTGCGATGGAATCTTCCAAGAACTGCAGCCGCTTCGCGCCTGCATAATTCTCGGTCTGCTTGACTATCTTAAGCTCCTCTTCCAGTTCAAAGGCCCGTTCTTTCCACTTGAGCAATTGGGCAAAGTCACGCTGGAGCTGATCAATGCTGCCTTCTTTTTTCCTCAGTTTATCCTGGCAAAGGAGAAGGTTTTTTTGCAATTGCCGGCAGTCGTCTTGCAGCCTCTTGTTCCGGCTTTCCTGGAGCTGGATGATGCATACTGAGAATATCGCCAACACTAGAAAGATCAGCCATATCAAATACTCATCCATAGCCATCGACCTTTAGAAAGATCTCTCTTGCAAGTTATATAAAGATGGTGTAATCAATATACATATACTCTATTTAGAATTAAATATAAAAAAATCTGATAACAGAATATATCGAAAACATACCACTTGATTAATAAATTAATAAAAATGGATTTCAGGCATCCTCTGCCTAGAACATCCCCGGCGGCATGCCGCCCATTCCACCCATGCCGGGCGGCATTCCCATACCGCCCATTCCTGGTGGCATTCCACCTGCGCCGCGTGGTGGAGGCGTCTTGGTCGAAGCCAGAACATCATCGATGCGCAGAATGAGGCAGGCAGCATCAGTTGCCGACAAAAGAGCCTGAATCTTGACGCGGAGCGGCTCAACCACACCCAGCTTCAGCATATCCTCGATCTCACCGGTGTAGGCGTTAAGCCCCATGTTCTTGTTCGTGCCATGCCTGTTCTTCAGTTCGATAGCCTTGTCGATGGCATCAAAGCCGGCATTCTCGGCCAGGGTCTTGGGCACGATCTCCATGGCCTCAGCGAACTTGGTGACGGCCAGTTGCTCGCGGCCCTTTAAAGTGGATGCATACTCCCGCAGGCGCATGGAAAGCTCGATCTCTGGAGCTCCGCCGCCCGCCACCAGCTTGCCGTCCTCCACCACATCGGCCACGGCGTGAAGGGCATCGTCTAAAGCTCTCTCCATGCCGTTTAGGACCTGCTGAGTGCCGCCCCGCAGCAGAAGGGTTGCAGAATGATTCTTGGTGCCGGTGATAAAGGTCATGATACCGCTTCCCATGCGCTTTTCCTCTACCAGGGCGGCGCTGCCAAGATCGCTGGGACCTAGCTCATCCAGGCCCGTGACGATGTTAGCTCCCGTAGCTTTGGCCAGCTTGTCCATGTCCTTTTTGATGACGCGACGCAGAGCTAGAATTCCGGCGTCAGCCAGGTGGTGCTGGGCCAGATCGTCGATGCCTTTTTGGCAGAAGACCACGGTGGCGCCGCTGGCAATCACTTTATCAGCAGCCTCTTTTATCCTCAGTTTCTCATGATCCATGAATAGCTGGAACTGAGTGGCGGAGGTGATCTGCAGCTCGGTCTTGGTCTCGGTTTCCTTGGACTCGATGGCTGTGGAGAGAAGAGCAATTTTGGCATTCACAACCTTGCGGGGCATGTTCTGGTGGACGATCTCTTTATCGATCGCTATGCCTTCAATGATCTGTGAATCCAGGGTGCTCTCGCCGACCTTCTTTTCCACATTGACCCGGTCCATGTCAAAGCTTTTCTTGCCGTTGTAGGTCTCAATGGCGTTGAGGACCAGGTCAACGGCATAACTGGCCATCTTGCTGTCCGGGGACTCGGCCAGCTTTCCGGTCATGGCCGTCTCGGCGATCCTCTCCAGGAGAGCGCGATCGTTTTCCGAGGCATCAAATGATATGGATTTCACAATCTGCACGGCCTTTTCCGCAGCCATTCTGTACCCCTGCACAATCATGGTGGGGTGAACCTTCTGGTCTATGAGGACCTCGGCTTTCTTGAGCAGCTCGCCGGCCAGGATGGCCACGGTGGTGGTGCCGTCGCCTACCTCCTTATCCTGGGTCTTGGCAGCCTCGATAAGCATCTTAGCCGCGGGATGCTGTACATCCATCTCTTTTAAGATAGTCACGCCATCATTGGTGATGGTTACGTCTCCAATGGAGTCCACCAGCAATTTGTCCATGCCTTTGGGGCCCAGGGTGCTCCTCACCGCGTTGGCCACGGCGCGGGCAGCCATGATGTTATTCGAGATAGCATCTCTTCCCGACTCTCTGCGGGTGTCCCTTAAAATGATAATTGGCGATCCGCCCATTCCTGCCATTTTGATAATCCTCCAGTATTGCGATTTCTCAGGTTCACAGTATTTGATCTTCTATAAAAGAATTTCCCCAAAATACGACAGCATACGATTGTTCCAGGGCATCCAATGATTGGCCGCGAGGATAAGGGCAGAAACTATAAGTACAGGAAGGTCATCAGTACCCATGCTAACCCAATCAGAGGAATCAAAAATGGTAAATGGAACAGTTAAGTTTTTCAACAGAGTCAAGAGCTTTGGATTCATAGCAGGCGACGATGGTAAGGACTATTTTGTACACGTTACTGGCCTGAAGCCCGGTGTCACTATCGATGAGGGTGACAAGGTAAGCTTCGAGGTCATTGAGGGCGAGAAAGGCCCCAAGGCTGACAAAGTAGATAAGCAGTAAACACTCGCAGTGATAGTATAGTAGAAAAATGGAAAGAAAAGCTGAAAGGCTTTTTTTTTCATTCTTCTATTATTATTAACTTTACTTTTTAGTCATATTTGCATTATTCTGTTTTGCATTTTCGTATTTCCCGCTGGCAACCTGGCAAAACCTTTTTCCTATCCTCGTTCTATGAAATGCGAGAGGAGATCGATGCGTTGTCTGCACCACAGGAGATAGTTGAGCTTGTAGAGAGATTTAGCAGCAGGATAAACGAGTATCGCTCCAGCCAGTACAACGAGACCGAGCTACGGGGTGAGTTTGTAAATCCCTTCTTTGCGGCATTAGGCTGGGACGTGCACAACCGACAGGGCCTGTCGAGCGACAGCAAAGAGGTGAAGCTGGAAGAGTCCATCCGCATGGAGGAGAGCATCAAGAATCCGGATTACAGCTTTCGATTAGGAAAAAGCCGCCGGTTCTTTGTGGAGACCAAAAAGCCCTCCATCAACATCGAGGGGGGTGTTTATCCTGCTTTCCAACTGCGCAGATACGCCTGGTCGGCGAGCCTTGCCGTCTCCATTCTTACGGACTTCGAGGAGTTTGCCGTCTACGATTGCCGGGCAGAGCCCAGCAAGACGGACAAGCCGGGCAAAGGTCGCCTTCTCTACCTGCAATACGACCAGTACGTGGAGCGTTGGGACGAGATTGCCGCCCTCTTTTCCAAGGAAGCGGTGCTGGGCGGATCGCTGGAAAGGTTTATCGAGTCGATACCGGAGAAGCGGGGCATCAAGCGAGTGGACGCAGCCCTGCTGGAGGAGATCTCGCTCTGGCGCGAGGCCCTGGCCAGGAGCATTGCCCTGCATAATCCAGCCCTCAGCCAGCGGGATCTGAACTTTTCCGTGCAAAGGACAATTGACCGGCTCCTATTCTTGCGCATTTGCGAGGATAGGGCCATCGAGGAGTACGGACGGCTCAAGGCGCTGCTCAAGGTGGAAGGGGTCTACGTCCATCTGCTCCAGCTCTTCGCCGAGGCGGACGAGCGCTACAACTCCGGCATCTTCCACTTCCAGGAGGAGCGGGAGAGGAAGGAGTCTCCCGACAGCCTGACCACGGCTCTGGTCATCGATGATGCCACGTTAAAAGAGATCATTCAGGACCTTTACTTCCCGGACAGCCCTTATGTCTTCTCCGAGATCCCGGCAGAGATTTTAGGCCAGGTTTATGAGCAATTTTTAGGCAAGGTCATCCGGCTGGAGGAAGGCCACAAAGCGATAGTGGAGGACAAGCCTGAGGTGCGAAAAGCGGGCGGAGTCTACTACACGCCTCCCTACATCGTGGAGTACATTGTCAAGAACACCGTGGGTAAGCTTTTGCAGGACAATACTCCCGCCAAAGCGGCACAGCTTCGTCTCCTCGATCCTGCCTGCGGCTCGGGCTCGTTTCTCATCGGAGCCTACCAGTTCCTGCTGGACTGGCACATGGACTGGTACCGTGCCAACCTGGTTCCCCTTTTGGAGAAAAACCAGTCCACCGCTTCGCCCGAAGTGCTGCGGCTCCTACCGGCTGCGCCCGAGCAGCGCTCTGACCGGCGGGCCAGGAAGATCCACGCCCGCGCCGCCCAGGCATCGCTGCCCATCTTCAAGGCCAACGGCAACGAATGGAGTCTGACCACCACAGAGAGAAAGCGCATCTTGCAGAGCAACATTTATGGGGTGGACATCGACCCGCAGGCGGTGGAGGTGACCAAGCTCTCGCTCTTGCTGAAGGTCCTGGAAGGCGAGACAGAGGAGAGCATCAGCAGCCTGCTGCGCTACTTCAAAGAGCGGGCCTTGCCGGATCTGGGCAGCAATATCAAGTGCGGAAACTCACTTATAGGCTACGATTATTATGATGATCATAAGAACCTGAGCACAGAAGAGGTGCAGAGGATCAACGCCTTCGAGTGGAAGACAGAGTTCCCAGAGATCTTTGAGCGAGGCGGGTTTGATGCGGTGATAGGCAATCCGCCGTATATCGAAAATCGATTATTGCTGCAGAGCACTGTTGACTATTTTCATGGCAACTACCAATCAGCGGGTGGAAGACTAAATACGTTTTCCTTATTCATCGAACAAAGTATAAATCAATTGGATAATGGCGGTCGTCTCGGAGTAATTATCCACCGAAATGCAATTAAATCCAATTATTATCATAAACTTAGGGAATTCATCCTGAACACAACTTGTGTTGAGGAAATCGTCGATTTAAAGGGAGGCATTTTTGAAGGAGTAACAGGAGAGATGGTAATTCTGATATTAGTAAAAGAATGTGAAGCTAAAAAAAGAAATGCCATACAAACAAAAATTTTATCTAAAATAAAGGATTTATCTAAAAATGAGTTTGAGCGAAGCGAAATAAATCAGGATTTTTTTAATAAACTACCAGGTTATCGATTAAATATTTATATTTCTAAGGATGATGTTAAGTTATTAACAAAGATTGAGCAAAATTCAATTCCATTGATCAAGATAGCTGAGACAAAACAGGGCATTATTGTCGGCGATGAATCGAAGTATATATCAAATTCTGAGATTAATGACAAATACAAAAAGATATTGAGAGGGCGTAATATCGGAAGGTATAAAATAAATTATAAAGGAGATTATTTGTATTATGATAATAAAGCTTTAACTAGAGCGAGAGAGCAGAGAATTTTTGAGTGTAAAAAGAAGATATTGACTCAACATGTGAGCGATAAAATCATTGCAGCACTTGACGAAGACCAATATTATGCACTACAAACCATAAATGTTGTTCTTATGAAAGATACATGTTTATCTGTAGAATATATTTTGGCTTTATTAAATTCGAAACTCTTAAATTTTTATTACGAGAAATACTTTAATATGGGTGCAGATTTCACGACAGCAGTCGCGACAGAGAATCTTAATACACTGCCCATATATAATTTAAATTTCAATGACAAATCATGCAGAGGATTTCACGACAATCTATCACAATTAGCCATTCAAATTTCTGAATTTAATAAAAAATTAGATAACAGCTTGAATGAATTTGAAAAATTGTTGATCACACGTCAGATCGAGGCCACGGACCGGCAGATCGACAGGCTGGTGTACGAGCTCTACGGGCTAACGGAAGAGGAGATCGGGATTGTGGAGAACGCGGCAAAATAGGGAAAAAGCAAATCTTTAATATGCAATTGGCCATATTAAACGAATACTAAAAGTCAACTACGGTCGAGGATGAAATGGAAGTACAGCATGTTTGTGATGGGAACGCAGATTGGGACCCATCGAAGTACAGAGGAATGTACAAAAACCTGAAGGTGGATGTCAAAAAAGAGAGCGCAGCTTTAAGGAACGAATGGACAAGGGAATGAAAAATGATGGTGAAGTGGTCGAGAGCCCGACGGTCCGTTTCTGGGAGGTGGATTTCCTGCGAGGCGGGGCCATCCTCCTCATGGTCCTCTACCATCTGGTCTTCGATCTGGACTATTTCGCCGTCTACGATATCGATGTCTCTTCCGGCTTCTGGCTGGCAGTGGCCCGCCTCACCGCCTCGCTCTTTCTCCTCCTCGTCGGACTCTCCCTCACCCTGAGCCACTCTCGGGCAAAGCTCTTGGGGCAGGAAGATCGGTTTCGCCTGCGGCTTTTGAAGAGGAGCGCCTGGATACTGGGCCTGGCCCTGGGCATTACCATCGTTACCTATCTCTTCATCGGCAAAGGATTCATCGTCTTTGGAGTGCTGCACCTCATCGGCCTCTCGCTACTGCTGGCCTATCCATTTCTTCGGCTGCACAAGGCGAACTTCATTTTCGGATTATTAATTATACTATTAGGAATATATTTACAGAACATCAGCGTCAGCTTTCCCTGGCTGCTCTGGCTGGGGCTGGCGCCGGCGGGCTTCTATTCGGTGGATTACTTTCCCGTCTTTCCCTGGTTCGGGGTGATTCTGGTGGGGATGGGGCTGGGAGATCGGCTCTATCCCGGCTACCGGCGCAGGATTCCGGTGCCGGATCTTGCCGGGTCGCCCTTTGTGAGAGCTCTGGCATTTCTGGGAAGAAACTCGCTGGCCGTCTATCTGGTCCATCAGCCGGTGATGATCGCTATTTTGTATCTCGGTGGTGTCTCGTTAACCTGGCATTAGAATCCAGGGATTGCTGCGCAAGACAAAAATAGCAGGGAGACGCCGGGAAGGATAACCATGAACGGACAACATAGGAAAGACATCCGCCCCGGCCTGACCGTGGACGTCGTCCTCAAGAACGACCAGCGCACCGGCAAAAGAACACGTGGCATCGTCAAAGAGCTGCTGACCAGTTCCCCCACCCATCCGCACGGCATCAAAGTAAGGCTGGCGGACGGCCAGGTGGGCCGGGTGCAGGAGATCATCGAATAACTTTTTATCTCACCATTTCCACACACCCTGCTCAATGGTAAAAGAAGTACATGCCGCACACATTCTGTGCAAGACGGAAAAGAAAGCAATCGAGGTTGCAGAAAAGCTGGCCACGGGGCAGGAAAACTTTGCCGAGATGGCTCGCAAATACTCGCTGTGCCCTTCCGGCAAAAACAGCGGCGACCTGGGCTGGTTTGGCAAGGGCAAAATGGCCCTGGAGTTTGAGAAGGCCGCCTTCGAGGGCGAGAAGGGCAAGATCCTGGGGCCGGTTAAGACCCAGTTCGGCTATCACCTGATCAAGGTCCTGGATAGGAAATAAAAAAGGCCTCTCCCAGGAAGGGCCAACAAGCTTTTTTTTTACCGATCCCGCATCTTTTGCATATCAGGCCCGGCTTTCTTCAGTTCCACCTGGCCGCGCGTGAGATTGCCTTGCAGAATATCATCCTTCGATTGGGATATCGCCGTAGATATGTTGTTCATCTCGATAGTAAAATTGCCGTCGAACTTGATCGTCAGCGGTTTGTATTTGCTGTACTTTTTAGAAAAAGCCGCAAAGGCGCTCTCCAACTCTCCATAGCGCATTGTTGCATTATCACTCCTTCCCTGATCCAGGGAATGCAGCGCCTGGTTATAGGACTCGTTTACAATGCCTAAATCCTCCAGAAAGATGCTCTTGGTCAAGACTGCGCTGGCATAGCTGCCCGCCGCGGCGAGAAGCAGGGCCACGACAACAAAGGCAGTCATGAGATTCTTGTCTTTGCGCCGGACGATCTCGCATCTGTTCCAGCCCAGCAAGTTGTAGATGCTGCAAGTAGCCGTGGCCGCCTGAAGCAGCATCACTCCGGCGATCAGGTAAAGGGGGATCTGCCACTCCGTAGTTACCCAAAAGAAGGCCACAAGGATGCATATCTCTGCCAGAATTACCCTTAAAAGCCGATCCATGATGCCAAGGTTCTTCATGAGAACGACTGTATTTGTTTGGGATTATAAGTCTTTGCGGCAGGAAGTAAGCATTAGAAGATGACGATCCTGAATGAAGTCCATTTAAATAGTATGAAAAAAGGTTTCGTCCCATGCCTCCTGTATCTAAAATCATCCTTAACAATCTTTTGGATTTTAAGGAAGTTTACGATATAAGTGCGCCGCTAAACACGGTGCCCGCCTACCCCGGAGACAGGCCCTACTTCCAGGAGTGGATGGCAAGGTTGGATAAAGGCGATGACTATAGTTTATCCGCCTTGGCTCTCAGCTCTCATGCCGGCACCCATCTGGATTTTCCCTCCCATCTGCTAAAAAGCGGCAAGACCCAGGAACAGTATCCCATGAAGCGCTTTATCATCCCGGCAGAGGTCATCTCCGTTTCGGGAGATGGGCCGGTCCTGCCGTCCAGCTTGCCGGTCTGCAAGATTGATAAAGGTCAGGCTCTGCTCTTTAAGACCGGCAATTCCAAAAAGAGGCTCATGCATCAAGCCGCCTTCTCGGAAGAGTTTGTCTGCCTTTCGTTGGACTTGGCGCAACTTTGTGTTGCCAAAGAGGTCAGCCTGGTGGGGATCGATTACCTCTCCGTAGATAAATATGGGGACGACTCAATGCCAGTGCATCGCACTCTTCTGGAAAATGATGTTCTCATCCTGGAAGGCATCGATCTTGCAGCTGTTCCTTGTGGCAGATACCGCCTCATCTGCCTTCCCCTGAGCGTAAAGGATGCAGAAGCCTCTCCGGTGCGAGCTGTCTTAGTAAGGTGATGATACGGACCCGCTGCATATGTTCCGATCCGCCCTGGAAGTCATGCATGAGGCGATCTGCCTTTGTGACCTGAACGGGGCTGTTCTTTACATGAATTCTGCGGCAAAGGAACTGACGGGATGGCAGGAAGGATCTGCTTGCCATGAGATCAGCCGCCAAATCCTGATCGATTCCGGCCAGACTGCCTGCGGGAATGTCAGACTAAACGGCAGGCACCTCTACTATTCCATCTCACCTATGCCGAATGATACACAGCCATGCGGTTTTTTGGTCATCCTGAAAAGCACGCCCAAAGACGATCTGCGTAAAAGGGACAGAATATTGGCTGGTGCGGCTTTAGCAACGATCCAAAAGAGGGCTAAAATCGGACCTGACCTCATCAAGTTCATCGCCAGCAACAAGGTAACTGCTTGAAGCCCAAGCAGACATTTTTCTTTTCTTCAAATCATTATTTTCCAGAACGAAGAAATACACGCATTCATCTTGAAGCAACCCATGAAAAAGCATCCTGTCGCATGAGATAGCATATATGACCAAAGTGCCCGAACCTAAAGCGTGTTGTGTCTCGGAGTATTGCAGCCCCTTGGAGTCAAGACCAGACGATTTGCGAGATAGATGAGATTGGAACAAAAGATTAATTATCTCATCTCGCCATCAAGATTTTTAGTGAAAGGGAATTTGCTCTGTCTAATCGTCATCGGAGTTGCAGCCCTAGCATTGGTAGCGGGCTTTTTTTACAGTGTTAAAGCGGCAGGTTATAGCCCTAATGAGCCTTATTTTACTTCTGCCCATGGTCTTACGCACCACATAAATGAAAGGTCTTTTGCAGATAAGGGATTTCTTTATGATGAGTCATCAACAGTAAGTGGTTCGGGAGAGATTTCCATCAAAGGATCATTTCACGATTATGCAGTGGATTCTAGCGGCTGGATGAAAGGTTCCGGATCAATTAACTTCGAATCTCTACGAAACATGAATAAGATTGGCAAAGAAGTTGACTTCACCCAGAAGTCCGATCTGGTTTTTGCGGGAGGGCAACTCAAGAATAGCAAGAGCCTGAAACTACCACTATTCGAAAAAGGTATTGGTGCCAGTGTGAGCGAGAGGTTCAATCTAAGCCATGTGGACAAGAGTGAGACTAATACGATCAGGTCCATCAACCGCTTTAATAATACAATGTATTATGACACAGCACTGGCGTTTGAGGGGCTCTGGAATATCAAGAATATGCGAGGCTGGTCGATCAACATGAATCGAAGTGAGCAGTCCTATTCGGGGTCTTTCCAAACTCAAAAGAAGATTGAGTTCGATGATTCTGCCCGAATTTAGCATTCCTATAGCCAGTATTGCCAAAGCATGTTACCGGCATCCACTTCAGAACCGAAGAAATGCCCACAGAATCCTGGTTGATCTTTTCAGCCTCTTAGTCTCGATGCGCAGTTTGAGTAATGATGAAAGCACTGTGCTTGTGGGGTAAGCTTTTTTTTAGGAGGAAAGCCACAATGACTTTTAATCAGATATTTATTTTATGTTTTCCACTCTTCAGATATATTGCTGGCTCGATTAAGGTACTCAAGCACTTCTTCAGTTAACTGCAACGCAGGGCGCTAACTCACAAATAGCATGATATTAAATTGAGAGCCAGGTATTAAAATATTGTCAGGTTATTTTGGAAGCTGAATACTAGTGAATGCTGCATTATGGCATTATTTGGCCGGGTGAACCAGAAATTTGGATTGGCCCCTACAACTTCCTTCCAACTGTTGCACAATAGATGACGAACTCATCCACTCCATCAATCCCAAGCAATCCGGCCATAAGCTCGTCGTCGAAAGCTCCAATTGCACAAGCGCAACAATTAATCTGCTCCGCCGCAAGATAGAGGTTCTGGCATACATGGCCGGCGTCTAGGTGAACTAACCGATAAGCTCGTTCGCTATACCTCCATGCCATACGATAGATGACACAAGACCAGATGAAAGTTACAGCCGAGTCCTTCACTATGGCCTGCTTGAGACAGGCTTCCATGACCCGATCTGTCATGCCAGGGCTAATCTCGATGGGCATGAGACGATGGGAGAATGCCAAATAACGATAGAGTCCAGGCTCAAGGCCGCTAACTCGATTGACCAGCAAATAGGTCTCAAAGGCATGGCGGCCCCCTGCAGATGGAACATTACGAAATGTGGCATATGGTTCATGCCGCTGTACGATCCCCTGTGTACACCAGAGAAGGTAAGCGAGTTCCTGTAAGGTTAGAGGATCGCCGGCATACTCCCTAATCGACCTTCGCGATTCAATGGCAAAACGAAGTTCTAATGGTGGGGTGGATATTTCCACGGGCTGTGGCAGCGAAATGAACCTAGCATCTTCTGGAACAGGCTTCTCAAGGGAAGGGGCCGGAAGACCTAGGAACTGATCCGCGCGGGAAAGACGGTCATATCGAGTCATCTCCATGAATATTCGTCCTGTGGTCTGCATAGATCTTAGTTTCTCGATTTTAATATAATAAGGTCACGATGTTCAGAACATATTGCGAAGCAAATTCACATCGACGTTGCTGCAAGAATGTTTGGAACTCGTGGACCAAAAATCCACAATGAGAGGTCGAGTGCTATACTTATATGCCCCGCAGCAGTACGTCCGCGAGATGGCTCTCGTTAAGTCTCTTCATCGTCGATATAGATGACATCGCATAGTGCATCACCCCGCAATTCCAGAACAGATACTAAGTGCAGTTACGGTATATTTGATTTACTTAAGGCAAAGTATGCCAGCAGGGCTTCCAGCTGAATTCTCTCGTTAGCGCCTTCCGTCATGCGAAAATCGATCTCTCCGATGCGGTCGATCAGTCTGACTTTGTCCTTGTCCGGTATATCTAGGTCCAGCATGGCCCGGTGAATCTGGACCACCACGTCCTGGCCGGAGAGCCCCTTGGAGAGCAGCAGATCGTCCAATGCCGCCCGCGCCCCCACGAAGTCTCCGGAAAGAGCCGTCTTTATGAAATCTCGAATTTCCTGTGGCTTGGCGGTGGATGTGATCTGGTAGATCGTCTCCTCGTCCACCTTATCGTCCAAAAGGGCAGCCGCCTGCAGAGCATTGATGGCTTTTCGCATATCTCCGCCGGCAACATATTCAATGGCGGACAGACCCTCGTCCGATACTATCAGCTTTTCCTCATCGGCGATGAATTTGATGCGCTTCTTGACGGCCGCCGCCGAGAGGGGCTTGAAGCGGTAGACGGCACAGCGAGACTGGATGGGCTCAATAATCTTGGAGGAATAGTTGCAGGATAGTATGAACCTGGTTGTGGCCGAGTAACGCTCCATAGTGCGCCGCAGAGCGCTCTGGGCGTCGTTGGTCAGGGCATCGGCCTCGTCCAGAAATATAACTTTAAAATCGGCTACCCCGAGCGGTGCCATGCGGGCGAAGTCCTTGACCTTGTGGCGGATGATGTCTATGCCTCGCTCATCGCTGGCATTCAGCTCGATGAAATTGTTTCTCCAGGTCTCGCCAAAGATCTCTTTGACGATGGAGATGGAGGCCGCCGTCTTGCCCACGCCCGGCGGCCCGGAGAACATAAGATGCGGCAAGTTTCTGGTCTTTACATAGGACTTGAGACGGCGGATTATCTCGTCCTGGCCCACAATGTCGTCCAGCTTTTCAGGCCGGTACTTCTCGATCCAGATCTCCTCTTTAATAAATAACTCCTCCTGAGAAATGGTTCGTGCTGTCATTATATCAATATTGCTGCAAGGCAACAAAGGCTAAATATAGATGTGTAACATGATGGCAAAGCGTTTTTTGGAGGATTTCCTGTGATCACCGAGGTGGCTGGGCAGTATAATGCAGAGGATCTGGAGAACCAGATCAGATTGTTGTGGGAAAAGGAGCAAACCTACCGCACGGTTAGGAAGCTTCGGGTGGGCGGCAAGAAGTTCTTCTTCGTGGACGGACCGCCCTACACCACGGGGCGCATTCACCTGGGCACCGCCTGGAACAAGGTGATCAAAGACTCGGTTCTGCGCTACAAGTCCATGAACTGTTTTGAGGTCAAGGACAGGGCGGGCTGGGATATGCACGGCCTGCCCATCGAGGTCAAAGTAGAGGAGTCCTTCGGCTTTAGAAACAAGAAGGATATTGAGGCTTATGGCGTCGATAAGTTCATCGCCCGCTGCAAGGAGTTCGCGCTTCGCCAGAAGGACGACATGACGGCTCAGTTCAAGATCCTGGGGGCCTGGCTGGACTGGGAAGATCCCTACATGACGCTCAAGAACGAGTATCTGGAGGCGGCCTGGTGGACTCTGAAAAAGGCGCATGAGAATAACCTCCTGGAAAGAGGTTTGCGGGTGGTCAATTGGTGCCCGCGCTGCCAGACGGCCATTGCCGACTCCGAGGTGGAGTACTGGGATGAGACCGACTACTCCATCTATGTCAAATTCCCCGTGCTTGGCGAAGAGAATACCTACATTGTCATCTGGACCACCACGCCCTGGACCATTCCCGCCAACGTGGCCGTAGCAGTCAACCCCACCTTCCAATATTCCAAAGTGCGAGCCATGAAGGATGGAAAGGCCGAGATCCTCATCATGGCCTCGGACCTGGTCGAGTCCGTGCTCAAGATCGGTCGCTATCAAGACTTTGAGCTGCTTTGTGCCCTATCCGCAGAGCAAATGCAGGAGCTCACATACAGTCACCCCTTGGGCGGCATGGTCCCCCGGCAAAAAGAGATTTTGCACAAGGTTTATGCCGCCGACTTCGTGACGGCAGAGAACACCGGCTGCGTGCACATCGCTCCCGGCCACGGTCTCGAGGACTACGAGCTGGGAATGAAACATCATATGGAGATCTTCTGCCCTGTGGGCGGAGACGGACGCTACACGGCCGAGGCAGGAGAGAAGTATCAGGGCCTGTATGTCAAGGAGGCGGATAGCGAAGTTATCGCCGATCTGGAGGAACAGGGTAAACTGCTGTCCCAGGGACGGCTAGCGCACCGCTACGGCCATTGCTGGCGTTGCAAGACGCCTATCATCTTCATCGCCACTAGCCAGTGGTTTTTGCGAATATCCGATCTGCGGGACAAGATGCTCGAAGAGGTCTCGCGCATAACCTGGTATCCGGAGTGGGCAGGATCGGCTCGCTTCTCGGACTGGATCAAGAATGCCCGCGACTGGTGCATCTCCCGGCAGAGGTACTGGGGAATTCCTCTGCCTATCTGGACCTGCCCGGCCTGCGGCCATTTAGAGGTGATCGGCACGGCTGCTGAGCTCGAGGAGAGAAGCGGTCAGAAGCTGGCTGATCTGCACCGGCCGGATGTGGACCATATCTTTTTGGACTGCCCCTGCGGCGGCAAAATGGTGCGCTCGCCTGATGTTTTTGATGTCTGGTTTGACAGCGCCGTAGCCTCCTGGGCCACTTTACGCTTCCCCAGCCACGAAGAAGAATTCAGGGAATGGTGGCCGGCTGATTTCATCACGGAAGGGCATGACCAGACGCGCGGCTGGTTCTACTCTCAACTGGGGGCCGCCATGGTCTCCTTTGGCAGAGCGCCTTACAAGAGCGTCCTCATGCACGGCTTTACCTTGGACGACCAGGGCAGGAAGATGTCCAAGAGCATAGGCAACATCGTCCAACCGGAGGAGGTTGTGCAGAAGTTTGGAGCCGACATCCTGCGCTTTTATGTGCTGGGAGCCAATGCCCCCTGGGAGGATCTGCACTTCTCCTGGGATGCTGTGGAGAACACCAGCCGCATGCTCAACATCTTCTGGAATGCTTATCGCTTTGCCCTGCCCTACATGGTCCTGGATAAGTTCGATGCCGGCAAGGCGGATCTGTCCAGGTACGAGAGCAATCTACGCCCCGAGGATCGCTGGATTTTGTCCCGGGTAAACAGCCTGATTGAGGACGTCACAAAAGAGATGGAGGTCTACCAGTTGCATCGCATTGTGCGCTCCATCTCCGACTTCATACTGGAAGATCTGTCTCGCTGGTACATCCAGCTGGTGCGGCCCCGCACCTGGATTGAGCAGGATAATCCGGACAAGCTCGCCGCCTACGCCACCATCTATGAGGTTTTAGTTAAACTCTCAAAGCTCATGGCTCCGTTCACGCCCTTCATCGCCGAGTCCATCTACCAGAATCTGGTGAAAGGCCTAGACGAAGGTGCACCGCAGTCGGTACACATGTGCCAGTGGCCCAAAGCCGATGCGGGGCGAATAGACAAGCATCTGGAAGAGAGCATGGCACTGGTAAGGGAGGTTTCCATGGCCGCTTCCAATGCCCGCCAGAAAGGAGGCCGCAAATTGCGCTGGCCTGTCTCAGAAATCTTAATAGCTCCGGCCCAGGAGGCCGTGGACTTGGGCGGCCTGGAAAATGTCCTTAAGGGCCAGACCAACTCCAAGAAGATAACCGTGCTAGCTGCCGGAGAAAAGCCAAAGATGGACCTGGAGATCGCCCCAGTTCATAAGAAGATAGGTCCGGTCTACAAGGGCGAAGCCAAGAATGTCGTCGAGGCCATAGCCGCTGCCAACCCTGCCGAGGTCAAGAGGCAACTGGATGCTGGGGACGCGACCATATCTTTCAGAGGAATGGAGTATAAAATAACCGCCGATATGGTGCAAATCAAGGAATTGCCGTCGCAAAATCTGCCTGCCGCAGAGTTTTCCCGAGGATTTGTCTTCGTGGACATCACCCTCACACCCGAACTGGAGGCGGAAGGGTATGCCCGAGAGATCATTCGCCGCATCCAGGATATGAGAAAAGAGCTGGATCTGCGCGTGGAAGATCAGATCCGGGCCATTGTCGATATCGAGAGCAAGCCGATCCTTGACTTAGCCCTGCAAAAGAAGGAGCATATTGCCGGCGAGGTTCGAGCTGCAAATTTCCAGTTGGGCCTGGGCCTGGAACTAGAGGGCAAGCTGGTTAAAGACTGGGATATAGAGGGAGTCTGTGTGAGAATCGGCATAGATCGGGCAGTATAAACCGAAAATAGGTGCGAGATCAATTTAGATCACAGGAGTTTTATAATATGGGTATGGAAGAAGATGTCATGGTGGCACCAGTTCCCGTCAGGGTCAAAGGGGTCTACATTGCCGAATCAGAAGGAAGCGCGCCTGTACCTGTGGTCCTCCTAGAGGATGAGATGGCGAGGATCGTGCCCATATTTGTGGGGCTGTCTGAGGCCGTCTCCATTCATCATGCCCTTTCCGGGGAATTGTCGCCCCGGCCCATGACCCATGATCTCTTCATCTCCGTCCTGGAATGCCTTTCTGCCAGCATCACCAATGTGCTCATCGATGATCTGGATGCAGGCATCTACTATGCTCGCATCACCATCAAGAGCGAGAGCAAACAGAGCGAGATAGATGCCCGTCCCAGCGACTGCCTGGCCCTGGCTCTGAGGAGTCGCGCTCCTATCGAGGTGCAGGAGAAGGTAGTCCATGAAGCCTGCATCAGCAAGAGCGATGTGGAGAAGCTGGTCAGCATAGACAACTATCTGCAGTAAATTCGGCACAAAGGTTATCTTCCAAAACCGGCAATCCAATTGTTATGACTGTGGATTCGGTGGAAAAGCCTGCTGATAACCGTTGGAGTGAACCAGCCCGTTATATTATGGGCGTGGTCCTGCTTTTGGCCGGGCTGTTCGTGGTGTACATTGGGCGATCTGCCATTCCTTTGGTGATATCTGCCGCACTGCTGGCCTTACTAGTAGATCCAATTATCCGGTTTTTGGCCGGGCGTCTGCGGATGAATAAAAATCTGGCAATTGTAATTACCTATTTGTTCGTGGTGGCCATGCTGCTGGTAGTTCCCTTGCTTTTGATCCAACCGCTTGTGGAGGCAGCTAATTTTGCTCTACAAATTGATCCAAGTCTGATTATACAGAGATTGAGCCAGATTGTACAATCCTTTTCAACTGATCTGCAAGCCCACCAGTGGCTGGCAAGCGTATTGAACCCGGCTCTTGATTCCCTGTTGACGGCTCTGAATTATTCTACATCATCAGCCCAGACCCCAGTTCCAGCCATGCAAATGTCGGTTGCCGACTTGAGCAGCCGGATTGGAAATGCAATGGGTGCTGTGGCAGGATTTTTGGGACCGACTTTTTCTGGGTTAGCTTCGGTATTGTTCACGCTGCTGATGGCGCTGCAAATGACTCTCACCGCTGGTGAGTTCAAGAATTGGTTTTCGGACTTGATTCCACCGGGCCATGGACCGGAGCTCTCCTTGCTGTTTGGAAATATCCACATGACCTGGACAGGTTTCCTGCGAGGTCAAATTCATCTCATGCTGATAGTAGGCCTGGTCACCTGGGTGGGAGGTTTTATTCTGGGATTGCCGCAGGCATTTTTCCTGGGCGTCATTGCCGGATTCATGGAGTTGATCCCCAATGTCGGCCCGGTTCTGGCGGCTGTTCCTGCGGTTTTGATCGCCCTCTTATTTGGATCAACACATCTGGCATTCAGCCACCTGAGTTTTGCGCTAGTGATTATTGGTTTCTACACGCTTGTCCAGATGCTGGAAAATCAATTCCTGGTGCCAAAGATCATGGGTAATGCTGTCGATCTCCCCCCCCTGATAGTATTAATCGGTGTCATCGCCGGTGCCGAGGCATTCGGCATAATGGGGGCGCTCCTGGCTACACCGATGATCGCCACGGGAAAACTGATATTTCGTTATATTTATGGAAAGATCATGGTGGACGCCCTTGTTGCACCGACGGTTGGATCGAAGCCGAATCAATGACTAATCGTCTCCAGGTCGATCATATATCTCATAGTTAGGAGAACTGTGATATCTATTGCCAGCTTTATGAGGCCGGCAAACTCCATATCCAGGAAAATGAAGATGTCCACCAGGAAGATCTGAATGAGGATGGAGGTCTTGAACAGCCGGTAGGCTCTCAGCCTATCCCTACGCATCCTGAGAACCCCCGCCGCTACATAAGCGCTGGCCAGCAATGCAGAGAGCGTCCCTCCTAACTCACTCAGGGTTAATGGCGGAAGCTGCAACTTGGGGATAAATAGTTGGATAATTTCCAGGGAGTTGATAAAGAGAGATAAGAGGGAGATGGTGATGAATAACGCCATCACGGCTCTGGTAAACCAGGGCTTTCTCACAATGCGTGCATAGACGTTACTGGGCCGCCTTTTAATTCTTGTCCAGGCATCCGGCCCCTGGGCAGGTATGGATTTAATATTTTTCATCAGCTCGCTAAGAGCGATTGTCACCGGATTATTGGGATCTGCTTCATTCAAGAGGCTCAGGGCTCTTTGCTGATCTTCAGATCTAAGATCCTGTGTCACTGCCTCCTTGGTAAGTTCGAGGACGTTTACCAGCCGTTCCTTGTCCGACAACCAGGGGGAGCGATTGATGCGCTCCATGAGGAAATAGATGATAATGAAGATAATGTAGATAATGGCCACGCTTGGCTTGAAGAAGTAATCGTTATCTGCAGTGACAAACTTGCCAACCTCGTCTATGAAAGCTCCAAAGCCAAATCCGCCTAAAAGTGCAGCCATGGACCTGGCGGCCCGGCCGGTGAAAGCCTGAAACATTATCATGGCCAGCAGCATAAAGAGCCCGCCCACCAGCACATGAGCTATGTGCAGGTTTCCTGGGCTGAACTGGGGATAGCCAGTAAGATGCAAGAAGCCTCGTATGGCCAGAATTGATGCAACTGCTGTGACGAAGAAGATCTCCATCAGGTCTGACCCATCAAGATTACGCACGAAAATCCTATTGAAGGTCGCACTAATATTATTCATGTATCTCCGGATGCTCTGAATCTGGCCCTGCAAATAGCTGTAACTAACCTATAATTACTCCATTGTTACCGACTTACTTGAATATCTTCTTTTCCATCATTCGGACATAATCCTTATATACGATAATAGACGTATTCATGTTGTTCACAATTGTGATTGGCAAATTCAGGATATTGCTTTGCATACCTTTGCCCGGCAAAAAAGTCGTTGATTGCCGCAATATCGGTACCTGTATCCAAGCGTAACGTTAGGTGATAAATGTGAGATTTGGCACAATAACCGGATCGTTGCTTCTGATGCTATTGATATCTTTAGCCACGCAAACCGCCCTGGCCAAGGACGAACCTGCCGAGCTTAAGGCAGAAGATGTGAAGATCTCCGAAATTTTAGAGAATGAGACCGCTTATCACGGCAAGATGGTAGTAGTCGAGGGCAAGATCGAGCTGGAATGCGGTGCAGGCTGCTGGTTTGTCCTGAATGACGGCACGGGGAGCATTTACGTTGATATTTTGCCCAATAACTTCGCCATACCTCAGAAGAGCGGCGAAGATGCCAGGGTCTATGGTGAGGTCACTCTGAAGAACGGCGATCCTCAGATCATTGGCAAGATGGTGTTGATCGGCGGAGAAGTCTATCAATGAACTTTTTTACCCTGGCGGCCAAGAACCTTCTACGCAGGAGGGGCCGGACCATGCTCACCGTTCTCGGTGTGGCCATTGCAGTATCCGTTCTCTTCAGCCTTCTGGCTCTCAATTCCGGTTATGAAAAGGAGCTCTCCAAAGAGGTAAACAGCCTGGGCGTTCACATTCTGGCTGTGCCCAAGGGTTGCCCCTACGAGGCGGCCTCTTTGATCATGCATGGCGGCGTGATTCCCAAGTACCTCTCCGATTCCGATTACCGGAATGTGAGCACAATTGCCGGTGTTGAGCTGGCCGCCCCCATGCTTTTGCACCAGTTTATGAAAACGGACGAAAAGACCGGTGTCAGCACGCCGCACATCATTTACGGCATCAACATGGAAGAGACGAGGGAGCTCAAGCCCTGGTGGACGGTGGAGGGCAGATTCTTTTCCGATAATGAGACGCGCGTCATGCTGGTGGGCCGGGGTCTGGCGGACAAGGAGAACCTGAGCGTGGGGCAGGTGCTTCCCGTTGGCCCCAAGAAGGAGAACTTCACCATTGTGGGCATCCTGGGCCGGACGGGCGATCAGGACGACCAGTTCCACTTCTTCCCCTTAAAAGAAGCGCAGCGCGTCTTCAATAAGCAGGGCATGATCACTACCATAGCCGTCAAGGTGAGGGATGTAAGCCGCATCGCCGCCGTCTCCCAGGAGATGGAAAAGATCCCGGACATTCAGGTGGTCACCATGACCCAGATCATGGGCACCATCATGAACCTGGCCGGCTCGGCGCGTTCGCTTTTGCTTACGGTAATTGCCATTGCGCTTATCATCAGCGCTTTTGGCATCATCAACACTCTGCTCATGTCTGTAAATGAGCGGACGCGGGAGTTCGGCATGATGAAGGCCATCGGAGCCTCAGGCCTGGACATCGGCAAGATGGTGCTGGCAGAGACGGTCTTCATTACTCTGCTGGGCGGCATCCTGGGCACTGTGGCAGCGGTGGTGGGCTCAAGCCTAATTGAGAGCTTCGTTAAGGGCATGCTGCCCTACTCGCCTGGCGGATCGCTCATCTCTTACAGCCCGGAGCTGGTGGGCTTTGCCCTGGCCTTCTCCGTGCTGCTGGGCCTGGTCTGCGGCATTTATCCGGCCATTAAATCCTCAAGGCTCTCGCCCATGGAGGCTATCCGGGGTGGCTTTGAATGAGCGGCATAATTGAGGCAAAGGAGCTATGCAAGGTCTACCGGCGGGGCAGAGAGGAGATTCAAGCCCTCAAGAACGTTGACTTTAGCGTCAAGGCGGGCGAGTTTGTCTCTATCATCGGCCCCTCCGGCTCGGGCAAGACCGCCCTCTTGAATATGCTTGGTTGTCTTGACACACCCAGCAGCGGCAGTTTGCGCCTGAACGGCATCGAGATCGCGGGCCAGAAGGAGCGCGACCTGGTCAAGATTCGCAGGGAGAACATCGGCTTTGTCTTCCAGCAGTTCTACCTCATGCCCACGCTCACGGCGCGGGAGAACATTGAGCTGCCCCTGCTCTTTAGCAAAAAGAAACGCAGTGCGAAGAGGGTCGATGAGGTATTGCAGATGGTGGGGCTGGCCGATCGAGGCGATCACCTGCCCGGACAGTTATCAGGCGGCGAGATGCAGCGGGTGGCCATAGGCCGGGCTCTCATCAACGATCCCAAAATTGTGCTGGCGGACGAGCCCACGGGGAACCTGGACAGCGCCACATCGGAGATGATCTTCGGTCTCTTTTCAGAGCTGAATAAGAGGGGCCTCACGCTGGTGGTGGTGACGCATAATCTGGATCTGGCTCGACGGGCGGAGAAGATGTACACGTTGCGGGACGGGCGGATCGTGAGCTGCGAGGAGCGAACGTGTGCGAGAGGGGCGGCCTGATTTATTAACTATTAAACAATTATTATTTTAAATGAATACTTCGCAGCTTGCAGCGGGGTGTGCAGAAACCTTATCAACAAAATTTTTTATATTAATTACGATGATTGTCTTGCCTTTCCTTTCGCATGCCGCCTTTCCAGATAGCTTACGGTCAATAGCAGCACCAGAGAGATGGCCATGCCCAGCAGTGGATAGCTTTGACCGAGGAACAGGGCAGTAGTTCCTCCCCCCACCAGCGCATAGAGCGCTCCGCCCGAGGTCAGGCCCAGCCGCTCTTTGTAAAATCCGGCAACTGTCGGCAAGAGCAGGCCGCTGGTGAAGATCGTGTAGGCGATGAGCAGGGTCTTGATAATGCCGGGTAGCGAGATGGCCAGGAGGAGGGCAGACGCCCCAATGAGCACGACCATGATCCGGGAGATCTTCATCAGATGGGCAGAGCCTGCATTGGGCCTTGCCTTTTTGTAGATATCAAAGGTGAGGATGGATGTCACGGTCATGAGGCTTGTGTCCGCCGAGGACATGAAGGCCGCCAGAAGAGCGGCGGCTACCAGCCCCACCATTCCCGGCGAGAGAAGTCCCGTCATGAGCGAAAGAATGGCCCCTTCCGGTGGGGAGGCAGGATAAAGAGACCGGGAGAACACGCCCAGGGATGTGATGATAAACGCCAGCGGTATGAGGATGATGGCCGCGAATAATGCCGAAATTTTTGCGTCTCTGGGACAGGAGGCGGAAAGCAGGCGCGAGTACATATCCGGGCCAACAAGATAGGCCGAGCCCACTACTATTATCATGGATAATACCTCCCAGCCACCCATTTGAGCCGATGTGGGAAAGCTATGGCTTAAAATAGGGCCCGGGCCGGCGAAGCTGAGTGCCGCAAAAAAAAGGATAACCATTCCTGTTATTATTATCAGAAACTGCACCAGATCGGTTCTCACTACCGAGCTTTGCCCTCCGTGCGCTGTGTAGAGAACGAATACCAGGGTGCAGGCAATCATAAATATTGTGCCGTCTCCTCCAAAGATGGCGCCTAGGACCTTGCCGGCGGCCGCTATCTGCACAGCAATCACGCCAACCCAGGAGACGGCGATGAGAAGCGAGGCGGCAGTCCTTACCCTCTCGCCATAAAAAGAGCCCACCAGTTCCGGCAGAGTGTAGCATCCCTTCGCTCGGATCTTTTCCGCAAAAAAAAGCGACAGGATTAACATTCCTATGGTGCCGGAGAGCATCCACCAGGCCCCCGCTAGGCCGCTCTTAAATCCCAGGCCAGCCATGCCGATGGTGGAAGAGGCCCCTACAATTGTGGCACAAAAGGTGCCTGTGAGCAGAACCTTTCGCAAGCTTCGGCCCGCCAGATGAAAATCCTCCAAACCATGCAAGCGTAGCCCCCAGGCCCCAATCGTCAGCATGGCCAGCAGGTAAACCACTATCACGATGGCGGATTGATTCGTAATTACATCGCCTCAATTGTAAACCGTACCGCGGGGTTTGGTTGACAATGATATAAATCTTTCCCAGAAAGCTAGCAGGCCCATGTGGTGCTTGGCAGGGTCTGCTTCGTAGGGAAAACAATATGAGATAGAATGTACAATCCAGAAATACAGAATGCATAACCTAGAGTGCATTAATTCCATTCAAAATATATCCTGGAAGGTGAAATATATGCGGATGTTTGCAAAGACGATATTGGTCTTGCTGGTAGCAGCATTATTGCTGCCTATGCTTGCTCTTGGCGTGGACGAGGTTGAGAAGCGTCCCGTAGAATCGGTTGCAGAGAATCTCTTTAACAAAGGCATCGGAAATGCGTGGGTGGGCGGCGATCCCTTTGCATCGAGCACGGGAACGGGCTACAACCAAATGCATGGTGTGGCAAGCCTCGATTTGGACTACCGGATCATTGGATATCTGAATGTGGCCTCCGGCTTAATTGTGGCAAGCGACAGCGGCAATAGCCTGCATTTCACTCCGGGTCCAGGCAATTATCCGGTTTACGGATACTTCAAAGCAGACAAAATGATGGGGATTTTCATCGATTTTAACTTGTAGGATTGCGAAAGATATGTCGGGAAAATTGAGGGAGTATTTCAATAAGCAGCCGAGGCTTGGCGTCATAAGCACATCGAGTAAGGATGGAAAGGTCGATTGTGCCGTTTACGGCTCCCCGCAAATGATCGACGAAAAAACTGTTATCGTGGCATTTGCCAGGGGCCGCACCTTTGCCAACCTAGAGGAAAATCCCCATGCCGTATTCATGATAATGGAGCCAGGAGCGGGAATCCTTGATTGGAAAGGGATCCGGGTTTATCTGAAGATGTTGGAGTACGCCACCTCGGGGCCAAAGTTGGAAACGTACAAAAGCCAGATGGCCAAGGTTGTGGGCGAACAGGCGGCAGGGATGATTGCCGTGCTGGCAACCTTCGAGGTAACGGAAGTCCGGCCTCTGATCGATTTTGGGCAGGGCTGGGAGAAAGCAATCTGAAATGAGATTGATCTATGCCGTTTTCATCCTTCTTCTGGCATTGATGACATCAGCAAATTGTCAGCAGACCGCAGAAGGATGGCTTAGTGATCTAGATCCCAATCTTGTCGTTTCCTGGATCGAAAAAGGCGTTACTCTCCATAACCAGGGCAGGTACGATGAGGCAGTTAGGGCTCTAGACGAGGCCATCAAGCAGGATCCCAATTATGCCTATGCCTGGAACATCAAAGGCGTTGTTCTCAGGAACCAGGGGCAGTCTCTCGATGACCCGGACATTGGTCTCGATGGCCAGGACAAGTACGATGAGGCCATGAAATGTTTTGATGAGGCCATCAGGCTTGATCCTAACCTTACCGAGGCCCGGGTCGACAAAGGCATTGCTCATCTTGGCCAAGGCGTTGCTCTCGCTCGCCTTGGTGTCGATGGCCGGAGCGAGTACGATGAGGCCATGAAATGTTTTGATGAGGCTATCAGGCTAAATCCCAACAATGCTATGGTCTGGCGTCAAAAAGGCGTTGCTCTTTATAAAATGGGCCGAGAAACAGAGGCGGAAGCTGCCTATGTCAGAGCCAAGGAGCTGGAGTATGAAGGCTGATAACAGGTGCAATCGAAGACCCCTTTGGTACCGGATCCAAAGCCCTTTTTATCAAAGTACATCATGTCGTTCCAGCCCGCATAACAGCATGGTAACCAGCTATCTGCTTCATCACCGGTTTCATTGGAATTTTCGAATACAGATTTCATCTCTATTCTTCGTTTCAGACCGTATGTACCGTAATACCGTTCTTCTCCCTCACTGAGGGCAGGATAGTTCTGGTGTTTGACATCGTACCGAGAATCTCTGAGCCTGTAGCTTAAATCCGCAATACCAGTTGTGTTAGCTTTGATTTCGTAACCTAAATATTTTGTAGGCTTGAATTCAGCCAAGATAATGGACTCATTGGTAGCCAGTACTGTAGCATTCATCCTTTTTAGCCAAATAACAGACCTCTGTTCCTTAGAGAGCTCACGGTTGTACAAGAAGTTCGCACCCACAAAGTCTCCATTATTTCCCTCAAAATCTCGGTTATTTATCTGCTGGCCGGAATATGCTAGGGTTCTACTGGCTTTTATGAAGACCGGCCATTTCTCATTTTTGTACTCGATTGTGTATAGATCAGTTCCCGCGGGCTTATCTACTGTGATCTCGATTTCGTCCGGGTAAACAACGGACTGCATCATTATTTCATCCGCTGATTTGTAGCTACCTTCGAGAGAGCTTGTCCTCTGCCGAAGGCGTACGTCATTAGTTCCAATCTCTTCATAGTAGGATTGATATGGTCTTAGGATTCTACCACGAGACTCAACAGGTGATACTTTACCTTCCACAAAACTCGACAAGTCAAAACTAATATTACTGCCCTCACGATATATGGACCAGTGAGACGAGTTGGTGTCGACGTTGCTAGCCCAGAAGACTGAGTTAGCGTTTGAGGTTAGCAAGAAAATCGCTACAAGAAGAATCGCAAGATGCAGTCTCATCCAAACCAGATATTCGATGAGAGGTAATTAAACCTTTTCAGAACGCTACAGTGCTTCCGGTTTTAGGTATATAAATTTTTGTCAAATTATTCCTCTCCTGATCAGCGAATATTAATATTATACCTTGGAGAGGATTCCTATAAACCTGCCCAATTATTAATATGCAAAAGTATATATAGTATT
>JBAXWY010000031.1:0-31387 GCA_037128175.1 Methanothrix sp.
TCAAACACCGGCCTGATCAAATTGTGCTCCAGATCAGCCTCAACGTACCTTTCGAGATTTTTCCCTTTCCGCTCGAAGATCTCTTTTATTTGCAAGAATGTTTCACGGAGATGAGCATCATCATTCCATTCTGGAACCTTCTGGATCATATTCTCTATGTAATGATTTGAAAAAAGGCCGCTATTATTAAACACGTCCCCCGTATTGATTATCTCCGCAGATGCCGCCAAATATTTCTCCCTCGGATAGGCTCAACCATTGCTCACACGAAAAAGCTTGCGGAGGAAAATGCATGCCGCCAATTCAGGCAACAATTTCTCGGAGCATCATCCCCACCTTGAGCTTGATGTCGGGAATCTCGTTATTGACAACATCCCAGACGATCTCCCACTTCACCTCGTTGCCCAAAGAGGCCCCATCCTTTAGGGTGGGGAGGAATTGGACGGTCTCGTTTCGTAGGTAGTTATTTATACTCATAGAACTATATCCTCAATACAATGATGCAAACGCTTATGGTCAAGGTTGAAACTACGTTGGAGCAAGCCGAAGTTCTCCATAAGACTATGCATCAGTTTAACGCAGCTTGCAATGACATAGCCAATACTGCTTTTGATATGCATCTTGCCAACAAAATTGAATTGCAGAAAACTGTCTATTATCCGATCAGAGAACGATATAGCTTGTCTGCTCAGATGGCCGTTAGAGCCATTTCCAAGACAGTGGAGGCTTATAAGAGAGATAAGTCCATCAAGCCTACTTTTGATATTGATGGAGCTATGCCCTATGACCAACGTATTTTGAGTTGGAAAGGGCTTGATAGAGTATCTTTGCTTACCTTGGAAGGTAGGCTTATTTTGCCGGTTCGGATTTGCAAATACCACGCTCCAAAGATGATTCAACCAAGAGGACAGGTAGATTTGATTTTCAAGGATAATGCGTTCTATTTGGCTGTTGTTGTCGATGCTCCGAAAGAGTATCCTATTAATCCAATTGATGTTCTTGGTATCGATCTTGGAGTCAAGAACATCGCAGTTGATTCCACTGGAGAAGTTTTCTCTGGTAATGCTATTGAAAAAACTAGGATCAAAATCGATGTTATCAAAGCCGATCTTCAGAGTTGCGGTACTCCAAATGCAAAAAGACATCTCAAGAAGATTGGAACGCGTGAATCCCGATTTAGACGTGATACTAATCATTGCATCTCCAAAAAGATGGTTGCGAAGGCCAAAGACACTTCTTCTATTATCGCCCTTGAAGATCTTAAGGGGATTCGGAAGAGCATGACGGTTAAAAGAGCCGAGAGACGCAAAAATTATTCTTGGGGATTTGATCAGCTTAGGCAGTTTATCAGCTACAAGGCAGCTATTGCTGGTGTGCCGGTTGCTTACATTGATCCTGCCTATACCTCTCAAGAATGTAGCTCCTGTCATCATATCTCCAAATCCAATCGTCCTACAAGGGAGGATTTTGTTTGTAGTAGCTGCGGCTTCTCTCTACCGGCTGACTACAATGCCGCTCTGAATATCAGAGCAAGGGTAGCTGTCAACATGCCCATCGCAGCCCGACTTTTTGCGGAGCCGCAAGCCACGTCCTTTAGGGCGTGGTAGTTGACTCCAAAATAGTGATGGATTAGCTTATCTCGAAGTCCTGCAATCTTTCGCCACTCAATGCCGGGATGTTTCTCCCTGAATTAGGTCTTTAAAATCGATACCGTCACTGCTCCCCTCTAGAAAGTTGATCTCGTCCAGGATGTGCTTCAAAAAGACGGAGTCATCCTTGGTCAGCCCAGACCACCTCTTTTTTTACGTATGGCGCAATATAAGGGCTCAGGGAGTCAGGCGTGACCAGTTCCACTCTCCTAGCAAAGAGGTCTTCAAGGAAGAAGGATAGTTTCATAAAGTTATCGAAGGTCGGCTCTTCAAATTCCACCATTATATCTACATCACTGGTACCTTTTTCATCCCCACGAGCAAAGGAGCCGAACAGGCCGATCCTTTTGACATGAAATCTCTTTTTTATCTCCTGCTCATCCCGTCTCAAGATATCAATGATTTTCATAATTGGATCCTGTAATAATCTGCAGACAAAGAATAAAAATCTGCCTCTCTTGGCTTCAAAATTGAATGCAAAAGTTTGCGGTTAGTACTCATCAATTGGTAAAAAATGAAATAATCAAGAAATCAAGAACCTCAAAAGCGAAAAGAGAAAAACAAAAAGATCGGCCCTCGCTTCAGGCCGTCTTCATCCCGGCCGCTTCCTCCAGTCCCAGCTCTTTGATGGACTCATCTCTCATCTTGAACTTCTGGATCTTGCCGCTCACGGTCATGGGGAAGTCATCCACGAACTTGATGTACCTGGGAACTTTGAAGTGCGCGACCCTTCCCTTGCAAAAAGCCTTGATCTCCTCCGCACTGGCAAAGGCGCCCTTCTTGAGCTTGATCCAGGCCATGATCTCCTCGCCGTACTTTTTATCGGGCACACCAATGACCTGCACATCGCTTATGGCCGGATGAGTGTACAAAAACTCCTCAATCTCTCGCGGGTAGATGTTCTCTCCGCCCCGGATGACCATGTCCTTGAGCCGGCCCGTGATCTTGCAGTAGTCCTCATCGTCCAGAGTGCCCAGGTCGCCGGTGTGCAGCCATCCTTCCTTGTCCACGCACTGGTCGGTGGCCACCGGATTGTTGTAGTAGCAGCGCATGATCATGTAGCCGCGAGCGCATATCTCGCCCGTCTCCCCGCGGGGGACTATCTTGCCCGTCTTGGGGTCCACGATCTTCATCTCGGTATGCGGCATGGGCCTGCCGATGGTCGAGACCCTCTGCTCCATGGAATCATCGGTGGAGGACATGGTGATGCCGGGCGAGGCCTCCGTCTGGCCGTAGGTGATCACCACCTCTCGCATATTCATGAGGGTGCTCACCTTCTTCATGAACTCAATGGGGCAGGGAGACCCAGCCATGATTCCCGTTCGCAAGCTGGAGAAATCGTATTTGGAAAAATCGGGGTGCTCTAGCTCCGCGATGAACATGGTGGGCACTCCGTGTACCGCAGTGCAGCGCTCCTTCTCGATAGCCGACATGACCAAGACGGGATCGAAGTACTCGGCAGGCAGCACCATTGCCGCCCCGTGCGTCATGCAGGCCAAATTGGAGAGCACCATGCCAAAGCAATGGTAAAAGGGGACCGGTATGCAAAGCCGGTCAGTGTCCGTAAACTTCATGCACTCGCCGATGAAGTAGCCGTTGTTCAAGATGTTATGGTGCGTGAGAACCACGCCCTTCGGGAAACCGGTTGTGCCCGAGGTGTACTGAATGTTAATGGGATCATCAAAGTCCAGGCTCTCTTCCCTCTCCTGCAAAATCTCATCCGGCACCTCATCTCCCTTTTTCATCACATCATCCCAGGACCACATGCCCGGCTGCTTCTCGCCCCGGATCACCACTGCCGTCCGCAGGAATGGCAGCTTCTCGGAGTGAATCATGCCCGGCTGAGCCGTCCTGGCCTCGGGACAGACCGCGTAGAGCATCTGCACGTAGTCCGAGCTTTTGAAGTGGTCCATGAGCAGCAGGGCCTGTGCCTCCGACTGGCGCAGAGCATACTCCAGTTCGTGCGTCCGGTAGGCAGGGTTGATGTTCACCATGATGATGCCCGCTTTTGCCGTAGCGAACTGGGTGATGATCCATTCCGCCAGGTTTGTGGCCCATATCGCGAGGCGGTCGCCCTTCTTGAGGCCCAGAGCGATGAAACCCTTCGCGGCGCGGTCCAGCTCCTTTTGCAGTTCGCGATAGGTGTATCGCGTTCCCTGGTGGATGGATACAATTGCGTCGTTCTCAGGGTATTTTTCCGCTATTTCATCGAACATATCGCCGATGGTCTTTCCAATAAGCGGTTTCTCCGAGCCGCGAAAAGCATAGCTGTGCGAGACTTTGCCTGGCATGAAGTTGCCTTTCAATCGCTAAGGGGATATAACAGTATCTTAAGGCAGGTTTAGAAAATGTGGAATTAATGCGATAGATTCCTAGCCGTTTTGACCGACAGGTATATAATCTAGATTGATGTTCTAGGGAAGGTTACATTTTCGTCGATTCAAAGAGATTTGTTGAGATGTTTTTTGTAGCAAGTTCGATTCTTTGAATCGATCCAAAAGGTACGTGAATTAAATGTTTGAGAGAAAATATGAAAACAGCGGTAGCGGCAGCAGCGGCGGCTACAATAGTGGTCCCAGAGAAATGACAGACGTAACTTGCTCAGAATGCGGCAAGCAAACCCAGGTTCCCTTCAAGCCGGACGGATCCAGGCCGGTTTACTGCAGCGAGTGCTACCAGAAGCACAGACCTGCCAGGTCACCCGGAAGATATTAAACCTATTTGATTTGATCTATCTGTTTTAGCCATGAATCGGCTATGTGGGGCTACATCCTGCCCTGCAGATTTCAACTTTTTGGCGTATTACAGCTTTGTCTCAGAGAACGCTCTTCTGAAAGCATTTGGCCGGGCGAAGCTAATGCAAAATATATCGAGACCTTTGTGGGGAACGAAAAAGGAGCAAGAGTCTCGACGGAAAAACGCGAAGCAAAATTGCTGCCCAAGGATTATAAATAGCTGAGGCTAATTCTAATTTATAAATGCCGTAAATCAAAATAAGGAGCCGAAATGACCTGTGATCTTTGTACTAGAGCACCGGTGGGTGCATGCGTGGGCGAGACGTTCTGCTCGTCTCTCCATTTAACGGACGAGGACGCCTGTGGGCTGGCGGCCGAAATATGCCTATCCTGGTGGCAGAAGAGAGATGACGAGACTGCGATTGATGATCTGCTCTGGGAGATGTCGGAGAATCGAATTGATGAGCTGGCTTGTGATCCCAAGAAGGCCAGGGCGTATTTGGCTGAGAGGAGTTTAGAGCGCTGATCCGGCTCTTGGCTCCTGTATTATTATTCTATTTCCTATCAGAATAAGGTCAATGTAGTTTTTTGCATTTCTCATCGTAACTATATTTTATGTATCCAAAAAATTTAGGTACCAAAATCTTATTATGCAATGCGACAGAAATGGGAGGCAACCGATATTCAACCATAGTACAGCTAACCCAGGTGTCAAGAATTGATTCTAAGCCAAAATCAAGTTCATAGGACAATAAACCGTATCAAGGCACGCCTTGATAATAATGCCTTCCTAAGCCAATACAGTTCTGAGCAGCCGCTACGATCGGAGCTGTTCAGCACCGATCAACTGGTGCGGCATGCTGAGGCGCTGGCAGAACAGCATGAGGTTGATCCAATACCCGGCAAGGACAGGCTTTTGCCAAGGCTGGCTGAGAACGAGGTAATCCTGCTGCAGGCATACGAGCTGCTAACAGAGGCCGCGGCATCGAATCTTCGGATTCCACCAGCTTCCGTGTGGCTGCTCGACAACTTCTACAAGATAGAAGAGCAGATTCGCTTGGCCAAGCGGCATCTGCCGAAAGGTTACAGCAAAGAGCTGCCGCATTTGCAGAGAGGGCCCCTGGCCGGCTACCCGCGCATTTATGACCTTGTCAGGGAGCTGCTCCTTCATACCGATGGTCGGGTGGATGCAGAAAGCCTAAAAAGCATTGTGGATGCTTATCAGACGATCACTGTGCTTAACCTGGGGGAGCTTTGGGCTGTTGCCATCATGCTCCGTCTGGCGTTGATTGAGAATATGCGGTGCATCTCTTTGCGAATCGCCAAGAGCAGGATTGACCGCAACCTGGCAGGTTACTGGGCAGATCAGGTCATTCTGGCGGCAGAGACAAAATCAAAGAGCATGATCGTTGTGGTGGCTGATCTGGCCGGTTTCGACCCACCAATGTCCAGTGCATTTGTTGCTGAATTTGCCCGAAGGTTGGAAGGACAGGGCCATGCTCTGGCTCTACCGTTATTATGGATTGAAGAGCGTCTATCTGAAAAAGGAAAGACCATCGGGCATATGGTCCAGGAGGATATTCAGCAAGAAGCGGCAGATAAGATCTCCATAAGCAACAGCATTGGAAGCTTTCGTTTTCTTGAGTCCATGGACTGGAGGAAGTTTGTAGAGGGGACGAGTGCGGTCGAGAAGGCACTGCACCTGGATCCAGTTGGTACATATAGCCGGATGGACTTCGCCACTCGGGACCGTTACCGCCACACAGTTGAGAGGATCGCAAGGTACAGCTTGCATTCTGAGGAAGAGATCGCACTTTTGGCGGTAAAACTAGCCCAGGAGAGTGTTGAGTCGAAGGGCAGCGAAGATCGAAGTGCACACGTCGGGTTCTACCTGATAGATAAAGGGCTACCCGAGCTTGAAAGGACTGCCGGGATGAGCCTGTCGCTGATGGAGTCACTTAGCAGGACTATTTACCAGTTCCCTCTTCTCTGTTACCTCGGCGCGATAACGCTGGTTACAGCCCTTACCACCGCCACAGTACTGGGCCAGGCTCATGGGCTTGGATCGGGCGGATGGATGCTGGTCTTGGCTTCCATCTTCCTGGTGATCTGCATAAGCAGTCCTGCAGTCGGCCTGGTGAACTGGCTGGCGACCATGCTTGTCATGCCTCATGCTCTCCCCAGAATGGACTTCTCTTCAGGCATTCCAGAAGAGCAGCGAACACTGGTGGTGGTACCATCTGTTCTGACCAGCCCGGAAAAAGTTATTGATCTGCTGGAGGCTCTGGAGGTTCGATACCTGGCAAACCGGGATATAAACCTCCACTTCGGCCTTCTGACGGATCTTTGCGATGCCGAGCAGGAGGTCGTGCCTGAGGATGAGCATCTGCTAATCATGGCTCGTCAGGGAGTCGAGGCTCTGAATGAAAAGTACCCTGATGATATCTTCTTTCTCTTCCCCCGCCAGCGCATGTGTGACCCTAAGGAGGAGATCTGGAGGGGCTACGAGCGAAAAAGGGGCATACTCGGGGAGCTTAATTCTCTCTTACGAGGCGGATCTGAAAATAGCTTCTCCATAATTACAGGAGACGTATCGATCCTGCCCGGGATGAAGTACGTCATCACAGTTGACGAAGATACCAGGATGCCCTATGACTCTGCCCGGCGGCTGGTGGAGACCATAGCTCACCCTCTCAACTGTCCCAGGTTCGATGAGCATAAGCAATATGTCGCGGAGGGCTACAGCATACTCCATCCTCGACTGAGCTCAGGCATGCCTGAGGCAGACCGATCGAGGTTTGTGAGGCTCTTTGGAGGCGAGCCTGGAATTGATCCGTACACCCGCGAGGTCTCGGATGTCTACCAGGACATTTTCGGAGAAGGCTCCTTTACCGGCAAGGGAATCTACGATGTTGATGCCTTCTCGCAGTCTCTGGGTGGACGCTTTCCAGATAACCGGATCCTGAGTCATGATCTTCTGGAGGGTAGCTATGCCAGAGCGGCACTGGTCAGCGATGTGCAATTCTATGAGGACTATCCCTACCGCTACACCACTGACGTAGGCAGAAGGCACAGATGGATCAGGGGAGACTGGCAGATTGCAAGTTGGCTGCTCATGCGCGTGCCGGGGCCCGGTGGCATGGTCATGGATAACCCTATCTCAGGATTATCCCGGTGGAAGATCCTCGACAACCTTCGGCGCAGCCTGGTGAACCCGGCCCAGATTTTGCTTTTGTTATTGGCATGGTTGCTGCTGCTCCAGCCGAGCTTTTGGACCGCGGTGGTTGTAGGAGCGGTCCTGGCTCCATCGGTTCTAGCTTGCATCCGGGTGATCCTTAACAAGTCTGCCGAGCTGCCCCTGGATCAGCACCTGTATTCTGCCGGGAGAGCAATTGTCAGATACCTGGCCCAGGCAGGGCTCAGCCTGACCTTCCTGCCGTATGAGGCCTTCTTCAGCCTGGATGCAGTTTTACGCGCCGGATGGAGAATGTTATTCACCCATAAGCTGCTGCTGGAATGGAACTCTTCGAGCAGCTCCAAGAGCAATGGAAAGAGTGATCTGGCGGGAATCTACCAGTCGATGTGGATAGCCCCGGCAGTAGCCATTGCCATGGCCTCTTATCTTTCGTTTTGGCGTCCTGATGTTCTGTACGTCGTCTGGCCGCTGCTGGTATCTTGGAGCCTCGCACCTGCTGTTGCCTGGTGGATCAGCCTGCCCCTTGACACACCCAAGGCAAAACTTGACGAGGATCAGACGATCTTCCTGCGCAAGCTTTCTCGGAAGACATGGAAGTTCTTCGAGACATTCGTGGGGCCCATAAGCCACTGGCTTCCGCCGGACAACTATCAGGAGAACCCGCGTTCTGTGGTTGCCAACGGCACATCGCCCACGAATATGGGATTGTCGCTGTTGGCAAACCTGGCGGCATATGACTTTGGCTATATCTCCGCAGGTAAGCTGATAGAGCGCACTGCTGGATCCCTTCAGACCATGAAATTGCTGGAACGGTTCCAGGGCCACTTTTACAATTGGTACGATATTACGCTGCTAGAGCCAATGCAGCCCAAGTACATCTCAACTGTGGATAGCGGAAACCTGGCAGGCCATTTGCTGACTCTAGAGCAGGGGCTATTGGAGCTTCCTGATCAGAAGATTCTGGCTCACCAGGTCTTTGACGGTCTTACGGATACGTTGTTTATTATTTTGGATAATTCTGAGAAGAAAATCATGCCTATGCAGGTGCAGGACCAGATCCGTCAGTTCAAGAATGAGCTTTTGTCGCCTCCTTCTACCCTTTTGGCTGCCTGGATGCTGCTGGACAAACAAGCAAGAGCAGTAACAGGGATAATAGATAGCCTGGGCCCAAATGTAGATGAGAGTGTGAAGTCATGGCTCCAGGCGTATGAGTTGCAGATCCGGGACCATTCAGACGACTTGATGCAAACAGCTCCATGGCTAATGTTGCCTCTATGGGTAATAATCCATCCTATCAAGGAGGATGTCTTGACTCCAAACTTCGCCGAAGAGGCAAGAAGGATGGACGAACTGCATACAAAACTGCTCAAGCTTGACAGCATTCCATCTCTGCAGGAAGTGCCAAAGATGGCTATGAAGCTCAAGCCTATGATTGACGAGATCCTTAGCAGCCTGCAGAGCGGGGAGGAGAGAGAATGGCTCCTTTCGCTCAAGCAAATGATCACACAGGCAGGCGAAAGAGCCGCCCAAAGGATTACCTCCATCGAGAAGCTTGCGCATGACTGCGGCGAGCTTGCTGAAATAAGATACGACCTCCTCTTCGATAAGTCACGTCGGCTTCTTGCCGTAGGATACAACGTCGATGACCTGAGACGTGATGAGAGCTGCTATGATCTGCTGGCATCCGAAGCCAGGCTATCCAGCTTCGTCGCCATCGCCCAAGGGAGCCTTAAGCAAGATCACTGGTTTGCCCTTGGTCGCATGCTTACCATCGCAGGCGGAGAGCTGGCTTTGCTCTCTTGGGGTGGAACCATGTTCGAGTATCTCATGCCGCAACTGATCATGCCTACCTATGAGAATACCCTCTTAAGCCAAACCTATAGAGCGATAGTCAGGCGACAAATAGAATACGGTGAACAGCGTGGCGTTCCCTGGGGCATCTCAGAGTCGGGCTACAACATGACAGATGTCAACCTGATTTACCAGTACCGCGCCTTCGGAGCACCTGGCCTGGGGTTTAAGCGCGGGCTGATTGAGGATCTGGTGATCGCGCCTTACGCCTCGGCTCTGGCCTTGATGGTGGAACCGGCTGAGGCGTGCACCAACCTGCAGCGAATGGCTGCCGAGGGCAATCTTGGGCGATATGGTTTCTACGAGGCGATCGATTACACCTCATCGCGTCTTTCTCGGGACGAGACCAGTGCAACTGTGCTGTCCTTCATGGCCCACCACCAGGGCATGAGCTTCCTATCTCTGGCTTACGTGCTTTTAGACAGACCCATGCAAAGAAGGTTCATGGCCAATCCGATCTTCCAGGCTGCGGATCTGCTTCTCCAAGAAAGGGTTCCGAATGCTTTGCCTTTCTATCCCCATGCTTCTGAGGTTTCGGCAGCAATATGGAGGGCGGGCATGCTGGATAGGAGCGAGTCCCTGCGGGTCATCGATGATCCGAACACTCCCCGACCTGAGGTGCACCTGCTCTCGAATGGCAGATACAGCGTAATGGTCTCCGGTTCAGGCGGGGGCTACAGCAAGTGGAAGGATATTGCCGTTACTCGCTGGCATGGTGACCCCACCCGTGACAATGAAGGCATGTTCTTCTATATCCGTGACCTGGACAGCGGCGAGGTCTGGTCTGCAGGATATCAACCTGTGCTCAAAGACTTTGAGACTTACCAGGCGATCTTCCGGGGATCGATGGCAGAATTCTGGTCAAGGGTTTCGGATATTGATACCTATGCCGAAGTGGTCGTCTCCCCTGAGGATGATGTTGAGCTACGCAGCATCAGCGTCACCAACCGATCAATGAGAATGCGAAGGATAGAACTGACCAGCTATGCCGAGGTCGTCTTGACGACCCCTTCAGCCGATGCGACACATCCCTCTTTCAGCAATCTCTTCGTTGAAACAAAGATCGTTCGCAAGAGATCTGCGATCCTCTGCACTCGCCGGCCAAGGTCAAAGGACGAGAGAACTCCCTGGATGCTGCACCTGATCGCAGCGGAGAAAATCGAGGTCGACGAAGTTTCCTATGAAACAGACCGCATGAAGTTCATTGGACGAGGAAGAACTGCCGCAGATCCTATGGCTTTGACGGGGTCATCAAAGCTCTCAGATAGCGAAGGATCTGTCTTAGATCCCATCGTTGCCATCAGGTGCGTTGTCACGATCAATCCTGGAGAGACTTCGCGGGTGAACTTCATCACAGGCATTGCAGAGACGCGAGCTGCTGCCATAGAGTTGATCGATAAATACCACGACGTGCGCATGGCAGACCGTGTCTACGACCTGGCCTGGACTCACAACCAGATGATCATGCAGCAGCTCAACATCGCCGAGGCTGATATCCAGCTCTATGAGCGCCTTGTCAGTGCCATACTCTACACAAGCCCAACCTGGCGCGCCAGCCCGAGCGTTCTTTTGAGCAACCACAGTGGCCAGTCTGGCCTGTGGGCTTACCGCATCTCGGGCGACTATCCGATTGTACTGCTCAGGATAGGGGATCGATCTTACGTCGAGCTGGCGCACCAGCTCTTGAGGGCCCATGCTTACTGGCGCATGATGGGGCTGGCAGTGGATCTAGTGATCTGGAACGAAGACAGCTCTGGATACAGACAGCATCTCCAGGACGATATTATGGGCCTGATTTCCTCTTGCACACAAGCCTGCACTCTGGACCGGCCGGGCGGCGTATTTGTTTTGCATACGGATCAGATCTCTGATGAGGCCAGGATCCTGGTACAGGCCGTGGCCAAAGCCATCTTCACAGATGACCAGGGAACTTTTGAGGATCAGCTCGAACGCAAGAGTGGACTCTCTGGCACCGTTCCTCTTTTAAAGCAAAAAAAGGCTGTTCGGGTCGAGAACTACGAGGCGGCTACGTCTACCGGCCGGGATCTGATCTTCTTCAATGGTCTTGGCGGGTTCACAAAGGACGGGCGTGAGTACATAATCCGGGTTGCTCCTGGACAAGCAACCCCAGCTCCTTGGTCGAATGTGATCTCAAACCCCAATTTCGGGACTGTAATCTCGGAGAGCGGCGGAGCATACACGTGGGGCGAGAACTCACAGCAGTTCCGCCTCACTCCATGGTATAACGATCCGGTGAGCGATACCAGCGGCGAGGCTCTGTACATTCGAGATGAGGAGAGCGGAGCGTTCTGGTCGCCCACGGCATTGCCCGCCCGCGGCAAGACGCCTTACACCTGCAGGCACGGGTTCGGCTACAGCGTTTTCGAGCACAAAGAGAGTGGGATTTTGTCCGAGCTGTGGGTATATGTGGCAATAGACGCACCCATAAAGTTTTGCAGGCTCTTGGTCCGCAATGAGTCTGGCGTGTCCCGCAGGCTATCTGTGACCAGCTACATCGAGCTGGTGCTGGGAGAAACGCATTCTAAGACGGGGATGCACATTACCACAGAGATAGATCCCAGGACCGGGGCCCTCTTTGCCAGAAATGCGTACAACACGGATTTTCCCGGAAGGATAGTCTTCATGGATGTTAACGAGGAAGTGAGCAGCTTCTCTGGGGACAGGACCGAGTTCCTTGGCCGAAATGGCCAGAATGCTCGCCCTGCCGCCCTGGCGCGTGAAAGGCTCTCCAACAGAGTTGGCGCGGCCATGGACCCATGCGCAGCCATGCAGGTCGTGATCGATCTGGCAGACGGGCAGGAGCGCGAGATCGTCTTCACGTTTGGCATTGGACGGGATACGAGCGACGCTCGCAGCTTAATTTTGCGTTTTCGCGGATCAGGTCCTGCAAGAAGTGCTCTTGAGGCTGTGTGGAGCTACTGGAACCGGACTCTAGGCGCGGTGCACGTGGAGACACCGGATAAGGCCATCAATGTACTTACGAACGGCTGGCTTCTCTACCAGACGTTAGCCTGCCGCATCTGGGCGCGCAGCGGATACTATCAGTCAAGCGGAGCATTCGGCTTTCGAGATCAACTGCAAGATGTTATGGCTCTGATATACACAAAGCCGCAATTAGTCAGGGAACATCTCCTGCGATGTGCGGCCCACCAGTTCCAGGAGGGAGACGTTTTGCACTGGTGGCATCCACCCTCTGGACGCGGTGCGCGCACTCACAGCTCCGATGATTACCTCTGGCTGCCGCTGGCGGCTCACCGATACGTAACAGCTACTGGAGACACCGGCGTGCTTGACGAGCGCATCAAATTCATTGAGGGCAGGCTCGTAAAACCTGATGAAGAGGCTTATTATGACCTTCCCACGAGGTCAGAGGAGTCCGGCACCCTTTACGAGCACTGTGTCAGGGCCATCAGGAAAGGTCTTTCGTTTGGCCAGCACGGCCTGCCCCTCATGGGTTCTGGAGACTGGAACGACAGCATGAACCGCGTGGGCTATCAGGGCAGAGGCGAGAGTGTCTGGCTGGCCTTCTTCCAGTACCATGTGCTTAACAAGTTCTCTGAGATTGCCCTTCTATGTGGCGATGCAGCTTTTGCAGATCAATGCCGCAGCGAGTCCTCCAATCTGCGCCAGAAGATCCAAGAGTTCGGATGGGATGGCCATTGGTACCTGCGTGCCTATTTCGATAACGGAGAGACCCTTGGGTCCGCTGGCAATGCGGAGTGCCAGATCGATTCTATCTCCCAGAGCTGGTCTGTTCTATCCGGCGGCGGAGATCCAGAGAGATCGAAGAATGCTATGGAGGAAGTGGATCGCCTTCTGGTCAATAGAGATGCCTCGATGATACAGCTCCTGGGGCCGCCCTTCGATAAGTCCGGCTCCGATCCCGGCTATATCAAAGGCTACGTTCCGGGAGTGAGAGAGAATGGCGGGCAGTATACCCATGCGGCTATTTGGGTGATTATGGCTTTTGCTGCCATGGGCGACAGCAACCGGGCATGGGAGCTATTGTCTATTATCAACCCTGTAAACCATGGCTCGACCCCGGAGGAGGTAGCGATCTACATGGCAGAGCCATACGTCGTTGCAGCAGATGTCTATGCACTCCCGCCGCACACCGGGCGCGGCGGATGGACCTGGTACACCGGAGCTGCAGGCTGGATGTATCGCCTCATAGTAGAATCGCTGCTTGGATTGAGGCTGGACGTTGACAAGCTACGTTTTACCCCCTGTCTTCCTGATGATTGGAAGTCGTATCGCTTGCATTACCGCTACCGCGAGACATTCTACCACATCACGGTTATGCGGGCGGGGGCAGCGCAAAGCGTGACGGTTGACGGCCTGGTGCAGAGCGACGGGTCGGTTCACTTGGTCGATGATCAAAGGGAGCATTTCGTGGAGGTGACTTCCTCTCCACCCTAAAGGGATGGGGTATGCTTCGGGCCGCCCGCCCTCACGCCCGGTTTTATGGAATCCAGAAATCGTCGAGCTTTCGTGACCCTCCCCATCTCTTGATGGCAGGAAAGACGCCGCCCCTCACTTTCGCCTCGCCCCCATATCCTCGCAGCCATCCATATCTTATCATGGATATCGAACTCCTCCCCACCGTCTCCCTGGCTCCCGAGACCAACAGCCTCCTCATCGCCCCCGTGGAGCTGCTGGCCGATGCCCTCAGGCAGACTTATTTATCCAAAGGTGACTCATCCATACCCAGGAAAGCAAGCGCATTCTCCCCATATTCGACGGGTGCATAATGGGACCCGACATGCGGCAGTCCCTTGAAGCGCACGAGCCATGAGCCATTGATCTGCCCGGCCATTTGGACGGAAACCGGATCGGGAGTCATGACATCATTGGTGCCCACAACCAGCATGACATCCTTCTTAATGCTGGAAAGGCCATCGTAGGACCCGTTCCAGGCAAGGTTTGCCCTTGCCTCTTCATGGATGCCCTCAGACATTGTGGAATTGTTGGCAGCTGCTTCAATGAATCCTCGAAGTATTTTGGTTTCTGGAATCCTGATGCTGTATGTGCTTGAATCCAGAACCAGTTTTTGTACGCTTTCTGGGTGATCTATGGCCAGTTGCTGGGATACTGAAGATCCCATGGAGACCCCGTATACATTCATGCTGCCATAGCCGAGAGCAGTCATCAGCCCAGCAGCGTCATCTGCGTACTGGGCAATAGAAGGTGTCGCATTATTGTCACTGCTGTATCCCATCCCCCGGTAGTCATAGGTATAGACATGGTATTTCGTGGCAAGGATGCCAATGAAGGTCTGGTTCCAGCCATTCATGGTGCCTCCGAATCCCGTGACCATCAAGAGCGGTTCACCGGATCCGAACTCACGGTATCCCAGCGTAACCCCGTTGACATGTGCATACTGGACGGGTGTGTCGTTGAACGATACGGCTTGAGATAGATCAACTGTCTGACTTGCGGCCAAGCCGGTGCTGGAGATACCCATAAACCCCGCCGTGGCGAGGAGGCAGATTGTGACGGCTATTACCAGGGTATAAATCTGTGTCTTGCTCATGGAAAATCCTCATAACCGATTAACCGTTACGAAAACCGGGTTGTGACTCTATTGGGCCAACCCTTAAAATAATTAACTCCTGTTTTGGGGACCATAAATCCGTCTTTTTTTGGCTGCCCGATTGCTTCACAGTTTATTCAAATATTATGCACTGAAGTGTGGTGTTATCCATATTTCAATGATCGCGAAAAACCAGCATTGGGCAATTGTCTATATATCATTCCATAGTATCCTGGAATGGATAAAGAGCCTGAGAATAGAGCGATAATGCAGTGATGTTTTAGGCGAGTCAAGCACCGATCCACAGTGCCCTTCTCAAAGGGACCAACCACCGTAGTGGCGGCCTTGAGCCCGCCCTGCGCCATCACACAGGCAACGGCGAGGCAGCACCGGATTTTGACACAGCGCCCTTCTTACGGGGACACATCATCAGAGATGAAGAGCCTGCTCCCGCTTCGCCTGCACACATTTCGATTCTTGCCGCGCTCATACAAGAACTGAAACGAGGTACGCCAGATTCTCGCATTCGCCGAAGACTTCGCAATTAAGCGAGGTGCCCAATTATAGGAGCTTAATCGGCTACAGTCTTATCTCGCGGCAAGCTACCTGTCTAATCGTCATAGATAATACAGTTTTCGGATGAAATGGACTTGGCTCTGGTTGTGCATTGATCACAGGCACATGGCGCGACTCTCGTAACCAGGGGCAGTTCTCCCGCAAGAGCCCGACACCCGGAGGCGGGAGACCGATGCCGCCCGTCTGAGGGGGGCGCAGGCCAGGAAGCCGCAAGAATCCGCAGGGCGCTTGCATTCGCTACCGCCCGGCCTTGACCACAGGCCCTCAAGCAGACCTCCAGGGAGGCTACCATCCTGCTCTACGCGCCGGCGCTGGACCCCCCTACCTGCAAAAGATAACCGAGCTGGCTAACCTGGGTGTTCTGCATCTACAGTGAGCAAGCCGCGCGAAGGGAGGCGACAGGCCAGGCCGATCGAGCCCAGCCGATGTCTGCGGTCAGCCTACTGGCTGGTCTTGCTCCTTAATTTCTCCTGCATTTCCGGAGTCAATTGTTTGACAAGCTCTGCATTGTACGAACCCGTAGGCGCTACCGCTAACGGATTGTTGAATAGCTCCTGAGACGCGATCGCACAGCGCATTCGCGAGCTGGTGGGCGGGGACTACAAGTGGTAAGCGACCTCATCGCATATGCAGGACGGTCAGAATTATGTGCTCCAGCTCCTCTTGGGGATAATTGCCCACCTGCTTATATACGAGAGTGCCGTTTTCGAAGACAAGCAGGGTTGGAGTTCTTGATACCCCATACTTGCTCATAGTTATGGGATTTCGATCGATACATAGCTTGCCGAATACGATCCGGCCCTTAAAATCCTCTGCCATCTGGTTAATCTTTGGCTCGATAAGCTGGCAGGGCCGGCAGCCTATCTCCCAGCAGTCCAAAACAAAAGGCGAGTAGATCTTGAGCGCCTCGTCCAGGCCACCGTCATTCACGACAACGGGAGACTCTGGAAACATCCGTGCCAGCCCGGAGGCGTTGACATTCATCTGTCCCTCCGGGCTCGTAAGGCAGTCTCCCGTCATCGCTAGAGGCAGCATACTTATGAGTGCAAGGGCCATTAATGTTGCTTTTCTATTAATTGAGTTCATCATTTCAGGTTCCTCCCAGGCTTTTGCCTTGTATACAAGGATCACAGATATATCCTAAACTGCGTGGACGCCTTCATCTCCCTGGCCCTCTGCCTGGCCGCCTCGCCATCCATCTTTCTGGCGCTACCCGCGGCGTCGCGTCTTGCCTCCCTCGCGCCAGGAGATTCGAAGCTGCCATAGTAAGGCTGCTGCTGCTGCGCATGTACATCTAAACTAAAACTCCCCGAGCGTGTATTGATCCTGTAGCTGGATCTCCTTTGACTTGTGCTCTATCGAAAGCATGTCCATCAACAGAAAGGCGTTCCTCACAGACTTGGACCTTGCATGGTTGTTGAAGTACACCCTCGCCTTGGCGGCCTTCAGCTCGGCCTCCTTGATAAAAGGCACCCAGGACTCAAGCTGCTCCTTCTTGTAGAGATAGTCATATCTATTCAGCCTGTGGTCGTCCTCCTTCTCACCCCTGTACCAGATATCGTAGTTCCGGCCATGGAAGCGCACGTAGGCATGATCTGCAGTCTGCTTCGTGCCCGCATGTTGCCCAGGGCCATCGATCAGGACGTTGGCGACATTCCTCTCCCTCAGAGCCTCCAGCGTTGCAGGATCTATCTCCTTGCGGCTCTCGTCCAGCCAACTCCTGTGCCGAAACTCCACGGCATAGTTGTACTCTTCATGAGAAACGGCATCCAGAACACCTTTCAGCGTGGCGAGAGCGGAGCCATCGTTCTTGAAGTAGGGGGAGAGCTGTAGCAGCACGCTGCCCAAATGGCCTGCTTCTGCCAGGGGCTTCACGCAGGTCTTCTCAAAAGAGGTAGCCCAGAAGATGGCCTTCTCCAAATCTCCCTCCACGAGCGCCTTGTGAGTGACGAGCTGGGGCACTTTGACGGAATACTCAAAGCCCTTCAAATCCCTGGCCTTCTTTATCCAGGACTGGACCTTTAGCTCGCCTGGAGGCCGGTAGAATGTGCTGTTGATCTCCACGGTGTTGAAGAATTGGGCATAGTAAGAGAACCAATCGCCCTTCCTTTTGGCCAGCTCCATTGGGTAGAATTTCCCCACCCAATCATCGTAAGACCAGCCGCTGCAGCCCACCATGATTGTCATCGTGTATCTCTTAAATCCAGATCTTTGAGAATGAACTTTGGATCAAAATTTACATCCCAGCTCTTTCGCCTTAGTAAATGCCGATTCAGCTTCAGAGTCTCGATGAAGTTTCTGAAGGCCGATGCCTTTGCCATACCAGGCTTCACCATCATTTTTGTTAATCTCAATCGTCTTATCAAAGTCCTTAATTGCCTCATCGTCTTTACCCAATAGACCAAGAGCAGAGCCTTTTCCTTTCCAGGCAAGGGCATTTCGTGGATTTATCCTAATGGCCTCTTCATAACACTTGATCGCTTCGTCGCGTTGGCCTAATCCACTGAGAGAAAGGCCTTTCATAGTCCATGTATTCGAATCTTGAGAATTTATCTTGATAGCGTTGTCATAACATTCGATCGCATCTTCGTATTTGCCTAGTGAAACGGCGGCGGCGCACCCACGCGCAGCAAGCTGCGGGGCATCCAAGGCGCCGCCGCATGAAAATGGAACCCGGTAGGGCTGATCCAAGCCTGAGCTGAATATGCGTGCCCTTTAAAACTTGATGCAGGTTGCGAGGTATGTTCACTCCATCTGCGATCAGCCGAAATCCAGCAAGTTCATCTGTTTATGGGTTTCCTTTTCTTCTGGGGTTCCTTGCGTTTCAACATAATTACGTATTGTGTCGGCCATAACTCCATCGCCTACCGTTCCGATATACCCGCCATCACTCCAAAATTCGCCTCCCCAAAGCTGTGTTTCCTTACTTCGGGAAATTTCCTAAAAAACTCTCGAGCGGTTATGCTTTTTATTATTTGCATCACTTTTGAAGACGAATACCTCGGCGCAGCTCCAACAAAAAAATGAACGTGATCTCCATCCGTTCCTATGGCATCAAAATCGAACCAATATCTCTTACCGATTTCTGAACAAATATATTTAATATAATTGATACGATCATCATCTAAAAGCAGCTTTCTTCTATATTTTAGGCTGAAAACCATGTGATATCGAATCTTATAGACACAATGGCTCGCATTTCTTACCTCAATCATCTAAATGCACTATATGCACTATATGCAGTCTTCCTTAAGTCGGTTTCCTGACCATCCCAACCGCAGCAAGCTGCGGGGTATTCATTTCAAAATAAATTCAAAGCATGGCCTTTCCCTGTCCAAACTAATGCTCGTTTGGGGTCGATCTTGATAACTTTGTCATAGCACTTAATGGCCTCCTTATATTTGCCCAATGCAAAGTATGCATTGCCCTTGTCGAACCATTCACCAGTGGAATTCGTCATAACAACTTATTGTCAATGTGATTTAAGAAAAAGCTTTTGAGGTATCGGAAGAACTTGCACATCCTAACCCAAGGCCCGAAGCGTTGCCAGAAGCTACACGGACGAGCTTGTAGAGGCGAATTTCCGGGAGCTGGCCATTCATCGCAGAGTGAGCCGCTTGAGCTATTCCCGCAGGTGTGCTGAGGCTTCGGCGGTGCAGGCTCACCTGAAGCAGGGCATTCCCCTGGCACCGGGGATGAAGATAGGATATTCCTGATGAAGGATCTGGCAGCAGTCGCGAAGGCGGTGGGCATGGGCGCGAAAATAGTAGAAGGCTAGGGTTGCCTTATGATCAAGTAGTTGTCAGTTTCCGAAGTCTTTGAATGGCCTCCATTGCCCTGGCAGATTCGCGATTTCTCTCTTCTTCATAGTGCTGTATGATCATATTGAGGGTTACACTGAGCATGTAGACCTTCATGGGCCGACCTTTTCCCTCTGCGTTGATATCGCCTTCCTCTACCCAGTTATTTGAGCGTAATGCACGCATAGCTATGCTCACTTCTGGCTGCCTCATGCGTGTTGCCGTTTCGATTTCTCTGGAGTTTGCTTCGCTCACTCTTGCCAGAAAGGTGATCAACATGGCTACGTTTCTTGGCACATCCAAGCTTCGCAGTGCCTCGACGAATTCCAGATCCTTTTCATCCAGCACTTTGACAGAAGTTTGTTTAATTATAATCCCTCAAGATTTATACATATATTAGTCGCATATAAATATTTTCTTTATCGAGATTATTAATACCTCCTGGTCAGCCAATGAGCATAAGTAGAGCAGAGCAAGAGGTTTTTAGGCAGCTTTATTTTAAAACGCAATACCCCGCAGCTTGCTGCGCGTGGGTGCGCCGCCGCCGTTTCACTATGGGTGGTCAGAAATCACTTTCGCGGCGCGCAGATGAGTCTTTTCTACTATTATTACTACTTGTTAATTGGAGACAGCCATCCCCTCGTGCTACTCCCTTTAGGCTGCCTCCAGCTATCCCTTTTAGAGGTGATTACACGGGACGATTTCTTGATCTCACCAGATCCGCATCATTCACATCAACAATAGCGTGTTTTCCTCTGGTCAGTTCAATTAGCATGGAGCGCCTCCGCCTTCATCGCCCTGGCCTTCCGCCTGGCCGCCCTCGCCATCCATCTTCCGGCTGCTCCCCCCAGGTGCACATTGCGCGTCTTGCCGCCTTCGCGCCAGGAGGCCATCCAGTAGGTGTAGGTCTTAGAGCCCTTGCGGCTCTGTTTGACCTTTTCCATCTGCCACACGGTCAGGTCTTCCAGCCGGGCCTGGAGCTTGAGGGCCTCGGCCTGTGCCAGGGCCTTCTCCGCCTCGCCTTGCAGCCTTTGCGCTTCCTGGCGGGCTGCGGGTGCGCGGGCGGCTTTTTGCAGGGATCGGGCATCACGGGCCAGCTACCCGGTGGCCGATGAGGTTCTGGCCTGAGTTATCCGGAGCCCGGACAGTAGAATTAGAAGAGAGTTTATTACGGTATTTTACTCTACGCCCTAAAGGATGGGGCTTCATGCTTCGACGAACCGGCGCTTACTTTGGACATAGGCCAAAGCCATAGGTCGATTCTCTACAGGCTATCCCCCTCAGTCCGAGGGTTCTGATTCCCATAAGACCAGCAAAGCGGCCTGATCTTCATAAGATCGAGTTATGCCTTCGCGTTCCCAGGCATTTTTGCGATCATCCAGTATTATTAAATATAAATATTTGGGTACATAAATAGATATGAGTCATAATCTATATATACGTAATGTCCTGTTCGACAGGGATTAATGCCCAAAACTACATTGACCTTATCCGAACCTATAGCCAAAACGCTTAAGGTTTATACGGCAAAAACAAAGAGCAGCATGCGTGCTCAAAGTGAAGTTGTAGAGGAAGCATTAAAAGAGTTCTTTGAGACGCACAACGTGTTGATCGAAATCTAATTCGAGATAGATGGATGATGTAGTGCCGGTTGGAAAATCAAGCAAACAACTATATTGGTACAGAGATATCTTTTATAAGTCCAAATAGCATTTACCTTACATCAGAGAAAAAAGGACTGTGGTAAGTAATGGTCGCTGATCCAAACAAGTGGTTCTTGAAGTTTTCGCCAAACGGAGGGGGGCGTCCCTGGGGCGATGATACATACATGGCCAAAAGGCAGGGTAATTGCATGCCTTGGGATGAAAACTGCAAGATCATCCCTCTGATTGGCGGGTATGAGGCATTGTCCGCGATGAGAGAATCCCTGGAAGCAGCGATCTTTGAAGCCAAACAAGGCAAGAAAGGGTATGTATATATCGCCGATTTTCGACTAAATCCCTTGAGAGACCTGTCCGATGATAATCCTTGGATAATCCAAAATCGCCCCTGGAATGAGAGCGATGCTTCAATAAAGGATCAGACCGTGCTGGGATTTATCCTGCGTCTGATGCAGGCCGGGATCAATGTTAGGATACTATTGTGGTTACCGATAAGGGCGTCCATAATTGCAGGGCTAGGTTCACACATTAGCGATCACTTTTACATAGCCGAAGTTGTGAGCAAGGAATGCGAGAGGCTCTGCAAGAATGATCCCAGTGCAAAAGATCGAGGCGTAGTAGCTCTGGACATGAGGGTGGCTTCTCCCTTAACCTCTACCCATCACCAAAAGATGATGGTGATCCGCGTGGGTGATGTAAACGTAGCTTATTGCGGGGGGGTGGATCTGGCCTTCACCAGAAGAGACACACCAGACGGCACACATCCCTATGCATATGATCCGAATGCCACGCTCGACGATCTGCTCGTTCTTATGCAATCTAATCCGCCTCAATTCCTGGGCGGGGACTGGCAATCAGGGAAAAACGTCCCTCATGTCTTCGATGGCGAAGACAAGACTCATCGCTGGCCGAAAAGCCTGGATACAATCTATGATGCATTAAAAGAAGTATCCGTGCCTTTGCACCCGGAGCCTGATCTGCCGAAAGAAGTCTATGGTGACGACAATCAAATCTGGCATGATCAGCACCTGCGGCTTCAGGGACCAATCATAAGGACGCTCGAGGAGCAGTTCTGTGAAAGATGGCAAGACTGGGGAAAAGTACATGACTCTGGATTCTGGGGAAGATTGCACTTTAACAGTAAAAATCAGATTATCTTCAGCTCAAAAACGGCCATTACGGATGATGACGTAACGAGATTGAATGAGCCAAAGGAAGTAGATCCTGTGCCAGGGGGCTCATCTCTGGTACAGATGTGGCGTACCATTCCCCTGCGTACAGAGCGCAAGAGGCCTCCGTTCATGAGGGGGGAGTTTACAATCATGGCGGGAATCGCCAATGCATGTCAGGCAGCGGACGAATTGATCTGGATCTTTGATCAATACTTCTTTAGCAGGCCCCTCGCCAGACTGCTTAACCACCTGATCAAGGAGGATAAGAAAAAGAAGCTTTGCGTCATTATTGTGCTTCCACCATATGCTGACAATCATCCCCATGAAGTGCACCATGCAAGGAAGCTGGCCCTCAACGATTTAACTGACGGCTTAACGCTTGGTTCCGGTGAATTCGAGCGCATAGGCGTATATAATCTCTGGCATCCTTCCCGAATATCAGGCGGCATTTACTGTCATGCGAAAGTTCAGATGTATGATCGCAGTCTATTAGTATGTGGTTCGGCAAACCTGAACCGCAGATCCTTCACCTGTGATAGCGAACTTGATTGTGCTGTTTTAGATGAGGACTTAGTCTTAAAGCATTATCGCAGGCTTTGGCGCGTCCTCTTTCCGGATATTGCCTGGCCAAGCCAGATCAATTTCAACGATCCAAATGGCGGATGGGGAAGGCAATTCTTCGATGCCTTTGAGAACGCAGCTAAATCACAGAATTCTTACTTAATACATGACCCATGGTGGAATGCCGATAAACAGATAAAGCCTATTAGTATCGATGGCAAAACCAAGGCTGCGGTGGAAATAAGGCCACCCAGGCTACCCGCCGACCCTGCCGAGGCCAGGAAGGACCCAAGCAATTGGACAGGTGTCGCACGAGAACAGGATTATGAGGAGGATTATTTGGAGGATGCAAGGGGGACCCTAAAAAATCCTCTGCTAGAAAAAGAAGATCTCTTGTCATTAGGAAAAAGATATGTAGCAAAGATCGAAGACGGTCTCTTAGAACCCAGTTCTCTAAATGCAAAAATAGAATCCGAAATATGCCCAAAATCGAGCGAAGTATTGGGAGATCCCGAGGCACCCGGCAGATTGGACGAGATTGTGTTTCTAATTGAAAACTGTGGTCATGGAGATAAATGGCCCTGGAGAGTGCCTTGACCTCATTCGACTTCATCGCTCGTCTCTGGAATGGATATGCCAAAAAAATGATAAGTGCAATCTTAGAAAGGAAATACAGTAATAGAGATCTGGCACTCATATTTGTGCTCCTACTCTTGCTGGCGCTCCTGCTCTCGTATGCGGTAGCTTGGTCCCCTGTCTTGCCCTTCGACGCGAAGTCTTACGAGGAGTTGCAAGAACAAGCCAGCCCACTCTTCGACTGGCTGATGAGTGCGGTTAGTGCTCTTGGCGAAGTTGCGATTGCATTGATGCTGACTGTCTTGGCCATGCTGACCTTTGCATTGAGGCGCCAATGGTTAGAGGCGGTCTTTATGCTGGCGACAACCAGTAGCGTGCTGCTGGCTTTTGTACTCAAGGAGCTTATCCATAGAACACGTCCATTCCCTCTTAATCAAAATGCTACTGGTATATTGCAGACTATAAACGAATACAGTTATCCTAGCGGGCATGTACTATTTTTTGTCGTCTTTTTTGGGTTATTCGCCTATCTAGCATGGAAAAATTTTAGGGGACGGGCACGAGTCATCATTATCGCTATTTGCGGTGCGTTGATCGTTCTGATCGGACCTTCACGTATATTTCTTGGGGCACACTGGGCGAGCGATGTTTTAGGCAGCTATATCATCGGCACGATATTGCTGTTGGTTCTGATTCTCGCCTATAAATGGGCGATACATCGCAAATATCATGATTATTCTTAACCTTGTTTTTGCTTATTTCGGAAATCTTTTTTGTGCTGCTATCCCTTCGAAGCTGCTGGTTCCACTTCGAAAGTTACTTTTCTAAAGTATATCATTGTCCTATAAGCTGCCAGTATGAACCCGTAGACAGCGGGGCCAACTATCACACCCACTATTCCGATGACAAAGACCGGAGCCGTAAATGCCATGAGGGTTATGAGGGGATGGATTGAAGCGCGCGCTGATGCTAGGCGAGGAAGAATTATGTTATTAGGGATTATGGTGAGAAAGATCACTCCGAAGACCAATAGGGCTATGGCCGTGGCATAGTCTTGGGTGAGCAGGTAGTAAAGGGCAATCGGCCCAAAGATCATTTCTGGTCCTATCAATGGAACCAGGGCGACTACAGCTATTATCATGCCCCAAAATAAAGGATAGGGTATGCCGAGCACGAGGAATCCTATTGCCCCAATGATTCCGATAAGTAGGGATGTGAGAAAAAATACCCGGAAAAGGCTCTTATAGATAAGGTTCAGTTCCAGAAGAAAATGTTTGCTTACTTCCTTTTCAGAAAGTAGCCCTACAAATTCATTTATTATCCCTCTGCCGTCAACAAGGAAGTAATAGGTGAAGAATATAGCCAGCAGAAACTGAGTAAAGTATATGGGCAGATTTGAGGCGAAGCTCATGATCTGGCCCTGTAAAGCTGGTTGGACCATTATAATTAGAGCTGTGGGAATGTCTCCTATCCCCTTCACATAATTTGCAGCCGAAGAGGGCAGGTACATCTGAGAAAAGCTATTAACGGCACTAGAAAAATTGGATACCTGTATTTGAAGATAGGCTACGCCACCTAAGCCCAGTAAATTCGCCATCTCCGTTATAAGTGCATCGGCTGCTGCAAAGACGACAAATATTAATATAAAAAATATTATTAATATGGAAGCTAAAGCTGATGCCCGACGATGGTGACCGACGTTCCTGGTGAAATACATGAAGACCGGATCCAAAATATATGCCAGCAGAAAGCTCAAAAGAATAGTTGATATAAAATCTTTGCTTATATATATTGCAAAAATAATTAAAACAAATATAATAGCTGTGAATATAATGTAAAATCTGCGGTTTTGATACATGGTGAGATATTAACGGTTCAATTCTAGATATACCTTATGTGTGAACTACCGCGTCCTGAAGGGCGCGGCTTCCCACTTCATTGCCAAAACTTGCATCACTGATATGTGATGTAGTGGTTTTGGTTCTATGGGCGCTACGGGCTGTTCCATCCCAGTAATGAGTATGTTCCTGGAAGCATTGTAATCTCGATCACATGAGAATTCGCAATGATGGCACTCATGTACTCGTACTGACAGATTTTTCTTTACGATGCTTCCACAAGCAGAACACCTTTGAGTGGTATTTCTAGGATCTACTTTTATCAACTTTCGACCAGCACTTTGAGCCTTGTACGAAAGCATAAATATGAACTTGGACCAGGATGCATCATGAATGCTGCGATGCATTCCATTGTTATGACCTTTTTCTTTCAGGCCTTTGACATCAAGATCCTCGACACAAATGATATCGAAGTTGTTGACGTACACCCGAGAAAGCTTGTGCAGAAAATCGTCTCGTTGGCAGTTGATTCTCTTATGCAGCTTAGCGATTTTATCCTTGAGGGACTTATAATTATTCGATCCCCTCACCGCTCTGGCTATCTTTCTTTGCAGCTTTGCCATTTTATCAGCAGATTGCTCGGCACATCTTGGATTCTCTATCTCATTGCCTTCGGAATCAACCACGAAGGAAGTCAAACCGACATCCAGACCCACTGCTTCCCCGGTTTCTGGTAATTGCTGTGGTTCTTGATCGGCTTGGACTATTGCGAACCATCTTTTGCCTTCTCTCTTGATTATGACGGCTTTGATGCAACCTTGAAGCTTTCGATAGATCTTGATCCGCATATCTCCTATCTTGGACAGATGCAATATGCCATGATCTTGATCGACCTTGAATCCGGATTGGTTGTAATTCAGGGTATTGTACCAACCATACCCTTTGAAGCGAATATTACCAATCTTCCGACCGTTCTTCTTAGATGCCAAAAGTCCTTTGATGTTAGACCAAAGAGTGTAATTCACCATCTGAAGAACTTTGGAATAGACCAGATTCAGCTTTGGATTTACGAGCTTCAGAGTTGGAATCATATTCTGAGAATCATAGGTCTTGAGCTTGATGCCTTTTCTTTTTGCTTCATTCAGGTCTTGGAGAAGCCGATTATAGAGCCACCTGCAAGCATCCAAATTCTCCGCTAACTTCCATTGAGTGATATTGCTCGGGAAGATGGGATACTTGTAGCTGATAATCATATGAATACAGATCTGCATACCTAATATTTATATCAGTTGAGAGCGGCGTGAAAGTAATCATGGCAAAGGACTCCGCTTTCATCCTGTGGCTGACGTTGTCAGCCACTCCCCCGGGCTTGCAGTCCGGAAGACCACCCTAAAGGATGGGGACTTACGATGTTTCGACTTCTCGTCGAAACTCTCGCTGACCCGCGGTCAGCGAAATCCGTCCTTCGCGATCCTACAAGTTAAAAAGGCAGTTGCTGATCAAATGGTATCAATTTGACATAATAGCCATGTTTTTAAATAGAACAAGGTGTGCTAGCTTTACAGATGTGATTCAATGAATGATATCGAAGATAAGCTGCAAAAGATTAACGAGTTGGGCAGCGAGTACGAAAAGAAACTTGATGCAGATGAAGAAAAATTAGCCGCCGCAAGAAAACTGGATGAGGACATCGGTGTGGCTGTAAAAGAAAAGGTAATGAATTTGGAGACCAAACTAAATCATAGAATGCCTTTTGAAGTCCGATACCCAATTGGAGAGTTCTCTGGGAGTCCAACGTTTCCTTTTAGGGCCCAGGTTTACTTAGTTAAGACTGATGAAAACAAGATACGAATGTTTCTGTCTCATCCAGGCGGAGCCGCATTAGATGTCTCCTATATGGATGCGAATCCCGAGCTTTTAAATCTGATCACTGATCAGAAGATCGAAGGTTTTCTCAATAGGGTCCAGGATATGCTAAAAGAGAATATTTCTAACTCTAAATAATTTTTAAGGATTGAAGGGTAGCCGCCCTCATGTTCATCATTTGAACAATCTCAGTTTTGCTAAGATGCTTAAATGCCTTGGCTAGCGAGCAGAAATCCTGCTGACTGTATCAAGGCCATCCAGGAATTATCTTAGATAAATGGAGTAATTCCTCCAGCTTACTTGGTTAATCCTCGATCTTAACATTGTGCATATCGAAGAACTCTTTTAACGCCTCTTCAACCACCTGGCTTTGAGCTCGCAAGCTGCTCTTGGACTTTACGGTGTAAACCTTCAGAGTCTTAGCTAATTGTTCGGATAGGGTCAATGTAGTTTTTTGCATGAAAAATCATAACGAGGCTTCGTGTTTATATATCTTGTGTATCTTAAAATTTGGGTACCAAAAGCTTTTTATGTAATAACATCCTACTAAATTTAGATTCATAAATGGAGGAATTAAATAATGGCAAGTGATCGAATAGAGACGGCGAAAGCTGATACTAAGAAAGTAGTGGCTGACATAGGGAACAAGGTAGCACATGCAAAAGCTGATGTAAATGCTGATGTTGAGAAGATAAAGGCCAATTTAGAGCATGATGGATCCGAGAAGAAGGTAGCTTATGCAAAGGCTGACATAAAGGCTAATGCTGAGAAAGCGAAGGCTGATGTCGAGAATAAGGTAGCTTATGCAAAAGCTGATGCTGAAAAGGCGATGGCTGGCATAGGAAAAAAGATGAATGATGCACTGAAATAGACAATGGAGAATGTACACAGTCATCAATATTTAGGAGGTGAACAGAAATGGCGGACTTGCTCTATTTGGCTCTCGTGTTCTTTGTAATAGCTCTGATACTTGGAATATTGGGCGTACGTGGTGTCGGCATATCGATGGAAATCGCTAAATGGCTGATAATCGTATTCATCATCCTGGCGTTATTGTCGCTCGTATTTGGCGGCTCATTCCACTTGGCGGTATTACAGCTTGCACAGCTTGGAATTTAGGATGGTTGGGGCGCGGGGGCAGAGAAACCCCTCGGTTTTAACCATGGGATGAATCGATCCTGCCTATACATCTCAAATGTGCTCGGGATGCGGTTCAATCGTAAAGAAGGATCTCTCGGAAAGTGTCCATAATTGTCCTAGATGTGGGTTGGTCATGGATCGAGATCTCAACGCTTCAAAAAATATTCTCCGACTGGGACTACAGTCTGCGGCGAAAGCCTAGATGCCCACGAATTTATTCGTGGGAGTGGTCACGATTGCATTACTTGCGTATTACTTGCTCCTGAACACACATTATGGATAATGCTTAGGGGCAACATACCTTATTCATAAAGAAAAGATATTGATTACTCCTCTATCTTCACATTGTGTTTCTCAAAGAATTCTTTTAAGGCCTCTTCGATCACGAGGCTTTGCGCCCGCAAGCTGCTTTTGGACTGTACAGTGTAAACCTTCAGCGTTTTGGACACAGATTCGGATAATGTCAATGTGGTTTTTTGCATGGCTCTCTATAATAGAGCTTCGTGCTTATATATCTTATGTATCTGAAAATTTAGGTACCAAAATCTTTTTATGCAATAGCCGCCTACTATGTTTAGATTACTAAAAGGTGGAATTAAAGAATGGCAAATAAAAATGTCGAGACGATGAAGGCTGATGCCAAGAAGGCATTCTCTGATTTAGAGAATATTGTGTCTCATGCAAAAGCTGAGGTAGAGGCTGATGTGGAGAAGGTGAAGGCCAAATTTGGTAATGATGATGAGCTAGGTAAGAAGGCAGCTTATGCAAAGGCTGACATAAAGGCTGATGCAGAGAAGGCGAAGGCTGATTTAGATCATAAGCTGGCTCATGAAAGAGCAGATGCAGAGAAGGCGAAGGTTACATAGAAAAATAGGAAGGCTGATATAGCGAGGTGTACAAAAATGGCAGACTTACTTTATTTGGGGATAGTGTTCTTTGTAATAGCTCTGATACTTGGAATATTGGGGGTACGTGGTGCCGGCATATCGATGGATATTGCCAAATGGCTAATAATAGTATTCATCATCCTGGCGGTACTATCGATTTTGTTTGGCGGCTCAATCAACTTGGCGATATTACAGCTTTGAATCTAGGATTTGCATATTCACATGAGAAAAGAGGTTTTGATATGAAGAAGATATTAGTAGCCGTGCTTATTGCCACAATGATGCTTATGGCCCTAAGTGCAGCAGCGGAAGAAACCAAATCTACTACAACTATTACGAGCACCACTCCCAGCCCTGATGTCACTAAATCAACTACAACTACGACTAGCTCGGGTCACGGCCCTGATGCTACCAAATCAACTACAACTACGACCAGCTCGACTCCTGCTACCGAGCCTACAAGCACGACCAAATCAACGACTACGACTACAACTCCAGGCTTCGAGGCAATATTTGCCGTAGCCGGGCTCCTGGCGGTGACCTTTGTAGCTTTGAGGAGAAGAAGCTGATTATGTTAAAAAAGCTTATAAAAATATTGTTCATGCTGGGGACTGTAATCCCCATCGCCTTGGTACTGGCGAGAAAGATCCACAATGCGATGAAAAAGACCTAAATTCCATAGAGGTGATCATTTTGAAGAAAGAAGAATTTATGCGGCTGATAGAGGGTTGCAAGCTTCCCGAGATGTTTGATCAAAGTCTTTTGGATAACGCTTCGGTGATGTTCGGCAAATGGGGTATGAGCACAGAAATGAACGAGAAGGAGCACCTTTTTAAGAGTTCTGGATTGGCTCCTAAATCCGAAGATAGCGATGCTTTCAAGAAGGAAAAAGAGGCACTGCGTTGTGTGTGCGAGAAGATGATGAACTCTCAACTGAATAGGAAAGACGCAGTAGTGATCATCAAGAATTTCAATAATATCAAAGGTCCAAAATTTGATTGGGTTGAAGGATAGATTCGCACCAAAAATTATATTCATTACCCAGACCGAGCGCCTTGAATGCAAGGTCCTCGGCCAGGCCCATTTTTTTGCCGCCGGTTCGGCTAAGTTCAATGCAGTCTTTAGATATGCATTTATTTTATAGAATTTTATATGTGCATAGATTTTAGTATTTTAATATCTTAGTACCAAAAGCTTTTTATTCAATGGTATCTTATTAGAATTAGAATCGCTAACTGTGGATTCAGAAAATGATCGAGATGCTGAAATAAACAATTAAAGGCTAAATTGAAACGCGAGAAAACATTCTCCATGTCAATCATTTGTTAAAACCCGTATTAGTAATAATAGGTTGAGGATATATGGTACTTTGTGGATATTGTCAGAAAAATGTAACGCCCAAGATGTATTTAACCAGGAAGGGATTTATTTGCAGTTTAGGCATCTCCTATTTGATATACCTAATGATAAAAATTCCACAATGCCCAAACTGCAATTTTCCTCTGCCCCGGAGAAGCATGGTTTTTGCCGTCCCATCGCAGCTTATCAAATTGGCAAGGATGAATGTATTACAACTGATCCATTTTAGGGATCGAGTAATATTCGCCTCTCGAAGGTCATATCTTAATCGCAAATTCGATCCATTCCAGCATTTCGGAAGTACGAACACACACCAAAAAACAGCTTTCAATTTGATGACTAACGAAGTTCATAGCTCGGTTGGTTTAGATGGTTACGGGTTTCTGAAGTAATATCAATTTTTTGCCGTCGGTTCGGATGCACTTTAATTTACTGAATTTATATGTGCATAGCTTATGGCATTTTAATATTTTGATACCAAAAGCTTTTTATTCAATGGCATTCTATTAGAATTAGAATCACAAACGTTGGATTCAAAAAATGATAGATGATAATGTAGATACGACGGCTGATGTCAAGAAGACTAAGGCTCATGTAGGGAAAAAGATGGGACAGGCAAAAACGTCTCATAGGAAATAAGACGGCTGAAGATCTGAAATAAACAATACATAAAGAGATCAGGCAGATTTGAGATGGGATTCAAGAAACTCTTGACATCCTTATCGCTATTTGCCTATCCCTCCTCTTAAAACTATGAGTTAATTAGGAAATCAAAGAATCTGATTAGAGAAATAGTAGGTGTTAATATGAAATGTAGCAAAATTTTACTGTTTATGACGGCGCTTTTATGCCTTACGTTTCAGGCTTGCGCAGTATTGGATAGTCCAGGCAACTTGGCTCCGGGCAACATGACTCCAGGAAACATAACTCCAGGAAACATAACTCCAGGAAACATAACTCCAGGAA
>JBAXWY010000032.1:0-30997 GCA_037128175.1 Methanothrix sp.
ATCACCTTAAATCGTTGTGATTTCCACGGCTGAAAAGTCGTGGCCCCATTGAAGCCACGCGATAATGCCGTCTGTGTCCTGAAAGTTTTTTCGCCATTTCCACGGCTGAAAAGTCGTGGCCCCATTGAAGCCGAGCCGGACATCATCACCACAAAAGCATCTCCAGATTTCCACGGCTGAAAAGTCGTGGCCCCATTGAAGCAAGAGAGTTGGAGTTGGCGAAGCGATGAGACCAAATGAGTTTTCGATAGGCACGAAGCAGTTGGCGCTCAACCGCCAGAAATTGCGTTGTGCGAGTTGCGGCGCGAGGATCACAGCGCTCGGCCTCGATGGCCGTTCGGCTCATAGTTACGGCGAAGGGGCTCAAGCCCACCATATCCGTCACGTGAAGTTCGGCGGGACGGCATCGGTCGATAACTGCGTGATCCTCTGCGAATCGTGCCACTACTCCGTGCACGAGGGTGGAAACTACCGCTTTGGCACGGTCATTGGGCGTCCGAGCGACTACCCGCATTATCGAGGGTAGCCGCCCATGACATCTCCACGGCTGAAAAGTCGTGGCCCCATTGAAGCCGAAAACGCTTTATTCTCGCGTGGTCTATTTATAGCGATGACTGCTAAAAAAACCCCTAAGCTAAAGCCAAAAGCTCATAAGGGTGAGGTCCCTCGTGGAGCCAGAACCGTGGCCGGAATAGCGGGGGGTGCTGTATTTGGTTTTGCAGTCGGAGGCCCGGCAGGGGCTATGTTCGGCGGCATGGCAGGGCTGATAATTGGGGCCTCTTCTGATGTGGGGGCCTACATGGACGACTGGTGACCCACAGTTGGCTGATCCGATTCCGCTTTCGGAAAGCGTCTACGCCCTTATTTTAGGACTCGCTGCAGCGGCATCAATTCCTTTTGTGCTTCTTATCAAACAGTGCAACTCCGAACTGAAGAGCGAAACGAAGAGGAGCATCGCCGCCCTTCGCAAACGAGAGCATGATAACGACTTTTACCTGGAAATGTTTCACCTATCTCGGCGGTATCATGAGGGAAATTCTCAGATAAAATATACCTGCGCATCTTTTCTGGGCATATTGGTATCTACCGCATTCGGATTTGCATATGACCGTCGTTGGGTTACATTCGACGAGTTTTATATCAAAGCGATCCTGATATTGTCAGGAGCTTTCTTTGTGGTGCTTGTTCTACCTCTTGCTTGGAGATATATTACCTGTCGCTGGCAATAGCCGGGAATAAAACGGTCCTTTAAGATTATTTCGTCCTCTGTGCGCATCTCGTGCCTCTGTGGTTATATTCTAAAAATGCAAATAATATATATGACATGCCACGCACTCGCATTTTTAATGTCATAGATAATAAATATCTTTATTAATAATGACTATTATTACTACTACGGTGAGTATGTGATTCCTAAAGCCGAAGAGCCCAACCAAGATTTGCCTGAGCTGATTCCCGCCCGTATGCTCAACGAGTTCGCCTACTGCCCTCGCCTCTGCTATATCGAATGGGTGCAGGGAGAATTTTTGGACAGCGCCGATACGGTGGATGGCAGATTTCAGCACAGGCGCGTGGACGCCGGCTCTGACAAAGCCGCCGAGGAGTTCGAAACATTTCATGCTCGATCGGTCTACCTTTCCGGGGCGGGTATCACCTGCAGAATCGACCTTCTGGAAGGCGATGGCGGCCATGTCACTCCAGTGGACTACAAAAGGGGAGAAGCGCCTGATATCCCGGATGGTGCCTACGAACCGGAGAGAGTTCAGCTCTGTGCCCAGGGATTGGTGCTGAGAGAAAACGGCTTTGTCTGCGATGAGGGAATCGCCTACTTTGTCAAATCGAAGAAGAGAGTGCCCGTTCTGTTTGATGACGCCCTGATGGGCAGAACCAAGGAACTCATCGCTGCGCTCCGGATCGCGGCGGATCTGGGAGAGATGCCGCCTCCCTTGCAGCACAGCCCCAAGTGCAACCGCTGCTCACTGGCTGGCATCTGCCTGCCCGATGAGATCACCCTACTCAAAGAGATGGAGGTAGATGATGCAGAAGCTGCAAAAAATGGCAGGGAAGCAGGAATCGAAGAGGGGGTAGCTCTGAAAGAGGCTCCGTCCGGCCAAATCAGAAGGCTGCTTCCCTCTCGGGACGACGCCATACCCGTTTACGTAGTCGGTCGTGGCAATACCGTTCGGAAGAAAGAAGAACGCCTGGAAATATGGTCGCGGGATGGCAAAGTCAGTGAGCCAAAGCTAAGAGAGATTTCTCAGCTCTCGCTCTACGGAGGCGTGGAGATAACCACCCCGGCTATGGTCGAACTGATGCAAAGAGGAGTGCCCGTTATCCACTTCACACATGGTGGCTGGTTTCAGGGAATCTGCCTGGGAACGACTCACAAAAACGTTGAGCTGAGGATACATCAGTTTCAGTGTGCCATGGACCCGAAAAGATCGATACTGCTGGCTCGAAAGGCCGTATCCGGCAAGATCAAAAACTGCCGGACGCTCATGCGCAGAAATGATCCCGAGCGAAGCACAAGCTCCCTTAACCTGATGGCAAAACTGGCCGCAGAGGCGGAAGAGGCATCAAGCAGCCAGAGCCTGCTGGGCATTGAAGGAGCGGCAGCGGAATGCTATTTTTCCCGGTTTGCCAATCTGTTGAAAGAAGGCGGCAAGGACTTTTCTTTTACGGATCGAAACCGCAGACCACCGAAAGATCCTGTGAATGCAGTCCTATCCTACCTCTACGGCATTCTGGTCAAAGACCTGTTTGTCACTCTCTATGCGGTGGGCTTTGATCCTTATCTTGGATTTTATCACCGACCCAGATACGGCAGGCCTGCTCTGGCCCTGGATATGATGGAGGAATTCCGCCCCCTAATTGCTGATTCCGTGGCTATAAACCTGTTTAATAATGAGGAGCTTTCCAAAAAAGATTTCATCAAGACTCGTGCCGGTGTCTCCCTGACCTCCAACGGAAAGAAGGCCGTCGTGTCAGGCTACGAACGCCGCATGGAAACGGAGATCGTTCATCCCGTCTTCGGCTACGTAGTTAGCTACCGAAGAGTGCTGGAAGTACAGGCCCGCCTCCTGGCGCGAGCCATCTCCGGCGAAATCCGAGAGTATCCCCCCTTCTGCACCAGGTAACAAGATAACAAAGTAACGAGGTGACAACATGGGCGAACTGAAATGCTACGTAGTCAGCTACGACATAATGGACCCAAAGCGCCTGCATCGTGTGCACAAAACCATGAAAGGTTTCGGAGATCCAATACATTACTCCGTCTTTCGGTGCCTTCTCACCGCCAAGGGAAAAGTGGAGCTTGTCGCGACACTTACAGAAATCATCAAACACAACCATGACCGCATAATGATAGTAGACCTGGGACCCCTGGACGGCAAAGCGGAAGAAAGGATAGAATTCCTGGGCGTGCACCCCTCTAACATAGAAAGCAAGGCAGTGGTAGTCTAACCCGAGCAATAACAAAAGTCCGGGTGACACGAAGCAACTAAAGCTTTTTAATCCCACCCCATCATTCACCTGGATACTATGTTCTATCTGGGAGAATACGACGAAGAGACGGCCAAAGAGATCAAGAGCTATCTGGATAAAGCCGGCCTCAAGGTGGATACGAGATCCTGCCTGGTAATGGAGGAGGAGACAACTTACACCCTCAAGGACAAGCTGAGCGCCGTCAAAGAGTTTATCGAGGACCACAGCCAGTACGAGTACTATTTCTCGGCACTAAAGAGCGTCCTGCCCCAGGCCACGCCCGAGAATTTCGAGGACCTTTTCTTAAAAGAGCTGGACCCGCTCATGATGGAGAAAAGAGACAAAATTCTGGCGCTCTCTGAAAATTCAGAAAGCCTTTCCCCGGAAGAAGGGGAGGCCCTGAAATTCGGTTCAGAGGAATGGATGAATAACGCCCTCTTCATCTCAAGAGCCCGCATCTTTGCCGGGATGGTCCTTTCTCTAAACGACATAAAGGTCGGTGAAGCCATAGAGAATAAGCTGGACGATCCAGTTATCGAAATAACCGTCGATCCGGATGACTATGAAGATATGCCGGAGCAGATGAAATGCGATATTGATTTTTATCTGGAGAAGGCCGTCAATATCTTTGTCGATGAGTTCACCACCCCTCTTGCCATCGATCTGAATGACGAGTTTTGGGATACCTATCCCTCAGAAGCCCAGCGCCTTAAGGTCCTGGGATTGCTGATCGAAAAGCTGGCTACATCGCCCGCTTCCCGCAAGATGGATTTTGCAGAGTTTGCCGAAGAATGCACCATGACTTTAGAGGATGATAGCAGCGTTCTGAACGTTTATGGCGATGATGTAGCCGAGGATCTGGCCAGGGTGCTGGAGAAGAGCGGAGTCGTAAAGTGGAAGGGAGACAAGCTCAAGTGGAAGAGCAAGGATTGATCGGGCTATCAGGATCATTTGTTCCATCTTTTTTTGAGAGAAATTTTTTAGGCTATTTATAAAGTGTTTATAAGTAGTTTATAAATCTTAAATACTCATGTTTATATACCCCCAGTTTGTAAGGGATAATCCGGAGATACTTGAGTATGGAGTCCACAATTAATATTGAGAACGTGGTGGCATCTACCAAGCTGGCGGAAGCGTTCGACCTGCACAAGATCGAGGCCGAGCTGGAGGGTGCGGAGTATAACAAGGAAAAGTTTCCCGGACTCGTCTACAGGGTCAAAGCCCCCAAAGCCGCTTTCCTTATATTCACTTCCGGCAAAGTGGTATGCACCGGAGCCAAGAACGTCGAGGACGTTCGCACGGTCATAACCAATATGGCCAAGACACTCAAGTCCATTGGCTTCGAGAACATCGATCTGGAACCTGAGATCCACGTCCAGAACATTGTGGCCTCCGCTGATCTGAAGACTGACTTGAACTTAAACGCCATTGCTCTCGGTCTAGGCCTGGAGAACATCGAATATGAGCCGGAGCAGTTTCCCGGGCTGGTCTACAGGATCAAGGTGCCCAAAGTGGTAGTGCTCATATTCAGCTCCGGAAAACTGGTGGTAACCGGCGGCAAAACTCCGGAGGAGTGCGAAGAGGGCGTGCGCATCGTGCGAATGCAGCTGGAGAACATGGGGCTGCTCTAGATCACTTTTTATATAAAATCATCCTGAAATATATAAATCGCTAGCAAAAAAATATTTAAAGTCAGAACGCTATTTAAGCTTCACGAAAGATAATGAAGGTGGGGCTTTGTCTGACGTTGGCGAGCAGAAAGATACAACTGCATTTGTGGATGGACTGATGAAAAGCAAATACTCCGACCTGATCATTCTCTCGACCGTGATTCTGGCCTTCTTGATTCTGATAATAATATTTGCTACATTAACATAATCAAAAAATAAATAATAGAAGATGGCCTTAAGCCTTATGTGATCATAATCCTCGAAAGTGCTCTTTTAGCCGTTCCTCAATCTCCGCCAGGCTCAGGCTCTCCTGTGCCCCTCCGGACATGTCACGAATCGTGAGCAATCCGGCATCCAGCTCGTCCTTGCCCACGATTACCACAAACTTCGCCCCCGCGCTGGCTGCCGCTTTGAGCTGGGCGCTTAAGCTTCGGCCCATGACATCTATTACCAGCGGCACGCTTTTGCGTAACTCCCTGGCAATCTTCGTTGCCTCTACCTTGACATCGGGCGTAAAGGCTAAAAATACCGGCAATGTGCGCGACCCTTCCAGCTGCACAATCTCCATGATGCGGTCAAAGCCCAGGCCAAAGCCCGTGGAAGAGGTCTCCTTGCCACCGAAGAGGCTGGCCAGCTCGTAAGTTCCTCCCCCGCAGATCTGCCGCTGTGCGCCGAGACCCTCGGCATAGATCTCAAAGACTGTTCCGGAGTAGTACTCGAGACCCCGCACGACCTCAAAGTCAATGGTGAAGTTGACTCCATAGGCCTCCAGAAGATCCACCGTCTCCTGGAATTCCTCCAGCCGTAGCTCGGAGCTTACCGCCCGCCCCTGGCGCGCTGAGCTGCGACCGGATGCCTGCACACCCGCAGGCGCGTCCGCGGGCGCGCTCGCTCGCGCGGCCTCTCCGACTGGGGGTGGCCCCATATCCAGGACGATCTCGGCTGCCTTATCCAGGGCGCTCTGCCCCTTCAGGTCGATCAGCTCCAAGATACCGAGATGGCTCTGCCCGATATCCTCCAGGAGGGTGGCAAGAGCTCCCCGCTCTTTCTTGTCGATCATCCTCATGACCGAGGAACGGTGTTCCGCCTCGATCTTGCTGAGCAGAGTGCGGATCAATCCCAGGTAGCCGACGTGAATATCCCCTGCCACGCCCACGCTTTTGAGCATCTTGTCCGCGAGAGCGATGGCCTCTGCCTCAGAATCGGGCTTGGCGCCGCCAATGAGTTCGCAGCCCATCTGCCAGAACTCTCTAAAGCGCCCTCTCTGCGGACGCTCGTAGCGAAAACAGTTGCCGAAATACCAGAGCCTCTGCGGCTTCGGGGAATTTTGCAGCTCGGAGACGTACATGCGCATCACGGGTGCTGTCAGCTCCGGCCTTAGCGCGAGATCGCGCCCGCCCTTATCCGTGAAGCTGTAGATCTCTTCTACCACGGACGCGCCCGATTTTATGGTGAAAAGCTCGAGATGCTCAAAAGTGGGGGTAGCTACCTCCTGGTATCCCCAGCGCTCTAAAACACCTTGCATGGCCTTCTTGGCCCGGCCCCTTTTCTCTGTCTCCTCTGGGAGAAAATCCCTGGTGCCTCTCGGTCTCTGGATGGTCATATCGGCAGAAGGAATGAAACAAAATGCCCTTATAGTTTGTGATGGCTCTTATTTCAGCTTCTCCTCGACCTCAGGGGGGCAAATGATGATCTGCACCGGTTTTATAATTATATTGGATGTGGCCACGGCACTGCCTCCTTGCACTGTATTTATTGCGCGAACGGATATTCCGCTCACATCAATATCCAGATTGTTGCCGAGCGGCTGTGACTGGGCACTTATTCTCGCCGGTTGGCCATTTTTGCCCTCATTTTTCGTGCTGGTGCTCAAAGCACTATCAACAATTTGATCTATATAACTATCATCCCAATTTTCGTTTGGAAAGATCTTCTTCGTATCCTCCTGCCCGGTTACAGCTATGTCCAGGGAATTGGCGAGACCCTGTGTATCTGCATCCCTATACTGCTTGCCGTCGTAAATGATATCTCTCTCTCTCGCAGCATTCATAGCGGTCAGATCCGATACCTGCTCACTTGAATCCGATTCATTCAGAGCAATCTCTTCTTTTGATGGTAGGATATCAGGTCCGAGGTCGGAAGGATGAAGCAGCCCTATCCCCCATTCGCGATGATCCTGATTGAATGGGCCGGATTGCGCTTCCTTCAGCTCTTTTCGCAGATCAGGTAAATTAGACGGCGACTGTGCCGCTGCTGCACTTAGCGAAATGAGAAGACAAATAAAAACGGCCCCCACCAGCAGACGGCCGATGGGTCCTTGTATTTTTTCCATATTTCATCCCTCGGGCAGATTGCCCCGAAGTTACTGCTGGTTGGTCACAATCTCAATGTCGTTGGTCGCAGAGACACCGCCGGTATTGAAGGCACCACCAATGATGCTCCATCCAACACCTGCACCAATAGCGGTAGCCTGTCTATTGCCGACATGGACCTGCTCGATATTGTACTTGGGACTGCAGGCAGAGCATGTCTGGCTGTCGCCGGTATCCTGGTTCTTCTTGATCTTGAGATGGTTGGTTGCAGTTACGGATCCGGTATTGACGCCCAGAATTCCGATTCCCGGGCCCACTCCGGCACCTATTGCCATAGCTCGATCATTTCCAACATCAATCGAGTCGTAGTTCGCATTAACTGCGGCAGGGAACTTGAAGGCACTCCCTCCAGTCTCAAATATGCCCTGACCGAGGATGTCTACGCCGCCGCTTCCTATCATTGCCGACTGGGCCAAGGCAGGAGCTGCAAATGCAGCCAATGCCATAGCCAGCACAAAAAACATTGCTACTCTTTTAATAATCTCACCCCATTAATCCTTTTAGGTTGTACTCAACTAAGTTTCAATTATATATATACTTTTTGGTGTTTTTTACAAAGAAATCATAGATTTATGGTAATATTCTAGTGGAGAAATTTTGCACGCAATATGCGCGGCGGATAATATGATGGGGGCTCAAAAATACCGAAATACTGCAAACAGGAAGGACTGCTAAAATAATATTTGGTGAAAATATTTTAAAATATGGGGGAACATCGGCGAACTTATTCAGGATATAAATTAATCTCTGGACAGAAGACGATATTGTGTTAATCTGTCCGAAAATGATTTCAAGGAAACAGTTGTGGAATATAATCTACTAGCAGAAGGTGAAACGGCTGCGGCGTGCCCCTGCAGAAAGCTGAGTGGTATTACATTTAAAATAAAAATCTCACTACTTCTTCCTCTTCCTCGCCGCCCTGTACTTGGGCCAGCTCTGCCTGGCCATCCCCTTGTCTATGTAGCTGGCCGCCACGCTGTCTGAGACTGCCCGCTCAATCCGATCGTCGCGCCTCCTTCGCTCCGAAGCCGCCTTCTTGACGATGACGTAGTTGGCGATCAGAAAGAGGGGGAGCATGAGAATACAGATCACGACTATCTGCCAGATTTCCATAATAAAAGTCTATTTCTGGAATATAAAAGGAGCACCTCATTTAAACTTCGCCAGCAGCCTGGCATAAAACTCCCGCTCCCGCCCCTTGGTGGAGCGCACCAGCCTGTCCAGTATAAGTTCGGGGGTGCTCTTGGCCAGATAATTGTAACGCGGGCTTCGGCACACGCAGAGGTTGTTGTTCTCATCCAGCCCCTCCGCCTCAATTCCATCCACGCGCACCGGCGTCTCGACATAGCGGCGCACATCCTCGGCCAGGTGGCTCACGAAGACGGCCACGCAGCCGCGCCGGTTCAGCTCATCCAGCATGCAGGCAATAATGCGCGCTGATGCGCCAGGCTCGGTGATGGCCTCCAGCTCGTCCGCCAGGACGATCTTTCGCTTCTCATTCTCCACTACGGCGAACTTTTTCATGGCCGTCTCGAAGGCCCCGGCAGAGAGCGTGCCGCGGCTTTTGCTGAAGTAGTAAAACTCCTCAAAGAGGGAGAGGCGGCAGGCAATAGCTGGCACGGGCAGGCCCATGTGCGCCAGGATGACGATCTGAGATACCAGGTCCAGGAGCGTGGTCTTGCCGCCCGAGTTGACGCCGCTGAGCAGCACCACCTTTTCTGGGTGCTGCGCGCCTCCTAAGGAGTAGCTCACCGCCTCGGGCCGGTCCAAAAAGAGATGATGGCCTTCCTCAAAGGAGAGGCACGGCTCCTCTGAGATCTCTGGGAAAGTGAGATTCTCTGCCAGGGCAAACCGCCCCAGGGCATAGGAATAGTCAAACTCCATCAGGGCGTGGACCAGGGCAGCAGCCTCGTCCCTTTTGTCCTGCAGGCCCCGCGCATTCTCCCTTCTTGTCTTCAAGCCCCGCCCTTCCCTGCGGCTTCGTAGCTCCTGCTCAAAGGAGCGCAGTGCCTGCCGGTCCAGCTCCAGAGGATAGCAGACCTCTGCCGAGAATATCTCATCCAGCCACACCGCTTCAGATCCCTGTAGCACAAGCTCGCCCGCAGCGCGCGCCTTTGCCTCCTTCAGTACCAGGGCAAAGACGCTCTTCATCTGCACCTCCAAAAGCTCTCGCACGCCTTCTCCCCGGCTCATGACCAGGAGCAGGTCCGTGCCGCCCAGGGTTAGCGAGCTCTTCTCGATCTTACTCTTCAGCTCCTCATTGGCCCAGGCGGCCGCTTCCCCCACGCACCCGCCCAGGCGCGCGGCCAGCCTCTCCAGCCGTTCTCCTTCAGAGTCCCCGCTCTCGTTCAGCCTGGTGAGCAGCTTTTGCAGTTTCTCCCATCCCGCAAATCCGGCTACGCCTGCGCCCGTCAGCCTTCCTGCCGCCTGAGCTGCCGCCAGCAGGCACTCTAAATTATCCACATAAAATCCCAGTACCGCCTCTGGCACCAGATACCATTCTTCTAAAGACTCGGCCTGCTCTATTTCCGCCGCTGCCTGCATGTCCATCTCTTCGCCCACCAGGCAAACGTGGCTGTAGCTTTTGGCCAGATCCATCAGTTCCGCCGGGCTTTCTGCCAGATGCAGGTCGATCAGCCTGTCCAGCCCCCGCGTCTTCAGCCTCTGAAAGGCCTCCGTGGATGTGGCGGCCACCGCTCTCTCCCGGACCCTCGTGGCCGCCTTCTCTCGCAGCGGCCTGATCTTTTTCAGCAACTCTTCCAAGCCCTGCCCCTGCACTTTCTCTGCGGCCTTCGCCGCCGCCAGGGCATTCTTGCGGTTCTCTGCCAGAAGCTGTGCCGAGGAAGAGGCAAACAGAGTGCCAATCTTAAGCCGGGCATATTCGGTATGTGCATAGCCGGCCAGGTGGGAGATGAGCGTCTGTTGGACCCTGGCCGCTTCATCCGTGGCCAGAAACTGCTCTGGCGTGACTGCATACTTCAAACCCCTGGCATGCGCGACCATGGAAAGAGCCTGGCGTTCGCTAAGAGCCCTGCATAGTCCCGCCACATCGGCATTCAAGACCGCTTGCAGGGCTTTTTCCTCATCCCCATATTGCTCGATGAGGCGCTCTCTTATGCGAGAGCCAACGCCAGGCAGATCTACCAGTTTCAAACAGCCCCATTTTACCAGGAATATAATATAATTGTTCCGGCGGCATTGCGGTGGCATAAAGTGGGTGGTGGGTTTCAATATAGCGAGAAGCTTGATATTCCGGGGGCAAAAGAAGGGGACATGTGCTACTAAATCGTCTACTGGACCTGGGAGAGGAGGAGAGTATATTTCTCGCAGAAGAGTCCTGGCAAGATCTGCTGGAGCTGCCCGTCACTAGAGAGATACTGCAGGAGGGGCTGGATACAGATGCCTGCATCGAGGTTAAAGATCTGGGATTTGCCCTGCACCTATCCGAGCCGGCAGAGCTATGGCTGCTTCTCACTGATAAATATTCTGCCCAAAATATTTTGTCTGAGCATGTCGAAAAATGGCATTCGATGATCATCAAAACGGTGCAGGCAAATGAGGCAGAATTTTTCTCGGCTCTGACGGAATACTTTTCCCGCTCTCTTGCAGAGGAACTTTTCTGCGAGAGCTGCTCTCTGAACGGAGCGCCTCTTTACGTGGAAGAGAGAATCGAGAGGCTAATGCAGCTCTTACAACCGGTGCTGCCCAAAGATGAAAGCATCCTGGAGATCTGCTGCGGCGGCGGCATGGCCACACAGGCGCTTCTTCGCCTGGGGCAGCGTCCCCTCTCCATGGACTCCGATCGCTGCGATCTGTGCCAGGGCCTGAAGAGCGAACTTTTGGACCCCCAAAGATGCTTTGTCCTGGATGCCAGGCTTTTGCCTCGCATCTTTCCGGCCCGGTCTTTTCATACCGTTCTGGGATTCATGGTGGGGCTGATTGATGATTTCAACTGGCCTCTCTGGAGGGACATTATTCTGAATGCTTCCAGCCTCGCGAAAAAGATGGTCCTATTTACCGTTTACACGCAAAAAGAAGCGGAACTCATCGCGAAGGCGCTTGGGGACGTCGGCTGGAACGGCAGGGTAATCGATAATCGTGACTCCAGGGGAATTTATGACCAGTGGGCCTATTTGGCAGTGATGGACGGATGAATGGAAAGGTTAATTACAGTTCCGGGTGTGGATGAAATATAGGTGAGATTCTTGGCTGATTTTAAGAAAAGAAATACCGAGAGAAAAGGTGGCAAAAAAGAAGAGATCAAAAGCAAGAAGCTCATGGAAGATAACCTCGATGACCTCCGGGGTAGGGGAGAAGAAGAGAAATAAATCCTTCTTGTGTTGGGATGCATTTTTGCCTATCTCATCTGGCAGCCCTTTTTTTCGGCTTAATTTTATCTGCTTTAGCATTATGACGGCGTTACACTCAAGCCCCTACTTAGCTCCTTGAGCTTTTCGATGCTCTCCTGGGTCTTAGCCGACTCTTTTCGCTTCTCATCCTCAAAGTGCTTTATGATATCGTCTAAGGATATAGTAAGCCTGTAGACCTTCATGGGCCGGCCTTTTCCGTCCTTCTTGATCTCTCTTTCTTCTACCCAGTTGTTGCTACGCAGCGTGCGCATAGCAATGCTCACCTCTGGTTGACGCAGGTTCGAGCCGATCTCTATCTCCCGAGAGGTGGCCTCCTCCACATTGGCCAGATAAGTGATCATACTGGCCACATTTCTGGGAATGCTGAGTTCTCGCAGAACTTCTACAAACTCCCTGTCGGCATCATCCAGAACTTTTACCGAGAATTGTCTCATAATAAGATATAAGAAATACTCTATGATATAAATAGTTTATTTCTCGAATACGTTTTGTTTTTGACCTAAGATTATGCTACAAATATGCAACTGCGTAAAGATAATCCGTCCGCGTAATGATAATATCTCTTTCAATTCATAGATTCAAGAAAATGGAATTATGCCGCTTATTCATAAGGGGGGCGAAACACACAAAATAGATATATCATCGTTTTCACTCCCTTGGGTCATGGAATTGAAGCTTGATCCCTGGGGCGCAGTTCATGTAGACGATTACACCAAGCTCTTTGAGGTATTTGGCATATCGAGCTTTGATGATATCCTTCCCAAGCTTAAAGAGCCTCATCCCTACATGGCGCGTAAGATCATCTTCGGCCACAGAAACTACGACTCAGTTCTTCGTGCCATGCAAAGGCATGAGCCCTTTGCCGTCATGAGCGGCTTCATGCCCTCTGGCAGAGCTCATTTCGGCCACATGATGGTCATGAACGAGATCATCTGGCACCAGCAACAGGGAGGGGACGCTTTTGCAGCTATCGCTAACATGGAAGCTCATGCCGTGCGGGGAATAAGCTGGGAGAAATGCAGAACCCTTGGCATCAACGAGTATATCCTCAGCCTCATTGCTCTCGGTTTTGAGCCGAAAGATGGCAGCCATATCTATTTCCAGTCAGAGAACTACAAGATGAGGAATCTGGCCTTTGAGCTGGGCAGAGAGGCCAACTTCTCCGAGGTCAGTGCTATCTATGGATTTTCCGGCGAGACCCATATCTCTCACATGGAGAGCGTCATGGCTCAGAGTGCAGACATTCTTCATCCTCAATTAGAGGAATTCGGCGGACCAAAGCCCGTGGTCATTCCGGTAGGGGCTGATCAAGATCCACATATCAAGCTCACTCGCGATCTGGCCTACCGCATGAGAAAATTTCTGGTGGAGCTAAGGAAAGATTACATCAGCATTCGTGGCAAAGCGGCCAGCCTTGAACTGATGCAGGCGGCGGAATTGGCTTTGAAGGAAACGGGATTGGGACGGGTGAAGCGTTACGAGGAGCATATCGATGTCACAGAGATCCAAGATCGGGATGGCCTTTTATCGGGTGCCATCCTGGAAGCCATCGACCGGCTCATAATAAAATTAGAAAATGAACACGGGCATTACGGCTTCATTCCTCCTGCCTCGATCTACCACCGGTTCATGACGGGCCTGGCGGGGGGTAAGATGTCCTCCTCCAAGCCGGAGAGTCACATTGCTCTCACGGAAGATCCCCAAGAGGCAGGCAAGAAGATCATGCGGGCCATCACGGGTGGCCGGCAGAGCCTGAATGAGCAAAAGAAGCTGGGAGGCGAGCCGGAAAAGTGCTCCATCTACGAGTTTCTGGTCTTCCATCTCTCCGATGACGACAAAGAACTGCTGGAGCTGGATGCAGAATGCCGTTCAGGCAGGCGCATGTGTGGAACATGCAAGAAAGATGTGGCGGAGCGGATCGAAATATTCCTGCGTGAGCACCAGCAGGCCCGCGAGGCGGCAAGAGAGAGGCTGCCGGAGTTTGGGATAAATGAATTATCAACCTAATATTTTTTAGATAAAATTATATAAAATATGCTTCAAACAAGATACGACCTTTTCTCTAAATTAAATAAACATTTTTAATATTCTCTGGTCTCTAATGGATAAATTTAAATATGATATGGTGCAACGAATTATACAAATTAAAAAGAGGTACTGTTTATGAGAGCTATTTTATTTGCTACTGTGGTTTTACTCTTTTTTATGGTTAACGTTTTGGCGGTAGCGGGTGCATCTACCGACCAGGGTGTTGCGAATGTGACAACAGTCCAAGATGCGACAACGGTCCTAAAAGCAACAACCGTCCAAAATGCGACGACCGTCCAAAATGCGGAAAAAGTAACAACTAATGCCCCGCCTTATGCCACATGGATGCTAATTCTAGTTGTTCTGATTCTGGTTCTTTTTGCTGCTACGCCTCTAATGTATAATATGCGCAAAGCACACCAACATCTTGAAAGAACCGATAAGGCTCTGGACAATTATCTTTTATATCGCAGAGATGAACTAGATGACGATAAAGCTTTACTGATCATAAAGGAATACCTCAACGTAGATCCGGGTGGCGCGCCGGGAACTGCTCGCGGCACAATGGCTCTAACCATTATCTTGATTGTTGGCATATGTCTATTTTTCTTGTTGACATACCCACCCAACGGATCTGATCTGATAGTTAAAGATGTGATTCTGACTTTAACCGGAGCTTTGACATCAATAGTCGGATTTTATTTTGGCGGAAGTGGGTCCACACAGCCAAAACCCACAGAAACAAATCCCTCTGGTCCCAAAAAACCGGACGAGTCCGCCCAGCCCAAAAAAGAACACAAACCAGAACTATACATAATAAAGGAAGCCTTCTCCTATGAAGACAAGCAGTACCTCAAAGATACCAAAGTAGATCTGGCATACATCCCTGAGGAAATTCGCAAAGACTGGGTCAAGAATAACAAGGTAGTGTTTTATGTTGGAGAAACTGTGGAAAATATCGAAAAAGATCTTATGACAAAAGATAAAAAACCCAAACCTGGATGGTACAAGATAAAATCCAATTTCCGCTACAATGATGATCGGTATCTCGCCGGCAACATCATTAATTTGATGGACATTTCTGCGAGAGTACTGGCAGGATGGGAAAAGAGTGGTTGGATAGAGCCCTACACTGGATCGTTGGCGGCGCCAGAGCCAAAAACGCCTTAGTGCAACATTGGCAAGATCCAAATAAATGCCTATTGGGCTTCATCGGGCAGCTTCATCTTTCCTTTTTTTTTCTCGCACACTCTGATCCCCTCAATCTCCGTATCCGGATAATTTCCTGTCTCGTCCTTCTCCAGGTACTTGACCATATCCCAGACATTGAGCAGCGCCGCGGCAACCCCGGTCAGTGCCTCCATCTCCACGCCCGTCTTTCCCTCTGATGTCACAGTGACGGTTGCCCTGACTCGCCTCTCTTCAATCTCAAAGTTCACCTCCAGTCCGGTGATGGGAATCTGGTGGCAGAGTGGGATCAAACGGGGCGTGTCCTTGACTGCCAGGATGGCCGCCAGCCTGGCCGTGGTGAGTACGTCCCCCTTTTTCACCCGGCCATTTTTTATGGACTCAACGCTGACCTCTTGCAGTCGTATCGATCCCGTGGCGGTGGCCTTTCTGAAGACGGGCGGCTTTTCCGTGATATCTACCATTCCTGCCAGCTTTTCTTCTTCCTCCAAGTTCTCACAGCCTCATAGCTTCTGGAATCTTCTCGATCACATCTGTGGCAACCATTCCGAATTCCTTCTCCGGATAGACCAGATCGCCTGCCCTGCCATTAACAAAGGCTGCTGCCGTAGCTGCCCGCAGAGCGGAGCTTCGAGCGTAAAAAGCGGCTGTAATTCCCGCCAGGACGTCGCCCGTGCCGCCCACGGTCATGCCCGGATTTCCTGTGGTATTGGCTCGCACCACCTCGCCATCTGAGATCAGATCGACCTTGCCTTTGAGCAGGACCACCAGGCCTTTTTCGCGAGCATAAACTTTTAGCGGCTCTACCCTCTCTCTGTAGTCCAGATCGACCAGAGCAATGCCGCTGATTCTCCGAAACTCGCCGGCATGAGGCGTGACAATGCCCCGCAAGGGAAGATCCGGTTGCAGGGCGTCGGCATCTATCACCGGCTTCTTGCAGAGAGGCATGATCTTTGCCAATGCCTCTATAGTTTCTGCATGTCTTCCCAGTCCCATGCCCATGACCACCACATCGTGCCTAGCAATCTGCTCCTCCAGAATTGTAAGGTCGTCAGGGCAGAGATGATCGGCGGAGAGCTGCTGAACAATCAGGTTGGGAGAATAGCAGGAGATGGTTCTGGCAGCGGCCTTTGGTGCGGCTACGGTGACAATGTCCGCTCCCGCTCGGAGAGCCGCCATGGCAGAGAGTGCCGGCGCACCGGTGTATGGCCCGCCGCCGATTACCAGTATCCGTCCGGAGTCGCCCTTGTGGCTCTCCTGGGACCTTCTTCCCATCAGCCACAGGTCACCTTTTCCCACGAAGAACTCTGCCGCTTGTGGTATGCCTATATCCGCTACGACGACATTGCCGGTCATGTCGGGCTTTTGCCGGTGAAAGGTTACCACGGCATCGGCCCTCACCACCTGGTTGGTTCCGAGACCACTCGGAACATCGACCGAGATCACCAGCTTTCCCGAGGAATTGATGGCTTCTATTGCCTGGGCCTCCAGACCCAAGACGGGGCCATGTACGCCCGTGCCGAAGATTGCGTCTATTATCAGGTCGCATTCACCCAGGGACAGATCCGTGCTGTCCGTAATTGGGCGCAGGTCATAGCCCAGCCGCTCCAGAATTTCCCAATTCCTTCTCGCCTCCTCTGTAGCGATATCTCTGGAACGGCCCAAAAGATAAACGGTTACATCAAAGCCCATCAGGTGGCGAGCGGCAACAAAGGCATCGCCGCCGTTATTGCCGCGGCCTGCTACAATGGCGATCCTCTTTCCTTTGGCCCTGACCATGATCTCCCGAGCCAGAGCTGCACCAGCATTCTCCATGAGCTGCAAGGGCAGCAGCCCGAAATATCTGCAATTGGTGTCGAGAGCTGTCATCTCTTCTGCAGAAATAATTCTCATAGTAATTGGATAGTGGATGATAACATAAAGCTCCTATCCTTTGGGTGGAGGGGAAGTCGCCCCCCTACAAGTTCATTGGCCCGGTGCAAATCATTGACATACAAGGATTAATGAGGTTAGACCGTTAGTAATTTAGTACGGATTTTCAAGCCAATCCGGGGTCGATGAAGATGAAGAAGCTAAATCTAACTGCTACGCTGTGGGAAGAGGAGTGTGTATGGGTAGCAAAGTCTCCTGAAACAGGGGTCGCAAGCTGTGGAGACACACCGCAGGAGGCCCTGAGCAATCTCAAGGAAGCCCTGGAGCTTTTTCTGGAAAATGCAAGAGAGCTAGGGATGCGAGATGATTTGGATGCTGCCTTGACCTCGGCGCACAAGTTCACCGCCTTGATCGAGGTATCAGCCTAATGAAGCTTCCATTTCTTTCCTCACAGGAGGTCATTAAAACCTTAAGGAAAGCGGGATTCGATTATGCGCCAAAGAGGGGAAAAGGTAGCCATACTGCTCTTTTTAAAATTGACGAGCAAGGACGAAAACTGCTCGTGATAATTCCAAGAAGAAAAGACATGCCTAAGGGTGTTTTATTATCAATTCTACAGCAGGCGAATCTATCAAAGGATGAATTTGTTGAACTCCTGATGTGAGGTTCACCCATCAAATATGTAGATCGTTTTCGTCTTGTCCTTCTCACATGCCCTTGCTGACGATACGGTTTTTGTGTTGGAGGCCAATCCCTGGGCATCGCGCACAGTCCCTCTGGTCTCGAAGGTATGCAACATCTTCACCACAAAAGGGACCCATGATTTCCTGGCTGTCAATGGTGTGAACGCGGATCTGATCCAGAAGCTTCAGGAAGGCCGGCCCAATATCGATGATGCCATCAAGAACGGGCAGATTCAGCTCGTCATCAACACGCACCTCGGCAGAGCCAGCCAGTATGACGATTCCTATATCAGAAAGGCGGTCATCAAGTACAAGGTGCTGTATAATACTACTATTGCCGCCGCTTGTGCTGCCGCCAAAGGGATTGTCGCCTTCCGGAAGGGCAAATCGGGGGTAAAATCGCTTCAGGAATATCACGCGGATATAAGGTAAGATGAATTGAGGGGATAGATACTTAATATGTTCTCTCCTCACACTTTTTCTATTCAAATTAGTACCCTGCGGTTAGCAAGGCGAGAGATTCATCGATGGATGCCAACTCGGTCCGACCAAGGAACTCTTCGAGCCCTAAATCGCATCTTATTGGCTCGACTTAATCTAAGTCCACCTAGGAAATGTGCAATCATGTCGTCCCTCTTCAAGCCTTAATTGGACTTGGGTACTATGTCGTGAGGAAGAGAGCCGCCTGAAATCGTCGTCAGGCTTGTGGACAAGTTCGATCGATATCATGGGACCCAAGAGCCTAGCGAGTAAATGAGCGGATGATATGTTAACCTATCAGGTACGACCCAGAGTATTTTGGCACGATCCAGCAGAACCTCTCGTTTTCCCCAACGATGCAGAGGTTCGGTTCCATCTGAAACCGCTTCAACCATTCGGTATGGAGGCAGGTGGTGGACATACCGCTGTACAAGCAGTAGAGGCGACGGCATTTTTCAATGCGAATACCGGTGAACACTCAATTGAGTCGAAAGTTCCACTTGAACCACTGGATGTCACAATCGAAGAACCAATTAGAACCGTATTACTTAAAGGAAATGTTCTTAGCTTCAAGGAGCATTTCGATGATATCCACAATCTAAATGATATGATCGAGAGCCTTTACTTTGTACTCCCCGGACTATTGAATATCGAATTTGCGGATCCTCCGGTGATTGAGAGGGTAGATGGCATCGTAGGGGATTCTCATTTTAGGTGGCAATTGTCTAGCTGGGGCGGGCAATTCCGAATAACGACACAGGAGAACCAGGAAATGGCTATGGGGCGTTCATGGGACCGCATAAGTATTTTGGCACATCCAAATCGGCGTCTTTTTGCAGCACTCTCGGGGAGTTCCTTCCAGAGGTTATACTAAACCTCGCTAAGACTTTGGAGGTCCTGTTTCCACCATCGGGGGAAGGTAAAACACGAGATGCAATACGGAATAAGCTTAAGGAACTTGGTTATAGCGAAGATGAAATTGAGGGGCATTTCATTCCGGCTATTGCCTTGAGAAATGAAATTGACGTGGGGCATGTGGGACTATGTAATTTCAAGACCGAACAACTCAAGATTATACATTCTTATTCAGAAAACGCTGAAGAATCCTTTAGAAAACTCCTCGTTAAAGTCTTAGATAAGGTTTCATCCGGTGAGTTCCAGATAGCTCCGTATGAAGTGGAGGGGGCTGGATCAGATGCCGCTAGAATCATCGATCGGATGCAGCAACATATGTGCCTTATTGCGTCCACAAATTCCCATGTGCCGAAGAATTCAAACACTATGTAGTGACGCACGAGATATACAGAGGAGAATCTCGTACTTGGTCCGTGATAGATATTGATGTCCGGTGTAAGAGTAAACGGCGAATTTCAGTCTCGAATTATCAGAACTTCAAGCTCCCTGCGATGGATACAGGTAATAAGTCCCAAGTTGCCTGCTTGGGGGTATTACGCTTAAAAATCAAACAGCGATTTCTGCTTTTGTTCTTTGGGCGCCTCGCAAAAGCTGAAAAGATTGCTCTGCCCCTTTCCTGCGCAGAGCCGGTCCCTGGTGATCCCAAAGCTTTCGAAGATGCGCAGCACGGGCGGCAAGATCTGCTTTTCCACGTAGTATTCTGTGTCCAGGGGCAGGTTCTTCTCCAAAACATAGGCCGGGTCCTCTGCCCGGTTCACGAACAGCTCTTTGTTCTTTTTGCCCCTCTTTCCCTGGACGATGACAAAGGGCACCCTGTCGCCCACGCCCGGCACAGTTCCGCCCCGCTCTCTGATCTTCTCCACCAGTTGAATATGCGGCTGCTTGTTCTTGTAGGAGTCGGAGCTCTTGGTGTAGCGGCGCGTCAGAGTGAGGTCCTCCAGTAGGGACGGGTCCAAAGAGAGATCCAGATTCTGCAGCCGGAGCACCACGGCGCGGACGTGCTCTACCGCTTCCTCCACCTTGCCTTCTTTTAGCACCAGCTCCAGGCAGGTCTTGAGCGTCTTCGAGGTCAGACCGCACCAGTCGCGGCGCACCGTCTCCATGCCTCTCACCTTGATCTTATCCTTCCAGCCGTCACCCATCGGCTCGAAGACCCAGAGAGCGTAGCGCTTCTTGGCCAGGAATATGCCGCGCCGGGCGAAGGCCTCGAAGACCAGCTCCATGGGCTCGGGTAGAGATGAGGTGACTGTTTTTGCAATCTTTCTGCCGATAAGCTCGGCATCTTCGAGCGTGAGGGCAGCAGGCCCGGCGGGCCGCAGCCGCACAAAAACGCTGTCCGTATCGCCGTAGACCACGGAAAGGTCAAAGCATTTCTCTGCCGCCTTCCCGAAAGGCAGCGCATCCTTGAAGACCACCTCTCCGTCTATCACATAGGCCGAGCCGATCTCATCGATGATCTTCTGGGTGCGCAGAATGTTCTCCCTGCCAAATGAGGTAACGGCATTGGCCAGCGCCAGGCTGTAGAGCCGGGCGCGAGCATAACCGGAGTAGCCGTAAAAGCTGTTGAGCAGAATCTTCATGGCGTTTTGCTTGGCATCTAAAAAGCTACGTTCCTCTTCATGGATTTTTTTTATCGGTTGGTTGATTTGGGTCTCTTTTTCGATCTCCTCACAGCGGCGCAACTCCTCGCTGGCCTTTTTCATCAGCTTCTTTGTCTTGGTCCTCTCATCAAGCAACTCCCGCAAGACGGCAGGCATGATGCCCGGTGAGACCTGGGGGGAGACGAACCTGCCGCCCGAGGGGGCAGTTATGATGCTTTCGCTCCCGTTCATCTTTGCCACATTGTCATCGGCCGTTGAACCGGAAAGAACGGTTGTGTAGCAAAGGTTATGGGCCATCATAATGGTGGGATAAAGGGACTTGTAGTCCAAAATGACCACATCCTCCACCAGCCCTTTCACCGGCACCAGGACGGCTCCCCCTTTCAGGCCCTCGTTCTCCACATAGCGCTCATCCGAGACCTCTGCATCGGGCTTGGGCGGCACCACCCGGCCGCGCTCGCGAAAGCGGCGCATGAGCAGGTTTTCAACCATGCCTGACTGCCCGCCGTTCACAACGTCCTGCAGCAATGAGCCGCTGGCCCGGGAGAGGGCGATGTACTTGTCCATGAGCCGCAGGTCGAGGAGCATGTGCATCGCCAGTACGGCATCTCTTCGCGAGTAGCTGATGAAGCGGCGGAGACCCTCGCCGCTTTCGCCCCAGAGGCCCTCGATCTCTTTGGGGTCCACATCGTACTTCTCCATTCTAAGAAGCTCGGCAGCCGCGTTTCGGAGGGTGTACTGCTTGAGGCTGTAGGAGGTGCGGATGATGGGCAAGAGGTCCACCACCACCCGGCCGGTAATGGAGACGTCGGTTCTGCTTACGATCTTTCGTATGTACCAGGAGTTGTTGTCCCGGCCCACTCGCGCCTCCACGTGATTTTGCCTGCACCTCTCTTGCAGGTAGGGAAAATCGAACTCATTGGAGTTGTAGCCGGCCAGGATATCCGGATTGTAATCCCGGACGATTGCTACAAATTGGGCTAAGAGGTCGTACTCATCCTGGCAGGCTCTGGTGTCCGGGCGAGGGCAGTCGATATTCTTTCCCACCAGCACCAGGTCCTTATTGCCCTGATATTTTGGCTCAAAGGCCATGCTGATCAAAATGACTGGCGACTTTTCTGCCTTGGGCATCTCTCCATGATCAGGCAGGCACTCGATATCAAAGCTCATAAAGCGCAGCGGTGCATTGGTCTCATGCGAAACCGGATGCATTGACTCAACGTGTATCGGTGGTAAGGCCGGGGCGGCTCCCGTCGCGCCGCCGCCCGCGGTCCATTCCGGAATGGGGGCCTCCACCCATCCCATACCGCCTAAAGAGCGGTCGATAAGAAACCTGTTTTTGAAGAGAATGTCCGTCTCGTAGACGGCCTTGATGCCTGCCACCTCTTTGGCCCTTTCCCTGAGACTTCTCACCTCTTTGGGGTCGTGGGTGGTGATCTTGAGCATCTTCTGGGGGGTGGTCTGAAAGCCGATGGGCAAAAAGCGCTCCACCTCCTCGACCTCCAATCCCTGTGCTAAAAGATCCTCTAGGGCGCTCCTTCTAAGGTTTTCCTCCACGCCTGCATAAAAGTAGGGGCGAAAGCCTGCTACTCGGCAGGTAACGCTTTTTCCCTGTGGGGTGGTGCCGAAGAGCTGCACCAGTGGATTTCTATCAGAATCATAGGTGTAGTTGGCGTCCAGGATCTGGAAGATCATTGTTTATAAATGGAAATTTCGGCTTAAATAGCTAATTGTGCCGGGAGCATCACAACTATATATGTACATGAAAGACAATAATGTTAGATAGTTGTCTGGAGAAAAACGATGATAAGAAAGACCTGCTTTTATAATAATCTGTATATTATGATACTAATTTTCATCATTCTCACATCCCCGTCCTTTATTGCTTTGTCATCCGCTGCAACTGATAATTCGGCACTCACGAATTTTATATCTCAGAATGAGGACCCACGAATGGGCGTGAAGGATCTAGCATTCTTTTTGGTCACACACGATTTTGATGCCGTTCCTAAGAAAGACCACGTTGAAGTCCAAATAGATGGTACCGTTTACAAGTTGGTGCCCAATGGTCAATATCCCGGACTGGCCAATGTAACCGTAGCGTCTCTATAAATGAACAAGTTTAAAAAATGAAGATAAGTAATAAGTATTACGAGTAATAACTAATTGGTGAGGAGATTAAAATTATGCAAGCCTTGGTAAAATTCATTTTCGGATTTCTTCTGATCGCTTTTCTGGTTACGGGTTCTCTGGCCGCGGAAGAAAAGACCTCTAAGCAAATTCTAATTCTTGCCTCCTATAATCTTGGGATGAAATGGGAGGATAGTATCATCTCCGAGATAAAGCATGAATTTGCCATTTATATGCCTTCGGCAATTATTAATGTCGAATTCATGGACACAAAGAGAATCGATCCAAATGTTGCCCGTCTGGCTGACCTGAAGGCATTGTATCTTAAAAAGTTTAATGATCGCCACTTCGATGCAATTATTTCTACCGATACCGACGCATTCAAATTCCTGCTTAATAACAGCGAGGCGATTTTTCCGGGAACGCCGATCGTCTTCTGCGGCGTCATCAGCTTCGAAGATGAGATGCTGCGAGGAAAACGAAATTTCACAGGCGTAATGGAAGTATTCGATATCAAGGATACCATTTTATTGATGCTCAAATTGCATCCTCATACAAAGCTTATTGCTGTTGTAAATGATAATACAACAACCGGTCAGTCCAATCGAAAGATTATGGATGCAGCAATTCCAGAATTCGAGGGCAAGGTATCCTTTGAGTACCTTGATAACCTCACGGCAAAGGAGCTCGCGCAGCGTGTCTCTACCCTACCTAATGATAGCCTCATCTTGGAGATGACCTTCAATCGGGACCGGGCGGGAAAGATATTGACTTATGAAGATGCAACCAGCCTAATCAAAGGGGCCTGCTCCGTTCCAGTTTATGCATTGTGGGAGTTCCTGATGGGATATGGTGTTGTAGGAGGAAAGATGCTCACGGTCTCATCTCAAGGAAGCGAGGCGGCGAAGCTTGCCTTCCGCATCTTAGGAGGTGAATCGGCAGAGAATATTCCTGTGATAAGAGTGAACACCAACCGTTACATGTTTGATAATTTTGAGCTGATTCGTCTTGGCATTCCCATCTCCAGCTTGCCTCCAGATAGCGTAATAATTAACCAGCCATTCCAATCACGCGTTGATCTCAGCGACAAGAACCTGAGCGGCCTTGATCTATCCGGGGCCAACCTGGGCCGCTCGCAGCTACAAAATTGCAATCTGGAAATGACGAACTTAAGCGGATCAGTGCTGGAAGGATCCGAATTAGGCGAAGCCCGGCTGGTCAGAACCAACTTCCGGGGGGCAACCATGGATGAGACAGACATAGATGGATCTGATCTGTCTTTTGCCGATCTAGCTGGCGCTATTCTGGTCGGATCTGACATCACCGGCTCGAATCTGACGGGAGCGAACCTTCGCGGAGCTGATCTGGGCCAGGCTCGTTTGCCAAATGTCATTCTGGTGGGTGCAAATCTGGATAAGGCAAACTTGACCGCTGTCGATCTTCAAAGTGCCGATCTTACCGGAGCCTCATTATTTGGGGCATACTTAAGGCGGGCTAACTTACGTAATTCGCGACTAATGCAAGCTAACCTCTCCGAGGCAGATCTTGTCGGAACCAATCTGATGGCTTCGGATATGACAGGGGTAACTCTTTTTAAAGCCAACCTGGAAGAGGCCAGAATATCCGGTGCGATATTCGTAGATGCAAACCTGAGCGCTGTCGACCTTATGGCATCTAACCTCAGCACCTCAAACCTGACGGGAGCAAATCTAGCCAATGCCTACATGAGGCGGGTCATGCTGAAGGATGCGATCCTGAAAGGTGTAGATCTTTCCGGAGCAGACCTGGTTGGGGCTAATATGATTGATGCGGATCTGTCGAATGCAGATCTTAGCGGTGCGGATATCTCGGAGAGCCGCTGTCATGGCGCAAACTTCGTCGGCTCTCGACTAATCAATTCCCGCATTGGGTTTGCCAATATGACTTACACCAATCTCAGCATGGCGAACCTCTCCGGATCGGATCTTGCGGCTTCTGGTATGGATGGTTCCGATCTCACCAACGCAAATCTCTCTGGCGCAAATCTCGAAGTTGCCTATATGCACAAAACGAGACTTGTCGGAGCCGATCTATCAAGTGCCAGTTTGCCCGGAGCGCATCTCGAAGATTCCGATCTATCGAACTCGAATCTGGAAAACGCCGATCTTACCGGTGCAATGCTAAGCGGGTGCAATCTGACCGGTTCAAATCTGAATGGAGCCCGGCTTCTTGGTGCGGATCTTAGCCAGGCTATCCTGGAAGGTGCATATATGACCCGCACCAACATGATGGGCGCCAAAATGAGCTGGGTGGATATGGGCGACAGCAGTCTCACAGATTGCCAGTTCACCAGATCGGAACTATTTGGAGCCAACCTCAGTAATTGCGACCTGACCGGTTCGGACTTTACCCGAGCATATTTGGTGAGAACCAATCTATCAGGTTGCACTCTGAAGGGCGCTACCTTGGATTACGCAGACCTTACCGGGGCAAATCTGAGAAATGCCCAAATGAGCCGGGCGCGACTCGTGAACGTATTTCTGAATGATGCCGACTTATCCGGCGCGGACCTCACGGAATCTTATCTTTATGGCATGACTCTCAAGGAAACTGTTTGGAGCAAGGCGAAATTGAGATCGTCCAGCATAATATTGCTGAACTTCTTGGATGCAGATTTCAGTGGCGCCGACCTAAAGAAGGTCCGTTTTGCCCAGACCTACATGAATAACACCAACTTTTCCGGCGCGGATCTGAGTGGTGCCGTCTTTGACACATCGGCCTTCGAAAACGCTGATTTTACTGGTGCAAATCTGCAGGGAATCAAGTACGATTCCATAGCGCTTGGTTTTTTCGCCGTATCCAAGCTCGATGGGGCCATGATGAGCGCGGATTTGCAAACGGATCTGGAAAAATTGCGGTCAGGGAATACGACCTGACCAAACTTTGCTCAGGGGATGATGATAATGCATAAGAAAATTTATGCGTGGAATGTGATTCTGTGTGCGCTTCTCTTAGCTGGCTTTACCGGAGATTGCAGTGCGGCAATTGATAACTCATTAAATGTGACTCTGATCGTAACTGGTCCTATTGGAACCTACGGCTGGGCTTACGATGGCCATGTGGGCGCATCCAAAATGGCCCAGGAACTTCCTTACGTGAAACTTTCCGAGATAGAGAATGCTGACGCCCAGGATGCACCCCGAATATTGAGAGAATGCGCCGAAAATGGATCTAAACTTATATTCTGTCACAGCTACGACCTCATAAATGCAATCAAGGAAGTAGCTCCTGAATATCCGGATGTCACTTTCATGTTGGGCGGAGGGACAGAAAAACTGGCCCCCAATGCCGGAGTTTATTACGAAAAGATGTATGAGGCTATGTATCTTGCTGGAATCGTGGCAGGTAATATGACCAAGACAGACAAGATCGCTCTTGCCGCAGCCCTTCCCACATCCCTGGTAATAAATTACCTCAATGCCTTTGCCAGGGGAGTCGCATCTTCCAACCCCAATGCTAAGGTTTATGTGGAGTGGATCGGAAACTGGTACGACCCGGGAAAAGAGCGGGCTGTAGCCCTATCACTTATCCATAAGGGGTGCGATATCATAACCCATGCGTCCAATTCTGATACGACGGGTCAAACGGCTGATGAGATGGGCACTTACTTCATATCTTCCGGTTCAGATGTAGGCCGTTTCTCTCCTCGCGTATGCCTCACGGGCGCAATCTGGGACATGGGACCCATTATGACCGATATTGTAGAATCTGTGCATAACGGGACATGGAATTCTCAACCCGGACAGGAATGGGGGTACGGCCTGGCGGAAGGCGGAGTGAAGCTGGCACCTTTTGGCAAAATGGTTCCAGGCAATGTCAGATCTTTTGTAGACGAGAAGCAAAAGGAGATTATGCAGAAAAAACTGGCAATATTCCCGGGCATGAGTGATAAAGAGCTGAATAATATGTATTATCTCGAATCAAATGTTGTGGGCGAGCTGCCAAAATCATAGGCGCTTTCTTTTTTTCTGAATTGGTGTGGTTTATCTTATTGCCTACTCGGCGAAGTTCACTCCTGATTAAAAATTAATAGTAGTAGTGCAGATAGTATTGTCATGGCTATTTCTGTGATAAGGTTGGTTTTATGGGTGTGTTTGCTTTTCGTTCTTTTATCTACAATTTCATCAGCAATCGAAGAAAATCCTTTCAAAGATCATGCCCTGCTCATGGGCATGAACCTGAGCGGCCTGAACCTGTCAGGGGCAAACTTGAATCATTCTGAGTTGCAGGGATCTGATCTTCGCGGAGCGAACCTCTATCGATCCTTTTTAGTACAGGCCGTCATCTCCAACGCCCGGATTATCGGAGCCAATCTCAGCGGCGTATTCATGCCAGCCGTTGATCTTCATGGATCAGATCTCTCTCATGCCGATCTCAGAGGTGCCTACCTGCCTGTCAGCTACTTGATCGACTCAAATCTAACCGGAGCTGATCTATCCGGTTCTTTTATGGATCAGGCCATGCTGGATAATTCGACTCTAGTCGGTGCCAGGCTGAATGAGGCCAGCTTGTCGGCTGTGAAAATTAGCTATGCAAATCTGGATAGAGCAAGTTTCGTAAAAGCATTCATGAACCGGGCCACTTTCCAGCAATCTCAAATGATTGGAGCCAATCTGAGCGGGGCAAGCCTGGTCGGGTCGAACCTGATTAATGCCACATTCTCCCATGCAGACCTCTCCGGGGCGGATATATCCGAGTCGCGTTGTTCGAGAGCGAATTTCTTTGATTCCCGGCTGGTCAAATCAAAATTGGGTTTTGCCAATCTGACCGGTACAAACCTGAGTCATGCGGACCTATCCGGATCTTATCTTATGGCTTCCTGTCTGGACGGCTCCGATCTTTTCCAGGCGAATCTAACCGGTGCGAACCTGGAAAATGCCTTAATGCATAGAGTTAGACTTGTTGAAGCAAGACTAATCGGCGCAATTTTAGCCAGAGTGCATTTGGAGGATTCTGATCTCTCTAACTCCTATCTTGAACAGGCTGATCTTACCGGTGCCTTGCTTAGTGGGGCCAATCTGACGGGTGCCCGTCTGACGGGCGCCAGGCTTCTTGGTGCTGATGCAAGTCTTGCTGTCCTGAAAGGCGTGGATCTGGGTGGAGCAAATCTGGTAGGTGCCAGACTAAATTGGGCGAATCTTGGTGGCAGCGCACTTATGCGTTGCCAATTCTCCAGAGCAGAGCTATTTGGAGCCGACCTGAGCCAATGTGATCTCAGCAACTCGGACTTCACCAGGGCATACTTGCCAAGGGCCAAATTGCATGAGTCTAACCTCCGAAACACAAAATTAGACAATGCAGATCTTAGCGGTGCAGATATGTCTGAGGCAGATCTTGGGAGTGTCCAGATCATTAAAGCAGATATGGATGAGGCTAACTTATCCGGGGCTGACCTATCCGGGTGTAAAATGGAATCCATGAACTTAAGAGGAACTATCATGCGGGGTGCCGTGTTGAGATCGGCAAGCTTGAATTGGATGATACTTAATGAGGTTGATCTTCAGGATGCAGACCTCCGAAATGCTGAATTTAATGCGGTTTTCCTGGAAAATGTAAATCTTTCCGGGGCGGATCTGGGGAATGCCTATTTAAACAGGACCGCACTGGTGAATGTTGATCTACGTGGTGCGAATCTCGTGGGGATAAAGTATGATGACCCAATACTTCCCATGATTGCGGCTTCAAAACTCGATAACGCCAAAATGAGTGTCGATATGCAAAAGGATATTGAAAAATTGAGGTCGGGACAAACCTGACCACCTGACCTCAATTCATTCATAGATACTGCTTATCACTTTCTTTTGGCGCTCTGTTCGGCTTTGGCGAGGCGAACGCTGCCTGCTTCTTGCAGATGTTTTTCCAGATCCGGGGGCGGGCTTTTACTGAGGGGGATTTTGCTGGAGAAAAAGGCTCCATCCTTTTGGAGGGCATAACAGAATAAGCCCAGCTCCTTGTCGTAAACTACGGAGTAGCCTTCTTGTGTCTCGTATTGAGCATAAAACTCATCACCGTTGACCACCAATTTGACTTCCTGTCCCTTCTCTTGCTGGAAGGTCAGCAACTCACCAAATATCGCGCTCATAAAAGCCTTTCCTGATTTTTTCCATCCGCTTCTTTAATATAATTTCTAAAATTTATGCTTTTCGAAGGCTTTACATGCAAAGGCCTTTCGAAACCCTCTTAAGTGGCCAAACCCTTCCCCTGTTTATGAAACCAGGCATCAGCCCGGACTATCTCATCTACGGTGCAGGAGCCATAGGCAGCGTTCTTGGCGCATTTCTGCACAAAATCGGTCGCAGTGTGACCTACGCAGGCAGAGGCGAGCATTTTCGTATCTTTTCGGAGAAGGGATTGAGGATCACAGGCATCTGGGGAGAACACATTGTTCCGGCGCATGAGACCGAGATTCTTTCCTCCCTGCTTTCGAAAAAGCAATTTTCCATCATCCTGCTCTGTGTAAAATCAAAGGACACAGATGCAGCAGCTCTCGATGCGGCATCCCGGCTCAAAGAGGACGGCATCATGGTCTCCATGCAAAACGGCCTGAACAACTGGGAGGCCATCGCCCGTCAGGTGGGAGAAGATCGCACGGTGGGTGGGCGCGTCATCTTTGGCGCCGAGATCATTGATCCGGGCCACGCTAAGGTCACTGTCAACGCCGACGATGTCTTGCTAGGCGAGCCATTCCTGCCTGTGAACCAGCCGCTCTTGCAGGCACTTTCGGAGGATCTCTCCCTCTCCGGTATTCCCTGCAAAATTGTGAGCAAGGATGACATCTGGGCGGCCATCTGGGGAAAGGTGCTCTACAACTGCTCCTTGAACCCGCTCGGCGCATTGCTCGAAGTGGCTTATGGAAAGCTGGGGGAAAATGCAGAGACGACTGGCATCATCAAGGTCATAATTGAGGAGATCTTTCTCGTGATGAAGGCCAAAGGGGTAGCGGCTCCTTATCAGGATGCAGATGAGTATTACCATTATCTGCTGGAAAGGCAGCTTCCCCCCACGGTAGGCCACCGGGCCAGCATGCTGCAGGACATTTTGCTGGGACGGCAAACGGAGATTGATGCTTTGAACGGGGCCATCTCCCAGTATGCCAGGGATTATGGTATCTCCACTCCCTACAATGATCTTCTCACCGCCCTGATAAAGTTCAAGGAGAAGAAGAAAGCTTTTTCACCCATCACTGACTATTATTAACAGGAGTGTGAAACCATTGGCAGGTAGTGAGAAGATGCAAGAGCTGACCGAAATACTGAAAACAATAACCGGGGAGATGCAAAATGCCCTCACCGCAAAGGCTGTCGTGGGCGATCCGGTCACAGTGGAGGGCAAGACCGTCATCCCTCTGATGAGCGTAGGCATGGGCTTTGGAGCAGGTTCCGGCGCGGGAAAAGCGGACAATCCGGGCGGAAGCGGAGGAGGTGGGGGCCTGGGGATGAAGCCTGTTGCCGTGATAATAATCGACCAGGATGGTGTGCGGGTAGAGCGGCTGAAGGAAACCCAACATACGTTAATAGAGCACATGGCCGAGGCTGTGCCCAAGCTTCTGGAGGGGCTGACCCACAAAAAAGAAACGCATGTGCAGATTAAGGGCGATGACGAGCACTCCTGAAATGCACAAATGGGACCCAGCCGATTACCAGAAGAGCTCCTCGGCCCAGTACAATTGGGCCATGGCTCTAATTGCCGATCTGTTGCTGGACGGCGATGAACGAATCCTGGATATTGGGTGCGGTGATGGTCGGATCACCGCCCACCTGGCCGGCCTGGTGCCGGTTGGCAGTGTTCTGGGAATAGACCTCTCCCCGGAGATGATCAGCTTTGCTGCCGGCCAGCATAGAGATCATTCTAATCTCTCTTTTCGGGTGGGCAATGCCTCAGAGCTGCACTTTATTGAGGAATTCGATCTGGTGGTGTCCTTTGCTTGCCTGCACTGGATTAAAGATCATCTGTCCGTCCTGAAAGCCGTCCGGCAGAGCCTGGTGCCTGGCGGTCGCCTTCTCATGCAGTGCGGGGGAAGGGGAAACGCCGCCCGGATCCTGGACCTTACCGGCGAACTTACCACAAGCCCGCCATGGAATAAGTACTTCTCCGGCTTTTCCTTCCCCTATCGTACGTGTTTAGCTGGCCAGCTTCAAGGTTAGCATTTGGAGACAATTCAACCCT
>JBAXWY010000033.1:0-30145 GCA_037128175.1 Methanothrix sp.
CCGAGAATGCGAAAATTATTACAGGATGGATTGAAAGTGCGGAATGTAGGTTGCATGACCAGTCCGCTGACAATTTTCATTCTTCCCCCAAAAACATCCCCACCAACCGAAACTCCCTCACATCCACCAGCCCCTTATCCGTCAGCTTCAGCTCCGGGATCACCGGCAGGCAGAGAAACGAGAGCGTCATGAAGGGGTCCTCCAGCCTGCATCCCAGCCCGGCGGCGACCGCAATGCACTCCGCAATTCCTTCCGCCACATCTCGCATGCATCTCTCCGAGAGCAGTCCGGCCACGGGCAGAGGCAGGCTCGCCAAAACCTTCCCGTCGGCCACCGCCACCAGCCCGCCGCCCATTTGCTTGACCGCCAGAACCGCGGCCAGCATATCTTCATCCGATGCCCCGACGGCGACGATGTTGTGCGAGTCATGGGCTACGGAAGAGGCCAGAGCACCGCAGTGCAGGCCAAAGCCCTGCACCAGGGCCCTGCCCACATTGCCTGTGGCTTTGTGCCTCTCCACCACCGCCATTTTCAGGATGTCCCGGTCTATGTCGGAGACGACCTTTCCATCTTTAATTTTGGGCGAAAGCTGCAGAGATTTTGTGATGATCTGGTTTGGAACAACGCCGATAACCCTGGCCGGACCCTTCTCTGCCTTGATCTCAAACGACAGCGAGCCGAGGGGGCCGATCTGCATTGATCTATGCCCGGCAGTGGCCGGAGCCTTTAGCGGGACGATGAGTTCGCCGTCCTTTGCCACCACTTTTCCATCTTTGATGACCAAAACGGCGCGGGGATGCTCCAAATCGTCGAGGACGGCGATGTCTGCCCTGTAGCCGGGAGCGATGGCCCCTAAATCCGAGAGGCCGAAGTACTGGGCGGCGTTGAGGCTGGCGATCTGCAGAGCGATGATGGGATCGAGACCCTGCTTTATGGCCGTCCTTACCATGAAGTCGATATGCCCTTCCGTGAGGATATCGGCCGGGTGCCGGTCGTCTGAGACAAAGAGGAATTGGCGGGCGTTTTTGGCATTGACCAGCGGCAGCAGATCGAGCAAATTTTTGGCAGCGCTGCCCTCTCGCAGCATGATGTGCATTCCGGAGCGCAGCTTCTCTCGGGCTTCATCAATTGTGGTGCACTCGTGATCGGACCGGATGCCAGCAGAGATGTAAGCAGAAAGGTCGCGGCCCGTGAGACCGGGGGCGTGCCCGTCCACGGGCCTTGCGCCGATAAGAGCCAGCTTCTTCATCACTTCCGGATCTCGGAAGATGACCCCCGGATAGTTCATAACCTCGGCCAGGCCCAGGACTCCTTCTTCCTTTATCAGCCCGGCCAGTGCATCAGCACCCAGGGCCGCTCCCGAAGTCTCCAGATTGGTGGCGGGAACGCAAGAGGGGAGCATGATAAAGACGTTCAAGGGAACATCTCTGGATGACTCCAGCATGTAGCGAATGCCCGCCTCGCCCCACACGTTGGCGATCTCATGCGGGTCGGCGATCACGGTTGTGGTGCCCCTGGGCACGACCGCCCGCGCGTACTCGGGAACAGTGACCATGCTGCTCTCGATATGCACATGGCTGTCGATAAATCCCGGCGCGATGATTTTGCCTTCCAGCTCCAGAGTCCGGCTGGCGCCGGCGCATTCGAAGCCTACTATCCGGCCTTTATGAATGGCCACATCCGCCCGGTGCACCTCGCCGGAGAGAACATTGGCCACATTGCCCCCGGCCAGGAGGAGATCGACCTCGATTTCACCGCGCGCGGCGGCGATCTGTTCATGCAAGGGAGCCATAACCATGGGGCTGACATATCTCTCGAAGGCTTATCTAGATTATCCATTTCGTTGTGCGTCCTTTGTGGCTTTGTGCCTTTGTGGTTGGTTTTTTTGGAGGGAATATGGGGTTAGAGCGCAACTACCGCGCTCAACACAAAGGCACGAAGGCACAAAGACGACTTGATAAAGATGCAGCACTTGCCTCTTGCCGCCAAAAATATTAAATAGATTACTATCAATTACACAAATAAAATTAGCTTCGAAGTCGGATAAACTTATATCGCTTGGGTTAAAATAAAGACCCGGTGTGCGGGAAGTGAAAGACATTCTTCTCAAGGTGGCCAAAGCTTATCCCAATGACTCAGCCCGGGGCATCGCTCGCCTGGACCCCAATGCTCTTCTTACGTTGCGACTCTCTCCTGGAGACATCATTGAGATTGAAGGAAAGAGACTGACGGCAGCCAAGGTCTGGCGCGCCGACCGGCAAGACTGGTCTCAGGATTACATCAGGATAGACGGCTTCATTCGCCAGAACGCGGGAGTGGGCATAGGGGACAGAGTGAAGATTCGGAAAGCAAAGTTCGCCGACGCCCAACGGATCGTCCTGGCTCCGCCCTCCGGTTCGCACATGCATTATGGAGATGAGGCGGCCGATATGATCCGCCGCCAGACCCTGAAGCGACCGGTAGTAGCAGGCGATATTCTCCCCATCATGAGCTCTGCAGCCCATCCTTTTGTGGGGCGCATGGAGGCTGTGCCGCTGGTGGTTACAGAGACTTATCCCGATGATGTGGTGATCATATGCGAAAAAACCGAGATCTTGCTGCTGGAAAAGCCGGCCAAGAGCGTTCGCTCCGTCAAAGCCACCGGAACCACCTACGAGAACGTGGGCGGCCTGCGCTCAGAAGTGCAGCGGGTGCGAGAGGTAATTGAGCTGCCCATCAAGCATCCCGAGGTATTCCAAAAGCTGGGCATCGAGCCGCCTAAGGGCGTTCTGCTCTACGGGCCACCGGGCACGGGAAAGACGCTCATCGCCAAGGCAGTGGCCAATGAGTGCGGAGCCAATTTCTTCTCCATAGCCGGGCCGGAGATTATGTCCAAGTATTACGGCGAGAGCGAGCAGCGACTGCGCGAGATATTTGATGATGCTCAGAAGGCGGCTCCTTCCATCATCTTCATCGACGAGATCGATTCCATCGCCCCCAAACGGGGTGAGGTCACAGGCGAGGTGGAAAGGCGCGTGGTGGCGCAGCTCCTGGCCATGATGGACGGCCTGAAGGAGAGGGGCCAGGTGGTGGTGATCGGTGCCACCAACCGGGAAGAAGCCATCGATCCGGCACTGCGCCGGCCGGGCCGGTTCGACAGGGAGATCGAGATCGGAGTTCCGGATCGGGCCGGAAGAATCGAGATCCTGCAGATCCACATGCGCAGCATGCCCATCTCTGAAGACGTGAGCCTGGAGAGCCTGGCGGACAGAATGCACGGCTTTGTGGGCGCCGACATAAGCGCGCTGTGCAAGGAGGCGGCCATGAGAGCTATACGCCGCTATCTGCCTGATCTGACCACAGAGGACGAGATACCTCCCGAGATCGTGGAAAAGATGCTGGTTATGGGAGAGGACTTCGAGGAAGCTCTAAAGGAGATCGAGCCCTCCAGCATGCGAGAAGTTTTGGTGGAGGTGCCGCGCGTGCAGTGGAGCGATCTGGGTGGCCTGGGATCGCTCAAGCAGGAGCTGATCGAAGCCATCGAATGGCCCCTTAAGCAGCCGGAGAAGTTCCGCCGGATGGGCATACGCCCGCCCAAGGGAATTCTGCTCTACGGGCCGCCTGGCACGGGAAAGACCATGATCGCCCAGGCGGTGGCGAACGAGACGGCAGCCAACTTCATCAGCGTGCGCGGTCCGCAGATGCTCTCCAAGTGGGTGGGTGAGTCGGAGAAAGCCATCCGGGAGATCTTCAGGAAAGCGAGGCAAGTATCTCCTGCCATCATATTCTTCGATGAGCTGGATTCCATTGCACCCATGCGGGGCACAGATGAAGGCAGCCACGTCATGGAGCGGGTAGTAAATCAGCTCCTGGCAGAATTGGATGGCCTGGAGACGCTCAAAGATGTGGTGGTTATAGGTGCCACCAACCGGCCGGATATTCTGGACCCAGCCCTGCTCAGGTCGGGAAGGTTCGATCGCATGCTCCTGGTGGGGCCGCCCGATAAATTAGGGCGACATGAGATTCTTAAGATTAAGACTGCGAAGATGCCCAAAGGCGAGGATGTAAACTTAGAGGAGCTGGCGGAGCTGACGGAAGGCTACGTGGGCTCGGACCTGGACTCGCTCTGTCGTGAGGCGGCCATGCTGGCCTTACGTGAGGATGGAGAGAAGGTGGAGATGAACCACTTTCGCGAGTCTTTGAAAAAGGTCAGGCCGAGCGTGGAGGAGAACATGGTCAGCTACTACGAGAGGATCAGCGAGAGGTTCAAAGGCGGAATTAAGGTGGAGCCCGCTTCGCTCATAGGCTACAGATAATGCATTTAATCAATTGATGGGGAAAGGTGAGGGGGATGGGAAAGGTGTTCTCGGGAAGCATTGCTGGAAAAGAGATCGTAAACATCGGTGGCATGGTGTTAGGCGAGCTGGAGGATATGATTTTTGAGGTGCAGACCGGAAAGCTGGTGGATCTGTTGGTAAAGCCGAACAAGGAGCTGAACCGCATGAAGTACAGGGAGGACGGAAAGTTTGTGCTCATACCCTTTGCTTCTGTGGTGGCCATCAAGGACTACATCGTGATTGACGAGAGCCGGGCCATGAAGACGTAGGATGAGGCTCGATTTCGCCCCACAGTTTCAATGAAGATGTTACGATATCATGTGCGGCTTCGATGAGAACCCGAAGACAAGGTATACACGGCATGGGTCCCATCACTTCCGGGATGTGTCACCTTTGGAAAAACCATCGAGGAAGCTTTGGAAATGGTAAGAGACGCCATCGAGATCTATGTTGAAACGCTTATTTCTCATGGTGAAGAGGTCCCAACTGACGAATCCGTAATAGAGCGTACCATAGTGATTCAAGCTCATGCCTAAGCTGCCTTATCTCATTGATCTGCTTTAAACTCATGAGACTTCCTGGGAAAGGCTTTAATTTATTATCGATATAGCAAATCTAGATGACGAGAAACACGTTCTATTTAGCCGTCAGCATTCTGTTGCTGGCCGTGGCCGCAGGCTCTGCGTTTGCGGCAGGAGAGGATAGCGCGACCAAAGTTCTTTTGAAGACCAGCATGGGCGACATTACAATCCAGCTTAATGACGACATGCCCATTACGACCGGAAATTTCAAGAGCCTGGTGGAAAAGGGATTCTACGATGGAGTGATCTTCCACAGAGTCATCGACGGCTTCATGATTCAGGGCGGAGATCCGGAGGGCACAGGCATGGGCGGACCGGGCTACGAAATTGCAGATGAGTTCACTGATCACAACCGAAACGATCGCGGCACCATCAGTATGGCTAATTCCGGGCCGAACACGGGCGGCAGCCAGTTCTTCATCAATCTGGTGGACAACAGCTTCCTGGACAGCAAGCATCCCGCTTTTGGAAAAGTGATCGCGGGCATGGATGTGGTAGACGCCATCGGCAAGGTTCAGAAAGATGCCAATGACCGGCCGCTCACCGAGGTAAAGATAATAGAGGCGAAGATCGTCTCTTAAATTTTTATTTTGTTTATTATAATACTAGTAATAGTAATGATAGCCGATGAAAAAATAGCAGTTGAAAAGGAAGGTCCCTCGTTGTATCGAGTGGGTAACAGAATAATCGAGTTCTCGGCGAGTCTTTCGTGTGCTCTGTGTCTGCAGTTGTGGTAGTATCGTCAGCCGTTTGGTAATAACCAGTGGTTAACGACGTTTCAACCACAGAGACACAGAGTTCACAGAAGGACGCACAGAGACGAACTAACAACTGGAAACCATAGTAACTGGAGATGACAAAAAAATGGCAGAAGGCAAATTAAATGCAGGCGGAGTTAAGGTACGGCTTATGACCAGCATGGGCGACATCACATTGCAGCTTTACGAGGACACGCCCATCACATCGGGAAACTTCCAAAAGCTGGTAGAGAAGGGATTTTATGACGGGGTCATCTTTCACCGCATCATAGACGGCTTCATGATTCAGGGCGGAGACCCTACCGGCACGGGCTGTGGGGGACCGGGCTATGCCATCAAGGACGAGCTCAACCGCAAGAACAAGAACGATCGCGGCACCATCAGCATGGCCAACGCCGGGCCCAACACAGGCGGCAGCCAGTTCTTCATCAACCTGGTGGACAATAATTTCCTGGACAGCAAGCATCCGGTCTTCGGCAAGGTGATAGAGGGCATGGATGTGGTGGACGCCATGGCCAAGGTTAAGAAGGGAGCCAATGACAAGCCGGTGAAAGATGTGAAGATAGAGAGCGCGAAGGTGATAATTTAGCGATCTGTTATCTCGTTCTTTAACATTTTTTAACAGGAAGATTTCATAGAAAGACCGGACCCTGGCGGCACCTTTCCATCCGCCCTGTATTTGGCCCTCATGGAAACATTGAATTACATCCACATTTATCCCTTTACCCATCAGGTGACCCCTATTGCAATTACTCTTAATCCACTCTGATTTCATTGAGTTCGAGGCCAAGAAGCCTACGAAGATGGCGGAAGAAATAGATGACTCAGCCAAGAAAGGCCGTCTGGAGGAAGCCCTCTGCGCTTTCATCGCCGTGGAGAAGTTCGACGAGGACGACCCGGATGCGGTCATAGCCGAAGGCGTAAAGCAGATCACGGACGTTGCCAAACAGGTGCACGCCGCCCGCATCATGCTCTATCCCTACGCTCACTTGAGCTCTCAGCTCTCTTCTCCCGCGACGGCCGTTAAAATCTTGAAAGGCATGCATGAGATCCTTTCTCCCGACTACGAGGTCATGCGCGCCCCCTTCGGCTGGTACAAGGCCTTTACCATCAGTTGCAAAGGCCATCCGCTCTCTGAACTTTCCCGTTCCATCCGGCTCGGGGAGGGCGAGGTGGTCTCCGAGGCCCTCAAGTCCGAGGCCAAGGCCGTATCCTACTGGAAGGTGCTCGACTTGGAAGGCAACCTCATTGATGCCGACAAGTTCGACTTCACGGACCACGAGAACCTTCGAAAGTTCACCAACTACGAGATCTCCAAAGCCCGAGCCGTGGACCGAGTTCCACCTCACGTGGAGCTGATGAGGCGCTTGGAGCTGGTGGACTACGAACCGGGTTCCGATCCGGGCAACATGCGCTTCTATCCCAAGGGCAGGCTCATCAAATCGCTGCTGGAAAACTATGTCCTGGACAAGGCATCCGATATGGGCGCCATGGAGGTGGAGACGCCCATCATGTACGACATGGAACACCCCACCCTCAAGAAGTACCTGGACCGGTTCCCGGCCCGGCAGTATCAGATCGATTCCGATAAGAAGAAGCTCTTCCTGAGATTCGCGGCCTGCTTTGGCCAGTTTCTCATGGGCCACGACATGACCATCTCCTACAAGGCCATGCCCCTCAAGATGTTCGAGATCACCCGATACTCTTTCCGGCGCGAGCAGCGCGGTGAGCTCGTTGGCATCCGTCGCCTCCGGGCTTTTACCATGCCCGATATGCACACCCTGGCCCGCGATATGAATTCCGCCATGGAGGAATTCAGAAAGCAGTACCAGGCCAGCATCTCCGTCCTCTCTGAGGTGGGCATTGATCTGGCCGACTACGAGGTGGCCATCCGCTTCACCAAAGACTTCTACAACGAGAACCGTGAGTTCATCGAGGGCCTGGTGGACATCGTCCATAAGCCCGTTCTCATCGAGATGTGGGATGAGAGGTTCTTTTACTTCGTGCTCAAGTTCGAGTTCAACTTCGTGGACACCCTGGACAAAGCCAGCGCTCTGGCCACAGTGCAGATCGATGTGGAGAACGCGGAGCGCTACGACATCACCTACATCGATGAAGCGGGAGAGAAACAGCAGCCCATTCTGCTCCATTGCTCTCCCTCCGGAGCCATCGAGCGGGTCATGTACGCCCTCCTGGAGAAAGCGGCCCGCCTCACCGAAGAAGGCAAGCTTCCCATGCTGCAGACCTGGCTTTCCCCTACGCAGATCCGGGTAATTCCCGTGGCGGAGAGGCACCAGGCCCGCGCCCTGGAGATCGCCACGGAACTCGGGTTTAGGACGGACATCGATGACCGCGACGAGACCGTAGGCAAGAAGATTCGCGATGCTGGCCGGGAGTGGATACCCTACGTAGTGGTGGTCGGAGACGAGGAGCTGGAATCCGGCAAGCTCTCCGTTACCATTCGCGCCGAATCTACACCCAAGTCTCCCGCCAAGTCCAAGATGACTGTGGAATACCTGCGCCGAAGAGTCACTGTCGAGACCGCAGACAAGCCCTGGCGCAGACTGCCGCTGCCCATGAAGCTCACCGAGCGGCCCAAGTTCATTTAAGGGAAAAAGCCACACGACACAGGGCACAAGGCCGTGCTCCTGCGCCTGTGTCGTATGGCCAGATTTCTTCTTTTTTCGTCAAAATATATATTATTACTATTACGGCTCGGTCATGGGGTGCCGATCCACCCCCGGCCCACCCGGCACATAGAAAATCCGTCCTAAATCGCTGTAGTAGTTGCCAGAACTGCCGTTGTCCCAGCGGTTGCTCTGCCCCATATCGTAGGCATTGTAACCGTTATCGATGAGATGGTTGGAAAAGAGGAGATTCCAGCCGGAAGAGAAGGACAGATAGATGCCGTATCCGTTCTCCTTTGCCGTATTATTTTGCAGAGTGTTATTGCTGCTGTGACCTGCCAGCTGCAAACCCTTCTCATTGAATGAAACGTTGTTATTCTGCAAAACGTTGTCATTGCTATCATATGAGAGGTAAATGCCCCGAGAATTGTCCGATGCCGTGTTTTCCCGGATGATGTTCTCCCGAGAGCTGTCCAGATAGATCCCTGCGTCCCTATTTCGCAAAGCATTATTCTTTTCTATCAGATTTCGGTTGCTGGACTCGGATAGGGAGATGCCGTACCAATCGTTGTAGCTGATGCGATTGCCCCGCAGCGTGTTATTGCTTGATGATCGCAGCGATAGGGAAGTGTCGCCGTTGTTCATCAGATCATTGTCCAAAATGACGTTATCTCGGGAATAGGCGAGAAAGATGCCGCAGTCGCTCTCTTCATTGATGTTGTTATCGCAGATATTATTATTAGCGATAGTATTTTGCTCGGAGGCATAGAGGGTGATGCCGTTGGTGTTGTTGTTTATATTATTGTTGGAAATGTTGTTAGAGCGAGAATGATCCAGACGAATGCCGTCCAGGCAACCACTAATAGTATTATCTTCTAGAATATTACTTTCGGAAAGGACCTGGATGCCGGTACGGCGCGTGGTTCTAATGTCAAATCCCGATACATTTGTCCCATCGGCTCGAAGGATTATGGCACTATTCATTGCGCCGCCGTCCAGAAGTGGACGGCCAATGCCCACCAGGATGATCGGTTTAGTTATGTTCAGGCTCTCTCGATAAACCCCGCTCTGGACAGATATGGTATCCCCGGAACTTGCCCCGTTTACGGCTGCCTGGATGCTCTCTGTGGAGCGAACGTTAATCGTAGCGGCGTCGATCAGTGGTGACAGAAAGATGATGGCTACTGCCAGCATGGCTAAATGCTTTGCTCTATGATTCATTGCCTATCCCCGATACTACTATCATGCTTCTAATCTTAAAACTTCCCCAAGTGGAAGGCTTTATGACGCAGGCAGATAGTCTCACATGCCAATGATGGAGCAGCCCCGTTTCCTGCCTATGTCCCTGCCGGAAGCCCGAAAGCTAGGGATAGAGCAGTTTGATGTCATTCTCATAAGTGGAGACGCTTACGTTGATCATCCCTCTTTTGCGACTGCTCTCATCGGCCGGGTGCTCTGGGATGCCGGCTACAGCGTGGGCATCATCGCCCAGCCCGACTGCAAAAAGGATGATGACTTTGGCAAGCTGGGCCGACCGCGCCTCTTCTTCGGCATATCCTCCGGAAACGTGGACTCCCTGGTGAACAACCTGACGCCCAATTTGAAGCGCCGAAGCTCGGATGTCTATTCGCCTGGCGGCGCCCTTCTCCGTCCGGACAGAGCTGCAATCGTCTACAGCAACAAGGTTCATGCCCTCTTTCCCAACGTCCCAATTATTTTAGGCGGGATCGAAGCCAGCTTGCGCCGGTTTGCCCATTACGATTACTGGTCTGACTCGGTGCGTCGGTCCATATTGGCCGACGCGCCTGCGGATATGATCATCTACGGCATGGGTGAAAATCCCCTGCGCACTGTGGCATTGAGGCTGGAGAAGGACGAGAGAATTGAGGAGATCGTGGATGTTGCCGGCACCACAGTCAAAGAAGAGGTCAGCCGCTGGAGAAGCGCGCCCCGCGAGGGCACCCTGACCATCCCCAGCTTCACAGAAGTCTCCATGGACAAGAGAAAATATGCCCAGGCCTTCGCCCTGCACTACCGCGAGCAAGACCCATTTCATGGCAGGGCAGTCGTCCAGCCCCACCCCAAGACAATCATCATCCAAAACCCGCCGGCCCGCCCCCTCCGAACTGAAGAATTGGATCGCATTTATGAGCTGCCTTTCGCCCGCGAGTCTCATCCCTCTTATGCTGAGCCCATCCCGGCATTAGAGCCCGTCCGCTTCTCCATCACCAGCCACCGGGGATGCTTCGGGTCCTGCTCCTTTTGCGCTCTGACCCACCACCAGGGCAGAATTGTGCAGAGCCGAAGCGAAGAATCCATCCTGCGAGAAGCGACCAGGCTGACGAAGATGGCGGGCTTTCACGGCATTATTTCCGATGTGGGCGGGCCGACGGCCAACATGTACGGCCTTTCTTGTCAGCGCTGGAAAAATGGAGCCTGTCCCGACAAGCTTTGCTCGGCAGAGTGCGCCAGCCTGGACAAGGACCACTCCAGGCAGGTCGATCTGCTCCGCAGGTTAAGGAAGATTCCCGGAGTAAAGAGAGTCTTTATCGGCTCGGGGATCAGGCACGACCTGATAATGGCCGACCATTCCCCTTACCTGGAGGAGCTTTGCAGGCATCACGTCTCCGGTCACCTCAAGATTGCTCCCGAGCACATCTCCCCGTCTGTGACGAAGTGCATGCATAAGCCACCTCGCGAGGTGCTGGATGCCTTCCGGGAGCGCTTCTCCGCCGCCAGCAAAGCGGTAGGAAAGGAGCAGTACCTTCTGCCCTATCTCATGTCCGGCCATCCCGGTTGCACTGTATTGGAGATGGTCGAGCTGGCCGAGTACCTGCGAGACAATCGCATGTATACGGAGCAGGTGCAGGACTTCACCCCCACGCCCATGACCGTCTCCACGGCCATGTACTACACTGGCCTTGACCCTTTCACCCTCACGCCCGTGCACGTGCCCAGGGGCAGGGAGAAGCAGATTCAGCGGGCCATGCTGCAATACCGGGATCCCAATAACTACGATCTGGTCCGGGAGGGTTTGAGGATGGCCGGACGGGAGGATCTCATCGGCGAAGGGAGGCAGTGCCTGATACCGGCGCGGCCCGCGGGCGGGTGGGGGCGAGAGCAAAAAAGGAACGAGAGAAAGATGGTGAAAAAGCAGATATAGACATAGTCTGCAAAGAGATTGTAGAATGGAAGATTTTTCGGATAGATATGGCAGCCATTTTGCGAAATTGGTGGACAGCGGGGCTTCCGGCAAGGTGTTCGTGTTCGATCAGGTGCTGCTCATGCCCACCGCTGCCGGCTATCGGGCTCTGGTGGAGCAGGCCCAGGTCGAGATCACGCCCAGGATAATGAAATATCTATCGAGGAGATGGTCACAGGGAGCCATAGAGAACCTCTCTTTTTTTGCCATGGCGGTAGCCGTTTATGCCCGAAGTGTCTCAAATCCGCCACACACAATTGATGTAGGAAAGGTGCTGCTCAGAACCGTGACCTTTTGCAATCGCAGATGCGCCAACAGAAAAGGCTCAGGGGGCGGATGCAAGCTGGCAATGAATAGTGTAGAACATCATCTGCCCAAATGCATTAAAATTCCCAGGGATATCGTGGTTATCCTGGGCTCCTTAAAGAGGTATATTGCAATCGGCAAAGCCACAAGTGGCAGGGATGCTGCAAGAGTGCACGAGGCCATGAGCGTCAAGGTCGATCCAGGAGCGGACTTTACTCCGGCGACATCGTGCTGAGCATATTTTGCTGAGTGCGGAAGTGCTAATAAAGAGCGTTGGAACGATGATCAGAAGGTGCTGAAGGGCAGAGACTAACGGGAACTGCCCCTCTACCTCTAGTCACCTAAATCATCCATGATTTTTTTCATAGATTCATGCAATGGTGGTAGATCATCCTGTAATGTTTGCCATACAACTTCTATGTCAACCCCAAAGTAGACATGGATCAACTTGTCACGCATGCGGGCAAGTCCGCTCCAGGGAACGTCCGGATATCTGTCTCTTATTGAAGGAGGTATGTTCTTGGCTGCTTCTCCAATGACTTCTATCACTCGAATTGCGGCTAATACCTTTTCTTCATTGCTCTGAAATGCACCGTAATCGAGATCTTCGACGATATGCATCCCCTTCTCAGCATACTGGGCCATATCCTCTAAAAAATCGCGATAGTCTCGCGATCCTGCTTTCATACGGGAATCACTTCTGCCAGGATTCGCCTGCCAATGTGGGTCTTCAGGGCTTTTTTCATGACCAGATCGACCTTGATGCCCAGCTTTTCGCTCAGTTCATCCTCCATGCGAATGAACTGCAAGAGCGACGGAGCTTGATGAAACTCCACAAGTATATCCAGATCGCTAGACTTTTTCGCTTCTCTGCGAACGTAAGAGCCGAAGATGCCTAAGGACTTCACTTTATAACGTTCATTTATCTCGGGCATGCTCTGCTTGAGAATTTGTTCAATCTCCTCCAGCGACGAGGCCTGCCTGTTGGCTTTGGGCTGACTTGCCATAATAATCCCCGAATAGTTTTGAGGGTGGGACCTCTATTCCATATTGAAGCGCTTGATTATCTAGTTAATGGGAAAGATCAACTGAAATCATAAGATGCGCTCGCTATTGGCACTTCCCTTTCCCGCTCTTGATGCAACCGATGCCCTTCTCGCTCCCGTCCGCCTTCGTAGACCACTTAATCTTCGTCTCCGGCATCTCGAATCTTGCGATCACCGGAGCGTGGTCCGACTCGGGATAGAATATTCTGGAGGCGAAGACTATGGACTCGTCGTGCAGAAGCTCGTTATGCACTTCGGATCCCCGGAAGTAGGCCAGCATGGTCCGGGAGACCAGGATGTGGTCGAGCATCTTGCCCTTGCCGTTGTGCAGGAGCGAGTAGCGCGCCGGCTCTGGGATGTTTCTCTCCGTAGGAACCATGACCCGCATGGCCAGGTCCATGTTGCCCGTGTTCTCCACGTCGCCCCGGATGGCTTCAATGGAAACCTCATCAAACTCCTCATTAAAATCCCCGCATACGGCAATCAGAGCACACGGATCTGCATCGAAAAGGTGGTCGATGAGAATGCGCGTCTCCAGACTCTGGCCGATACGCTTCATGCTTGAGATAAAAACGCCCTCCGCCCAGCCCGAGGCCGTCTTCCAGGTCCTATCGGAGAGCTTGTGCCCCTGGATGTTGGTGGGCCGGCGGCTCTTAAGATGCAGGTTGATCACATCCACCACCATGTTGTTTGGGAGCTGCACTTTGGCGTGCAGAATGGGCCTCTCCCAGGAGATCTCTTTCGCCTCGCTCTCCTCTGGAATCGCCGTGACCTTCTTGTAGCGCGGCGAGGGAGCATACTCGTGCAGATACTGGTCGTACTCCACAATATCGTAGCGGCTGAGGATGACCAGGTTGTGATGCTCAAAGACCTCTTTTGTATCCGGATCGATGGTGGTGACTCTCTTGTAGCCCTCGTAAGGCGTGCATTCCAGCAAGCGGTTCATGGCATCCAGGTGCATCTTTCTGCCTGGATCATGCTGGCCGCATACCTCTTGCAAACATAGAATGTCCGCATCCAGGCGAACCAACTGGGGTCGCAGGATGGGTATGCGCTCCTCAAGGCTGGGATATTGGTCGCGCCGGTCGTCCAGGTTCATGAGGTTGAAGGTGGCAATGCGTAGCTTAATGGGCATCAGTTCTCTCCCTACGGTCTTGCTTTTATCATAGCACGGCAGGCTTTTATCTTTGCGGTTAATTTTGCGGCTCGGTGCCTATTCGTCGGCTTGGCTTTCCAACCTCGACCAAAAGCGGATCGACGGCTTTCGGCGGCGCACAATTCCGGAAGATCCCATCGGGATCGTAGAACCGATCCATGGGCAGGAGCGTGAAGATCCTTCGGCAATAGCCCCTTTCATCGCTTTTGGCAACCGTTTTCTTCAAAACAGCATAGCCGATGAGCATCTCGCCCGGCAAAGCTCTGACCGGGCCGGTGCGAATGGGGCAGAGCAGCCATTTCTCACGTACGTAGCCCATCCTGGCCCGAGAATCACGATCTTTGAGCCAGATTATTTTCTCCTCATCCTCATAAGTTGCATTCATGCTGCTTCTTTCCGGGCTTAGATTTTTAGGAGATCCTGCTGATCACGTATCTCTTCCTTCAAGCTGGCCTGAAAAGATGCCGCCACCAGAGGATTGGCCATTATCTGGGGCAGGCCCAGCTCAGCTAAAACTCGTTGGCATAACTCTATGGGATTCAGCTTCTCCGACGCGGGATTTTCTCTCGCCGCCATAAGAACGCTGCTGTGGATGCGTCGCAGATATTGCCGCCCCTCTTCCAAGATGCGGTAGGCTTCGATACCCCGGCGCGGCTCATCCCAGGCCGCTAAGAGGAACTTGATTTCCGGTATTGAGGCAAGTCTCTGCACGGAGCGAACGGATGCCAGAATATCCTGAAAGATGGGCATATCTCCAGCAATGGGAACCGCATCCGCCGAAAAGAGAGCGCCGTCCTCAGCCAGCCACAGGGAGAGGGAGCCAAGGGAGTGGCCTGGCGTGTGCAGCACTCGCAATGTGAGATCGCTCTCCAGATGCAGAACATCTCTTTCTTGCAGTGTTTGATCGACCTGGACCGATCCGCTCACCAGGAAGAAAAAGCCGGGAACGGGGCGCTCTTTTGCCTGCAAGTCCACATCCTCGATCCATGCCTTTTCCGCAGCATGAGCCGCCACGGTGCAACCGGAAATGCGTTTGATGGCAGGGGCGGCGCCGATGTGATCGGGATGAGCGTGGGTGAGGATGAGCCTTGAGATCTCCTCTGAACTTCTGCCGGTTCTTTTCAGATAGTCCAGAATGATCTTCTCAGAGCCGGCTACCCCGCTGTCGATAAGGCAAATCTTTTCCCCATAAATAAGAAAGGCGTAAACGAATCTGGGAATTTTTTGGCCGGATGGATCGGTTATCTGAAATGGGATTTTCAGGGCGTGAATGTGATCGGTTATCTGCATTATCTCATTTCTCCCACAAACTCGCCGTCCCAAATCGGACTTTGGGAATGCGTCCATTTTCCCTGGAAAAAGGTTCTTCCAACCTCGGTTTTTTCGCGATTGTGAATTAATACGCTAAAGCGGCCTCTTCCTAACTGATCTGCCCATTTCCCGATAAAGATAATGTCTTCTCCCTCCTTAAAGAGAGTTCCTTCGATTGTGCCCTCAATTTTTGAGTTGCAATATGTCCCGCTAACGAGATGGCCCGACTGCACCAATTGCATATCTGCCTCTATGGGCTGCAAGATAATCCAGGCACCTTGCATATCAGGCACGCTGGCCCATTCCAGGGGGATCTCTTCCGGAATATTTCTCACCATAACATCCTTCTGCAGCTTTAGCTTTATACTTTGAGCCCATATTTCAAGGAACGAAGTGATGCGATATGCTGGAGCAAGAGTCATTCTGGGAAAATAATAGCTTTGCGATCATCACAGATAAGACCAAACCGGCCATGAAATTGACGATAGACGAATTGGTAAGGAGAGGTAAGAGGGTTTATGTTGTCGATTTGTCGAACAGCCCCGACAACGAGATGATGCTTTGCATCTCAGACCTTCCGTCATATGTCGATTGTGCCATTATCGGGCTGAAAAAAGAAAATACGGAAAATGCAATTGCTGAGCTCAATAAAAAAGGCATCAAAAAATGCTGGATCCACTGGAGGACGGAGACTGATATGGCTAGACAGAAATGCAGAGAGCTGCAAATGCAGTGCATTTTCGGAAAATGCCCCATGATGTATCTCAGCCACGGCCTTAATATCCACACAATGCACGGGAGCCTGGTAAAATTATTGGGAAAATATTAAATCACCTCACTCTTTGTGATCGTGATGATTGTACTCAAGCCCATGCACGAGCGGAGGATTTACGGATTATTTGATAATATACGTTTTAATTTATTTCACCCATATTAAAGGAGTGATGGACGATGACTATACATCCAGATAGCCGTCGCCCGTCGTTTGACCTTCAGCACTTTCCGGGTATTTCTACTTTTCTTTTTTTTTGAAAAAATAAGAGCGTGCGGGGACTAAGGTGCCGGTAAGAATCCCTCACCCATACCAGGATTTGCTAATCTATTTGCATTGAGTTCTCTTTCGGTTAGTAGGTTCGCGTCGTTCGTTCTGACAGAGCTGTTTGACTTGCCCATACCATCGATGGCATGAACTACGCCGCTGCTTGTGGTGTTATTGCGGATCGCAATCGGCTTGGTCAGGTCGAGCGGAGCATTAATTTTCTCCATGAGAAGATTAGCATCCTGGCCGAAGTTCCGATATACCCAGACATTCCATTGATCTGTCAGGGCGTTGAAGGTCGCGGTGTCCTTGGCGGCGTATGCCGTGGCCATCTTCCAAGATAGCTGCGTGCCATTGATCATGTTTTGCTGTTCGGAGGTATAAGCAGCGGCCAAAGAAATTACCGCTAAGAGGCTTACAAGAATTATATAAATCGCTTTCATCAAGTCACTCTCCTAAGCGAATTGGTGGTTTGGAGATCTCATAAGGCTTTTGACTGGGCACATTTAATTTTTCGCTAGTTTCGTATATTCCACGGATGTACGTAAGGTCGATCCCAATCAATTTTCCAGTCGATTTATTAGTATCGATGACGGCCCGTTTGGTTTCTATACCCAAGGCCAGTTGTCATTTAATCGCACTATTGCAACACAATGTCCTAGGCGAGTTCAGTTAGGCATCGTCCCGACCTCTGAAATAGTTGTAAGTGTTTCATAGCCTTGCATTCTTAAAAATTAGTAATTAACTACAGACATATCAACGCAGATTCTACATTTTAAGACTGCCATTTTCGGTTTGAGTGCCACTATCCAACGAAACGAGTAATAATAGAATCTTCCTGAATTTGTTTATTGATCTCTTCAGAAGGGGTGGGAGAGTTCAAAGATCCTTCCCATATGTTCCCTATTTGGCATGGGGGTGGGTATGGTTTTCTTCTTCATATACGTGTTCGTGATTTTTATGTTCTTGCCCATGCACATGCAGATGCTCATGCACCAGCTTGCCGTGCAGATGGGTATGCTCGTGCACCAGATTGGAGGACAGCAGCAGCTCGTAGTCGGAAAGAACGCTCTCTGCATCTCTGTCCATCTTGACGCGGTGGTCCTCGCCCATGACAATGGCTCTCTTGCTGATCTGATCGATGATCTCCAGGTCATGGGTGGCCGTTATCACCGTCTTGCCGGCATGCGCCAGCTCCTGAAGCAGCTCCACCAGCCAGAGCTGAGTTCTGGGGTCGAGACCAGCAGAAGGCTCATCCAGCAAGAGCACATCGGGGTTGTTGACCAGAACTGTGGCTATGCACACCTTCTTCTTCTCTCCCCCGGAGAGAGTATGAGGTGAGCGATCGCGCAATTTGCCGATCTGCATCATCTCCATGACATCTTCCACCCTTGTCTTGACCTCTTCAAGCGGCAGGTTAAGCTGAAGTGGTCCGAAGGCAATCTCCTCATAGACCGTAGAAGAGAAGAGCTGAACATCTGAGTTTTGAAAGACAAATCCCACCTTTGTCCGAAAATAGGTTCTGAATTCATTGTCTTTAATGGCATCAAAGACCTCTTCGCATATCAGATTGTCAAAGGCATAGAATTCGCCGGAGCTGGGATAAACAAGCCCGTCCAAAATGGCCAATAATGTAGATTTGCCGCAGCCGTTGGAGCCGATAATGGTGACCTGCTCACCCCGGTTAATCTTCAGGGATACACCCTTTAGCGCATCGATCTTTCCCACATATGAGTAAGAAACATTCTTCAAATCAAATATTGTTTCATCTATTGTTTTCATGAGATATTCCACTTTTATACCCGGATGACATTTTGGGAGATCAACACCAGAACCAAGCTTGCAGATATTGCCACTGCCCCTGCCAGATAATCGCGATTTTTCATTTTGAATTCCTGCATGATATGAACTTCGCCGTTAAAGCCTCTGGACATCATGGCCATATGTACCTTTTCGCTCATGGAGAGAGACCTGATAAGCGTATATCCTATGCGCCCACCTACCCACTTCTGCTCATCAATTAATCCTCCGGATTTGATGGTCCGCCCTTTCTTGGCAACATACATCTCTCGTATCAATTCCATGAACAGGAAGATGTATCTATAGGTCATCTGCAGCGTGAGAACATAGAGCTTGGGAACCCCTACTGTGCGCAGGGACTTGAAGAGGATCTGCTGCGGTGTGGTAAGAAATAGCAGGACTACGGCAGAAACGCAGGTTGCCACACGCATGGTGAAGATCACCGCGGCCATAGAGCCCTGTTTAGTGATGAAAATGCTCTCCGGCAGGGAAAAGGGCCCCAGGTGTGCTCCTGGCCCCAGGTACGCTACAGGGATGAGCGGATCGCCGGGTAAAAAGACGTTGAAGATCATGGGCACGGCGATAATGCCGGCAAAGACGGGAATGAAGAGCCAGACACGTTTGATGAAAAAACCTACCTCGATCTTGCTGAGACTGGAAAAAAGCAGCGTCAGCGCATAGATGAAGACCAGTACCCCAAGGTCGCTAATCAGGCTGGTTGCAAATATTACGGCCAGAATGGAAACCAGCTTGGCTCTTGGGTCCAGGCTCTGTAGAAGGCCGCGCCGCTTAGAAAAGCTCTCCGATATAAAAGCCTCCTCTAAAAAGCCGAAAATACCATCAATGGTCTTTCCTACAAAGCCCTTCTTGCCATGAGATGCGGCAGAACACTTGCACGAACCGGCGTTTACCTCTTTCATCCAATCTGGTATCATATTGCATCAATCCTTGGCAATCTTCTTTCCCAAGTAATAAAGAAGACCGCCGCAAATGGCAACGCCCAATATGCCGGACAATATATATGCCGTTATTGCACCCGTCTGAGATCCATCATTAGGGAAAGCGTAATCCGCTAGGGGTGCGCCCCACAGCGAAGAGAGCCTCTCTAAACCCGCAGGCACAAAGCCCAGTTTCTCGTGAATCTCCTCATTTGACCATTCGCCAAATGTCTCGCCTACTGCCAGGAGGCCGAGCGGTGCCAGGATTATCAATACTACCAAGCCTTTAGCAAAGTTTTTTACTATTCTTTCCACGTTTCTCACCTCAGGTAGTTGCCGGTTTGTTAGACTTGTTCCTATTCGCCCGGGACTGGTCACCAAACAGAATGGATGTATCCGTCTTTTGGATGTAGGAGAAAATCAGCGCCGTAACGATGGCCTCAACAAATCCGAAAGCCAAGGCGTGCTCTAGAATCATTGCCGGCATGGCCACACTCAAGGGGTAGGGCATGTAAAGCGGCAATCCATTGGCACCTATGTGTAGCAACGGCTGTATGCCAAACTCAAATCCGGTCAGGGCAGCCGCAAATGTGAGTGATATATAGCCCGCCACAGCCGCAGCAATAACCCTTCTAGACGAAGTGATTGCTGCGTCGCCACTAGCAAATTTATAGATGTAATAGGCGCAAAACGGCATAGCAACTGCCATGTTAAAGCAGTTAGCGGCGATAGCAGTGATGCCACCATCTCCGAACATTAATGCCTGAAGCACAAGAGCCACAGAGATAGCTATGACACTAGCCCAGGGGCCTATTACTATGGCGATTATGGCTCCACCCACGGCATGACCTGTGCTGCCTCCGGGAATGGGCAGGTTGAACATCATAATAACAAATGAGAAGGCCGCGGCCATCGCGAGCAGTGGTACTTGTCTGGACTTCAGCTCAGCACTGAGCCTCTTTCCCGCATAGTACCAAATGGGGATCATTATGACCCAAAATGCAGTGTAGGTATAAGGCCCTAAATAGCCATCAGGAATATGCATTACTTCACCGAACGATAGAAATCACCTTTAATTATAAAAGGATATCGGCTGCGCATACTAAGTAAGAATAATATCAATTCTGTATGCGATATTGGCAACAATAATTATTCAAAGTATTATTATTCAAACCATTACGACTAAATTTAGTCACGTGCAAATTGATCTGAATTGGTCTTCGAGGAGGCGATGAAGATCCGGGCGACAGAGGAGTTAGAGGATATTGATCTGGGCGGGCACGGTACAGGCACGGCAGAACAGCCGCTCGCGCCCGCAAAGGCGCGGGCCCCGCAGACGGATGCGTGCGCGGCGGTGCTGGTGGGCGCGGACGTGGCAGTGGTTGTGCAAGCCAGCGCTGAAAAGCAAAGCGTCGTTTGGTGAGTGGGCGTCCAAGGCGGAGCCTGTTGCACCGGCGGTCGGGCCCAAGCCAGAGGAGCCTGCGGCGGCTGCAGAAGGACAGGAGGTGGACGGGGATAAATGTCCAAAAAGTTTCGGGACTACACATTAGGCGAGGACTGCGCAGCACCTGCCAAACACGCCGCCAGGATGATAATCGCCAAGCATGCTGAAATTAGAATTCGTCTCATCTCAATTTGAACATATTCAGACTTATTAGGGCAAATCCTCTTCTAAATCGTCTATATATCCTGCATGTGCCAAGTAGTCTGCCATGAGATGGTTGAAGACAATGATGACAATCTGCATAATTGCAGTCTCTTTGAACTCAGGAATGGCATTTGGCGAGAACGGGAATATCTCCGGCTTAAAGAATCTTATCACCTCCTTCGATGATCGAGGCATTAATTCTCAGGATCTGGCATTCTTCCTTGTTACCCATAATTATGATGCAACCCCTGCGGGCAACCATGTTGAGGTCAAACTTAACGGAGAGGTCTACTTGCTTACTCCAAATGGCGATCTCCCCGGTCTGTGTGACATCAAGCTCTAAAGACATCTTGTCAATTTCCGCAGGACCATCTCTCTCTGAAATTTTCTAGGGATTGCTACTTAATGGCTGCTTCATCATCCTTGAGGAGTGCCTCGATCACCTCTGCCCGGGCCTGGCCGCTGATAGGGGCAAAATCGCTCTTTTTTCGTCCGCCCACTTCGGACCTCTTCAGATCGCCGTGAATCCATTCCTCATGAGTTATCTGGTCGAGGGATAGTGCTTCTTGCGCTTTGCGGCTGATGCGTATGGCAAACGCTATAGCCGATTTTTCCATTACGCATGCCGAAACATAGACGGGGCTCACGAAAAAGATCGACCCGGCTTTCAAGGGCTGCTCCAGCACAATGCGCAGCATATCCCTGCCTGCATATCTATCCAGGCCACCTGCGCCTAGACCATAGAGGTCCATCTCCACTACCGCATAGCGGCTGCGTGGGGAGATGATGGCAATTGCTGCGAACACTCGGCTGTGCACAGAGCACCAATCCCAGTATTGTTTCAAGACCTTGCGCTTCTCCATCCATACAACATGACGGGCCATTACGGCCTCTTCCAGAGTGTTATGTGGCTTTAGCACAAGTATAGTGTGATGCGCTCAAAGTAGGTGTAGCTTTTGGGCCGAGAGCGACAGGAAATATGGATTTGTTTAGTTAATTATATATACTGTTATTAAGTAATTCATACTAGGCAATTGAGGTTAAAGCATGAAGATAAAATTCATCTGCAAAAATTGTGGCTCAGTGAATGAAAAAGATAAAGAGGTGCTTCTTGATCCAGAATATAATCAAGAGGACTGGCTTTGCGATCTTCCTCTGAGTTTTGAATGGATTTTGCCGGTAGGAAAGATCTCACCAATTGTTGGCAGCCCGTTGTACGTTTCCAGCCAGGGCGGCAACCTCTCCCGAAGTGAGTACCTGGAGAGATATAATGTAGATCCAGAGATCGCCTACCAACTGATGCGCAAAGATAAGGGAAAACCTCTGGCCAAGGCAATGGACCCGGCCAGAATACAATCCTTGGTCATGTCATCTCGCTTACCAGATGCAGATGATTGGCTGGCTTAAGCGGATGCGCTGAAAAATTCGAAAGACGGCCAGTTCTTCATTTTTCACTGAATTCTCAAGGCAATGGTAGATTAAAGAACGGGTAATATGATCTGCATTGTCCATAATAGCATGGGATATAGTATCTTCCTGCCCATTCCCAGACAGGGTAGCTCTGACTATAGCTGCAATCTACGGGATTTTGTATGCAGTAGTATACCTGCCGAATGCTAATCCCGTTAAGATAAGCTTCACATACCGGCCGTCCTAAGATATCACGTCCCAGTATCTCGAATTGCAGTTCTTTTCCCTTGAAGTAGATAAGACCTTCCAGAGGTTTATCGAGAAGAACTTCGACCTTTGCCTGCAATCCATAAGTTCCTGGCTGGGTAACATTCACCGTCATGCCGTTGGGCTCTGAGACTTTCTCGACCGTTCCTGTAAAATCATATGCTAAGGCCGGAAATATCAACAACGGTAGGGATAAAAGCAAAATAAGTGCTATGCGAGCACCGATCAGTGATTTTGCAGTTTTGAAGTTCATAGTCTATAATATCTTCTCATATATCTTCAAGTTTATCCTATGCTCGTAGTCCAGGCAGCACTTTCTTCATGACTTCGGCAGCCAATACCACCATCAGACCGACGCCCAGAACCATAGCCCAGCTCTCGGATGTCAAAGGCTTGGTCTGGAAGATGGACTGCATGAAAGGAATGTACACCACGGCAAGAATCGAGAATATCGATCCGGCAATTCCCAAGAGAAGCGTCTTATTGCCAAAGGGATTCATTCTGAATATGGATTCATCCAGAGAGCGGCAACTATAGGCGTTATATACCGTGAAAAAGCCCAGCCCCACAAAGGCCATAGTTCTGGCATAGACCAGGTCTTGTCCCATCCCCAGCGATGCCATGTACAGGCCCAATGTGCCAGTTACGATTGCGGCTGCAATTCCCAGGGTATAAATTAGCAGGCTTTTTGACGGCATGCTCTCTCTGGGATCACGCGGTTTCTTGGTCATGATCTGTGCATGGGCCGGCTCCAGGGCCAGGCCGATAGCCGGGAACTCCTCCGCTACGACGTTTATCCAGAGAATCTGCGCGGCCAGAAGAGGAATGGGATAGCCAAGAACAACGGCAATAAAGATCGTAGCCAGCTCGGCAAAGCTGACGGCCAGAAGGTAGGTGGTTCCCGTTCTTATGTTGTCGTAGATCCTTCTACCTTCCAGAACTGCCCCGACGATGGTGGCGAAGTTATCATCGGCTATGACCATATCCGATGCTTCCTTGGTAACCTCGGTCCCCGTCTTTCCCATGGCGATACCTATGTCTGCTGCCTTCAAAGCAGGAGCATCGTTCACACCGTCTCCCGTCATGGCTACGATATTGCCTCGCTTTTTCAGAGCCTCGACTATGCGCACCTTGTGCTCGGCCGTGACCCTGGCAAATATCGAGACCTCATCGATTCTTTCTTGCAGCTCTTCCTCGCTCATCTTCTCCAGATCTGACCCCTCGATGACCACCCCATTGCCGATATCCAGCTCCTTGCCAATGGCTTTAGCCGTAAGGCGGTGGTCACCAGTGATCATGACCGTCCTGATGCCTGCCCTCTTGCTGACGGAAATTGCATCCAGTACCTCTTTTCTGGGGGGGTCCATCATGCCGGCAAGACCGGCAAAGATAAGATCAGATTCCACAAAATCCATTTCCAGAGGATCGCGGCTTTCCAGGGATTTGCCTGCAAATGCCAAAACCCTCAAGGCACCGTCTGCCATGCCGTCCGCTCTGGCCAGAATAGACCTTTTATCCTCTTTCGTGAGGGGCGAAACACCATTGGCATGGGCAATGCGGGTGCATTTGCCCAGTACCACCTCAGGTGCGCCCTTCATGGACACAATTCGGCCCTCGCCCTGCATCTGATCGACGGTTGTCATCCTTCGGCGATCGGAATCAAAAGGATATTCCGCAATTCTGGTGCCGCTCTTCCTGATTGTATCCAGAACGCCTGCCTTTTTGGCGGCAACAATTATCGCCCCCTCGGTTGGATCTCCCACGATGCGCCAGTTGCCGTTGGCCTTCTCGATATCTGCGTTGTTTGTAAGCGTTCCGATCTTAAGAAGCCGGGCCAGATCCTCTTCCTGGGGGTCGATGAGCCGGCCTTGCTCGGAGAAGGAACCCACCGGAGTGTAGCCCGGTCCCTCCACATAGATGGTTCTAAAGGTTTGAATCTCTCGCAGCGTCATCTCGCCGGTAGTGAGGGTGCCGGTCTTATCGGTACAGATCACCGTAGTCGATCCCAGGGTCTCGACCGCAGGAAGCCTTCTGATTATGGCGTTCTTCTTGGCCATGGCCTGGGTTCCGAAGGCTAAAGCCAGGGTAACCACAAAAGGAAGAGCTTCAGGCACCCCAGCCACGGCAAGAGCGATGGCGGTTATCAGGGACTCCATGATGGGCGAGCCCCGGCTGGCGTCCAGCACGAAGACAATTGCGGCTACGGCAAATACCAAGAGGGCCTGTCTCTTGGCCAGCTGTTCCAGCTTTATCTTGAGGGGCGGATCGGCCTGCCTCTGGTTGATCATGCCCGAGATTCTGCCTAGTTCAGTAGCCAGGCCCGTGGCAGTCACCACAGTCCTGCAATTGCCGTAGGAGACAATTGTTCCCATGAAGACCATATTCTTTCGGTCGGCAAGAGCGGCCTCTTCCGGCAGTTGTTCTGTACTCTTTTTAATGGGCAGCGATTCTCCGGTTAAAGGGGCCTCAATGACCTGCAGGGCAGTCAATTCAATAATTCTGCCATCCGCCGGCACCTTATCGCCGGCTTCCAGGTAGATCATGTCGCCAGGAACAAGGTCCGACGCACAGATGGTGCTCATCTTGCCATCCCGCATGACGTCCGCCTCAGGGGCCACCATCTCCCGGAGCGCCTCCATGGCCCGTTCCGCTTTATACTCCTGGAAGAATCCAATGACCGCCACGAGAAATACTATTCCCAAAATAACGTAGGCATTGGTGCTCTCGCCGGCGATATAAGAGATCATGGCGGCAAAAATCAGCACTAAAACCATATAATCTTTAAATTTACCAAGGAAAATTTTCAAAGGCGAAGGTTTGGAGGGGCTTTCCAGTTGATTGGGCCCGTACTCGGAGAGTCTCTTGGCCGCATCATCGGAGCTAAGTCCCTTTTGCCCGGATTTCAGGCTGGATAGGACCTCATCGGTTGGAATTGAATGCCATTTCACGCGTCTAGCCTCACTTGTGGGATGAGGGGAACTACGGCAATTGTAGATATAGTTTTCGCAAAAAATGTAATCAGGGAGGGTCTTATAATTCAGCTTCTCTTTTTATGCTTCAAATAGCTCTCGTACCCCATCCGGGAGAGCTTGTCCGCCTCTTCGTTCTCCTCTCGCGGCACCCAGGAGAAGCTCACATCCTTTCCCTGCAGAAGTCTCTTGATCTCGGGCACGTACTTCTTGGAGGTGGCGGAGGACACTTTGTACTGGCCCTTCATCTGCTTGATCACCAGCTCCGAGTCGCCTTTGATGAGGATCCTGTCCTCGATCCCCTCATCGACCAGCCACTGCGCTGCGGCCATCAACGCCTCATACTCGGCCACATTGTTGGTCATGCCCCGGCCCTCGCCCACGCCGCCAAATCCACGCCAGATCGGCTCGCCGTCCCGATATACAAGGTAGCCATAAGCGGCCACGCCTCCGGGATTCTTGGGATAGCACAGGCCGTCGAAGTAAATGGTGATCATTTCAACTGCCGGTTATGAATATGCCATTATAAAATTGTTTGCAATTGCCTGGCCTGGCCAAGGCGAGCTCTGCAAAGAGCTGAGCTTGCAGGCCGAGCACGATGCATTTATAACCGATTTGTTTCAACCTGAATTCAAGGAATTAGTAAGACCATGCGCCAAATAAAGAGGTCCAAGAGATCATGAAGGTTGCTGTCATTGGAGGAGGAATAGCCGGTGCAGAGCTGATAAGAGTAGCCTCGCCCTGCCCTCTGCAGTTCACATTGATCGAGCCCAAAAAGCAGGTGGAGATGCAGGCTCTCTATCCCGAGTACCTGGGCGGAGTGGCCAGGCTGCAGGATCTGGCGGCACCCCTCAAGCCCTTTTGCGAACGCGTAGGAGCCACACATATTCGAGAAAAGGCCCTCTACCTGGAAGACAACACCGTCGTCTGCGAGAAGTCGCGTGTCGATTTCGACTACGTGGTGGTAGCGACGGGAGCTGCTCAGAACTACTTTGGCATCAAGGGCGTCGAGAACACCTTCTCCATCAACACCCTGGAAGAGACCAAGAAGGCGCGCCGGTTCGTGGAGGATAACTATCCTGAGCGCATCATGATCATGGGCTCCGGCCTCACCGGCGTGGAGGCCGCCTCTATTTTGGCAGAAAGCCTGGACGCCAGCATCTACATCATCGAGGCGCGTGAGCGCGTCCTGCCCCAGTTCTCCCCTCAGACATCGGTGCTGGTGGAAAAGGCGCTCTCCAAGAAGGGCGTGAACATCCTCACCTCTACCCAGGTGGCTGAGGTCAAAGAGGACTGCATCAGCTTCACGGACGGCTCTTGCCTGGACTGCGACATGGCCATCTGGACGGCAGGAGTCAAGCCCTCTCCATTCATCCAGGATCTGGACCTGCCCAAGAAGAACGGCTGGATACTGGTAGACCCCCACCTCAACGCCCAAGGGAATGTCTTTGCCATGGGCGACTGCGCCTGGATAGAGGTCGATGGACGGCTAGCCACCAAGACAGGCCTGGAAGCGGAGCGGCAGGCCAAGTACCTGGCCCATCATTTCAGGAACCTGATTAAAGGGGCGGCTATCGAGAAGTACTCGGTGCGGGCCAGTACGGACAGCCAGGTAGCGCTCATTTCCTTAGGCGCGGACTGCGCCGTGGGCGTGGTGGGAAAGACCTGCATCGGCGTGCCGACGCGGCTCATCTACTCGCTGAAGAGCTGGATCGACAAGTCATTTATCAAGCGGTTTAAATAGATAATCGGTGAGGCTGTGAAGAATCGTCCGGATGATTTGAGAATCGCGCATCCTGAGATCCCGTGGAGAAAGTTGGCAGGAATGAGAGATATTTGAACCGAATCAAAACATGGTTTCGCTACAACAACAAGAACTCCTACAGCATTGCCGCCCTGATGCCACTGGTAGAGGCAGGCATTGCCCGGGAGCCGAAGGAAGGCATCATGCTCTACAGCTTTGCCAGCGCCCAGGCGGAGGAGATCTACGGCGAAGTTAGCCGCGCTGCGGTGGACGCAGTCTACATTGCAGGCGGCCCTCATCCTTCGGCTCTGCCCGAGGAGGTCCTGGAGCACTTCGACTTCGTAGTGATAGGTGAAGGAGAAGAGACGCTGCCGGAATTGCTGCGGGCCATTGAAGACAGCAGCGATCCAGCCAGCGTCAAGGGCATCGCTTACAAATGCCAGGGACGGGTCTTATTCACGGAAAAGAGGGCGCCCGTGGATTTGGACTCTTACCCGCCCTTCGCCAGGATCTTAGCGCCTCTGGAGATCTCGCGCGGATGCCCCTGGGGCTGCACTTACTGCCAGACGCCACGCCTCTTCGACACCTGCATGCGTCACAGATCGATTCCGATCATCGCCCAATACGCTCGGCGCCACAAGGATATCCGCTTCACCTCTCCTAACTCGCTGGCCTACGGCTCAGATGGGCGCAGGCCAAGGCTGGAGAAGGTCGAGGCCCTGCTCAAAGTCCTGGCCGAGCAAAAAAAGCCCATTTACTTCGGCACATTCCCTTCCGAGGTCCGGCCGGAGTTCGTCACGGCTGCGGCTTTAGAGCTGATCGTCAAATACTGCGCCAATAAGAGCCTGGGCCTGGGCGGTCAGTCCGGCAGCCCGGCCGTTTTGCGCAGCATTGGCAGGGGCCACGGGCGTGCTGAAATCGAGACGGCCTGCGAGCTGGCTCTGGATTATGGACTTGTGCCGCAGGTGGACCTGATCTTTGGCTTACCAATGGAATCGGACGCGGATCAGCGCCTGACCCTTGACCTAGTCAGATGGATAGTGGCCAAAGGCGGCAAAGTGCGGGCGCACCGCTTTACTCCCCTGCCGGGAACGCCCCTGGCGGGAACGCGGCCCGCGCCTTTAGCGCCTGATGTGGAAGCGTACCTGGGCAAGATGGCACTGGAGGGACGCCTGACCGGCAGCTGGTCAGCCGGGAGCGGGAACGAAGTGCATTGACTTTGTGATTAGAATCGTTTCTCCACAAAACCACAGAGGCGCAGAGACACAGAGAAAATAACTATACACAATCTTTATATTCAATATAGTCCTATAAAGCTAGTGGTGGACTGGTGTGGAGCTAAGGTTTGACAATTACATTCTAAAAGCGTTCCTCGCTTCCGGCCTGCTATCGCTGGTGATGATCGCTCTTGCCCTGGGACTGATTCAGTTGTTCCGCTATGGTTCGTCCTTGCCGTTATCCATAATTCTCACATTGGCAGCAATATCGTTCGTCCTTTCCGCATCATTTTTCGAGCGCTACGAGGTGGGTTCCATAATGTGGTCCATGCTGGTGTCGCTTATCGCAACCCTGATGCTCACAATGCTCTCCGGCGGCATAATTTATGGCCTAACGACGCACCGGCAATCCTGGGAAGAGCTGCTCTCGGGTCTAGCCATCTGCATGATCGTGGGCATGACGCTACTTTCCTATCTCAAGCGCAGCCTGGGTGAGATTGAGTACTGATTGATCGAGTACTGATTAATACTAGCAGCAATACTAGCAGTTTTTCAATGCCTGGCATGATGGTGGACTCCTTTGGCCGAAAAGTCACGGGTCTTCGGATCGCTCTTACTCCTCGCTGCAATCTTAATTGCGTTTACTGCCACCACGAGGGCGAGGCAAAGCCCAATGGCGAGATCTCGGATGAGATGGTGGTGAGCGTTGCCCACGCTGCTGCTCATCTTGGCATTCGCTCCCTGAAGTTCACGGGCGGAGAGCCCCTCCTCCGCCGCGGCTTAGCGGGGCTGATAGCAAAGATGCCCCAGGACCTGGACATCTCCCTAACGACGAACGGCATTTTCCTGGCCGAGCAGGCCGGGCCACTAGCGAAAGCGGGGCTGGACCGGGTTAATGTGAGCCTGGACTCGCTCTGGCCCCAGACCTACCGGTCCATCACCGGTGGCATGGAAGGCGACCTGGAGAAGGTCCTGGCGGGAATTGATGCCGCCAGGGCTGCGGCCCTGGAGCCGATCAAGCTGAATGTGGTGGTCTTGAAGGAGAACGAGGCCGAGATTCCTGATTTGATTGATTTTTGCAGGGAGAAGGGCCTGATACTACAGCTCATTGAGCTCTTGGATCTGCGGCACATGGGTATCTCGGGAGACATCGATGCCATCGAGCGCCGCCTTGCGGCGCAGGCGGACCGTGTGCGCACGCGGGAGATGCACCGGCGCAAGAAATACTTCCTGGATGGAGCAGAGGTGGAGGTAGTGCGGCCCATGGACAACACCGAGTTTTGCGCCAACTGCACGCGTCTGCGCGTCACCTCGGACGGAAAGATCAAGCCCTGCTTGCTTCGGAGCGACAATCTGGTGGAGATCGGTACCTGCGACTGCGAGAAGATTATGGAGCTGCTGCAAGAGGCGAATAAGAGGAGAGAGCCGTATTTTGGGAAAGATGTTTTGCAGGCCAGGGGATCGGCTTTGGTTGTGCCCAGGATCGGATAATCTTTGTTCCCCACGGTATCAAGCAGTAATATATTAATAAAGTCCTCTGTGAGTTCTCCGTGCGCTCTGTGTCTCTGTGGTGGTTGTAGTTCGAAACCATTGGTTATAACCAGCTGCTAACGACGTTTCCACCACAGAGACACTACAGTTCACAGAAGGACGCACAGAGCGACGAACTAACAAGCTGACTGGAAATAGCGAAGAGCCACATTCTTGTTATTGATCTATGGCGGCTCTCGACCGCCAACTACAAATATCTATAACGATTATATACATAGTTTGCCGCTTCATGCCATTGAATAGGGTGGCGGGCGTGCCG
>JBAXWY010000034.1:0-30130 GCA_037128175.1 Methanothrix sp.
GTCACCGAGAAGAGAGCCGTGCCTGCGTTGCAGACTGTCAGCGATGCAGGACCGGTTAGGGTTAAGGTCTGGCCGAGGTAGTGGCTGGTGTCCGTATCAGTAACATACGGGGATGATGTACTTTGCCTACCCTGTGCTGTAGCCGTATTTGAATACTGGCCTGCTTGCGCAGTTCCGGTGGCCTGGTAGATCCATGTCTCAGTCTTATCCAGTTGACTATCACCATCTGTATCACCGCTAATTCGAGTTATCGTTTGGGCCGGGTTGTCGGTCACCGAAACATCACTCAGGTCAAAACTGCCTGCATTGGTCACGGTATATGTCCATGTGACCGGGCAGCCCGCCAGAATAGTAGGACCGGTCCCTGTATCGGCACTTACTCCGTTTGTCGTCTTCTCTATGTGAATGGCGGGTTCCGTAAGAATTATCTTTCCTACAATATATGCAACATTGTCCCTCTTTTCCTGGGTTACGAAAGCAGAGAGCAAATTGCCTGAAGGACATGCATCCTTGATACCTGTTATCTGCAGGGTATATGTTTTACTGTCATAAGTAAAGGTCTGCACGGGAAAGCTGTTCCATGATACCTGGTCCGGACATGGGATCGAGGAGCACGGACTATATTTACAAGCCACACTACCACATGCTCCACTTGGATTATTTGTCTCGTCTATTACAAAATTGAAAGTGAATGTACGAGCAGATATTGCCGGTGTTGTGAAAGTCAGCGTGATATCCAAAGTGGCTCCACTGGCTGCATCATATATGGGATAATTAAAATGGGTAAGCTCTCCCAGACAGAATTCATCACCCGTAATGAAACTGGCGGATTGGCCATCAAACCGCAAACCACTCTTGATATGATTGGGATTTTGATCATTATAAGGATTGCCCCAGCGAACCTCGTTGGTGCCTACGCCTGTATTATATGTGCTGGATCCACCGTTAATTGCGGTCCAGGTCCCTGATGAGGATAGTTGCACATTCACCTCAGCTACGGTCACAGGGACTGCAGCCAGGTTGATGACTAGTGCCAGGAATACACCCAGCAATAGAGTTCTACATGATCTCTTCAAGCTACCTTTTATATTCGGCCATAATAGTAAGTTAAGTTTACGTGACATCTCGTCCCTCCCAATATATATTTAATTCTTGCGATCCTCGTCAAATTGCTCGTGTTTCGCTGCGCACTGAATTTTTGAGTTTCATTATCGTGTGATAAGATGTGTAGTATTTATATAATACATAAAAACACGGAGTTAGGTTGACAAAGAAGTGATTCCCACCACCATAAAACCCGATGAATGGTCCATCGTCTTGCCCGTTCCCAACATGGTCCCTTAAACTAATTTGAATTAAATAATTAAGGCGCAGCATCTTATTGACGCTACGCCTTATCTTTTCACACTATCTAGGCATTCGCAACGTTGCTCGTTATTGCGGCGTCGGGCTTAAAGACCAGGGTTACCATACCGATATTCTGAATAGTGCCAGGACATGTTTTCAAGATTATTGGCAGCGTATGCCCCGATGGCATCTGTGTTATGGTTAACGCCACTATTGACTTCTGGATAGGCGCGGCATCGGTTGGCATGATGAAGGGTGGTTCTACCCATGCAGTCGGTGTGTATTGGTATGCATTGGTTCCAACAGGATTAGCATTAACGGTCCATGCATAATTGTATGAAGTGTGCCTTATTCCTGTCCACTCCCATGTAGGCAAAGGAGTCGAGGTTATACAGTAAGTACCAAAGACAGGACAGCCGTTATCAACAACACGTATTGTATAGCAATCCGTGTCAGTACACGATCCAGCAGATTTACTACCTACAAAAAGGGTCACAGTATAATCTCCTGTTTGGGTGGGAGCATCAAACGTCAGAGTTGGAGTATTTATTACGCCACCAACTCTTGGAACAGCCGCCCCATTCTCCATAAAGGTCCAGCCCGTCCAATCGTAATTGTAGTTAGCGACTTGGTTTGGAGTGGCCGAAAGCACGACATGCTCACCCGGAAGAACCTCTAACACAGTGCAATCCCCAAATGCGGGCGCGATACTAAAAACTGCTATCAATATAGCAATAGCTATTGGCAATCTTGCTTTTGTCATATATCCTCCCATCCATAGGCAATTAAATTCTCATTATTTTGCTATTTAATTCCTCTGGATTTCACCTACTTAGATTATAGCGTATTTTTTTCTTAGCAGATAAAGGTAACGAATTGATAATCAGCAACATTTTATTTAAAAAGTTTTTGTTATTTTGATTTTTTAAGATAGTTATTTGCGATAGTACTTAAAATACATACTATTAATAGTGTTATTGATATATATTCTATTTAAAATTATATAATATTTATTACATAATAATACTTAGGCGGATTTAATTGTATATTGCAGTTGAAAGAAGACGTAATCATAATTATCGTAAATATCCAAATAGGTAATTATATGACGTTTATACCAAACGTCATATTAATATATATCTAATGCTATTTTCTTCAAAAACGTAGATCATATATCATAATAATTGACAATGGTTCCTACAAGAAAATAGCCCGCAAGCTGTGCATATCCTCCGAAAACAGCGACTTACTGCCAAACGGCTCCAGGTAGTTACCCGTCAGGAACGGCCTCACTATCGGGTACACCGGCGTCAAAGATGAAGTAGTCCGCGGGGAACGCACCAATTGCCTTCGCGTGGTGTGTATCTTCCAGGAGCGTCGCGAATGCCGGCGTGACTGAAATGGACGAATGACACCTTAACCGCTAGATGCGGGCACTTCGCCAGGCACCAGGTTTTCATACATAGAAGTGATCATGAACTGGAGCTTATTAGGCGGAGATTTTATTAAGCAGGATGAAATCAGCATTGCTTATATTTAGGATTTAACATCCGTTTGGAACTTAGCGGCTAAAATGGAGGATACAAAATGAGATCTATTATTTATTGGAGCATGTTAGCATGTTTTTTGATGACCTCGATATTAGGAGCGTCACAAACAGAAGGTAAACCGTCAATAATCAATCTAATGATCGTCACTGATGCGCCTGCATCTACAGTACAAGGCCACGAGAATGTTTCCGGATCGAGTTTGCTGAATTTATATAACGAAATTAACGGAAGAAATCTTATTGCTACCGTTTTCTCAACGCAGGAATTTATAAACACCCCATCGAGGTTGATCCTCACCCAAATAGGTTTTTCCTCTGAATTTGAATTAGCCATGTCAGGGAATAACACTGATGAGAAGCTTGCCACCGAATCTTTTGCCGGGCAGAAAGCAATACTGGAGACCTCCAAGAGATACGTAGAAGCATGCAAGATCTGCGGTAAAAACGAGATCGCAGTCAATGGATTTATGCCCCAGTCATTCGCCCAAAACAAAGATACCTACAAGGCACTCGATGATCTTTTGATCAAGTACAATGCCGGTTTCCAGGCCGGTGTCCTCTACGCTCCCGGACACGAGAATGCCGTCTGGCCTTATCTGGTCGAGGGACACAAGTTCTATGCCGTACCGGTGAGCACATACACTCAATCAGGCAAAAAAGTGGTTCTCCAGGATAGCTACTTTAGTGATTCAGAGCTTGGTGCATCCGAATGGTATGATGCACTGGCAGGCAAGTTTGATGAGATCCAGGGCAAGGATGAACCAATGGTAATCAGCTTGACCACAACGGTATCCGGATCCGGAGACTATTTTGACGCTCTGAAGAGGTTCATCGATTACGCAACGTCCAAGAAGGCCAGCTTTGTCACTACGAATCAGCTCGTTGATATGACAAAGGCAGGAGTGCGCAATGTATCGGAATTGCCGGCTACCAATGAATCTGGGGAGTGCCTTACCTGCGACCAAAGCAACAGCAACGCCAATATCACAGTATCTACGGATAATACGACCCAAGCGGCTGCATCCAAGGCTGAGACAGCCACCTCGTAAACACATTAGAGCCCGGCAAATGCCTGGCTCTTGACAAGCTTTTTCGGATTATTCATCTAAAGGGCCCACCGTGTATTCGCCTCTGTGGAACATGCCCGACGCATGGTGCCGCTCTTACCTCAGGCCCGACCTGCCTCATGCCTTCATACCCCTGCCAAAGCCCGCTGCTCTCGCTGCCCGATATCACCAAGGCTCGCTCGTGCCCGCATGCCTGCGCTCATGGGGCAGGTCTGCCGATCCGAGGCTTTGGCGTGGTCGTGGTGGCCGGCCACAGCCGGGAGTGACGGGTGGGCCCAGGTGGTGGATGCGACACTGTCCGCGGAAAAGTAGTGGTGCGAATAATGATTAATGCTGAGCACAAAGATATTTATCGTTCATTGCCAATAGTGAAAATATGGATATTGAGGCTGAGGTAGTGGAGATGAAGCAAATGCTCATTGATATCTCCAGAAGGATTGATGACGTGCTTGACGAGAGCATGACCGAGGAACTCATGAAACTATCTGAGGAATCGATCTTGGAGCTATATGAAGATGAACCGGATCTCTATAGCATTGCAGACCTAAAGGTAAGATACAAATGAAGGGAAAGGTCATCCTGATACCTGTCCCTTACACAGATTTGACTGCTGCAAAGCTGCGGCCAGCGCTGGTCATATTTGAAGGAAGGCAGGATTTGATTGTGGCAGCTATTACATCGAAAATACTCAATGTATTCCCTGAATGGGATATTCGTATCAGTGCTGAAGATCCAGAATTTTATAAAACTGGATTGAAGGTTTCATCCGTCCTAAAGCTGACCAAAATCTCAACCGTTCGCAAAGACCTGGCAGAAGGCGAGATAGGAAATATCGATGGTGATCTGAGAGACGAAGTCAATCAAAAGTTGAAGAGAATTTTCGAGATATGAGGAAGTTAGCCTTATCCTGTCACTACTGCCAAAGCCCGCTGCTCTCGCTGCCCGATATCCCTGCGGCTCGCTCGTGCCCGCATGCGTGCGCACATGGGGCCGGGCGTGGCACGACACCCGGCGGCACAGGTTTGCTCGCCACTGCCTTGCCGGGCCCGACCGGATAATATTGATCAATTTATAAAACTAGAGGTGCCCGCTGGCTAATTCATCTCCTTAGCTCGTTCGTAGTAGTAGGAGTAATAGTAGTGGGCCGGGTTTTGGTGGTAGGGGCACATTTCTGCAGCACCTCCTTTCATCCCACCATCACTCTCGCCCCCAGACCCGCCATCTGCCCGAAGAAACCCGGATAGGAGACATCCACCGCTTCCGCCGTATCGATCGTCGTCCCGCCGGCCACCAATCCCGCCACCGTGAGCGCCATGACGATCCTGTGGTCGTGCCAGCCGTGCACCTTTGCTCCGTGCAGCTTTCCGCCCGTGATCTCCAGCCCGTCCGGACGCTCCTGGATGTCGGCGCCCATTTTAGAAAGCTCCACGGCCATAGCGTGCAGCCGGTCCGTCTCCTTGTGGCGTACATGCTCTGCATTGAAGACTGTCGTATTTCCTTCGGCCAGCGCGCCCAGCACGGCGATGGTGGGCACCAGATCGGGAGTACGGCTGGCGTCTACCTCGACACCCTGTAGATCGCCGCCCTTGATGTGGAGGTCCCCTTTTTCCTTATCCCAGGAGACCTTGGCACCCATGCGGCCCAGGATGTCGATGATTGCCGAGTCGCCCTGCCGTGAGGGGAGGACGCCCTTGACAGTGACCTCGCTGCCGCTGACCGCTGCTGCTGCCAGCGGGTAAGAGGCAGAGGAGAAGTCTCCGGGAATGGTGTAGCTCTTCAGGCCAAAGCTCTGCCCACCCGGCACAAAGAATTCCTGCCGCTCCGCCTGCACCCGCACGCCTGCGTCGGCCAGCATGTCCAGGGTGATCTCGGCGTAGGGGCGGCTCTTTAGCTCGCCCTCGATTATTATCCTCGTGTCCTCTTCCGCCAGAGGGGCAGCGATGAGCAGCGCCGAGAGGAACTGGGAGCTGACGCCCCCGTTCAGGTGGGCCGTTCCGCCCCGCATCTTTCCCTTGATCACCAGTGGGGCCTTGCCGTTGTTGCGGATGGAGAAGGCCTGGGCACCAAGCTCCGAGAGCGTGCTGAGGAGCGGGCCGTTGGGCCGGGTGCGAATGGAGGCGTCGCCCGTGAGAACCGCACCGTCGGTGAGAGCCGCCACCGCCGAGCAGAAGCGGAGCGTGGTGCCCGAGTTTAGGACGTTGATGATATCCTCTGGAGTCTGGGGCCGGTCGGAGACGCCGGTGATTAACACTTCGTCGTTAAGTGAGATCCTGGCTCCAAAGGCCTCGCTGGCGGCAACTGTCGCTCGGGTGTCTGTAGAGAGGAGGGGCCGCTTTACGGTTCCGCCAGGTCCCAGGGAAGTTATGAGGATGGCGCGGTGTGTGTAGCTTTTAGAGGGCGGGGCATATACCTCACCAAAGAGAGAAGAGCGCTCGACTGACGCAATCATGAATCGAGGAAATGGTGGCGCAAGTATAAGAAATGTGTGCTATGTTATGTCTTCACATAAGCAATTGACGGAAAAATGTCGGCCCGGAATTGGGGCCGCATCTTCCTTCAACTAGTGATAAGGGTGAGAAGCCCCCACTCCTCTACCTCTGCTGCCGGTGGTCTTACGGCATTCAACGTAGTACGACACAAGTCGAATATAAATTTTGCGCTCCGATCCTGTCAGAGCGGGAATAAATATATGAGCATTTAAGATATAACGAGGTGGATAAGATAAAATGAACCCTGCTTCAGGCCTGCCAGTGGGACTACTATGAATATCATTTGCGCCTATCCTGTAAACGTCGATGCTGTCTGCAATATACGGGGCGAGGAGATCTCGGCTCTTGTTCCATCCAATATGAAAATAGGGCTAAAAGAGTCGATAGGCAGCCGCGATGACCTCCTATCCTGCCTGTTATTCTGCATGCAGCAGGGATCGGGGGCAGAAATCCTAATCGAGAGCCAGGCGACGGCCATGCAGATAGAGCAGTCCTTCTCCTGGCAATTTCGCCTGGGCGGAAATGCCGGGATCATGGCCAATGTCCTGGCTGAACTGGGAGCCCGGCCGGTTCTCAATGCTCCCGCGCTAGGTGCAAAACTGGCCGGTATGCTGCATGCCGGAGTGCGCGTGCCCGTTTTCGTAGCAGAAGAGCCGGGCCAGGCGGCAGAATGGCCCCAAGCGGATCAAGAAATGGTGCATTTCGTCTTTCAATTCAAAAAGGGAGACCTGGTAGCCAGCGGCCAGAGCAGAATAATTGCGCCCAGCGATAATCGTTTTATTGCCACTTACGATCCGGTGAATACCAGGCTCCTCTCCAGCAAACATTTCGATTCCTATTGCCTGGAAAATATCCAGAAAATCGATGGCGCTCTGCTTTCCGGCTTTCACCTGGCACCTTTTAAAGAGTATCGTGAGATCTTCTTGCAGAAAATCGCCCAGATCAAATCCTGGATGGATAAAAATCCGCATATATTCATTCACGCCGAGATGGGCAGCTTCCAGAGCCCTGAGATTATGCAGTCTCTTCTTTTGCTTCTGCCGGAAATTCCCGTGGACAGCCTGGGCCTGAATGAGGACGAGCTGGCGGCTGCAGAAGGCTTATCGCCAGGATCATTGCCCGGCCGGTGGCAGGAGACCATGCAGGCGGCGAATCGTCTGCGTAAAAGCCTGGGGCTTTTCAGGGTGGCGGTTCATACCCGAGACTACATTCTGAGCGTCATGCTGGTGGGAAGGATTACAGCCGTTGAAGAGCTCTCTGCCCTCCAAAGCGGCGTTGGTGCCGCAGCGGCTCTGGCTGCCACGGGCTATGTAACCGGAGAGCCACCCGAAGTGGAAAATCTCGTGGGGCTTGAGGCCAAAGAGGAGTTTTGCCGCAATGGGGCCACGGCATTCGGGAGGGGTGCATTCCTTCAAACTGGAGAGACAATCATATCTTTGATGCCGTCTCTCCTGGCAAAAAAGCCAAAGATTACCGTCGGCCTGGGAGATACCGCCACCGCAGCCGTCTTTTTCCGTGAACTTACGGCCATTATAAAAAATCGGTTTTGATTGCGTCTCTAATTGCGTCTCTACTTTATCCGCCCGTCTCCAGGTTATCATCCTGCATCTTAACCGCATCCATCATATCTTGCGTCTGCTTGAACCGATCCTGGATCTGCTCAATGGTCATGCCCTCCAGATCTTTTCTCTCCGGTGGCTTTTCGATCAGCTCCAGGGTATCCAGGCGGTAGTAAAGGCCGGTGCTGTCTAAATAGGCCCACGTTTCTCCGTCGTCTTCTACCTTCAGCACCTTGACCGTGCCTATGGTGCCCGTGCCCTTGTACCTGACCAGGCTGTCTTCTTTGATCTGTGCCATAATAATCATCTCTTACAGCTTTTGCACAATTATATTGCATTCTTTTGAAGCTATGCCCAATATCTCTGCGCCCCTGGGCTTCGCCAGCACCTGGGCTTCGTGAAACTCCTCTGATCCACAGAGCACATCCTGCTCGGGATGCGTTCCCTGCTCTATCTTGCAGCTCAAACGAGTGCAGGGGCCGATGGACACCACCGTCTTCAAGCGGGGCGATGCCGGGTGGCCTTTGGGGAGCACTATCAGCGGTGCGCCCAGTTCCCGAAGCTGATAAATAGTACAGCATAGGCCGCGCATAACCTTCTCGCCTACGCTTCGGGAAGAAGCCACCATCAGATCCTCCGGATCAGTGAAGAGCACAATCTCCTCTGACTCCGTCTCCAGATAAAAAAAGTTACCTTTCGTCTTGGCTATAGCTAAAGTGCCACTCTGGCCTACGAGATAAGCTATCTCGTCCTCCTTGATGAGTATATGCATGGGCCCTTATACTGCCTTGACGTTCCTGGATTTGCAGGAAGGACACATGGGCCTTCTACCCATTCCCTTAAACTGATTCTTGCAGTCCAGACATTCGTAATCTTTGGTGGCCAAAGTTTCGATATTCCCTATGTCCGGCCCGCCTCCAACAGTACACATTTTGCCTTCACCTCCGATCATTCTATGGCACCTTTCTATGGCACTTTGGCATATGTTAACTTATCGGAACATTTTTTTGCATCAGAAGCTCAATGCATGCTTCGGGCAAGCTTCCACACATCTGGCGCATTTAATGCAGTCCGGCTTATCCAGTATCTCGTTTACAGGAAGCTGCATGGGGCAGACCTTCTGGCACTTGCCGCAATCGATGCATTTCTCCGTGTCCACTTTTAGCTGGTATTTCTTGCCACCAACTGCTCTTTGCATCGTTCCCATGGGGCAAAAGGAGCACCAGGTTCGAGGGGCTATGATTACACCAAAGAGGATGGCAATTGATGTGGTTAGAATGCAGAGCGTAACAAAAACCATTCCGATTTTGTCCACTATGCCTTCCGTCTGTATAATGCGAAAGATCATGAATCCCATGAGTGCGATGAAGATGGGGACTCGTAGCCACATGCTCCGAAATACTGGCGGAATCTTCAACTTTCGGCTCAGGGGGGCCAGCCAGAAATCAACAAAGCTTCCCCGCGGGCAGAGATTACCGCAAAACCAGCGTCCTCGGAAGGGAGCACTGATCATCAGGCTGGCAAAGACCAGCAAGAGGAAGTAGCCAAGCTTGGGGTAAAATATGCCGCCTATGGATACTATCAGCACCATTATTCCAAGATAAGGGGTAATCTTTAGCATATTTGTCAGTTGCATAGAGCACGCAAAGTTATATAAGCGATTCCTATTAGCCATTCCCATTAACCTAATTCAGGATCGAAATAATCGTGTGTAGAGAGGTTCCTTTGGCAAAGCTTCATAAAAAAAGTTGCTGCAATCTGGATAATGCGCTGCAAGCAGGCAATGTGAATGAGCTTTTGCATAAACCCGAGTATAGCCATTGCCATTACGATCTGATTATCGTCGGAGCCGGCCCATCCGGGCTTTTTTGCGCCCTGAACTCTATGCAAAAGGGCAAAAAGATCCTGATTCTGGAAAAAAAGAGCTCCCCAGGGCATAAGCTCCTCATCTCAGGCACCGGCCAATGCAATATAACCCACGATGGCGATATTCAGGACTTTCTTGATCATTATGGAGATCAGGGCAGATTCCTGCGCCCGGCCCTTCTCGGATTTACAAATATCGATCTCATCTCCTTCTTTAATGAAAAGGGACTTGGCATGATCCGGGAAAAGGGGGACAAGATGTTTCCAGAGACTAAGCGAGCTAGGGATGTGCTGAACATCATAACTACGCAATGCCGGGAATTGGGGGTAGTCATCAAGTGCAACCAGGCGGTCAAGTCTATAACCAGGAATGAGAATGGCTTTTTAGTGGGCTGCATAGGAGGCAGCTATGGCAGCAGGCTGCTGGTAATAGCCACAGGTGGATGCTCTTATCCCGCTACCGGCTCCTGCGGAGACGGCTACAGGTTTGCCGGCATTCTCGGCCACCGCATAACCGAGATTGGGCCGGCTCTAACCCCGCTTATCATAACGGATTATCCGTTTTCTGATCTGGCCGGGCTCTCGTTTCAGGATATGAAGATCTCGCTCTACCGTCATGCAAAAATCAGAGAGCATAGTGGCGATATTCTATTTACCCATGAGGGGCTCTCTGGCCCGGGAATTCTTGACTTATCCCGGTATATTCGAGCAAAAGACATCTTAAAGCTCTCTTTTGTGCCGGACGGTAAACGAAAGGCTCTGGAAGAATGGCTCGTAGATAAGGCGCGACTGGATGGAGCAAGGAGCTTATTGTCTGTGCTGGCGGATCTGCCTCGCTTTGTGCCGTCATCAGTGCCACTCTATCCCCGGCTGATAAAGAGAATGCTGGAGATCTCGGGGATCGCCACCGACCTGAAAATGGCTCAATTGACTCGAGATATGCGTAGTTGCTTGATTGATAATCTCACCGGCCTATCTCTGGTTGTATCCGATCTTTGCGGCTATAACACCGCCATGGTTACCAGAGGCGGAGTGGAAACGATGGAGGTCGATCCCAAAACCATGCAGTCCCGGCTGGTTAAAGGACTGTATCTGGTGGGCGAGGTTTTGGATGTGGACGGAGATACTGGTGGCTATAACCTGCAAGCGGCATTTTCGACAGGAATGCTGGCGGCCAGGAGCATAAAGAGCAATTTATCATCGTCATAGTAACCGCTGCTTACATATCTCCCCACCAAAATAGTCCTGTCCATGGGACAATCTCAATAAGGTGGTAAAATGCATAAAAATATTATTATTCTATTCATGCTGTCGGCCCTGCTGGTTGCGACGGTGGAAGCAGAACTGAAATCCAATGAAAAGCAGGAGATTCTTGCCGCGCAAAATCGATATCGAGCCGAGGTAAATGTCACTGCCCTAAACTGGTCCGAGAACCTCTCTCATCAGGCCCAGGAGTGCGCTGATTATAATGCCGCTAACTTTCTGCCCCAGGGAAAGCAAAAGCACTGTCCCAAGTCCGGATTTGGGCAAAATATAGCTCTTGCGACAACGAGCCTGCATAGAACTCTCCCCCAAATGGTCGATCAATGGGGCGAAGAAAGAAAGAATTTCATCAATGGAGAGTATCCTTCCGTCAGCGCCACAGGATCGCCCGGTGCCGTCAGCCATTACACGCAAATAATCTGGCAGGAAACGGCTGAGGTGGGGTGCGCAAAAGCCAACTCCAGCGGAAACGAAATTTTGGTCTGCGACTACAGCCCGCGAGGCAATATAAACGGCACGGCAGTTTATGCTCCAGAGCGGCCCAAGGCTGTCGAGGTTGGGGCGACAAATCAGTATAAAACACTGACAAACAACTTTGCTAAAAATCCAATGCGCAATATTATCATCAATACCGTATTCAACCGGCCCGTCTCCTGCTACTCGACAAACCCGGTTTGAGGGACGAATGGAGTCAAATTAGGAAATGAGCGGCAAAAAGAGGATCAATATGCTCGACATTTTAAGAGAGAGGCGCAGCATCAGAAGATACAGGGACCGGGAGATAGAACCCGAGAAAATTGAACTGATAAAGGAGGCCGCGCTGCGCTCCCCCTCCTCTCGCGGCATCAATCCCTGGCGTTTCCGTTTTGTCACGGACAGAGCAACGCTGGCGGAGCTGTCCAGAGCCAAAGAGAGCGGCTCAAGTTTCCTGAAAGGAGCGAGCCTTGGTGTGGTTGTCTGCGCCGCACAGGGAGAGTCGGATGTCTGGGTGGAAGACTGCTCCATTGCCGCCATCATCCTGCAACTCGCAGGCTGCAGCCTCGGTCTGGGCTCTTGCTGGATTCAGATTCGAAAGAGAATGCACAGCAGCAATCTCTCCTCGGAGGATTACATCAAGCGACTGCTTGATCTGCCCGAGAATTTGAGTGTTCTGTCCATGATCGCCTTCGGCTATCCAGATGAGGAAATGAGGCCAGTTCCCAGTGAGCAGCTCGAATATGAAAAGATCTTACAGATTCCTAAATAGAAAAGGCCCCAGGCAGAGCAGCGCCGGTACATTACACCGGAACCGTTCCGCCTGGAATCTTTTTGCCAGGACTTGCCGGACTTACAGGCTAACCGGTAACCACAATCCGGTCCATCCGCCCGGGCGAGACTGGCGAGAAAGCCTGGAAGTATTCTATAAAGGCATCCACATCACTAACCCCGCATACCCTATTCTTTCCAGCACTAAAGACTGTGAAGTTGTCTCCCCCATCCGCCAGGAAGCCATTGGCAGCAACGCGATAGTATACCTTTGGATCTATGGTTTTTCCGTTGATCTTGATGGAGTTGATATCGACCTTCTGGCCGATGGAAGCACTCTGGTTCCAGGTGTAGTTGAAGCCACGAGAGACCTGGATGATTTTATTTATCCCAGGACTTGGATTGTCAAACTGCCCCTCCAGCAGCTCATCGATCTGGCTGCCCGTCAGATTCACGGCAAATATGCTATTACCAAATGGCTGCACGCTGAAAGCCTCACCGTAAGTCACATTGCCCGGCCCCTCGCTCTGGCTCGCTTTGTAAATTAGATCGGTGCGTATTCCCCCCTGATTCATGAATGCGACTACTGCGCCCTCCTGGCGGGCAGAGTAGAGCTGTGTGTCGGCGATGACATCACCCAAAGCCGATTCACCGGAATTGCCCGGCGCTGTGGAAATATCAGCGGTTATCGATCCGATTACCTTCTGTGTCAGGGGCTTTGCCAATGTGGAGTACTTTTCTACTATTTCTGAAACATCTGCATCTTTGGGTACGTCGCGGGTGACGGCTACATTCTTGGCCTTGGCCAAAAGAACATCTCCTGTTTCTTTGCTGATGACGAGATCTATATCGGTGAGGAACTTGCCTTGATAGTCGGCCTGGGTCACGATGCGTCCGTCAACGGTGGATACATAGTACTGATGAGTGTGTCCAGTGACGAATACATCCACCTCTTTATCGCAGCGTTTGACAACATCAATGATGGATCCTGAGAAATTCCGGCTTTCGCTGGGCAGTCCCTCCTGTTGGCCTCCATCATGAATCAGGACGATTATTGTCTTTATGCCCTTTTTCTTCAGCTCCCCTACAACAGTATTGATCGAATCTGCCTCATCCAGGAACGTCAGGCCGCGAACATTGGACGGCGCAACAATTGCAGGAGTATCTTTCAAGGATACGCCAATGAAGGCTACGGGGATTCCCTCGATTTCCCGTATCATGTAGGGCGGAAAGAGCGTATTGTTAGTGATATCGATACTAGTGTTATTGCTGTTAGCACTATTGACCACGTTTGCCGTAAGGTAATAGTATCCAGCACCCACAAAACGATCTTTATCCTGGCAGCCATCGACCTGGTGGCAGCAGCCGTACTGCATACGCTGCAGCTCCGGCACGCCTTTATCGAATTCGTGGTTGCCCACTGCGGAATACTCCAGACCGATCTCGCTCAATGCCTCTATGGTGGGCTCGTCGTGAAAAAAAGCCGAAACCAGAGGGCTTGCGCCAATGCAGTCCCCTGCCGATACAATGACTGTATTGGGATTGGTGGCTTTTAGTGCCTTAATCTGGGTGGCCAGGTAAGACGCTCCCCCAACCTCTGCCTTAAAGGGATAATTGGTGGTGTTGTAGTATAGAGTTTGGCTGCCGGAGGGCGGCTCAATCTGGCCGTGAAAATCGTTTAGGGCCACAATCTGAAGCTCAACGGTCTCTTCCGTAGGATTAATGGGTGCACAGGTTGTTATGGAAGTGCCAAGCAGCAGAAGAGTGGCAGTCAATAGACTCCATTTAACAAGAGATAATCCCGAACGTTTTAAATTTAACAATTTTAATCCTCCTAATCTTGTGATCTTATAGGAATTGATCACAAATAAACCTTGCCAAAAAAAGAATTTGCTTGATTTTAAATAGGACAACATCCGTATCAAAAGCATACGCGAGGCAGCAGATCATGGCAGTATCGACGACTAAAGTTGTAGTGATAAGCATATTCTTGATTGTAGGAATGGTGCTGGCAGGGGTTTTAATGCAGCCCGAGGCTTCCTTGGATGCCTGGAATATCAAAGAGAGCGACTTTCCCGCAAATGATAGCAGAGAGGAGAAGCTTACCTTCCTGCTCAATTATGCAGTCCTCGCGCCCTCCAGCCACAACAGCCAGCCCTGGAAGTTTAACGTCACCAATGATAGTATCCTGGTCTTTGCCGATAGATCAAGACGGCTGCAGGTTGCGGACAGAGATCAAAGAGAGCTGTACATAAGTTTGGGCTGTGCCCTGGAAAATCTGATTGTAGCGGCGGACCACTTTGGTTACAACTCTAGCGTTGCCTACTTCCCCGGAGATGAGGATCTTGTGGCTAAAGTAGTATTGCAGCCGGCTGCCAATCCCTCCAATCCTTCCAGAGATACTCGGCTCTTCTCGGCCATCCTTTCTCGCCAGACCAACCGCAATCCTTACGAGCCGCGGGCTATCTCCGAGTCCGATCTGAAAACTATCAAGAGCCTCAGTTCTGATGAGGATGTCAGTATTTTCATAACTAGCGATTCTGCCATAAAGAAAGGCTTCCAAGATCTCGTAGTCCAGGCAAACGGCATTCAGTATTCCGATGCCAACTTTAAGAGCGAGCTGGGCCACTGGCTGGGCCAGGGCGTCATGGGGCCCACGGGCGTGCAGGCCAAGATGGCTCAGCTAGCGGTTGTCTTTTTAGATGTGGGACCAGAGCAATCTAAAAAGGACGCCGAGTTGATCAACAGCACGCCCTATCTAGGCTTCCTCAGCACAACAAAAAACGATAGCATCTCATCCCTCAAGGCGGGAAGGGTTCTGGAGCGTTTCTGGCTCACTGCCACGGCTCTGGGCGTCAGCCTGCATCCCATGAGCCAGGCACTGGAGGTGGCAGAGACAAAGGCAAATCTGATCGATCTCTTGCCTGCGAAGTCAGGTATGATGCAGGTGCAGCAGGCCTTCCGGCTGGGGTATGCCAAACCGGCCACGGAGCATTCGCCAAGAAGGCCGCTGCAAGAAGTGTTGATGAAGTAGCAAAGCCGACAAAAAAACAAAAAAAGAAACCAAAAAAGAAACGGCTCCTGAATCATCCTGGAGCCGTTTCTTTTTTTTGTCCTCGCTTTTTCACCTTCGCTCTCCTTTGATAGTCGGTCCAGCAAAGCCCTCCAGCTTCTTTAGTATCGCCTCTTCCTGCTCCAGTGTGCCGTCGCCCAAAACTTGAGCCTCACTCTGCAAGTATTCCCGGAACTGACCAAACAACTCTGGATATGGCTCTGAGACGACTAAAGGCAGAGACTGCCGCTCCCACTCCCCGAGCTCTATCGGGATGACAATTCCATTGGCGAGTGTCACGGACGGCACAATCTTCCAGCCCTTATCTGCCGCCTTCCTTTCATCGATCATCCAGTTCTTGAGCAGATCCGCATAGCGAGAGAGAAGCACAGCTTTTCTTATGCCGCTGTTCTGGTAGAAATCAGCATTTTCCTCTGCCATATCCACTTCGGCTTCATCGCTATCCTGCACTCCATTTCTATCCTCGTAGCTGACGGTAAGCCGCATGTTCCCCTGATTGGAGAGCTTCTTCAGCTTCACCAGGATCACTCCGCCCTTAACCTGGCCGTCCTCGGCCTTGGAGGGGAATAAGGTATTGACCTTCATCAGCTCGCCCGTGGCCTGGTCCGCCTCAGGAGAGCCGTAGACTTTCTCAATCTCGTAGCCCGGCGCATCCAGCTTGAGGCGCAGATCAAAGACCAGCGGCGTGACCATGAAATCGAATTCATCGTTCATGCGCGTCTGGAACTCGCTTGCAGAGTGGACTGAGTAGTAGTTGGCCCCCTTGATCTTGGTGATGCCCTCTACCAGCGCCGTGTTGAAGTCCACGCCGATACCGATGAATGTGGTGTAAATTCCCTGATCGGCATTATCCTCCAGCATTTGGTAGAGCGGGAGGTCGCCGGTCTCCCCCATGTTGGGCATGGCATCGGTCAAAAAGATTATCCTGTTCTCGTACTCTGATTTGTCGGCTTGCAGGAATCGATCAAAGAGAGCCGTCCCTTCTTCCATTCCTGCCTCCATGTTGGTTCCGTATGTTTCCTTGATCTTGAGGATGCGGCTCTTCAGCCTCTCCGGGTCTTTATCAGCAAAGCTTGTGAGCGGATCGACCAGGAAGGCATCGTCGCTGAATATTACCAGCCCGAAGCGATCCTCCGGCTTGAGCTGGCCCAGGAGTGCTACCACCGACTCATCGGCAATCTGCATCTTGGTCTTGCTCATGCTGGATTCGTCCCCTTTCTGCTCTACCTTATTGCCGAAGCGATCGTAGTAGTATTCATCGAAGGGGCTGCCCATGGAACCGGAGAAATCCAGCACCACCACCAGGTTCAGCTTCTTTCTCTGGAAATTGGTCATTCCGGAGTTCAGGCCCACGGAGAGATAGTATTGCGGCTGCATTGATATGGGATCTTTAGAAACGGCGTAGCTGTAGGAAGGGCAGAAGAGCTTCTTGCATTCCAGGGCCGCGCCCGTATCAAAGTAGTAATCATAAAACAGGCCTTCGTAGGTCACATCGCTTGGCAGGGGCAAATAGTCCTGCAAAATGTTCTCCCGGAAGTTGCTGATGTCCTTGGCGCCGCCCGCCGAAAAACCGATGCTGGGGCGGCCCGCGCCAGACGCTATGGGGCTAGGTGCAGCCGCAGGAGAGGCCATGCTGTAGGACATGAGCGGCGCGCTGCCAATGGCTTTTGAGGCTCTGCCTCCACCGCCCCCAATGCTTCCCGCGCCAACCATGGGCGCGCTTTCATCCGCAACCTCTGATTCCTGGACAAGGAATTTTACGGAATTGCTCTTAGGCGCCGCTTTATCTACTGTAAACCACAGCTCATAATCGCCTTCCAGGCCGGCCTGGTACCATGCCGTGTAGCTCTTGCTCTTTTGCACGGAAGTATTGAGGATTGTGGCAACAGAGCCGGTGGGGTAGAGGCAGAAGAGCTGCATCTCTCCGCTTGCCTCCGGCATTAGCCGAAGTTGTGCCCAACCGCCGGTAGGGATATCCAAAGAGGTGCGCGACTGTTTGCCCTTGGAATCGACTATTAAAAGGCTGCTTTTATCCGGCAGAGCGCTTATCGATCCATTCTCCACCAGCCGGGCTGCGTCTTCGGGATTCTCGTAAGCATACCAGCTTGCTTCCTGATCCGATGCAGGAAATGACGGGTCCGAAGCTGTGCCGGGATACAGGCAGATGATAGCAATTACTGCCAATGGCAATATGGTCCGATTGATTTTCATAACCCACTCATCCAGAACAATAGAATGGTAACTAATACGCTTTTTTCTATTTAAGGTCATCTTTTTATTACCACTTATCGTCCCAAATCCCGTTACAACATTATGTAATTCTGAAGTACATTTTTCTCTGCCATCTGCATGGTGGTTTGGAATCAGCGTAACATGGTTTTGCGTTCATGCGATGGCGCCTTTGATGCCCCGCAGCAGAGCTGCCGGGGTGCGCCTGTTTGACGGATTCTAAAGCGTAACTTTTACATCCTGGCCGGCAAAAGCTTCCCTGAGATGCTCTTCCTGCTCCTTGGAGAGAGATGTCTTCAATACCTTGACGTTCTTGAACTTCTTCAGCTCGTCCATTACTTTATCTGGAGTAGATTCTCTAACCAGCATGAACAATGCTGAGTTTCCAGGTTGAATGGTGTTTCCGACTTCTTTGATGAATTGTTCGTCCATACCCGTATTTGCAAACTTCCCGGCAATGGCTCCTGTTGCTGCACCGAGAACTAATCCGAATATAGGCACAAAGAAGAAGAAGCCTATCAGAAGTCCCCAGAAGGCTCCGCCCATAGCTCCCGCCCCCACCATGTTGACTTCTTGATTCACCTTAACCTTTCCTTCTTTGTTTCTAACAATTACCGCAGCATCCTCCAATCCTATTAGATGCTCTTTTTGCAGCTTCAACAGGCTGTCTCTCATCTGCCCGGCACCGGTCTCGGTGTCGAAGGCCAATACAACCAAATCGCTCATATTTCGAATCCTCCCTTTAATCTTTTAATCTTATAATATTTAGGTATTTATCGCATATATACTTTCTGCATAGTTATCATGAAAAGTTTGATTTCCCATGAGCTTGATAGCAAAAATTGATGTTGCCCCATTCCGACCTTAATCTGCCTGCCGGCCTAGAAGGTCTGGCCGATCTGGCCCGGGATCTGCGACTAGTGGTGATATTAGCCCTCTAAAAAAGAAAATAAAAATAGGTGGAAAAGCCAGGCGGCTCACTTGATCTTTTTCTCGAGCTTCTTGAGCTTCTTTTTGGCGGATTCGCTACCCGAAGCCGCCTGCTTCGAGAGCTCTTCTGCCTTGGCCTTCTTCACTTTGTTCAGCTTCTCCATCTGTTTCTTACTCGTTGGCATACAGTCACCTCGCTACGCCTTTGGCTGATTCTATTTAGCTTTTTTCCGTCTTAATAATATCTATGTATCGTTGTACCAGCCTATAAAACATTTCCGCAGGATATCGCGAACCTTGGTCCTGTTCGATTTCATATCTTCCCACCACCACTCCTCTGCATATCCTTCATACGCTCCTGCTTCTCCCCGGCAGAGGCCCCCAGCGTCGCCAGCCCGAAGGCCATGGGGCACGGCGTCGCCTCCGTCTTCATGACCAACTCGATCTCGCCACAGGCCAGGCCCCGCAGCACCTCTTTGATGTTCTCCACCTCAAACCTGTCCTCGATTATCTCCCGAAAGCTCTCCCGCAGCACGGCGAACTCATCCAGCTTGCCGGCAAAGCCGATGAGCATGTCTGCGTCAAACTGCTGGTGCCGGGCGGACTTCTGCCGCCCCTTGTAGCTCTTCAGGATCATAAAGGAGCGGGTGGCATTGATGCGAAAGACGCTCTTTAAAAGGCTCGTGTTCTGCAAGGATCGAAAGAGAAGCTGCTCGCAGTTCTCCTCCCGGATGGATCCCATGATGGCCGGCAGATTCACCTTGCCGGACAGGGGAAGGGAGAGCACAAAGCCCGAGTCGAAGGTGGTGATGCAGATGTCGCTCATCCGCTGCTGGGAGAGAAGGTAGGCCATCATGCGGGCTAGCCCCTCGTTAAAGCGCAGGCCGTAGCCGGAGAGGAAATAGTAGATCCTGCGGCCGGTCTCCCGGTCGAGGCACTCCTGCACCACTATTCTGCAGTTGGTGGGAACCGCATCCTCTCCTAGGAAGCCGATCTGCTGGCGAAAGATCTCGCAGATGGAGCGGGCGCTGTTCTCGTCGATGGGGTACTGGCTCTGCAGCCAGCGGACTACGGCGCTACTATTATTATCATTATCATCCTGTCCCGCCCGGCCCTTCCTCATTTGGCTTTTCATCATCCAGAGCATGTCGCTTTTGAAGGACAAAATGCTCCTGGCCAGGTCAAAGGATAAGGGCAGCCTCTCCGAGGACCAGGTGGGGATATTGGGCCGGCCAGCTGCGGCGTCAACGTAGATCTTGCCGCCCCGCCGGTAGCAGAAGGAATAAGCCCCGCCACCAATGGAAAATACGTCCCCTTTGTCCAGCTTTTCCATGTATTTCTCATCCAGCCTTCCTAACCAGTGACCATCCCGGGTGAGCACATCGCAGGTGAACTGATCCGGTATCATGCCCGAGTTGGTGTAGTAGATCATGCGGGAGCTGCCGCCTCGCGTTCCTATCATTTTCGTCCCGGCATCGCAGCGAATCTTGGCGTAGATCTGCCTCTCCTGCATGCCTTCGTGGGCTGAACAGAGGTAGAGCACAGCGCTCATCAGCTCCTCTTCGCTTAGGCTCCGGTAGCAGTAGGACCTTCTCACCACTCGCAAAACTTCGTCCACAGTCCAGTCTCTCTCCAGCACCATGCCCAAAAGGTGCTGGCAGAGGGCGTCCAGGGCATTTTTGGGAATGTGAATTCTGTCCACTTCGCCCTCTTTTGCCCTCTCCAGCATCACGGCGCACTCCATCAGCTCCTCTCTGTCCAGGACGATTATCCGGCCTTTTACGGCTCTGTCTAGGCTGTGGCCCCCTCTGCCGAAGCGCTGCAAAAGCGCGGCAACGGACTTGGGCGAGCCGATCTGCAAGACGAGATCGATGTAGGGCATGTCGATGCCAAGCTCCAGAGAGGTGGAAGAGCAGACGGCTTTGAGCAGCCCCTGCTTGAGACGGCTCTCCGTGTCCAGCCTTCCCTCCTTGCCCATGGAGCCGTGGTGGCAGGCAGAGTTCTCGGCATTGTAAAACAGAGGGAAGCGCTGCTTGAGGTTGAATAGCGTTCGCTCCGCTCCATTGCGGCTGTTGGTGAAGATGAGGGTGCTCCGGTGCTCCTGGATATGACGGTGCAAGAGCTCGTAGAGCCTATCGTACAGTTCTTTTTGGTCGGCAAGGACGAGATCGGGCACCGGGCAGAGCAGGCGCAGGTCAAAGCGGCGGGAGAAGCGGCAGTCCACCACCTGCACAGGCCGGTAGTTTCCTGCCAGAAAGTTTGCCACTTCTTGCAGCGGTTCCACAGTGGCCGAGCAGCCGATGCGAACGAAGCTTCCTGAGGCGGGATCGACAGATTGAAAAAGCTCCCCTACCCCGCCTCTTTCGCCTTGCAACTCTCTCTTCAGCTCCTCCAGTCGTTCCAGGCTGAGGGAGAGGTGCACGCCGCGCTTGGAGGCGGCCAGGGAATGGATCTCGTCCACGATCACCCAGCGCACCGTACTGAGCTTCTCCCTAAAGCGGGGAGAGCTGAGAAGGATGGCCAGGGATTCGGGTGTGGTGTTGAGGATGTGGGGTGTCTTCTTCAGCATGCGGGCCTTTTCCTGGGCCGAGACGTCTCCGTGCCGGATGGCGTGCCTGATCTCCTGCACTTCCAGCCCTCGCTGCAAAGCCAGGGCCTGCATCTCCTGCAGGGGACGCTCCAGATTTTTGTGAATATCATTGGCCAGAGATTTGAGCGGAGAGATGTAGAGGCAGTAGACCATGTTTGCAAGCTCTCCTTTTGCAGCCATGATGAAGAGCTGGTTGATGATGGAGATGAAAGCGGAGAGGGTCTTGCCCGAGCCGGTGGGCGAGCAGATGAGCACGTTCTTGCCCTGCTGGATGAGGGGCACGCCCAGGCGCTGGGGCGGGGTGAATAGGCCTTCGGCTGAGCGGAAGGTGGCAAGCCACCAGTCCCGCACGACGGGGTCGAAGAGGGAGAGGAGGGCGGCGTCTTCGGGGGAGACGGGCAGGGCATCGGGAGCAGGGGCGTCTGGGGAGGAAGCGGGCATTTACGTGGATATTGGAGGGGATTCGAAATAGATCTTTTGGCTGTTTCATAGAATAACTATTTCATAGCGTAAGGCTACATATCTATTAAAATGCATGGTGGATGAATGAGTGGAAGTAGAGTGCAGAGGAACCCAAGTGATAATGCAGCATGACTCGAATCTCCGTTAGTGAGCCTGTACTTCGCTGGGCTTTGGAGCGCTCTTGCCAGAGGGCAAACCTTGAAGGTAAGTTTCCCAAACTTCCCGAATGGCTGAGTGGCAGTGGCAAACCCACATTACATCAACTTGAGGACCTAGCAAAGGCCACCTCGACGCCACTGGGATATTTCTTTCTTTCCGAACCACCCGAAGAGCGGCTTTCCATTCCTCATTTTCGTACCCTTGCTAGTGAGCGTTTGCGCCTGCCCAGTCCCGATCTGCTTGAGACTGTCCAGTTGATGGAGCAACGGCAGACCTGGATGCGTGAATATCAGATCGAACAAGGCCACAAACCATTGGGTTTCGTCCGTTCGGCACAACTGACTATCGAGCCTGAGCAGCAAGCTGACGAGATGCGGCGGACGCTAGGCCTGGCCAAAGGATGGGCATCGGACCAACCCAGATGGACGGATGCATTGCGACATCTGCAAAGCAAGATCGAGGAGGCAGGTATTCTCCTGGCAGTAAGCGGTATCGTCGGCAATAATACACATCGCAAGTTAGATCCCGTTGAATTTCGAGGTTTTGTTTTGGTGGATGAGTATGCACCACTTGTTTTCGTCAACGGTGCGGATGGCAAAGCCGCGCAAATGTTTACTCTGGCGCATGAACTGGTGCACATATGGTTTGGCAGCAGTGCCGTCTTTGACTTGCGAGAACTTCAGCCTGCGGATAATGAAACGGAACGGGCCTGTAACCGCGTTGCTGCCGAATTTTTAGTCCCGGCGAGCCTGCTATGTGATTTTTGGCCAAATGTCAGGCAAGAGCCGGAACGATTCCAGGCTGTCGCTCGCCACTTTAAAGTGAGCGAACTCGTTGCTGTCCGACGAGCGTTGGATCTGGGTCTTATCACAGAAAGCGAATTTCGAGATTTCTACCGAGATTACCAGGAAAAAGAGCGCCGTGCCGCTGCTCAGGGCCAGGAAGGCGGAAACTTCTACGCCACACAGAATTTGCGCATTGGTCGTCGCTTCGCTGAGGCTGTAATAAGTGCCGCCAGGGAAGGAAAGCTTCTCTACCGTGATGCATATCAATTAACGGGGCTCTATGGAAAGACCTTTGAGCAATATGCGAATTATCTTCTAAATGGTGGGGCAACGTGACCGCCTCTCGAACCTACGTTCTCGATGCTAATGTGTTCATCGAGGCAGCACGTCACTACTACGCCTTCGACATTGTACCGTCCTTTTGGCAGATGCTTATTGATCATGCCAATAATAGCCTGGTACTGAGCATTGACCGCGTCAAATTCGAGCTTGAGAGAGGCAAGGACGAGCTTGCGAAATGGGCCAACGGGAGCTTTCATGAGCAATTTGCCTCGACAGAAGAAGAGGATGTAATCGCTGCTTACCGTAAGATTATGGTCTGGTCTCAAGGTCAGGCTCAGTTTACACCTGGAGCCAAGGCCGAATTTGCCAGAGTGGCAGATGGATGGTTGGTGGCATATGCCCTGGCCAATGTATGTATTGTAGTCACGCGTGAGCAGTTTAATTCTGAGGCAAAGGCAAGAATTAAGATCCCGAATGTATGCCGAGCGTTCGGTGTCCAGTACGTAGACACATTTGAAATGATGCGTGAACTGGGAGTCAGGCTGGGCTGAAATGCCACTCAATTCCCGTCTTCCAGCAGCGGATCTTGCCTTCCGTTCAGGGCAAACGCTTCCTCCCTCTCGATGCAGGTGGGGCAGGTGCGGCAGGGCCGTTCTTCTCCCTTGTAGCAGGACCAGGTTAGCTCGTAGGGCACCGACAAATCCAGGCCCATCCTCACGATCTCCGCCTTGCTCATATCCACAAAAGGAGCCTGCAGCTCTACGGGATGCCAGGCGGTAGCGAGCCGGATAGCAGGGCGCAGCGCCTGAACAAACTCTGGCCGGCAGTCGGGATAGATGGTGCTATCATTCTTGTGAGCCGCGTAAAATACCTCGGGGATCTCGTGAGCCTCGGCGTAGCCCGCCGCCACGGAGAGCATGATCATGTTGCGATTGGGCACGATTGTTTTTTTGGCGGCCTCTTTTGTGTAGTGGCAGCTAGGCACTTCCTTTCCTCCCAGCAGGGCGCTGTCGCCCAAAAGGCATGCGAGAGAGCTGAGATCGACGATGTGATGCGTGATGTCCAGCCTTTTTGCAATCGCTTTTGCAGAGGCTATCTCTTTTTTGTGCCTCTGGGCGTAGTTGAAGGTGAGAGCCGCCACCTCATAGCCGTCAGACTGCATCTTGTAGAGCAATGTGGTCGAATCCACCCCCCCGGAAAGAATTAAAACGCCTCTCATTTTATATCGTTCTCGCTTAACTTTCTCATAACGAACTATCTTGGTGTAATCTCAGCGCCTTTGCCAGCTCTTCTATTCTGACCGGTTTTCTGATGTAGTCGTCCATGCCCGCCTCTAAACACATCTCTCTGTCGCTCTTAAAAGCAGCCGCCGTCATAGCAATGATCTTGGGGCCGTCTGACCACCTCTGGCGAATAGCCTTTGTAGTCTCCAGACCATCCATCTCCGGCATCTGCACATCCATCAATACTACGTCATAGCTCTGGCGTTCCAGGGCCTGCAGGACTTCATGGCCATTGCAGGCCACATCCCCTCTTAGCCCCAGCTTAGCAAGCATGCGCAGTGCAACTCTTTGATTAATCATATTGTCTTCAGCCAGCAGTATGCGCAAGGGTTGATCGTGGTCTCCATGAGAAACGGCCTTGGTACAAAAGGCGCTCTTGCCTGTGTCAATCGGAGCACTTAGTGTCGGATGCACCTTTATTGTAAAATGAAATGTCGAACCCATTCCTGTCTGGCTTTCAACCCAGATTTGTCCGTTCATCATCTCGACAAGCTTCTTGCTTATGGCCAGGCCTAGGCCCGTGCCTCCGTACCTGCGTGCCGTTGAGGCATCAACCTGACTGAAGAGCTGAAATAAGCGGTCAGCTTTATCCTCAGGAATTCCAATACCAGTATCTTTAACGGCAAAATGAATCTCATTGCTGTCACCATCTATCATTCTTCCAGAAACAACGATTGATATGCAGCCCTTTTCGGTAAATTTGACCGCGTTACCTATCAAGTTAACCAAGATTTGGCGAAGCCTGGCATGGTCACCCAAAACCACAACCGGAATATCTTGCTCGATTCTATATTCCATCCTAAGGCCTTTCCTAGTTGCGTTTTCAGCTCCTAGATCAATGGATTCCTCAATGCACCTTTGCAGGCTGAAGGGCTGATGCTCCAGATCCATCATTCCCCCCTCGATCTTAGAAATATCAAGAATATCGTTTATAATGTCGAGCAGAGCTTCTCCACTGCTACGTATGGTTTCTACGTATTCTTTCTGCTCGATCGTAAGCTCCTCGTCCATTAGCAGGCCGGTCATGCCTATCACAGCATTCATAGGCGTGCGAATTTCATGGCTCATGTTCGCCAGGAAATCCGACTTGGATTTTGTCGCGGTCTCTGCGACTTCCTTGGACGCTCGAAGCATATCTTCTGCTCGTTTGCGCTTGGTAATATCTTCTACAGTTCCGTCATAGTGCAATCCATTCTCATCTTGCACTATCTTGGTGTTCATGGAGACCCAGAACTTCGTGCCATCTCTTCGTTGCACTTCAAGTTCGAATCCTTCCAGGAAGCCCTTTTCAATGAGTTGATTTATTGCTCGCTGTCTATCCTTTGGATTAAAATAGAGCTGCTGACCGATGTCAGTAACGCAAGCTATCATCTCTTCCGGGCAGCTATATCCAAAGAGCCGCGCAAAGGCGGGATTTACGCTCAGGTATCTGCCATCAGGTATGCTCTGATATAAACCAAGTATAGAGTTTTCAAAGATATTATGATATTTTTCCCGGCTTCTTCTGAGATCTTTCTCTGCAAACTTGCGCTCGGTGATGTCGCGTATGGATTCGATCACCCCTATGACATTTCCTGAGGAGTTATAAAGAGGTGCGGCTTTACCCCAGATATAAGAGCCACCCTTTCTTATGGTGGCGATATATGCTTCGCCGCTAATGCTATTGCCGTCCCTCCGAAGATTCGAATATTTTGCTTCATTGATTGCATCGGGTTTTAAGACCAGATCTGCTAAAGTGGGTCGCCTGATCCCATAGATCGGCAGAGCATACTCATAATTGCCTTTGCCCAGAATATCGGTGGCCAGGGTTCCAGTCAGCTCTTCCATGGCTTTATTCCAGGCGATCACGATGCCATTCAGGTCTATGGCCAGGATGGCATCTGGAATGAAGTCTATGATTTCTGCTGGTCGGACGGTTTCTATATCAGTGTTTTTTCCTGTCATGAATTGCATCTAAATCTCATTTTTCCGATCATGTTTCCCCATGGGCGTTACCAGGATCTTGTCCACTCTGCGCTCATCCATGTCTACAACCTCAAAGCGGTAGCCACCCCACTCGAAGTGATCTCCTGCGGTAGGTATCTTCTCCAAATGCGCCATCACAAATCCGCCTAAGGTTATGTATTGATAATCCTCTTCCTCGGGCAGCCCTTCCGGGTCGATCGTCTCTCTGAAGTCATCCACCGGCAGAGCGCCATCCACCAGCCAGGAGCCGTCTTCCCTCTTCACTACTTGCAGCTCAGCCAGATCATCGATGTGCGGTATGTCTCCTACCAGTCCTTCCAGGAGATCTACCAGGGTAACTATTCCCTGCACCGATGCATATTCATCTAAAACTATGGCCAGATGAATTCCCGTCTGCTTGAACCTCTCCAGCACCTTTAGGGCCCTCATGCTCTCCGGAACAAAGAGGGGCGGCAGGAGAGATGTCTTGAGGTTAACCTTTTGGTCGGCCAGGTTGCAGCTCAGCAGATCCTTGGACTGGACTACTCCCAGGACATTGTCCAGCTTCTTGCTGCAGACCGGAAACATGGAGTATGCACCGCCTGCTATCTTTCGGGATATCTCTGCTGCTGATTCATCGATGTCCAGCCACACGATCTCACCTCTGGGGGTCATGATGGAGTTTACCCTTCTGTCTCCCAGGGAGAAGACCCTCTCCATGATGTCCTGCTCCTCCTCCTCGAACACGCCTGCCGTAGTTCCCTGGTCGATCAGGATGCGTATCTCTTCCTCGGTCACAGCAGGCTCGGTGTAGGCCTTCACCCCCAGCGCCCTCAGCACCAGATCGGTGGAGGCACTGAGCAGGACAATCACGGGAGAGACAAGACGGGAGAAGGTAGCCAAGGGAGCAGCAGCTAGAGAGGCGAAGCGCTCCGGATTGCTCAGCGCGATTCTCTTGGGGACAAGTTCTCCAATGACCAGGTTGAAGAAGGTGATCATTAGGACGACAGAGACCAAGGCCAGGCCGCCGCTGTATGGGGTTAGGGCCGGAATGGAGCTGATGTTAAGAGCCAGCTCATCCGCAATAGTTGCGCCTCCATAGGCCCCCGTCAAGGTAGTGATGAGAGTTATGCCGGTCTGCACTGTGGAGAGTAGGCGGTTGGGATTTTCAGCCAGTTCCAGGGCTGCCTTTGCACCTGCATGGCCTTCTTCTGCAAGGACCCTGAGCCGGGCCTTGCTGGAGGAGACCACGGCCATCTCGGTCATGGAAAAGGCACCGCTGGCCAGGAACAGGAGAAAAATGATCAGGATTTCAGTGAGCATGATCGAGTGCCCTCGCTATCCATTTCGTTGCATTTACTTGATTAAATCCCTGGCGGCTCATTTTAAAGGTTAACTACTTGGGAGTTATTTATAGCTTCGCCGAGGGGGCTCGGTGGGCTGGATTGAAGACGATATCTTTACAAATGTTTATTCTTCTTTACCTTGTAACTTTGATGGGTCTAAAAATTCAAAACTTGACTCTACAAAAGATTATTAAATCATAAGATGCTAGTTACCTTATCGTAGGGCTAGTTAGATCTATGATTTTTGGTGTATGCAGCATGGTGGATACTTATGTTTGGATATGGGCTGATCGAATCGCTGGGACATCACAATGGGTGCCGGTGTGGATGTAGGGCTTCCTTTTTGGATGGTAATCGCTCATTGGCGAAACAAGTGACATGGCTTGCTTTTCTATTGATTATCTCGTTGACACTTTTTGCAGGAATATGCACAGCCGTGATCCAACTAGACGGTGAGGGATCTGCAAGTGTTGTGGCATGTTCCCTGAATTGCGATCGGTACGCCATTTCATTAGGTGATATAAATTATGACAAGGCATCTGACAGCACAGATTTTGCCTACGCCGTATCGGTTGGAAACGGTACCTGCGGAATGCAAAGCTGGTTCCTTGTTGCAGGTGGATGCCTTAATGCTACGGATATCCTGTCCGCCAGCCCGGCCCCCTGGGAGTTCATCGAGATTGAGGATCAGCCTGGAGTGCGGGCTATCGTGTTTGACACCGGCATCGAATCACCTGAGGCAGGAAAACCTGACCGGTCCCGGATCTATTCTTTAAAGCTCGCGGGAAACTGGTCAGGAAAAATTGCACCAGTTGAGGCGGCAATCGTTACCATTGGTGGAAAGTGCTCACAGAATGTAATGGGGCCTAGCTGCTAGATTCAATGCGATCGTGGATGGATGGTGCAAATTACATGAAGCTCTCTGAATTAAAAATGCAAAGCGTTGCCCGTGTGATCAAAGCTCTGCTCTTAGCCACTCTGATCATTTTGGTGATGCAGCCAATGGGTGCGCAAGGCTCCACGATCACAATAAGCAGTTGGAATGTGGTGAGTGTTTCCCATCCCAGCCTTCCTTCTTCAGCTACTGCGGCAGGGGAAATCATCGCCGGTGGATATAAGATGTATTGTACAAATCTGCATGTAAGTACCACCGGTGGGATCACATATTCTCCTGGAAACAATGTTAATATTCCTCAAATTATCTATATACTGAATAATTATTATCCTGTTATTCCGAACAAGCCTTCTGGTCTAACCACACCTAATGATATTTCTGCGGCAGTGCAATTGGCGATCTGGCATTACTCTGACGGTATTGATATCAGTTCTAGTGGGTCTGGAACCCCTTTGAACATATTTAACGCTGCAAGAGCGATTATTGCTGATGCAGATAGTCATGTGAGTATTCCTACATATGCTCTTTCCTTCGATCAGCAGTCGGCCATTAACTCGGTGGGCGAGATTCATACTATAAAAGCCAAACTTACTCAGGATGGCGTTGCTGTAGCAAACAAGCAGGTAAGTTTCAGCGTCAGCGGTGCAAACTCGGCGACTGGGTCCGCCAGTACTGACACTTACGGCAATGCAACATTTTCTTACACCGGCACAACGGAAGGGACGGATACCATAACTGCTACCGCTGCAAGCATAACTCCTGTTGGACTTCGCTGGGTGAGCGAGGGCAAACAGGATCTAATCATGGCGGGGCAATATCCCCTATCCAATACTGCGACGAAGCGATGGGTAGTCGCGCTCTGCAGCAACTATGCTGTAGCTCTCGTAGGAAGCAGCTATGATATTGCCACAGGCAGGACTACGTTTACCTATCATGTTTCCGCATCATCTGATCCGGAAATAAGCCATTGGGTGCTAAAGCTGGATCCGTGTATAAGCTCTAGCGATGTATTTAAATCAGGTTCTGTCTCTGGATCGCCTTCTGTAAATGGTGTATTTGAAAATCTTGACCCTACGACTGGCATCCGCGGAATCAAGTTTGAATCTCCTGGTGTAACGACAGGTGGATCAAGAGACTTCTATATCATCTTGAACGGATACTGGCCACAGGCCACAGGACAGGCTGCAATAAAAACAGGAAAGCTAGAGGGTTCAGGTACCAAGGTCTGCTATTATGAAATCAATGGGCCAAAGTGCCTGTCCGATCTTTACGTAACAAAGCGTGCAACGACTGCATGTGATGAGATCAGTTATTCTATCGAATACGGGAACAGAGGCACCGATCGAAATACGAACGTTAAGGTGATCGATGACTACGACCAGAATAAGGTTACGGTAAAGCCTGGAACTATTACCGGAGGGGGCACTGATGATGGAGATAAGATTACCTGGTCTATTGGAGTTCTCCAGGCTCGCGACTATCCTTATACAATAAGTTATGCAGTCAGCGTTAAGCCGGGCCTTTCTGCAGGCACAAAAATAGTCAATGAAGTAGTCATCCAGGGAGACCAGCCGGAGAGCAGCACGGAAAATAATAAAGTCCGTGTCGAGGTTAGCCCGATAGTAAGCCCGACGGTTGATGTGGGCTCAGACAAAGTAGACTGCAAGACTTCGATCGCAGCGATCGCGGTTAGCGGAACCGTCTCAAATGCAGCCAGCGTCTTGTGGACTACATCTGGAACAGGCACGTTTGCCGCTCCAATATCAG
>JBAXWY010000035.1:0-29203 GCA_037128175.1 Methanothrix sp.
AATGATTATATATAAAACCTTATCCTTAGGTTTATATCAGCCCAGCTGTACTAGGACGCTCAAAAGTATATTAAAGCAAGCAGGCCTAATGGAGATTCAGAGATGACAAAATATACCATTATCATTGAATCAGGTGAAGAGAATTACTCCGCATACTGCCCGGATCTGCCTGGCGTGGTCGCTGCGGGCGAAACCGAGGAGGAAGTTCTTCTGTTGATGAAAGAGGCTATAGTGTTTCATATGGAGGGACTTATGGAAGATAACATTCCCATCCCGAAGCCGACCGTCATCGCAAGAAGCATAGAAGTTGCCGTGTGACTTACCCTTTCGGCCCCCTGGGCCAAAGCTTTGCCTTGGGGCGGCGGCACGCTGGAGGCAGTGCAAGGAAACACGGATTGCCACGAGCTGCAAGGCTCTTGCCTGAAAAAAGGGTGATCGAGCTGGAAGACATCAAGTCTCCCCCGTGAACATGGCCTCGGCATAATGGCGGCAAGGCGCGGAATGTATACGACTTGATTTCGTTCCTGAATCGTGAGAATCTGTTACGATTTTGCGTGCATGGCTCCTTGCCAAGGCAAAAGAGCAGGAGGAAACCAATCCTACATGATTAGATAAATACAACCAACCTTAAATTATCTTGGACTGTATTACTATTCTCGTTTTTTCCCACTATTCGAAGGATATATCTCCAAAGACCGTCCCATTACAGACCGCTAGGGAGCTGACACATTCATGCAAGGTATCAAAGACAAATTTTCCCATCTGCCGGAAAATATCTCAGGATTGCGAGAGCTGGCCTACAACCTCTGCTGAAGCTGGCACCTCGAGGGCCGGGCGCTTTTCAAGCTCCGGAGTTGCCGGGGCTGGTATCTGAGCAACCACAACCCTGTAAAGATGATCAACCGCATGGATAGAGGTGCGCTGGATGCGGCAACATCCGACGTCCATTTCATGAGGCATTATGAATATGTGATGGCCCGCTTTGATAGCTACATGAATCCATCTAACGGCTGGTTTTGCACCCGTGTAGCTGATCCGGAAAGGTGCAAGATCGCCTACTTCTCGGCGGAGTACGGCCTGCACCATGCCCTGCCCTTTTATGCGGGCGGTCTCGGCTTTTTGGCGGGAGACTTTCTCAAGGAGTGCAGCGACCTGGGTCTGCCTCTGGTGGCATTAGGATTCATGTACCCGCAAGGCTACTTGCGTCAGATGATCTCGCCGGACGGCTGGCAGATGGGGGCCTGCGAGATGATGGACCGGGAGAATGCACCTATCAGGAAGATGGTGGATGCTAATGGAGATCCCATCACCATCAAGGTGCCGGTCATGGACCCGTCTATTAATTTGGAGGTCTGGAAGGTCCAGGTGGGAAAGACCAGCCTTTATTTGATCGATACCTCCAGCGAGGCCAACGAGCCCGGGAATCGCGTCATATCCGACCGGCTTTATACCGGCGATCTGGAGCAGCGCCTGCGCCAGGAGATAGTCCTTGGCATTGGGGGCGTATGCATCTTGCGCCATCTGGGGGTGGACTATTCCGTTCTTCATTGCAACGAAGGCCATCCCGCTTTCGCCATCCTGGAGAGGATTCGGGAGAAGGTAGAGGGAGGCATGAGCTACAGGGAGGCCTTCGAGCAGGTCAAGAACACCACGGTTTTTACTACTCATACGCCGGTGCCCGCTGGCCATGATGTCTTTTCCTATCCGCTCATGGACAAGTACTTCGGCTCCTATCTGCCCACGCTGGATCTCTCCCGGGATGAGCTCTTTCGCCTGGGGACGAATCCGGCCAGGCCGGAGGGCTTTAACATGACTGCCTTTGCCCTGCGCAGCAGTGCTTACCGAAATGCAGTGAGCAAGAAGCACGGAGAGGTCAGCCGTGAGATGTGGCAGCCGCTTTGGCCAGAACTTGCCGTGGACAGGGTTCCCATTGAGCACATCACCAATGGGGTGCACGTGCCCTCCTGGATTGATCGGCGCCTGGGTGATGTGATATTCAACCGCTACCTCGGACGAACATGGCTGGAGGAGCACGATCAACCTGCTATCTGGCAGCTGATTGACGAGATACCGGACAGCGTTCTCTGGGAGCATCATCGTTTCATGAAAGAGATGGCAATTGCCAAGATAAGAGAACGGGCCCGCAACAAGTGGCACAAATCCGGTTCGGACTCCAATAATGTCATGGCCTCCGGGGTGCTGCTCGATCCTGCAGCCCTCACTTTAGGCTTTGCCAGGCGCTTTGCCTCCTACAAACGGCCCACGCTCCTCTTGCATGATATTGCCCGTCTGACAAAGATCGTGAGTGATACCGAAAGGCCGGTGCAGATCATCTTTGCCGGCAAAGCTCACCAGGACGACCAGCAGAGCAAGCAGCTCTTGCAGCAGGTCTTCAATGTCGCCAAGGACCAGGCATTTGGAGGGCGCATCGCCTTTGTGGAGGACTACGATGAGCTCCTGGCGCAGTATCTGGTGCATGGCGTTGATGTCTGGGTGAACAATCCCCTGCCGCCCATGGAGGCGAGCGGAACGAGCGGCATGAAGGCGACGCTAAACGGCGTTCCGCAGCTTTCCGTCCTGGATGGCTGGTGGATTGAAGGCTACAACGGCTTGAACGGCTGGGCAATTGAGGGCGCGAGAGAAGGGCCGGACAGGGACGCGCATGATGCTGCTGCCATCTACGATCTGCTGGAGAAGGATATTGTGCCGCTATTCTACGATGTGGACGAGGATGGTGTCTCGCACGGCTGGGCGGCAGTCATGAAGGAGGCCATCAAGATGACCGGGCCGCTCTTCTCCGCTCGAAGAATGGCCAAGGAGTACACGGAGAGGTTCTATCGTAAAGCCCTGAACGAAGCCATGAAGACGGATCGCAGTGGGGAAAGAGGGAGCCGCAAAGGGGATATGTTCGGCGGGATCTAAACAAATCATCTCCAAGGCACTCCTTTGCGAAGGGTTTATCTACCTTCATGCCAACCCGGTGGTTTCAAAGGTCATCACCATGATTTCTAAAGAGGATATTCAGGAGATTTTGAAGGGATACGATAAGAACGACCTAACCATTGCCACCATCTGCTCACACAGCAGCCTGCAAATTTTCCATGGTGCGCGCCTGGAGGGCTTCAAAACCATTGGAATTTGCATCGGTCAGCCGCCTCGGTTCTACGACGCCTTTCCCTTAGCCAAGCCGGATAAGTTCTTCTCCGTAGAGAGCTATAAGGCACTCTTGGATTATGCCGATGATCTCGTAGCCGAGAACGTGATCATAATTCCGCACGGCTCTTTGGTTGAGTATTTGGGAATCGAGAGGTTTGAGTCGCTGGCTGTTCCCACTTTTGGAAACAGGCGCGTTTTAGCCTGGGAGAGCGACCGGGAGATGGAGCGAGAATGGCTTCTCAAGGCCGGGGTAAACGTTCCCATGCGATTTGAAAAGGCGGAAGACATCGACCGGCCGGTCATTATAAAATATCACGGCGCTAAAGGCGGTCGGGGTTTTTTCATTGCCAAGACCAAAGAAGAGCTGCAATCAAAGATGAACTCGGAGGAGAAGTACACCATCCAGGAGTTCATCTTAGGCACCAGGTATTACATTCATTTCTTCTATTCGCCCATAAAACAGGAAGGGTATCTTCTGCGCAAGGGCTCTTTGCAGATGCTGGGCATCGATCGGCGCGTGGAGTCCAATGCCGACGAGATCTTTCGCATCGGCAGCATGAAAGAGCTGGCCGAGGCTGGCATCTATCCCAGCTTTGTGGTCACGGGCAACCTGCCGCTGGTGCTACGCGAGTCTCTCTTGCCCCGCGCCTTTGAGCTGGGAGAAAGGGTCGTGGAAACCAGCCTGGAACTCTTCGGCGGGATGATCGGCGCCTTCAGCCTGGAAACGATAGTCACCGACGAGCTGGAGTTCAAGGTCTTCGAGATCTCGGCCAGAATCGTCGCGGGCACCAATCTCTATGCAAGCGGATCGCCCTACTCGGATCTTATTGAACCGGGCCTCTCCAACGGCCGGCGTATCGCCCAAGAGATCAAGTCGGCCAATGAGCGGAACCTGCTGCATGAGATTATATCTTAAACCTGAAAAGAAAGGCTTATCTTGGAATGGTCTCTATTGGTGCCAATATGTCAGGCCTTATTAAGACATTCCAGGAGGCCACGCTGCTCCAGTGCGGCTTTTTAGAGAAGCTGCTCGATCTGGACATGGCAAGCGTTGCTGCCTTTTCCGATTCCATGGTGGAGTTTTTGAGACCGTCGCCGGACAACAAGTTCGTTTATGGCCTGGCGGCGGGCCGGTCCGCTCTCGCTCTTTACAGCTTCTTGCAGCTTATCCAAAACCACTTCGATAACGTATTTCCGTTCACCCTGGAAGATCCCGTGCAAAGGCACTACCGCAAGGGCAAGAATCTGGGGATAGCCATATCCGGCTCCGGAGAAACACAGGCCGTAAATAAATACATAGGTGATATCATCACTCTGGGGGGAGATATCAAGCTGATAACTGCCAATGAGAATGGAACCGCCTATAAAATGGTGAGCGAGTACGAGCGAGGATCGGTTCTGGTGTTCACGGCCCGGACAAAACAATCCACGGATAAAGATACGAGGTCGCGGCTCTCTCCCATGGGCACGGAGTTTGAGTTGCAGGTACTGGCCTTTTTAAATGCACTTTTCAGAGATATCCAGTCCCGGCTGAAAGATGTTTGTGATCCTACCTGTCCGGAATACCGCACCACAATAAAGGACTTTGAAGAAAACGCTCGCCTTATCTCCCAAATGGATCCCGAGCATTTGGAGTACTGGTTTGGCAGGCTGCTGCCTCGCAGTGGAAGATACATTATCGGAGGCGTGGGAAGATCCGGCCTGGTGGCCCGCGCTTTTGAGATGAGGTTCACCCATTTAAACAAGATCAGCTACTGGGAGAGAGATTTCAATACGCCCAGCTTTCAGATAGGAGACGTTTACATTCCCATAACCGGAATTGGCAACACCTATGAGGCCTTGGAGGGAACGGTCACGGCTCTGAAAATGGGCGCTGATGTGATGCCAATTACCGCCAATCCCTCATCGCGACAGGTACTGATTCTTAAAATGCATGGCAAGGAGAAGGACATTGCCGTGATACCTGTAAAGCCGGAATACAGAGATCTCTTCAGCGGAGACACCAGCTCCACCACCTGGCTGATGTCCGAATATACTAAATTCAGAAATCCTATCTTTGAGATCAATGCATCCGTGTTCACCAACAGCGTGGTGGCTGTGGGCGCGGAGTTTTTGGGCATCTTGGAAACGGGCATGAGAAGGATGCACGTGTAAACTTCGCCTTTTGGGGATTGGAAATGGCATGATTCCGGGCTCAAATAGGCGGAGAAGCCCGGTTCATGTTCATCCCTTTGCAAAGAACACACACTGCCGGCAAAAACGTCAACCATGTCGTTTTCCCGTCAAGAGACAATCTCCCCAGTAGAAGACCCATACATCGCAGGATGAACCACCTGGAAAGGTGCATTTGCCATCTTCATATATATTTCCAAGTATATATTTCCAAGGCTAATGCATTTAGCGATAGCAGGGCCAATAGACTGGTATGTTAACAAAAACTGATAACTACTTATAGTCAGATTGCTACATATCTTTAGAGGTTATTTAGGAGGGATCATAATCCGAAACGCTTTGTTAATATTGGTTTTGGTTTCCTTTGTAGCAGTCATATCTACATCGCAAGGGCAAGCTTGGGGTCTTAGTCCCGATGCAGGAGAAGCTTCCTCTGGTGGGTATGGCGAGACGTCGATCACCTACTCATCATCCGGTTACTCCAGTGATCAAGGACCAGGATACTCATTTAATACCGTACCACGCGAAACCAAAACAATAGTCGCTCCGCCTCAGACGATTCAACCAGGCACTACCAGTCCGGCTGCTCAGACCTTCCAGGCGCCAGAGGACACTGGACAGCAAGCAGCACTTACATACAACATTTTAGCCAACCAACCAGTTGCAGTCTTCTATGCTCAGGCCATACAGCCCTGGCAGACCTTCGTCTCTATATAAATTATCATTGTCTGCAATCTAAGCAAAGGTGAAAGAAATGAATGCTAAGTTGGTGATGACATCGGTGGTGTTTGCCGTCTTTATTTTTTTGTCGGCAACCGCCTTAGCTCAGCCTGACCCGTACGATCAATATCCTTCCGGGCCTGATTATCCTGGACCGGATTATCCATCTGATCCAAATTATCCTGGATCGGATTATCCAAACTACCCCACAGACCCCTACAATCCCGGACCTCAACAGGGTCCTGTGACCGTTCCTGGATCGAGTGGCGGCGATGGAGGACACCCGTCTGACGGACCAAGCAGCTCACAGCCTCTTTCTACACCATCAGGTTCCAATACCGAGGCCCTGAGCTATTCTGAAGGGCAAGCTCTTAGCCAGCAAGAGGTGGCAAGCAGCGGAATGATGGCCTCAGGAAGTGGAATGGCCTCTGCCGACAGATCGATGGCTTTTATGATGGTAACCGGGCTGCAGATCTGGACCCGATACAATGGAATGTGGACAACAGATCCCGCGTCGGTCTTCTTCTGGAGAAGCACCAGCATTCTGTCTAACAACGATCAGGCTCAAACCGTGTGGTCCTGGGAGCGATATCCCAATGGGCAGCAGATCTGGCGCAACCTGGGTTACAGAATGCCCGGATACTTCCATGGTCGATTCATTGGTGATGCCCGAGGCTGGCACCAGCTGGCCATGTGGAGCAGCAGATCCGGCTGGAGCAATGTGGTCTGGATCTACGTAAGGTGAAATAAGAATCGCGGAGGAGATTTAGGAGTTTCAACTCTCTGGGCTCCTCCTTTATTCATTTAGATATAAACGATTTTAATCTCAAAGCCCCCCAAACCTCTGCACATGCTCCCAGGCTTTGTGCTCCTGCGGGAATTGATCCTTTCGAGAATAGATGGAAGCATCCATCCGCCCAAAGAGCTTTCTGTCCACTCCCACCGGGCAGACTTTGATGCATATCCCGCAGGGCGATATTCCCCGCTGGTTCAGCTCGGCGCTGTGGGCGGTGCAGCTTTTCTTGTCCGTGAGCCCTTGCGGATAGTCCTTTTCATCCAATGCATTCGCCGGGCACATCTTGACGCAGCGCATGCAGCGGGTGCACAGTCTTTCATCGAGGAGCGGATCGGCTGGAAGCTTTGCTGCTGTGAAAACTGAGCCGAAGCGCACGCGTGGGCCAAACTCTCGCGTGAGCAACATATTGTTTGTCCCGAAATTGCCCAGACCCGCCAGGAGGGCTGCGTGCCGGTGGGAGAAGAAAGCCATTGGATTTTTCAGCAGGGCCTTGATGCCGAAGTAGCCGTCCCGAGGAACGAAGACGGACGGGTGGCCCATATCGCTCAGATAATTGGCCAGGCGGTAAGTGTACTGGTCCAGCAGGCTGTTTACGGTGTTGTACAGCTCCCGGTAATAAATGGAGGGTGACGTCTCCAGCACGGGCAGACTGACGGGAAGGCCAATGACTATTACCGATTTCGCCTGGGGAAATATGGACTCTGGATAAAACTCCTCCGGCATCCAGGGCACAAAGGGTGGATCCTTCCAGCGCTCTACGCTCGCCACACCCATCAAAGGTATCTCCATCTTCTTGCATCTTTTCCGGACAACTCTCAATAGATCTTCGCTCATTGTAGTGACTTTATTCTTATCATTATTATATGTTATCGAAGGCAAATGTTATATAGTTTTTCACGCTTAATGCTGATATAAATGCGAATAACGTGAGGCGAATATGATCGATGCCGACAAGGAGAAGCTGGAAAATATAATAAAAAAATATGATGGAAAGGAAGGTTTCTTGATCCAGTTGCTCTTAGATTTGCAAAGCGAGCTGCATTGGATCTCCAAAGAAACCATAAGGGAGCTTTCCTTGAGGCTTAAGATTCCAGCAAGCCAGATATTCAGGGTGGCGAGCTTCTACAAAGCGATGAATCTCTCGCCAGTAGGCCGGCATAAAGTATGCGTTTGCATGGGAACCGCCTGCCAGGTGCGAGGCGCTCAGAGATTGCTGGATACAACCGAGTCAAAATTGGGCATAAAATCAGGGCAGACTACGCCGGACAATAGCTTCACGTTAAATCGGGTCAACTGCCTGGGATGCTGCGCCATCGGCCCGGTAATAGTAGTAGATGACGATTATCACGGCCGGGTGGACTCCAAGAAGGTAGAGAAAATATTGGGGCAGCTTTTGATAGTTAGTACTAGATAAGAAAATGGGGAATAGATGGCAATACTTACATCAATTCAGGATCTGGAGATCTTGAGAGATGAAATCGAACGCAACAGAGACCCCAGGAGAAAAGAGGTGGCAATCTGCACCGGCACCGGGTGTCTGGGCCTTGGTGCACGAAAGGTGGTCAGCGCCTTTGAAAGAGAGATTGAGAAAAGGGGTCTGGAGAGGGATATTCATATTAAGGAGACGGGATGTCCCGGCTTTTGCGAAAAGGGAACTCTGGTAGTTGTATATCCAGAGGGAATCTATTACATGGGAGTGCAGCCGGATGATGTGCAGGAGATCGTGGAGGAGACCATTCTCAAAGGCGAGCTGGTGGCGCGCCTTCTTTACACAGATCCTGCCACCGGCCAAAAAGCAATACGGGAAGATGATATCCCATTTTATAATCATCAGATGCGATTTTTAATAAAAAATAATATACAAATAAATCCCAAAAATATATACGACTACATCGCCCTGGGCGGTTATGCCGCTCTGACCCGTGCCTTATCGCAGATGACACCACTTGGGGTGATTGAAGAGATTAAAAAGTCCGTTCTCAGAGGCAGGGGCGGAGGCGGATTTCCCACCGGGAAAAAATGGGAATCGACGGCGCAGTCTCCCGGCCAGCCCAAGTACGTGATCGTAAATTGCGATGAAGGAGACCCGGGTGCCTTCATGGATCGCGCTCTCATGGAGGGCAATCCGCATAGCGTTTTGGAGGGGCTGATGATTGGAGCCTATGCGGTTGGAGCGCATACTGGCTACATCTATGTGCGTATGGAGTATCCTCTGGCCGTGGAAAATGCCAAATTCGCCCTGCATCAGGCCCGAGAGCTGGGGCTTCTCGGCGAGAACATACTGGGCAGCGGATTTGATTTCGACGTATCCGTGCATAGGGGCGCGGGAGCCTTTGTCTCCGGAGAGTCAACCGCTCTCATGAGCGCCCTGGAGGGCAAAGTGGGCGAGCCCCGGCCCAAGTACGTACATACCTCGGAGTGTGGCGTCTGGAATCGACCGAGCGTCCTCAACAATGTGGAGACCTGGGCCAATATCCCTCTCATCATCAACCGGGGGGCCGAATGGTTTTCATCCATTGGAACGGAAAAAAGCAAGGGAACCAAGATCTTCTCGCTGGTCGGAAAGGTCAACAATACCGGTCTTGTGGAAGTTCCCATGGGCATGAGCCTGGCCGACATAATTTACAAGATAGGAGGCGGCATCCCTGGCGGAAAAAAGCTCAAAGGAGTGCAGACAGGAGGGCCCTCGGGAGGAATAATTCCGGCCCGGCATTTGCAGACCCCGGTTGATTTCGACGAGCTTACGAGCCTTGGCTCCATGATGGGCTCAGGCAGCATTATTGTCATCGACGAGGAGACCTGTGCTGTCGATTTGGCCCGCTACTTTGTGGACTTCCTATGCGACGAGTCCTGCGGCAAGTGCCTGCCCTGCCGGGAGGGCCTGTTACGAATGCGAGAGATTCTGGACGGCATAGTTTCCGGCAAAGGGCAGGAGGGCGACCTGCAAATTCTTAAGGAAATAGCCGACCTGATGAGAAAGACGTCGCTGTGTGCATTGGGCCTCACAGCCGTCAATCCGGTTTTAAGCACATTGTCCCACTTTCCCGATGAATATGCGGCCCATATAATCGAGAAAAGGTGCCCCTCTCTGGCTTGCAAAGCTCTTGTTTCGTATTATATCGAGCCGAAGGTCTGTATCGGCTGCGGCCTGTGCCAGAAGAACTGTCCAGAAGGAGCAATCGAGGAAGAGGAGGGCAGCAACTGTGTCATAGATCAATCCCACTGTACCAGATGCGGCATTTGCTTCGATGTCTGTCCGCCCAAAACCCGCGCAATCAAGAAGGTCTCCCCCGTACTTTCCCCGTCTTTTTCTTCTTCTTCCTCTTCTTCCTCTTCTTCCTCTTCTTCTTCCTCTTCCTCTTTGACCCGTTTAGGAAAGGCAAAAAGTGGTGATAAGGCATGACCAGGTTGAAAATCAAGATCGATGGTCATGCGATTGAGATGGATGCTGGTCAGGCCACTATCCTGGAGGCGGCTAGGCTTGCCGGCATCCACATCCCGACGCTATGCCATCATCCTTCTCTCAAGCCCTATGGGTCTTGCCGGCTGTGCACTGTGCAAATCGTTAAAAATGGCCGGAAAAAGTTTGTCACCGCCTGCAACTATCCGGTAGAGGAGGGCCTTGTTGTAATTACCGATTCTGCGGAAGTGGCAGACATCAGGAAGATGATCCTGGAGCTTCTCATAGCCCGATGCCCCCAGGAGAAGAGATTGCAGGAAATGGCCGGAGAATATGGGATTTTCAAGACACGCTTCTTGCCGGGGGATAAAAATTGCATCCTCTGCGGACTATGCTACCGGATCTGCGATGAGCTGGTGGGCGTCTCGGCCATAAATGCTCAAAATCGAGGAGTTTCCAGGGATGTAGATACGCCCTATGGAGAATTATCGGAAGACTGCATTGCATGCGGGGCCTGTGCCCTGGTCTGTCCCACGAAGTCCATACTGGAAAGAAAAAACATTTACCCGCTCTCCTCTGTCGATATCAAAGAGATGGAAGAGGAATTCCTGTGCGGAACGATTGATAATGATTTGGGTGTCAACAGGGAAATGTTTGCCGGCAAGAGCAACATTGAGGGGCAAGATGGAGGCATGGTAACCGCAATTCTCCAGCAAGGAATTGAGATGGGGCTCTTAGATGGGGCGGTGGTAGCCCAAAAAAATAAAAGCTGCGGCGCGAATGCTGCTTTTGTTGGTGAAACTGAATCGATTTGGCAGGCAAAGGGGACAAAATACGTGCGCGTCTCCGTCATCGCCCCGCTCCTGGAGGCCTTGAACCAGGGCAAAAGGAGAGTTGCCGTTGTCGGCACGCCCTGCCAGATCCGAACGGTCAGAAAATTGCAGAGGCAGGGCTATTTTAATGATAAATTTCTGGACGCAGAAATATTTCTTATCGGCCTCTTCTGTTTCGAAAGCTTCGATTATGAATCCCTTAAAAGCCGCATGGGAGAGCTTTTCGGCGTAGATCTGGATAAGGCCGAAAAGATGCAGATTGCCAGAGGGAAATTCATAGTGACAGTAGGCGGCAAAGAGCACTCCTGCCCGGTGCGGGAGCTTAAGAACCAGGTGAGGGCAGGCTGCCCGTTTTGTGGTGATCTGGTCAACCGGCTGGCAGATATTTCCATAGGCTCGATTGGAAGCGCGGAAGGATACTCCACGGTGATCGTCAGATCGGAGCGTGGGGCGCGGCTGTTGGAAGCGGCGTCGTTTGACCGAAAAGAGATAGACCGAGAAGAGATCATCAAGCTGGCTGCAATTAAGAAGAAAAATGCAGATAAAAAATTTGCAGGGATCGTGGCCGGTCTGCCGGAACGATTTGAGACGGAGAAGAGGGAATGTGCAACTGTTTGCAGCAATTTTGGAATATTATCTTGAATCTCATTTCGCTCGAAAGATCTATACAGGAACAGGCCCAAACCCTGGTTCATGGACTACTCATTCAAGCGAGGTTTCAAGCCCGATCTGGAGCGAATTCAAAAGGCTCTGGAAGAGGAGTTTCCGACAAAGATCAAGCAAGAGGACGGCAAACTTCTGCTCAGCTATGGAGCTCTTAAAAGCATTTGTGTGTCGATCACCGGCAAGAAGCTCACCGTGACCACAGAGTCGGTAATAGGTGCCAGCGACGAGCAAGCCATGGATACCAACAAGCACTTCCGAAATTTCCTGGAAAAAGCTACAGGCTACAACGCCAAGCAGAGGCTGCAGATGGCAAAAAAAGAGGTAACCAAAGGAGCCTGATTGATGGGCGAGACAATCTTGCTGACCAAGGGTGACGTTAGGCCTCTTTCACTCACTCCAGCTTTGCGATCTATGCGGCTGCCTTTTGCGCCAGCACGACTGAGACTTGGCCTCATCGTACTCTTCTCGCGAATTGATGAATGAGCTCTTCGGTCTCGCTCTGCGGTGCATATCATACACTTCGATGGAGGTGTCATTTGCTCCCCGGCCAATGAGGCTATGTAGCTCCCGGAGCGCCTTCCTCCACGCGCGGGCTCGACCTCGAAGGGAGGAGAATTGCGCTTATTCAGGACGATCATAAAAACTACAAGATATAATATGATTATTACTTTTCTGAGATAGAAAAATTTTCAGATCCTGCTCCAGGCATGAATTTATAAGCTTGAAAAACTCAGGGCATCTTTATATGAGTGAAACATCGGCCATTTCTGGTCAAGAGACCATTCAGGAGTCCTTCGTAAAGAGGATAAACGCTCTGCAGTCCGACAACAAGAACCTCGCCGAAGAGCTGGAGACAACCAGGATGGAGAGGGAAGAGGTAAGAGCAAAGCTCTTCGAGTCCCTCATTGCCAACAAAAAATATCTGCGAGAGGTTGAGCGGCTGAAGAAAGAGAATATACTCCTCAAGAGGATGCCGCTGTTCCTGGCAACGGTTATGGAGATGGGGTCGGACTATGTCCTGCTCAGGCAACACGGCAATAATCAGGAGTTCATCACTACCGCTCCGCCAGAGCTGACGGGGATAATCCAGACAAATTCTCGTGTGGCCATAAACAACTCTCTCACAATCGTTCGCGTCCTGGACCGTTCCGTGGATGTCCGGGCCAAAGTAATGGAGCTGATAGAGGCGCCCGATGTATCCTACGAACAGGTGGGCGGTCTGGAAAGCCAGATTCAAGAGATCAGGGAAACCGTGGAGCTGCCGCTCACGAATCCTGCTATCTTCAAGGAGATCGGCATAGAGCCACCCAGAGGCGTACTGCTCTACGGATTGCCGGGAACGGGCAAGACCATGCTCGCCAAGGCTGTAGCTCACGAATCCAGGGCCACTTTCATCCACATGTCCGGCTCGGAGCTGGTGCACAAGTTCATAGGAGAAGGCGCGCAGCTTGTTCGCGATATCTTCCAGATGGCGCGCGAGAAGGCCCCCAGTATCATATTCATCGATGAGATCGACGCTGTGGGAAGCATCCGTACTCATGACGGCACCACGGGAAGTGCCGAGGTCAACCGCACTATGATGCAGCTTTTGGCGGAGATGGACGGATTTAGAACCAGGGGTGACATCAAGATCATCGCGGCCACGAACAGAATCGATATCCTGGATCCAGCTCTGCTGCGGCCAGGTCGCTTTGACAGGATCATTGAGATTCCCATGCCTTCCGCGGTTGGACGGCTCAAGATCCTGGAGATCCATTCCCAGAAGATGAAGAAGGATGAGGATGTGGATCTGGCGGAGATTGTCAAAGTCACCGAGGAAGCAAGCGGTGCCGACCTCAATGCCATTGTGGTTGAGGCAGGCATGAATGCTCTTCGTAGGGGCGCATCTTCGGTTGCCAAGAGTGATTTCGAGGTGGCAATCAGAAAGGTGCTCGGGGATGAGGTTGAAGGATCAGAAGAAGCCCTGCGGATGTTCTCTTAGGCGGCAGTAAGCCGCTATTATTTTTAATCCTTCTGATTTTCTATCTGCATTCCTCTGGGCGGTCTGCGGATCGTCTGCAACTCTGTATTGTCCTGAGAAGTCAGGAAACGTTTAAGTATTCTTTTTCCGATTCCATGCTCTGATGAATCTTACAGCAATGGCAGGCATGACCGATCCGATTCTTCTGGCAAACTGGCTTCAACAAGCTGTGGATTCAACGACGGGCAGACATGTTGACCTGGTTTTTATCCAGATTCTGGCAAATACCATCAGCAGCATAGATTTAGCATCTACTTTTTTAAATATATTTTTTATAATAGTGATTGCACTTTTGACTCGCACCGCCGTTCGCATCGTAGACCGCATGCTGGTGAATTATATTCCCACGGTGGTGAGCAAAGTGCAGATGAAGATGGACGAGACCATGCAGCTCATGATGCGTAGATTGGTTTCCGCCACTATCTACGTTATCGGCCTGATGCTTATCATCTATCAGATACCGCAGCTACAAAGCCTCGTCACCGCCGTACTCGCCGGCGCGGGTATCGCGGGTCTGGCCATCGGCTTTGCCGCCAAGGACTCTCTCTCCAACTTCACATCCAGCATCTTCATAGCTGTCTTCCAGCCCTTCCGGGTGGGTGATTCGGTGGACTTTCGGGGTGAATACGGCCAGATAGAGGATTTGACACTGAGGCATACGGTAATCAGAACTACCGACAACCGAAGAATCATTGTTCCCAATAGCGTTATGAGCATGGAGCCAATCATCAACTGGTCCATCAGGGATCCGGAGATAACCTGGATGGTGGACTTCGATTTGGAAAAGGCTTCCGACATCGACAGGGCCCGGGAGATTATCATAAAGGTTGCTCAGAGCCACCCCATGGTGCTGAAGGATAAGCCGCTAAACGTGCTGCTCATGAACTCCAGGTACTCGGAGCTGACGCTGCGCCTCGAGGTTCCTGTCCCCGGCAGAAACGTGGCAAAGGTTATCGGCTGCGATATTAGAGAGGCCGTCAAAAAGGAGTTCGAGGTAGCGGGGATACCACCAGCGCCCACGCCTTAATTTGGCTTTTTAAATGCATTCAACAAAAATACGTATCTATATCAATTAGGCATTTTCATAGATGCTGAGCACAAAGATATTTATCGTTCATTGCCAATAGTGAAACTATGGATATTGAGGCTGAGGTCGTGGAGATGAAGCAAATGCTCATTGACATCTCTAGAAGGATTGATGACGTGCTTGACGAGAGCATGACCGAAGAACTCATGAAGCTATCTGAGGAATCTATTCTGGAACTGTATGAGGATGAACCGGACCTCTATAGCGTCGCAGACTTAAAGGTAAGATACAAATGAAGGGAAAAATCATCCTGATACCTGTCCCTTACACAGATTTAACTGCTGCAAAGCTGCGGCCTGCGCTGGTCATCTTTGAGGGAAGGCGGGATTTGATTGTGGCCGCCATAACAACGACAATGTTCAATGTATTTCCTGAATGGGATGTTTATATCGGCACGGAAGATCCAGAGTTTTATCAAACTGGCTTGAAGGCAGCATCCGTCCTAAAGCTGACCAAAATCTCAACTGTTCGCAAAGATCTGGCAGAAGGCGAGATAGGGAAGATCGATGGCGATCTGAGAGATGAAGTCAATCAAAAGATGAAGAGAATTTTCGAGATATGATGAAGCTTAGCCTCTAACCATTCATGTCTCCATGGCTGAAAAGTCGTGGCTCAATTGAAACGCCCATGAGCCCAGGCAGGGACTCACACAGGACGGATGGAAAACAAGATCTATTGACATTATGAATTCAGTTTCCCATGGGAAACTATTGTATCTTGCTCGCAAGCAACAAACAGGGTGTGCTTTCCATGACTAAAAAGCCGTAGCCTGGAAAATGCTGTTTTTTTATTCCAGAGGTACAAATCCACCCTGTGGAGGAATTGCATCCGATAATCCATCTAACTTCTAGATCCTTCGCCTGCGTGCCGAAAAAATTTCCTGAAACTTCAAAATCTCATCCCTTACATTCTCTTTGGCAACGACGCATGATATGGCGCACAGGCCGTCTGCCCCTGCTCTGACGACCTCGCCGGCATTGGAATAATTGATGCCGCCAATTGCGATCAGGGGAATCTCTACCCGGGCTCGGAGCTCTTCAATCAGTCTGATGCCGGCGGGCTTTCCTGCATCAGGTTTTGTCGCCGTCTGGAAGATGGGCGAGACTCCCAGATAGTCGGCTCCCATGCTTTCCGCCTGCAGGGCTTCGGCAAGGCTATGGACAGTAACGCCGATGATCCTCTCCTGCCCCAGCAGTTTGCGGGCGACAAGGCATGGCATATCGGATTGGCCCAGATGGACGCCATCGGCATCTGTTGCAAGGGCAATGTCTACACGATCGTTGATAAGAAAGATCGAGCCCGAGTCCCGGCATATCTCCCGCAGCCGCACGGCTTCCTCGTACATCTGCCGGGTTTCCGCGTTCTTGTTTCTGTACTGGACAACTTCCACCCCGCATGCTACGGCCTGCCGCACATCGCTTGAGTTCCCGGCCCGGCTTAATTCGGAGTCGGTTATGAAGTAGTATCCTTTCACACTTCGATCCTCTGCATACTCTTTACCGTTTCTGCATCAAGATTGTAAACGGCATCAAACAGCATTTCCTTGAAGCTGCCCGGCCCCTCTGCCTTTGCGGCCGCTATTTCTGCGGCTACCTCGTAGCAGACAAGACCGGCCACACAGGCAGCAACACCATCTTTTTCCACAGCGGCAAAGGTGCCAATAACTGAAGTGGCCATGCATCCCGTGCCCACAATATTTGCCATCATGATGTGGCCGTTCAACACCCTTACCACTCTTTTTTTATCGGCAACAATATCCTCTTTGCCGGTGATAACCACGGTGCAGTTCCTTTTTTCGGCCAGGTCTCGCGCTACCTCCATCAGGTTCTTCTCAACCGCCGAGGCATCCACGCCCCTGGTAGAAACGCTCTCCCCTGCCATGCGAGCTATCTCGGAAGAATTGCCCTTTATGATGCTCACCCTCACTTCATCCAGGATCTCAAAGCATTTATCATCGCGAAATTTTGTGGCTCCAGCCCCGCAGACATCAAGGACCACAGGTATTCCCTTTTGGTTGGCACTTTTTCCGGCAAGGATCATGGCATCGACAAAATCAGTTGTCAGAGTGCCGATATTCAAAACCAGAGCGCAAGATATGCCTGCCATTTCGGCGACCTCTTCTCTGGCATGAGCCATGACCGGAGAGGCTCCAAATACCTTTACGATATTGGCACAGTCGTAAATAGTCACCCAGTTCGTCAGGTGGTGTATGAGCGGCTTTTCCTTTCTCACTCTTTCCAGGCAATCTGATGCAATGCTTTTCACGGGTAGTCTCCATTTTCTCAATCTAGTATCAAGTTAAAATGTTTTTCTGTTCACATCTCACATTGAAGTGATTAGAGCAAGATGCTTATACGTTAAAAAACTTAATTATGATGATAGTTATCCATAGTAGAGGGATTCTTATGGGATGTAGAGAAGAAAATGCTGTAAAGATTAAGAAACTCAAATCACTGATCTGTGTGATATTCGCTGTGCTTTGCCTCATGGCAGAATGTGCTGTAGCAGAAGACACACAGAAAGGATTGGGCGCTATAAAGACTGAGGGAGGATATGTCTCGGGGATAAACCAGAGCGGACTACTCATATACCTGGGGATTCCATATGCAGCACCTCCAACTGGAGATCTAAGGTGGAGGCCGCCGGAGGCTGCCAAGCCCTGGGAAGGCGTCTACAAGGCCGATAGGTTCGGCCCGTCCTGTCCCCAGGCTGTCTCAAAAGACTTTGGACCTGAGTGGTACCCGGGGAACATGAGCGAGGACTGCCTCACTATGAACATCTGGACTCCTGCCGCCAATTCCAGCGAAAAGCTGCCGGTGATGGTCTTTATCTACGGAGGGGCATATATCAGGGGATCTAGCGCTCTCCCACTCTATAATGGGACCGCCCTGGCTAAGAAAGGCGTTATCGTGGCTACGTTCAACTATAGGGTCGGCGTTCTCGGATACCTGGCTCATCCACAGCTCTCCAAGGAGTCACCTAACAACACCTCAGGCAACTACGCCCTTCTTGACCAGGAGGCAGCCTTGAGGTGGATCCAGAGGAACATTGCTGCGTTTGGGGGAGACCCTGGTCGCGTCACCATCTTCGGTGAGTCAGCAGGAGCTGCCAACATAGTCAGCCAGCTTGCAATACCCCAGAGCAAAGGGCTATACAGCCAGGCCATCGTCGAGAGCGGCGGAGTCTGGTCTAATGGCCCGGCAATTCTAGGTTACAGAACAAAGGCTGAGGCAGAAGAGTACGGCCAGAAATTCGCCGAGAGCCTGGGATATTCCGGGTCTGATGCCATCCAGAAGATGCGCAACATGAATGCCTTTGACCTGGTAAATAGCACGCCGAATGTGTGGAATTCGACATTCTGGGGTTTCCACAACGTGGCCTTCAAGACCACCATTGACGGATGGCTGATTCCAGAGGAGCCGCAGGATATCTTCAGGCAGGGTCGGCAAAATCCGGTCCCACTCATGATCGGATCCAACGCCGATGAAGGAACTCTGCTGGCTGCCAAGACAAACATGACCGCAGAGGATTACTGGAAGTTTCTGCAGGACAGCTTTGGACCGGATGCCTTCAAGATGCTGGCCAGGTACCCGGCCAGGAACGATTCAGAGGTCCAGTACCGGATAGAGAGGATTGCCACAGATATCGACTTTGCCCTGGCGTCCAAGTTCATTGCCGGCTCTATGGCCAACCTCAACCAGAGCACATACCTGTATAAGTTCACCTATGTTCTGCCCGGCCAGTCCTATGGCGCATACCACACCAGCGAACTCTACTTCGTCTTCAGGCCAAGCTACTGGAAGGCGGACCCAACCAGCAGCGCTGTTTCGGATTACGTCGTGGACATGTGGACCAGATTTGCCAAGACGGGCAATCCCAATGGTGGGATTAATGTGACCTGGCCACAATACAGCAATGAGAAAGACCAGTATCTCGACATTGGAGTGGCTCATGTAGTTAAAACCGGATATTAGGCATTCGGCATTTAGGATTATCCTGTGTCCAGAAGGACGCAGGATTTTTTAATTTAATCTTGTGTTTCTGGCAGCATACTCTGCCTTGACGGGCTCAGTCGCATTGGATGCTTGTAAGATTATTGAACATCAGATTGACTGTTGCATTGCCTGTTGCACTTATGGTCAAATTTCCAATCGCGTTTGTGGATATGTTCCCTGTTTTGACTGATGCATTCTCTGTGGAGTTATCCGCGGCGTTCTCTTTGGCGTTCTTGGTTTGAGCGGCTCCAATCTCACCGAAAGCAATTCCCAGAGAGGACGATATCAGTACAGCAAGGATTACAGCTCCAATTGGTATTTTGTTCATATTTACACCTCTTTTGCTTTAAGGCTGCATTAAGACTCAGAACTAATTTAAACTTTCTCTCATCCTATTTCATATGTTTCTGGCTGGTCATGCCTGCGAGATTGCCCTGGAAGATGAAACAACATTTTATAGCCAAGGAAAAAACAATGTACAGATGCTTTAGATACTAGCAATTTGGTTTTGAGGTATCAGTATCTATGGATTTTTCATTCAAGGTTAAGGGCTGGGTGGAGCTGGAGGGAAGACGGCTTAGCGATAGCGAAGCCAGGGCAATTCTCGTGCAAAATCCGGCGGCGATCTTTAGATTTGGCGGTGAGTTCTTTTTGGAATGGAATGGCTGCCGGGCACGCGATCATTTCGGGATCATGCCGGGAGACTGTCCAGCGGGGGCAGTGGTCTGCAGCGGCAAAGAGATGGGAAGAGTGGATCCCAAATATCCTCTCATGGATCTGGATGAGGCCATAAGTATTGCCGTGCAGCTTCGTAGCGATGACGGCGTTGTGGCCCTCTCGGGAGGCGTGGACTCGGCACTGATCGCCCGGCTGGCCGGCAGAGAGTGTGTTGTGGTGGGAATTGCCGGCTCACATGACATCATGCATGCAGCCCAGGTGGCAGAGGAGTTTGGCCTGACCCTTCATCAGCACTTAATAGATCCGGCATCAATCGAAGAGGCCCTGGCCCAGGTTCTGGCAGTTATTCCTAAGATTGATCCGGTGAATGCATCCATTGCCACAACGCTATATTTTGTCTGCCAATGGGCCGGGCTGCATGGCGAGACGCGCATCCTGGCCGGGCAAGGTGCGGATGAGCTCTTTGGGGGATATTCCCGCTATTTGCAGACGGAAACCTTAGCATCGGATCTGGAGAAGGATTTCCTGGGATTTCCCCTGCAACTGGCCAGAGATCAGGCCGTGGCCGGGCTGCATGGCGCATGCTTCTCTTTGCCCTACATGGACTATAGAGTAGTAGTAGCTGCCAGGGATATTGCGCCGGAAATGCTGGTACGAGATGGGGTGCGCAAGAGACCGCTGCGAGCGGTTGCCGGGCGGTATATGTCGCCAGCAATTGCCCAATATGAAAAGAAGGCCATGCAATACGGCAGCGGTGTCATGAAGGAGATACAAAGACAGGCCGCCCGCAAGGGTTACAAGAGATCGCTGCAGGATTATCTGCTGGAAATCTGCAAAAAGGAAGGCCTGGATATTGGATGATATGGGATGATACGGGCTGGCCTGCCCTCAATCGATCACCTCTTTTAAAATGGAGTAAAATTTGTCCTTTGCCCTTCTCTCTATCCAGGGCTTGTGCCCACAATCCTCCAAGACAATGAACTGAAAGTGCTTCAATGTGGCCTACAGAGGCTCGCATACGCCCCTGGCTGGATGCGGGTCCCAATCACCGTGGATGGCAACGACCGGCAAAGCTAATCATAATGCCATTGCTACCAGATCAACCAGATCGATTACCTTTTCACCGGCCCCCGCATCTCTCAGATTTCTGACGCAAAGAGGACAGGAGGTGACGATGTAGTCTACCCCCACAGGAACGTCTTCTAGCCTCCTTTTGGCCATCTTCAGAGATAGATCCTTGTAGCCGGCCCGAACCCCGCCCCCGCCTCCGCAGCATCTGGCCGCCTTTCCTGACGCTTTCATCTCTTTGAGACGGCAGATGGCTTCGATAACCTGGCGCGGCTGCTCATAGATCTGGTTATGCCGGCCCAGATGGCAGGGATCATGATAGGTTACAGTAAGATCCAGTGGATTGATACCTATTTCCGAGATTCTCTGTGCTAAGAACTCCGGGACGCTCAGCACACGAAAATCCTGGGGGTAGCTCTTCTTAAGTGTAGTGTAGCAGCCTGCGCAGCCCGTAATTACAGTTCCGGCTCCCGTCTCTGCGATCTGCCTGCAGTTCTCATCCACAAATCGCCTGGCATCAAATCCGGTACGCAGCAATGGCGAGCCGCAGCACTGCTCATTTGGGAGCATTGTTGCCCCAAAACGATGCAGAAGTGCAAAGGTATTGGCCGCGGTCTCGGTATAACGGTAGGAGTTCATGCAGCCGGCAAAATAGACATAGTCTGCCTTTTTTGTGAGAAGGCTTCTGTCTGTCAACCAGGATAGCCGGTCTTTTGCGTCGCCAAAAGTGTTGCCGCTCGCAAAGATATTTCGGCAAAGATCAGCTTGCTGGCATGTCATCGCTCCATTGGAGACAAGCAGTCTTCTGGCGCTCTCAATCATCTCTGGTGGGTTCACGCCGGCCGGGCAGTTTTCCGTGCATATCCCGCAAGTGGTGCAGGTATTCAGGCTGTCTAAAACCTGCGAGTCGGGCTGAAGGCCACAAGTGAGTCCCTTTAGGATCATAATGCGCCCCCTGGTATTGGCTGACTCCCAACCGGACTGCTCGAAGACTGGGCAGAAGGTGCGACAGGTTCCGCATCGCACACATTGATTGATCGCCAATAGATCGAGATTCATTCAAAGCCCCATCTTTCCTGGATTTAAGATCCCCTGGGGGTCCAGTGCTCTTTTTATGGATTGCATCACAGAAAATGCCTCTGTTCCGACTTGCTCCGGCAAATACTCCGCTCGAGCCAGGCCAATGCCGTGCTCGGAGCTGACTGTTCCGCCTAGCTCCATAGCCGCTCTATGAATTCTATCCGCGGCGAGTCGCAGCTTCTCCCATTGCTCTTTATTCATGACATCTATGAAGAGGGCTACATGCAGGTTCCCGTCTCCAATATGGCCGTATTTCATGGCCGGGATATTTAGCTCTGTGGTGATCTGTTGCACCTTTTTAATCAAAGCGGGAATCTCCTTAATAGGCACGCCTACATCCTCACCCATATAGATGCGGGTTTTCGTGGGATCAAGCCGGGATATGGCAGCACCTACCAGTCTTCTGGCCGCCCAGATGCTGTCCATCTCCGGGCCTACAGCTAATCTCACACTTTTGGCCGTAGGTTGGCAGATCTCACAGATTTGCCGGGCAGCCTCAGCGGTTGAACTTTCCGTTCCATCCACTTCGAATAAAATTACATCTCCGTCCTCGGGTATGGCAAGTAGCGCATCGCAAAGTTTCAGGACCTGCAGAGTTGTTCTGTCCAGTATCTCGCAGGCAGAGGGGGTGATGCCGTTTGAAAATATCCTTATTACTGCCTGGCCGGCGATTTCGGCCTCAACAAAACATGCCAGCACAAGTTTTCTTGTACTTGGCAAGGGGGCTATTTTCAGTCCGGCTCTGGTGATGATTCCCAACGTTCCTTCCGATCCCACAAAGAGACGGGTAAGATCGTACCCAGCAGATGATTTGAGCACCTTTTTACCGGTATGAATGACACGGCCATCTGCCAGCACCACCTCTAAATCAAGGACGTAATTTCTCACAGTTCCATATTTGACGGAGCGCATGCCGCTGCTGTTGTAGGAAATCATTCCACCGAGGGTGCACATGGCCAGGCTTCCCGGATCGGGCGGGAAAAAAAATCCGTAGGGCAACAGGGCAAAATTGAGCTTTTCAGCTACTACACCAGGCTCAACGATGACCTGCTGGTTTTCAATATCTATTTCCAATATCCTGTTCATTCCTGACATGTCCAGGACAATGCCTCCTCTAACCGGAGAGCATCCGCCGGCAAGCCCGGTGCCCGCCCCCCGTGCCGTGACGGGGATAAGGTGTTCGCCGCATAGCCTTAGGATGCATGAGACCTGGCTCGTGCTCTCCGGTCGCACAACAAAGTCGGGCAGGCCAACGACTTGAGATGCGTCGCCTGCGTAGCAACACCTTTCGCCAGGAGAGGCAGATACCCTGTCTCCAACAATCTCTTTTAGCTCACGCAGAATATCTGTCATAAAGATTCAGGCCACTCACTTTCATCTGGGATGAACGCCATATCGATATAAAGATTCGCTGCAAAAAGATTTTCTTCTCGAAGTCTCTCTTGTGCTTAAACTCTAACTTTTCTTCGTGGTATGATTTTCATACAAAAATAACTATGTTAAAGTTTATATCTTGATTATAATTTTAAATATTATTTTTTAATAATTTAACAAATCTTAACTATTTATTAAATAAAAATTATATATACAAAACAAACCTGTTTGTTTTATAATAAAAACATTTTTAGAGTATAACTAAACATAATCGATTTAAAGTATTCATAAATGTATAACTTAATAAAATCAATCGTATATTAAAATAGAAAACGCCCACATTACAAATTTATAATTATTATAATTATAATAATTTCATATAAAAAAAGTTAACTGATTTTAACTTTAAATTTAGAAAATTTTATAAATACTAATTAGGTACAACAATCCTATATGTTGCTAGTGCGATTATTATTTATAAAATTAAAATGATTTTGAGTAAAGAAACATTCTATTCTATTAGTTTATAGGAATGAGTCTAACTAGAAATGCTCTTTAATTGTTGAAGTGGTTATTTATGTCGCAAAGCATGAGGGTGGGCGGAGAGAGGGGCATATTCATAGAGTATATGGAATGAGCCTGTTGGCAAAATCCCTGACATCATGGGTGTGCAAATATTTGTGCTTATAGTTTATAGAATCAAAGTGAAATCACGGGCTTTTCTCGCATCTACCTAAGTGTTCTCATTGAAACCACCGAATTTAAAAATATATTTTGAAATTTAAAATAATATATTATTAGTAAACTATTTATCATAATTACTATTATTTTTTAAACTAAATTATTTTTAATTATTATTATTTTGAAGAATTTAAGTACATATTATTAGTACACTTTATATAAATTATTATTTAATTAACATAGTTTTCTCAAAATTTGAAATTAATTTTTTTAAAATATTGTTAATATTCAAAACTGCGATTTTTAAAGTGAAAATCAATCCCACGATTAAAAAGTGAGAGATCGATTTATAATCGCAAAATGCCATCCACTACATTTTTGTAAGCCTTCAGCGACCATCTTGCCAAATATCCCATTTGTTCTTTGTCTCCAGAATTTCTCCCCGGTTCTCAATGCTCGCTGTGCCGTCGCATAGAAAAGGTTGATGTAGATGACCATAGCAGATGCGTGCCACAGATCGGGATTTTCTGGGAGGGTCGTGGGCTATTTCGCTTCAAAGCTCCTACTGTATGGGATCTTCACGACAATATGCTAACTTTATGAAATGCTAAATAGATCAGTTGGGGTTAGGCTAAGAAGATAGATTGATATAAATAATTATACTTATTCGCGTTTTAATAAATGATCAAAACTGATAAATACTATCAATATTAACTCAGTAGATCTAGTTATTCAAGCTGTTGTATTCCTGGAGCGAGCGCCTGGGCTATGAAACTCCTAGAATAGCTTGGCTTATTTTTAGATGATAATATATAAATTATTATTGAGGATTCCTATTAACCTATAATTTTAATGGAGCACACAATCACACATATACTATTATAGTGAATACTATATAGTGAAAAGCTCAACGATGGTTAAAGAGTGGATTTAAGTATAAAAAATATATAATATAAATAATACTTGTAAGTTCGAAGGAGAACGTATCTCTTATCGATTACAATGAAGGTGATATCCGTGTGGCTCGATAGGGTTAGGTGGAGTATGAAATCCATAGTATTAGGCCTTAAGCCGTATAGGCTCGGTGCGGTCCGTGCAGATGTTAGGAATATTGAAGCCATTTCCAATTCGGGGAGGAGTTGACCGATGCCTTCCATCCTGAGTTATCCCGGCGTGTATATTGAAGAGCTGGAAAGCGGAGTTAGAACCATTGCAGGAGTAGCAACATCCATTACTGCATTTGTGGGATACGCTCCTCAAGGGCCCCTCAATGAGGCAGTCCGCATCTTCAATTTCGGTGAATATGAGCGCAACTTCGGGGGATTGCATAAAGACAGCGAGATAGGCTATGCAGTGCAGCAGTTCTTTATAAATGGAGGAAGAGACGCCTATGTGGTGAGAGTTGCTCAAGGATCTGGAAAAGCCAAAGTAGTCCTTAAAAATATCCTTATTGGAGATAGCCAAGACGATGTACTAAATGTAGAAGCACTAAATTCTGGCGCCTGGGGCAACAATATCCGCATGGATGTGGATTATGCCACTAGCAACCCTGATAGCACTTTTAATTTAACCGTGAGCCAATTCGAGAAGAGAAACGGCAAGCAAAGCATAATTCAAACTGAACTTTTCCGCAACCTCAGCATGAACAGCTATTCGTCTACATTTGCGCTATCGGTAGTGAATAGTTCTTCAAAGATGATTAGAATAGAGCGCTCCAATTTTATCTACCAGAATATGGGTTACAGCCTTAGCAAAAAATTAAGCAACCCCGATTTTTCACTAAACGAACAAACGAAAAATATCGAATTGATTTTAGATGGAAGCGAACGAATTACTCTGGAGCTAGGCTCCCCTTTGCCTACAAAAATAGATGAATTAAAACAAGCTTTAAACGATGCGATACAAATTGCCGCACCAGGCAAACTTGAAGCTATCAGGACAGATGCTACAGGGAATCTCGAGATTAAAGGTGATTTTGTAAAATTGAATTCACTAACTAAAGTCGAGAATTCTTCAGTAGAGGTTCTTACTGCAGCGGCAAATGATGCGGCGAAAGCTCTGGGCTTGGGCCTTGCCAACGGCGGTCGCGAATCAGAAGGTGCCAGTGCTTACCGTCCTGCCCCCACAGGTACAATTAGCGGAGACATAGCAGCTAAGCTAGGAACTACGACCAAAGGAAATTTGCAGATAGATGTCCTGACTAATCCCCCTTCTTCGACGCCTTTGACTGCAACGATTAATCTCAGTGATAATACTGCTGTCGGCCCTGATTTGGCCGCCTGCCTGCAGGATAAAATCCGCAAAGTTTTAGATCTGAACAATAAGAGTTATGCTGCGCTTGAGTATGCCACAGTAACGTTCAATGGATCGATAATTCGTGTAGTACCCAGTGCTGATACGCCAAATGCCACTATTACCCTAGGCGGTGAGGTAGGAACATTTGCCGAGTTTTCTCCGCAAAAAGGATACACCAACATCCAGCAATACAGTTTAGGCGTGGGCGCTGAATCATGCGCACAGACTAACGCATCTTCTGGAGCAGACGGCATGCCGCCTTCAGATGCTTCCATAATTACAGGAAGCTATGAAGAAAAAACTGGAATTTACGCTTTACGTGATGTAGATTTATTCAATCTCCTAGTGATACCGCGAGCCTCAATGCTGAATTCTGCTCCTGCAAATGAGGTCATTACAAAAGCCATCGCATTTTGTGAGGAGCGCCGTGCTTTCTTCCTCATAGATCCACCTCAAGTTAGCAGTATGTCTGTCATAAAGACTTGGGTTGAGTCCATCGCTGCCAGCAAAAACTCAGCAGTCTATTTCCCGCGCATTATGGCCTCAGATCCCCTGGATCAGTCCAGGGTTAGGCCCATGCCTGCCTCCGGGGCCATAGCCGGCATCTTCGCTCGCACCGATGCCGAGAGAGGCATATGGAAAGCTCCTGCTGGAATTGATGCAGTCCTGAAAGGTGTGCAGGCACTATCTTACAAGATGACTGATCTGGAGAATGGCGTACTCAACGTTGAAGGGATCAACTGCCTGCGCACATTCCCGGTCTACGGCTCCATCGTTTGGGGAGCGAGGACCAGGATGGGGGCCGACGCCAGGACCAGCGAGTGGAAGTACATTCCCGTCCGCCGCCTGGCGCTCTACATCGAGGAAAGCCTCTACCGCGGTACTCAATGGGTGGTATTTGAGCCCAATGACGAACCTCTGTGGTCTCAGATCCGGCTCAACATAGGGGCATTTATGCACAACCTCTTCCGCCAGGGGGCCTTCCAGGGCAGGTCGGCAAGGGAGGCTTACTTTGTCAAATGCGATAAAGAGACTACCACCCAGACGGATATCGATGCAGGCATTGTAAACATCCTTGTGGGGTTCGCCCCGCTCAAGCCCGCCGAATTCGTGGTGATCAAAATCCAGCAGATGACCGGTCAGATGCAATCATAAGGGAGGTATTTAATGGCACAGTTCAGCGTAAACGGGAGCCGCTTTGATCCATATAAGAACTACAAGTTCAGAGTAAAGTGGGATGGAAATTACGTTGCAGGCATAAGCAAAGTGAGTGTTCTTAAGCGTACCACTGAGGTGGTAGAGCATAGGGAAGGAGGTGATCCGAGCAGCGCCCACAAATCGCCAGGAAGGACGAAATTTGATGCCATAACCCTTGAGAGAGGCATAACTCACGACGTCGAGTTCGAGAAGTGGGCCAACAAAGTGTGGAACTTCGGTTCAGGAGCAGGGTCCGAGGTTTCGCTCAAGGACTTTCGCAAAGAAATCATAATCGATGTGTTCAACGAGGCTGGACAAAAGGTGCTCTCCTACAAGATTTATCGCTGCTGGGTGTCGGAATATCAAGCTCTGCCAGGTTTAGATGCCAATGCCAATGCGGTGGCCATCCAAACCCTCAAGCTTGAGAATGAAGGCTGGGAGAGGGATTACGAAGTAACCGAGCCAAATGAGCCGAGCTTCACTGAACCGCCTGTGTAAAGCATGAATGAAGCGGTAGACGTAACCCTGCCTAGCGGCTGCTGGATAGAGGAGAAATGCCACAAAAGTGCCTCCTTACGTCCTTTTTGCGGAGACGATGAGGCCATCTTGCTTGAAGCAGGTGGTGTCCTCCTTCCGGCCCAGTGGACAACGGCTTTGCTGGCTCGATGCCTGATCCAGCTGGGCACGCTTAACAAATTCACTCTCGAAACGGTCCGATCGTTAAATGTGGGCGACCGGGAAGCTCTATTGCTTCACCTGCGTCGCATCACCTTGGGAGACAGTCTTTCCTGCCTGGTGGTCTGTCCGGCAAAAGGCTGCAGTGAGAAGATTGACCTGGACTTGAAGGTGAGTGATTTGATACTCCCTCCTTACTCTGATGTTCAACCATTGTATGATATATCATTAAGCGAAGGGGAAAAAACCTACAAGGTAAGTTTTAGGCTGCCAAGAGGAGGCGATCAGGAGGCAGTTGCCACATTGGCCAGGACATCTCAGCAGGCTGCGGAGGATCTATTGCTGAGCAGGTGCGTGCAGAGCATAACTGCAGAGGATGGTGATGCTGTTGCCATTTCGCCGGAAATTGCCACGAGAATTTCGAGCGCTATGGCTGATCTTGACCCCCAGGCGGAGCTGAAGTTGAATCTGCGCTGTCCCGCATGTGGGGGTAGCTTCTCGGCACTCTTCGACACTGCCAGCTACCTATCTCAAGAGCTTGCCGGACATATGGAGAACATCTACAGGGAGGTTCATCTGCTTGCTTTCTATTATCATTGGAGCGAGGCTGAGATCATGAGCATGCCTTCCCAGAAGAGGCAACGATACCTGGAGCTTTTGGCTAATGCTCTAGGGGAGTAGTGATGTCAGGAGACTTTATCGGCAATCTGGTAAGACGCAGTGCAGGGATAATTCCTGCGGTTCATGTGCAGCCGGCGGCAAGAACGTATTTCACTCCCGGCTTTGATCTTTCCCCTTTGCCCAATCAAGTGCATGGTATCTCAACAGACCGTGAATCAACCTTGAATGAGCAGGAGATGGATAATCCTGTAAATCCGACAGCGGTTTCTTCTCAATTGGAGAACTTTGAAAGGACCGAAAAGGGTTCTGATACATCTAGCTCGGGCGAAAATACCTATCCTGGTCTGAGAGCCTCCAAATTGAAGATTGCTCGTGATGATTATGGCAAGCTCGATTTCAATTTAGCAAAAAACGATGTTGAGCTAACCAAGGAAATCATTCCAGAAAATGCAAAACCAGCGAATTCCCATAAATCTCTTCCTTCCTCCTTTCCAATGAATGGAGCAGTAATCCAAGCAGATACAAGTGCAACAGACAGCCATTCAATAGGCATTGAAGATATCATTCACAAATCAGAATATTTGGAAAAGATCGATATCTTTGACGATCCGGAAAAAACCATAGCATTAGATCTGCCTACATTCCGCACTTTTGGTTGATAATTCCAGAATTTCCTTCTCGTAAATATC
>JBAXWY010000036.1:0-29102 GCA_037128175.1 Methanothrix sp.
AGGGAGGGCACTTACAGCCTAAAATTAGGCTTATTTAAGCCCAGCTGTACTAGTAAGATGATTGGATAGGACTAGAAGCGTCTTCTCATCCGCTGTTCTCTGGCTCTCATCCCTATCCTTCATAAAAAGAGAAACCTCATCAAGCAGGAGAAGAATGCCGCTGTAGCCCTCGGCCATGATGACTCTGGCCATGTGCTCCAGGATCTCTTCCAGATCAGCCTCGATACGCGGTCTAACCTTCAGGTATTCGTCATAAAATCTCCAGAGTTTGTTGCCGCAAGATTCCTTGTATGCGGGAGATTTATCATCCTGAATCTCGCGGATGAATTCGTCAATTTCCTCAAACTCATCTTCTTCAAAGAAGCGTGGATCTCGGAGAAACTTCTTGAGATCATTTCTGTATCGATCTAAATCGTCACGGATGAATCGATCTGCCAGCAGTTCCACCGGATAAAGGGAAATATTTTTCCCTGATTCCCTCTGAAGTTGCTCCTTTGCCTCATCCAGGATGTAATCCAACAGGCGTCTTCCGGAACCTACACCATCAGCGCTTCTGCCACCTGATCCTACCAGTGTTTTCACGACGACGAAGATGCCCTTATTGGGAGCAGAGCTCTTGGCCTCCAGGCCTTCCTCCCAGAACTGGTAGAGTGATTCTCGCTTTCCCCGACCGGCCTTTTGCTCTTTTTCTCGGACCAGTTCCCAGGAATCCTTCGAGCCAAGAGCTAGCGAGGCCAGGAAACAGAGTAAGTGAGATTTGCCCGATCCGAACTCGGCCTGGATCCAGTAGCCTTGACCAATAGGATCGCCCACCCGGTCCGGTCGGTAGGGGGCGGCCATCTTTCGGAAGATGTCATTCAGGAAGGGGCGGACGGGATCGATCTGAAACTCCTGGATGGTTTTAAGCTCCGGTTTTCTCAGGCGGAAGACATCTGGGTCGAGGTGGCCCCCGGCCCAGACATGCTGCTCAAGAGTGTAAACGGAGATAATTTTATCTGGAATCTTGCATATCTTGTCCAGGCTCTCCCTGTAGGTGAAAATGTCCTGCGTGGCGTTCATGCTTGCCATCCCTCCAATTCTATCTGTGACTTCTTCGCCCTTCGAGGCTTCTTCTCCGGCTTAGGTGTTCTGGTCAGCATCTTGCCGCAGATCTGGTAGTCCTCGTCCACATTCACCTGCTCCTCTTCGGTCAGGCTCTCCAGGTTGAGGCCGCCTTTCTCGTAGAGCAGTTTGCCCTGCTCGTACATGCCCGAGCGCTTGCAGTGGCGGATCCAGTCGGCCAGGGTCGCGTCGCCCGGCCGCTCGCCCGCGGGCACGGGCACGCCCTGCTCCAGATAGGCCAGATAGCGCTTGATCCTGCGGCTGACGCCCTGTGCACGCCCCTCTTTCTTGATCTGCTCTTCTTCAGGGGAGGCAGGCAGGCGGTAGGTGCCCTCATCGGTTTTGTAGAAGTAATCGAGCAGCCACTCGACCAGAGGCCTGCGCGGCTTGTCCTTGGCCGGCACGGCGTAAACATAGTGCTCAAATACATCGGAGTAATGGACGCCTTCATCCTCTGGCTTCTTGGCTTTGGCAATGAACCCTTTGATGATATCAGCGGCAGCGTCTTCTTTGCCTGACTCGGCAGAATCGTCGATCTCCGTCTCCCGCAAGTACCAACGGGCAGCGCCGTTGGCCTCACCTTCGGTATGAAAAGGCTCAGCCACCTGGGAAAGAAGGTCCTCGAAATTGTGGGACTCCATCCGGCCCCGGCGCACCATGCGACTGACAACCTCGTCGAAGATGCGGTCCTTGGTAGAGCCTGGATTTGAAGTGAGGTAAATGGTTATGATGTTTTTGACCTTGTCCTGGAAGGTACCAAAGTCGTCAAGTTCCGTGATTAACGGGACGCCTAATTCATCCGGCTTGGGCTTGCGGAAGTTGATGATTAAGTCGCGCTTATTGACTTTATCTGCATTAATCTGGTTGAAGGATTTCTGATCAGTATCGATAAAAAGTGCTAAGCTTGACTTTTCTACTACAAAACCTGCCTCTGCCATAATATCTTGGAGCATTGCCCATGTTCCTTCAGACGTATCGTGATAACAAAGGGATATTGCCCTGCCAGGCTTGAGGACGCGGAAGCATTCAGCCATGGCTTTTCGCATGTCATTTGCCCAATCAATCTCGGTCTTTCCGCGAATATCATTGATAACAATCTCCTCATTGTGCCAATTAGTATCGAAGCCAAGCCAAGATTCCCAGACAAAGTTCAACTCACCATATTGTACATTATCTGCGTATGGAGGATCTGTGAAAATATAATCAATTGAATTATTAGATAGACTATTAAAATTATAGGCGTTTTCTGTTGAGATGATGCAATATGCATTCTGTAGATTGGGAAGGATAGTCTGGTATCCTTTTAAAATTCTCTTGAATTTATTCTCAAAATGTTTCCATTGCGGTTCCTCACAAGATATTTGCGGCAGGTAATATGTTCCTGTAAGCAGGTAAAATGGAAATGTGGCGTCTGGCATATACCGATTCATTTTTGAAAGGCCCAAAGAAATCCCCGTAAGCGTGAAACGCAAAACATCCGCGCAATCCTCTTGAAAAATAGTAGTTTTTATTGAATTGAAAACTGCAGCCAGCGCCCACAGGTTGCGCTTGGTAAAAAGATCCGTCAGCTTGCTCGCATCTTCTTGACGGAAATCCTTCTTATAAAGCATTCTGTATGGAATCGCCTTTGCTAGATCTGCTTCAGGATACCAGTGCAGCATTTCTTTTTCTTCGAACTTCTTTTCTATCGTTTTGATTTTGCCCTGATCGTATTTCTCAAAAAATTCCCGTTTACTCAGATCGATATCATCGTGCCTGCGCTCAGCTCTTGCCGGTTTGCAGCCATTCTCGCAAGATGTAGCTAACCAAAACAGGAATTGGTCCGAAGTGCTCCCCCGTACTCTTGATCTGCTCCTGGATACCACGCATCTGGCAGTGAGGGCAGACCCTAACCTTCTTGGGCTTTCCCGACTTGGTTCTCCCTTCCACCACCGTGCAGTCGAAGAGTGCTACCTTCTCCATGCACCTGGGGCACTGGAAGACCTGCGAGTAAACCGTGCAGGCCGTGGTAGCCTTCCCCCCGCATCGTTCACACCTGGTTTCATACAGCCAGTCGATCTCCGGCTTGACCTTTGCCTTCAGCACCTCAAATGCCGCCCGCAGTTCATCCACATCCACCGGCGTGCAATAGTTCTTGGTGATGAAGGTAGCCGCAGGCGAGCGGTCGATGGCAATGGCCTTCCTGCCCTCCATGAGCGCTGCCAGGGCTGTTCCGCCCGAGCCGCAGAAGGGATCGAGCACCAGATCGCCCGGTTTCGTGTAGTGGCGGATGTACTCCCGGATGGCGTCGTGGGGCTTCTTGGACCAGTAGGTGTGCATGTTGTAGATGGCAGTGGCCTTGGTGGTCTCGATGGCGTGGTCGAAGGCCGGGACATCGTACTTATCAGTCTCGGGATCGTAAGGCCGCTCTGCCAGGTGCGCTTCCACGAAGGCCCGCAGGTTGGGATTGGGCTTGTCGCCGGAGTAGTAGCCCTCGGGCATCTGAGGAATGCGTTTCTTTTGTGCTGGCTTCTTGCGGTTGTCTGTCCAGGTGGTCATGGTGAAGTCCCTGGTTGCCTGATGAGATTCCAGACGATAAGACTTTTGGATGATTATTCTGCTCATCAAATAAGCGCGATCCGCGAAACGACTAAATATAAAGAGCTATCAATTCTTTTAAGGTAAGTGGAGCCGTTTTGATGCTCGATGTTGACCTGTCAAGAGAAGAGGCTGATGCTATCTACGAAGCGCCCAAGTATGTAGACTCCAATGCGGTATCCTGGGAGATGACAGAAGGCAATTCCCAACGGATCAATATATCTCTGACAACGGAAGACGGGACTCCTCTGCGAATCAGGGGCTGGTATAGCTGGGGTGGATCAATGAGATACGGATTCTCGCTCCTCTTCAAGAATACCATCGTTATCAGACGCTGGGACAACAAATTGGGCCACAAAGATCCTGTAACCAGGAGCGAAACTACAGGACCTCACAAGCACTACCACGATCCGATTTATGCAGACTCACGATGTTATGAGACAAACGATGTTAGAACTGGCGATGTCAATGGCGCTCTATTTGACTTTATGAAGGAGTGCCATGTATCGATAGAAGGAATCGATTATCAGTCATTGGGGGAATACCATGGAGTGTGAAGAGATAGTCCGGCTTTATTTCGAAGGTATGAGAGATAGATTCTCTGTTGAAGCCACGGAAGATGGCTGCATCATTCGCACTCCCTACCAGGACCCGGATAATGATCCTATCAGCATTCACGTGAAAAAAGATGACAACTGCTTCCGGATATCAGACCAGACTCAGGCCATGGAGTTTCTATTCCTTCACGGCATAGATATCAGGCCAAAGTCCAAGCAGAGATGGCACTTCGACTCCATTCTAAGAAGGTTAGATGTCGATACGGCTGCAAATGAGCTGTACTTAGAAGTCCAGAAGGATGATCTAGCCGATGGCATAGCACGACTCATTGATGCCGTAAAATCAGCCGAGCATCTGGTTTACACAGCAAAGACACGAAGCCAGCTGGATTTCGGAGAAGAAGTGGCCATCTGGCTAAGCAGCAACCAGATAATCTCGGATAGGAGAAGGGAGTTCATAGGAGCTTCAGGCAAGCAGGTACCTGTGGACTTTATAATTTCGCGCAAGAAAAAAGTGCCTGCCTTTTTGTATTCGCTCCATGCGGAGAGTCCAGGATACGCAAACGGATTGGTAAATAAAACCATCGTAGCATGGATAGAACTGCGAGACGCCGGAATTCAATTCGATTCTGTCTGTCTTCTTGACGATACGGTAGAAGAAGATGTATGGAGAGAGCCTTATCCGAAACTGAAGAGACTCACAAGTACAGTAGCTTTCTGGGAGGAGAGGGATGAACTGCTGGAGGCGCTCGCTTGATCGCCTTCAGATCAATTATGTGATTATCAATCAGTTCTGAGAACGCGTTATGCTCGCTCGTTCAGGCTCCATATGTGATCATCTGCAATGAGGTTGGTGGGTAGCAAGTAGCTGTCTTCGCCGGACTCGGAGAACATGATTATCTTGTCGCCAGCCCGCCTTCCAGGCAAGAGAAGTATCACTCTCTTCTGGTCCGTGGACAGAGTGCGGAGAGGATTCAGGTCCACGTCATAGGCGAAGAGAAGTTCCAGGTTAGAAAGCACTACGAGACCGTCTTCCATAAGCTTTTGGCGCAAAAACTTCTCAAAGGCCCGGTAGATATGAGCTCGGGTAGGCTCGGGCTTCCTGGCCTCGCTCTCAACGAGCTTTTTGAACTCGTCGTCCGGGATAGCACTGAGTATTCCTTTGTTTACCGAAGTTGGGGCTGGGAAGGGCTGGCCGTCAGAGGTCTTCGCCTCCTGGAGACGGAAAGCAAACCGCTCCAGGGCGCTGTAAGAACCGACTATGCCATACAGATGTCTCCCTACATCAACTGAAAGCTTGGCTATAATGGCCTCAATAATTTCCGTATCCCTTATGCCTGCATCCCTCCCAACTGATCTTTAATTCTCTTCATGCATTGAAGTAATAAGTCCTTTAAGCGGTCTTCGGTCGGACAAAATATATTATTGCATTATTCTTTCCGTCCCCAAGTATTCGATAAGTTCCTCTAGAGTGAACTTGGTAGTGAACTGCCTGAATCTGTCTATCTCTGAGACCTTTGCCAGGATGCCCTGATTCCTCAGTTCATATAGCCCGGCAAGCAGCTTATCTGGATTCCAGAGCATTGATTTTATAGCTTGATTCTGCTCCACATTTGATATCTCGTACATCCCAGGCTGTGGAAATTCGCTGTGGATCACAAAAGCCAGGGAGGCCGTCAATGGATCGCGATAGCCAAAACTGATTATCTTTCGGTCTGATCGAGCTAGGCCGCCAGCTACAAGAGAACTTACAATGGCCTGGGCGGACATATTGATAACATTGGCAGAGGGGTAACGTGCTGCCAGATATTCTCTTATCTTCAATCTGTCGAGCCGGCCATAACCGACGGCCGGCATCAACAGGTCATTAAAGATGGAGAGCATCAAAGGCTCTGCCTTGCAGAACCGGTAAAAGCAAGCATCTCGAAGCTCCTGGCGCCCCGAATAAATCTTGGCAAAAGATCTCAGCGCCCCATCCGCCTTGCCATCAGGAAACAGCCTGTTCACGATGTAGGGAACGTATCTATCTTTGGTGTTCTGGCCGCTGAAGGGCAAGTTCTCCTTGAGGAAAGCTCTTATTATGCCGATATCTTCCGTATCAGGCAGCCTGGGAAGAATCTCAATGGCTTCTTTTAGAACCGAATTGGTAAAAAGATCGCTCTTGCGCCGGGCAATATTTGCTTTGCGCAATTGCGTCTCTTTCTTCGATGGCAATATGGGCTCTTGATCTGACAATGGTTGAAACTTACTTAGGCTTTTTTGCGGCTTCTCAAAAACTTCTTTTTGTTGATCCTTGGCAGTTTCATTGGCGCGAAGATATCCTACGAGCTTTAGGAGCGTTGCGGTATATGATTTCACTCCCTTTACCCGGCATAGAGCATCAAAATCAGAGGACAAAACGCCATCCAATCCTCCAAATTCTAAGATGAGCTTTTTAGCCAAAGGCTCAGGATTTCCTCTGCTCAGGGCATAGCTCAAAAGCAACTCAAGGAGTGCCTCATCCGTGAGTGCATTTGTCTCTCCTGAGAAAAAGTCATATCTCAGCTTCTGCCTTAGCCCTATCTCGCTTTTCTCAGCCATCCGTCCCTCATTAAGGCCATTAGAGATAAAGCCAAATTAAATTATTGGTCAAGACTGCATTCCAGAGAATCCTGTAACGAAGAGTAGTCATTGCTCTAATTTGGCCTTTTAGCGGATAGCCATTAGCCCATTTCGTGACCTAAACCTTCCGCCCTCTCCGCACGCCCTTCCTCACAATCGTGTAAATGGACTGCACGGTATTCCCGATAAAGAACCGCGGCGGCGTCCGCTTGCCCACCACCCGTGTCTGCCCGGCCCGGATGGCCGCCACTACCTCCTCTGCGTTTGCCGCCTCGATCTCCGTCACACCCAGCCCGACCGTGGCGGCAAAGTGCGAGTCGCTTCCCGCCACCATGGGCAGGTCTAGCTTCTTGGCGTTCCTCCGGGCCCTTGCGTTGGCTATGCCGAAGAGGTGCTTGGAGTTGTAGACCTCCACGGCATCGCAATCCGGTATGCGTCCGATGGCATGCCGGAAGGGATGGTAAGGATGGGGAACGATGGTGATGCCACCTTGCTCGCGGGCCATCTCGGACGTCTCTTCCGGGCTCCTGCCCCGGGACGGCAGCTCCTGCACGCCCAAAACCAACAGGTGGCCCTCGGCGGTGGTGACCTCTCCTCCCGGTATGAGAATCAGGTCGAGCCTCTCTTCCCGGATGATCTTCATGGCTTTTAGAGAGCCCTGCAGGGTGTCGTGATCGGTTATGGACAGGCCGGCCAATCCGCGGCGCACGGCGGCGCGGAGAATGGTCCTGACCTCATCGCGGCCGTCGGAACAGTTGGAATGCACATGCAGATCAAATCTCATCTTCGCCAGGGGCTCCATTGTCTCAATTACATTCTTGTTAGTCGCTCTGTGCGTTCTCTGTGAGCTCTGTGTCTCTGTGGTGGAATCGTCGTTAGCCGCTGGTTATAGCCAAAACGGTTACAGACTACTACCCGCTAATTTCTGGCACAACCAGATAGCCGCTCAGTGCCGAGGCCGCCGCTGTGGCTGGGCTGGCTAGATAAACCAGTCCTCCTTTGCCCATCCGCCCTGGAAAATTGCGGTTGGAGGTGGAGACGCAGACTTCCCCCTCCGCCAAGACGCCCATGTGCGCACCCAGGCAGGGCCCGCATCCCGGCGGACCGATCATCGCCCCCGCTTCCACCAGCGTCTGGATGATGCCGCTTTGCAATGCCGCCAGCAGAACCTCTCGAGAGGCAGGGATGACCAGAGTTCTCGCGATAACCCGCTTTCCCTTCAAAATGCGCGCGGCGACTGCCAGATCCTCCAGCCTTCCGTTGGTGCAGGTGCCTATGAAGACCTGATCAACCTCCAGGCCATCCAGCTCCGAGACAGGCCGAACATTGTCCACCCGGTAGGGTACGGCTACCTGCGGCTCTAGATCAGTTATATCGTATTCGTATTCATAATCGTATGAACCGGGATCGGAGAACACCGGCTTGTAAGGCTGGCGCGCCCGGCCCGCCAGCCAGGCATCCGTCTTTTTGTCGGGCGGAACTATTGTGGCCTTGGCCCCCATCTCCACGCCCAAATTGCACAGCGTCATCCTGCCGGATATGCTCAGATCCTCAATGACCGGTCCGATGTACTCGACGGTCTTGTAGGTCGCCCCGTCAGCGCCCTGCTTGCCTATTATCATGAGCGCAATGTCCTTGGCGTATACGTTGGGCTTAAGCCTGCCGGACACCCGCACGGCTATGGTCTCAGGCACCTTAAACCACAAACGCCCCCTCGAATAGATCTCGGCCATGTCCGTGGCCCCCACGCCCGTGCCAAACGCCCCCAGGGCCCCATAGGTGCAGGAATGAGAATCGGCCCCTACCAACAGGAGTCCGGGCAAGGCAAATCCCTGCTCGGGAAAGACCTGGTGGCATACTCCTGAGCCGCAGTCAAAAAAGTTGCTGATATTCTGCTCTTTCGCCCAGGCCCGCACATCCTTTTGTAGCTCAGCCGCCGTCTCATTATTGGCAGGAACGATATGATCGAAGGGTATGACAATCCTTTCCGGGTTCCATACCTTCTCCGAGCCCATTTCCTGGAAAGCCTTGATGGCCAGGACACTTGTTCCGTCATGAGACATGACGTAATCCACGCCTGCCTCAAGAATCTCCCCCGGCTCCACCAAATTAGCGGAACCGGAGGCCCGTGAAAAGATTTTTTGGCTTATCGTTCCAGTCGCCATTTTTATCGCCCGCCTCAGGGCTTAAACGGCGATCCTATCACTTAAGCTCGACGCTTGCATTCAATGTCCTCCGGGGAAGGCATAATGTAAGCGATATCCTCCGCAGGATGGCGGTAGAGCCTTGAACCCAACCGCTTTTGGTCCAGGATATGCCCGATCAGGCCGATGCTTCTGCCCAGGGCAAACAGCCCATTGAGATAGCCCAGACGCACCACTTCATCGATCTCCGCCTTGCTGAAGGCTCCGCAGGAGGTCATCAGATCCAGGAAGAGAATTCCGATGCAGCCATCCACATTCAAGATCAGATTTCCCTTCTTGGCCGTGGTAAGCTCCTCAACCTGCAGGGCGTAATTGAGCAGCTCTGTGCTCGGGAAGTTCGCCCTGGCGTAGCTTATGAGTAATTGCACGCGCTTGTCCGGGTTCTTGACGCTCTTGATCTTGTGGCCGATGCCCGGGATGTTGATGCCCTTCCTCTTCATGTCGCTGACAAACTGCTCAGGCGTCAGATCCGCCTCTTTAGCGTGCTTGAATTCGCGAGCAGCATCGTCGATGGCACCACCGAAGCGCGGGCCGATGGTCAAGAGGCCGCTACATAGTGATGATATGAGGTCTTTTCCGGCGCATGAAGCCACAATGGCGTTGTGGGCCCCGGATACGGCCGGGCCATGGTCGGCCACGATCTGCAAGACAAGCTCAATGAACCCGGCGGCATAGTCAGGCAGCTCCTTCTTAAACCAGAGCAGTCCGATGACCCCACCGATGCCCATCTTCTCATCCATAACAGCGGATAGCTTCTTTCCGGCATAGAGCACCTCTTCTCCGCTGTCGTCAGATATGGTGCAGATGAATGTGGTCGGCTTTCTGATGTCGCCGGAAGCCAACGCTTTGCTGTAGTCCGCCGGAATTCTTGGTGCTTCGGGCTCAATGAGCGGCAAAACTGAGCCCTGAGAGAGCAGCGTCTCGTATACCTGTCGCACACAATCGCCATAGCCATCGAACGATGTGGGAACATAGGCACCTGCCTCAGAAAAGGCATCATTCTTGGCCTGAGCCGTCTCCTTGTGAGTATCGGCCTTAGCTCCGGCATGGCCAAATTGAACGCTGGCGGGAAGCACGGGCGAGCAGGTTCCCGTCACCCATGCTACCAGCGGCTTTTTGATCTTGCCCTCTTTCAGGGCGGAAATGATCCTGTACTCGTCCTCGCCGCCCAGTTCTCCCAGGCAGGCAATCATCTTGATGGCGGGATTTTCCTCATAGCGCAGAATGTGGTCGAGCATTGTCGAGCCGGGATAGCGATCTCCGCCAATGGCCACGCCCTCGTAAATGCCGTCTGAGTTTCGGGAGATGATGTTGAAGGCCTCATTGAGCATGCCACCCGATTTGGAGACAAAACCAACACATCCCGGCCGGTAGAGCTTGGAGGCGATGATGTTCTCGATGGTCCCGGCGGTATTACCGATACGAAAAGCTCCCGCCGTCATGCCTCCTACCGTTGCCGGACCGATGATGATCTTGCCCTGCTTTTTGGCTGTGGCGCTCATGATCCGCGACTGCCTCTCCGGCACCCCTTCGGCTATGACTGCCACAACGCGAATGCTTTTCTCTGCTATTGCCTCCATGGTGGTATCGAAGGCGGAACGGTGCGAAGCGAAGTTGACCATCACATCGGCTTTTGGATAGGCTTTGGCTGCCAGGGAGATGCTCCTGTACATGGGTAGGATGATCTCTTTGCTTCCCCAAAAGGCCTTGTGAATGCCGGCTCGGCTGGGATTGATGATAGCAGAGATGCTCGGATCGGGGCGATTGCAGATGTAATCGAAGTCCAGCATGCGCTGGATGGCATTGGTCTGATAGCCGTAGACGAAGGCTTTCGTGTTTCTATCAAAGAGAACGTAATTCTGGCTCATGTAGATGCACCATCCAATGCCAGGGGAACAATTCTGGTCATATGCGTCTCAGGTCCGTATACTTCAATGGGCACGCCTAGCCTTCCGCCAACACTCCGCATAAGCTTCAGGCCCTGCTCATAATTGGGGCCGCCTCTCCTCACATAAATCTTGACGCCCGCATCCTGTAGCATTTGCTGGTACTCCTCCAAGGCCATGACCACGCCCTTGAAGGTCTTGGCCACATCTGTGAAGTTGGCAATAGCGCCTCCTATGAGCAGCATCTTTCCGCGGGGGTCAATGCGACGCGTCATCAGGTCCAAAATGGTCCTGGTGTAGTAGTAAGTCTCCTCGGTATTGGGATCGCCGCTGTATTCACCGTAATTGGCCATCTCCTTGGCAAAGCCCAGATCGCAGATGGTATCGGCGTAGATCACGCTCGCCCCGCCTCCGGCCACCATGGTCCAGACCCTTCCTTCCGGATTTAAAATGGTCAGCTTCAAAGAGGCTCCCGTCTTGGAATCAAGATCCTTGATGAACTGCTCTTCCTTGGACAGGCTTCTGCCGAAGGGCTCGGGGAAAGAGAGACCTGACCATCTTTTCCTCTGCCAGTACTCCTCGGCATCATCAAGCTTGGCCACCATATCCAAAGGCACAATTGAGCCGTTATAGAAGGTAAAGGGATTGATCTCCAGATAGGAAAAGCCCGTTTCTGCATAAAAGCGCCACAAAGCCTTGATGAAATTCTCAACGGCGGTGCTCTTTTCCCCTAGATCCCCGGGCAAGCGGGACTTTATATCGACGCCATCTATTCCGGCCAGTACATCGACATGAAAACGAACTACTTTATCCCAATTCTCCTCCACAAAGACGCCGCCTTGCATGGAGAAGAAAATGTTGTCGCCATCGCTGTTCGAGCTGATGGCCACATAAAGCTCCTCTATGTGGGGTATGAAGGGTTCAATTAAGAAATGGGATAGCCTGCCGGTTATGTCTCCAACTGCGACCAATGCACCCATGTTCTCCTGAAGGAATTCCTTCGCCCGATCCCAATCTGCATCCAGAAGAACCAGCCCGTGCTTGCCCCTCTTTCCAAAGAGCTGATCCGGCTTGACGACTAGCCTTGCCGTCTTCAGCCAGGGATGAGTTGATGCCAACTCCTCCAGATCGGTCTCTGGTCCTACAAGGGCGAGTTCGCCCTTATAGGAGAATTCATTGAGGTACTGGGGAAGGAATCCGGCCAGCAAACGCTTTGCATCGTACTCCCTAATGCCTCTTTGTGCCATGTTCAAAACCACCTTCGCCGCCTTAATGATTTTCTTATTTACAAACCTTTCTAAAGGAAAAAGCCTAAAATGGCTCTTGAATGGCGAAATACTCCAGGGGGATCGGCTTACTATGAAGTGTCCTGTTTGCAAAAAAGGCTGCATTCAGCCTGCAATAGAGGTTCTGGCAGAGATCGAGCAAAGGTACCCGGCCTGCCCGGCATGCGCGCCGGAGCCCAATTTAGACAAAACAGCAAGGTCAAAGCTTCTTCCGGAAAGGGTGGAAAGGTGCAGATCCTGCGGCAAAGCAACGCTTGACGGCGTAATGCTCGATGCCCTGCGCTTGCTGCAAGGCTACGGTCTGCGCGATGAAGATGAGACGTTGCGCTCCGTGGGCTCGCCGCTCATTGAGGTCGGCTATCCCCTGGCCTACTCGCCCCGGCTTGGGCCCAGGAGCCTGATACTTTCCGGTGACAGGTACAACAAAGAGGCCGCGGAGGCGATGCTAGAGCAAATTCCGGAGATCAAGGGAGTGATTCTGAGCAGGGGCGTTGCCGGAGTGATCGCCAGAGGGAAAAAGCCCCAGGAGAATTTGCTAATGGCCGGCTGCGACATGCGCGCCGACATCTCTCAAAGCCTCTTTGGGGAAACTGTGATATACAAAAGCCAGTCGCGAATACACATCGAATTTTCCCGGCAGAGCGCCCCCAAGATGAGAATTTTAGAGCAGCTATATTTGCAAGGAAAGCTTCGCGATGTGGTGGATGGGCTCGCGGGTCCGGGAACACTGGGGCTGATGTGCGTTTTAGCCGGGGCCAAGCGCGTGGTGCTCAATGATGCCTGGCTTGCCAGCGTGCAAAACGTGCTGCTCAATCTGGAAGCTAATAGAAGCTTGCTTGGAATCGATGAGATAGAGTATCCGGAAACCTCCAGGAGCACCGTGGGAAAGCAGCCGGTGCTCGTCGGTCGCGCCCATGGGGCCTGTGAGATCGAAGTCTATCACGGCGACCTTTTGAGGCTCTTTTCCAGAGCGCGGCCCGCCGACATTTGTCTGATCGATCACTTTCCCGGTGCTAATACAGCGGAGCTGGAGAGGGCCTGCCGGTGCTGTAAAGAGATAGTAATCGTGTAAAGAATAATAGAGCAATAATTGAGGAACGGTTGAATAATAACAATTAGTGGGACAGCGCGGATTCGAACCGCGGTCCAAGAGTCCCAAACCCTCGAGGATAGACCAGGCTACCCCACTGTCCCAAAATGCAGTAGGCCTACTGGTCTGTGGTCTTTAAAAGGCTTTTGCTAGGCATTTCCTGGGTGCGACCATCAAAGCATTGCGATTCGAGAAAAACCTAATCACAACCTTTTTAAATCCTGCTTTGATAGGGACATCTCATGGGAAAGACAGGAAGCATAGTATGGGTCAAGATTAAGGGTAGAAAGGGTCAGATCCGGCAGGTTACTAAGGCCGAGGCAACTCACAAGAAACCCGGTCCAATGCAAAGATATTCTGCAGCAGGTTCTAGAGTCAAGAAGATTAAGAGATCTGCGAAGGCTACTCAAATCAGAACATGATCTCCCAGGACGTAGTCTTGGTTCGCTACGGGGAGATTACACTAAAAGATAGCTGGACCAGGCAGAACTGGGAACGCATTTTAGCCGGCAATATAGCTTTTTCCTTGCATCGAGCCGGGGTGGAGCATAGAATGGAAAGGGGCGAGGGCAGGATCTTCGTCCATACCTCTGACTCCAGGGCAAGCGAGATTGCGGCACGGGTTTTTGGAGTAGTCTCAACCAGCCCCGCCATAACTGTCGCTTCCGATCTGGAAGAGATAAGCCGGGCGGCAGCGGAGCTGGCGGGCCTGGCCAGGCCTAGAACTTTTGCCATCCGGCCAAGGCGCTCAGGGGTCTCATTCTCCAGCGAACAGATCGGACGGGTCGTGGGCGAAGCGGTTAGAGTTGCGACGCTCTCCGCAGTAGATCTGAATAAGCCGGAACTGGAGATCTTCGTTGAGGCCAGGAAGGATCGAACCCTCATCTTCACCGAGGTTGTGAAGGGCGTGGGCGGCCTGCCCCTGGGCTCGCAGGGCAAGATGTTAGTGCTCATTTCCGGTGGCATTGACTCGCCTGTTGCCGCCTGGATGATGATGAAAAGGGGCTGTCCAGTCACTCTCCTGCATTTCGACTCCCGGCCTTATGCCGATGCCATAGACCAGTCCATGAGATGCGCAAAGGTTTTGGTGGACTGGACGGCAGGCAGGAAGATTGATTTTATCACGATTCCCATCAGCCGGGGAATCGAGAAAATTGCATCTCACTTTCCGAGAGCCACTTGCGTTCTCTGCCGGCGTTTGATGTACCGCATAGCTACAGAGGTCATGCAGATGCAGGGATGCCTGGGCATTGTCACCGGCTATTCCATGGGTCAGGTGGCCTCGCAGACCGCAGATAACATCCTGGCTGAGCAGGCAGCGATCGGAGTTCCAGTCTTCCATCCGCTCATCTCTCTGGACAAAACGGAGATCACTGATCTGGCCAGAAAGGTAGGCACCTACGGCATTGCCGCAGAGACCAAATCCTGCACTGCCGTGCCCAGCAAGCCCATGACCCGGGCCAAGAAGGACGAGATCCTCCAGGCAGAAGAAGAACTGGGGCTCCGGGAAATAGCCAGGGCGCTGGTCAAAGAGATGACGGTAACCAGAATCGGATACCAGGATATTGACGTACGGCAAGAAGGCCGGGAATGATTTGTCCGTTAGCAATATCAACAGTCATTATTGATGATATCTGATCAGTAAGTAATGAACTAACTTAAGGATTACAAACAGTGGTTCTTTTCTAGTCCGGCGCAAAATCCTTAAGGCAATCGATTTTTATGCCACTATTTCATCGCCATTCCCAGACAAATAAAGGCGCAAAACATAAATATTTAAAGAAGAGAGTATAGACATCAATTGTAAATTAATTGATAATGAATGAGGAACAAACCAAATTGATCACATTTGTCGCGAATCCCGTAAAGATGGAAAGAATATTGGCAAATGTATTAGCAACTAACTAAAAATTTAAATTTAAAAATAATAAGTTTCGGAGAGATATGAATGGCTGAAGAAAAAGGAAGTTCCAAAAAAGATGTAAAGGGCACGATGACCGTTCAGGAGGCAGGCAGAAAAGGCGGCACGAAGACCGCCCAGACACACGGTAAGGATTTTTATGAAGAAATCGGCCACAAGGGCGGCCAGAGGGTCAAAGAACTCATTGAAGAAGGAAAGAGATCCAAGGCACTGAGCAGAGAGAAGCAGTAGCGCTTTTTTTTGCAGTATCACAGGGCAAGTCCAGGTAAAGTTAGATTATTTGCCGCTTTGCTGAGACAGGCATCTTGGCCAGGATCATTCCTCGCTTGGTGCGGGTGAGGGCATAGCCGCCTTTGAGCTTTTTGCCCTCGCAGGGAACACTTTCCTAAGAGCACAGGCAAGCTCTTCCAGGCGCACGGGCTTGCAGATATAATCATCCTTGTACTATCTATTTCTCTTTGTTTATTCTCATCTTGGACTCGATAGATACATCCTTATCCAGGCGGTAATCGATATGAACCGTGGTTATTATTCTCGGCACGCCCATCTTTGCCAGCTTTTTATTCGCCATCTCGATCACACTAAAGAGCTGCTCAAAGCTGCTTGCCTCAATGACAGTAGACATGGGTCCGGCAGCAAATTTAATGCCGGAATGTCTTAAAAGCTCATGCACGGCCCGCACATATTGGGAGGCACTCGTTCCCGCGCCCATGGGAATGGTGGCGAAGTCTGCTACAATCATAGTAGTATATTAAATTGCAAAGTATAGAAAAGTTTTGAAAAGATGCCGTCAGGCCGGAATCGGTCCGGACCGAATGGCGCCAATCAAGCAAGCGGGAGAAGAGCAAGAAGCTTCTTTGCCGAGGCTACCGGGTCCTCTGCCTCGTAGACCGATCTGCCCGCGATTAAATAGTCCGCGCCCGCGCACAGAGCCGCGCCAGCGGAGCCGCCCTGGGCGCCTACGCCAGGCGATATGATTATCTGCTCTCCGATGATGGAACGGATCAGCTTAATTCTATCCGGGCGCGTGGCCGGGGCCACCACTCCGGCTGCGCCCACCTCCACCGCCAGCCGGGCCATCTTCTCGGCCAGGGGCGCCATAAACAGCTCCGCGCCGGGGTGGCTCATCTCCGTTACCACATAGAGATCGGCCCCGTGCTCTGCGGCACTCTTGGCGCAGGCTTGCAGGGAATCCTTTCCCGGGAAGGCCTGAGCGATAATGCCGCAGGCTCCCGCACCCAGCACCGCCTGGCAGATGAGCCGGTTGGTGTTGGGTATGTCGGCCACTTTCAGGTCGGCGATGACAGGCAGAGTGGTAGCGATCTCCGTCACGATTCCGAGGCCGGCGGAGAGAATAAGGGGATAGCCGATCTTGATGGCGTCGAAATAGTCTTTGAGCTGTCCGGCTAAGGAAAGGGCCTGCTCTCGGGAGGTGACATCCAGTGCCAGGATCAGCCTTGTCTTTTTCTTCATGCAAGTCAGATTCCTATTAGGTGTTGGGTAATAATGTGTGGGCTCTTCGCTATTTCTCGTGGCTAACCTCAGGTTACTATGTTTTTCCAATTGTTAGTTAGTCGCTCTGTGCGTACTCTGTGAACTCTGTGTCTCTGTGGTTGAAACGTCGTCAGCTACTGGTTATAACCAATGGCGAACGATACTACCACCACAGAGACACAGAGCGCACGGAGGACTCAATTACTCAATTATCCACTCGATACAGCAAGGAACCAATGTAGGTTAGTGCTTACTACTATTAGTTCGTAAGCCATTTCCTTCTCTTGACTAAATGCAGCCGTCGATCAGCACCACAGCTTCTCGCAGATCGCCCACTACCTCGCGCCCAGATCGTTCTCCCTTGCGATCCAGAAAGAGCGCATCAAGACCTGCCTCCAGGGGCGACTCGTAGTCGTAATTGTAGTGATCTCCGATGTGCAGAACCTCAAAGGGCTTGGCGCCCATGTGGGCACAGACCGTGCCGTAGATGAGAGGCGATTTCTTGACCTCCCGGAAATCTGAGGTAGCGGAGAAGGTCTCGCTGAAGTAGTCCGACAGGCCTTCCAGCTCGATGTCGATGAACTCGCGAGCAGCGTTGGATGTCACCACCAGCTCATAGTTTTCGGCGAGAAGATCCAGCACCTCCTGCACCTCAGGATAGGTTTCGATCTCGTCCTCGTACATCTGCAAGAGATCGTCCTTGCCAACCTTTAGCCCGAACCTCTCGATCCAGTACATGAGGTCGTACCACTCCAGCCGATCGCTGCCGATCTTCGTGTACTCGCCGACAACGTAACTCTTGGCAACGGGAAAGTCCAGGCCGGTCTTTTCGGCGTAAAGCATAGGCATGCCTTCCATCCAGACCTTGTCCACGAACCTGGAGTTGACCAGGGTGCCGTCCATGTCCAGGGATATGACGCGAATCATTGATGGTTTAAAGTCTGCTTTTGGGTTATTATCCTTTCCGAAGCGTAAGACCCTTGTATCCCCTTGTCCTTTTTTAAAGCTATGCGCAATTTCATCGTTGTCGGTCACAAGGCCACCACCGCCCCTAATTTCTCATTGGAAGACATCCCCGGCACCTCCGGCCGTCTGGATATTCTCTGCCGCGCCGTCACTGCCGCCTTCGTCATCTCGCACGGCATTCGAAAGGATGTTTGCGTTTACCTGGTGCTGCTGGGCGGGGAGATTCCCAAGACCATACGGCTCGTGGGCGAGACGCTGCGCCATCTCAATCCGGACGAGCGCACCACGGCCGCTCTGCTCAAGAAGGCCCTGGCCGTGCCGGCCACGCCGGAGTGGGCCATGTCCACTTCCGGCATCTTTGTACGCACCGGCAACCTGACGGAGCTGCTGGCCGATCTGAAAGAAACGAAATTGATCTACCTGCGCGAGGACGGCGCGGATATTAGCGGCCTTGATACCGGCAGTCTTTCCGGTGAGGCGGCCTTCATACTGGGAGACCACACCGGCATGACGCCGGAAGAGGAGGCTCTGATCGAGCAGGCCGGGGCAAAGATCGTCTCCCTGGGATCGACCAGCCTGCATGCCGACCATTGCATTGTTCTCTTAAACTGGTTCCTGGACACCAACGTCTTTATGCAGGGATGATGATAATATCGGTTTGAATGAAAATGGAGCTAAGACATGTCTGAATCAAAGAGCCCAATAATCGCAGTGATATTGAACCTCCTCATCGCTGGACTGGGCCACGTTTATTTGGGGTACACCAAGCGAGGAATAGTTCTGTTCTTATTGACCGTCCTGATTGCAGTCATCAGCTCGGGATTGGGCTGGATCGTGGGCGTAATCCTCTGCTCATACGATGCCTGGCAGCTTGCCAAGAATAGACCTGCGCCCTTCGACTTCCTGGCGAAATATATCGACGAATAGATTTCAAAAACTTTATCTTTTTGAATCCTTTTTGCGCTGCAAATAAGTTATCTTGGCTTCCTCATAACGGAAGACGCTCCAATTCCCTCCAGACATGATACAAATCCTCTCCGGGATGGATCAATTGCAAGCTCTAATAAACCAGAAGTGTGAACGCAAGATATGAAGAGTCATTATGAGCGAAGACAATTTAGAGAATCTAGAGAATCCCAAAGACAACATCCTTGACACGGCCCGAAAGATCATCAGCTTCGGCCCCATCTGCGACAATTGCCTGGGCCGCCAGTTTGCCATGCTCTCCACCGGCCTTACCAATGCCGAGCGCGGGTGCTCCCTCAAGACAGCCCTGGCCATGCAGGCCGCCGTCGATGACGACCGCGCCTTGCTTGAAGAGCTGGCCCCCTCCTTCCGATCGGCGCGCCTCAAATTGGGCCGCAAAGATGAGGAGGATGCCCGTTGCACGGTCTGCCTGGGCGAGATGGCCCCCCCAAATCTGGACGCCTGGGCGGACAAAGCGGCTGCTGCCATCGCGGGCCGGGAGATCGAGACCCTGGTGGTGGGGACAAGGATGTCCGGCCTTTTGGCTGAGAACGAGGAATTGCTGCTGGCGGACGGCGGCTCCACCCACGCCGAGCCTTTCAAGTCGGAGCTGAATCGCGAAGTGGGAAAGAGGCTTTCCATCCAGACAGGGAAGACGGTTGATTTGAAGAACCCGGATGTGGTAGTTCACCTCAATTTGGAAAAAGGCGAGGTGGAGCTGCAGATCGCGTCTCTCTTCATTCGCGGGCGCTACCGGAAGCTCGTGCGCGGCATTCCCCAGACACGCTGGCCCTGTCGCGAATGTCGCGGCCGCGGCTGCCCGCGTTGCCAGGGCACGGGCAAAATGTACCAGGAGTCAGTGGATGAGCTGATCCGCCCGGCTGTGATGGCGGCAGCCGCAGCCGAAGACACCGTTTTTCACGGCGCAGGTCGCGAGGACATCGACGCCCGCATGATAGGCACCGGTCGTCCCTTCATTGTCGAGGCGGTGCGCCCTCTCATCAGGACAATCGATCTGGCCGCACTGGAGGCAGAGATCAACCGCCATGCTGCGGGCAAAGTGGAGGTCCTGGGCCTCGCCAAGGCGCATTCTGCAATGGTAGAGAAGATCAAAGAGGCCACATTTGAGAAGACTTACTCCGCCCTGGTAAGGCTTGGTGCCGAGGTTTCAGAAGAAAAGCTTAAATCTGTCCTGAAAGAATTGGAAGGGCCGATCGATCAGCGTACGCCAACCCGCGTGTCTCACCGAAGGGCAGATAAAGTCAGAGTGAGGAAAGTTCACAGCGCTGATCTACTAGAGGTTACGGGCAACTTGGCCCGCATAAATATTAGAGGCGACAGCGGTCTGTATATCAAGGAGCTGATCTCCGGAGACGGAGGCAGAACCCGCCCGAACCTCGCAGAAATCCTTAGAGTCGACGCAATCGTCGAAGAATTAGATGTAATAGATGTAGGTGGAGAATCAGATGGCACATCATCACGGAATGCGGAAGAAGTCAAGAGACAAGCTGAGCAGGACAGTCAGGGCTAGGGGCATATCCCCGGTAGTCAGGGCGATTCAGGAGTTCGAGACGGGCGCAATGGTCCATGTGATCATCGATCCGAGCATACACAAGGGCATGCCTCACCCCAGGTTCCACGGAAAAACGGGCGAGGTTGTAGGAAAGAGAGGTAGAGCCTTTGTCCTGAAGGTCACTGATGGCAACGCCACCAAGACCTTGATCACATTACCAGAACATCTGACGGCACAAAAATAGATGATTGTCAAAAGCATATTGCAGGAGGACATCCTGACCATGGCGGAAGTCAGGGAGATCCTAGACCAGATCCGGCTGAAGCGAGCCGATGAAGAGGAACTGGGTTACGAACTGCGCAGGGCCATCAGACATGCAGACCTCTTTAGCAAGGGCACTGCTGAAGAAAGCCTGGCAATGGTAGCGGAGCTCATGAAGCTGGAAAAGATAAACAAGGTAATTGCCGTAAAGATCGCCGATGTCAGGCCCGTCACGAAGGATGAACTGAGGGCGATTTATGCCAAGGAACGGTTCACCTTAAGCGAAGAAGAGCTCAACAGTATTTTAGAGATAGTATTCAGGGGGTAAAGGCACATGCCTGAGGGGAGACCGCCGAAGAGAGAAGAGGTAGCTAGGATTCTCGATTACCTCCCCTATGGACGTACTCCTGACTCCAGGAGCTACCAAAAGCAACCTCTTATCCAGGCCGTAGGAGAAGCCAACTTCGTTCTCATGGAGATGACACCCAAGGAGAATGTAGTTCCTACAGCCGGAACTCGAGTCTACATCGGCAGCGGTAGTCGTGATATCATAGACCATGTCAATCGCAGAATCGACTATTCAGAGCTGTCTAACAACGCCAAACTCGAGCTAACTTATCAGATTGTGAGCATAGTCCTGGAAAATGAAGCCCGGTTCATCCGATACTTTAACGAGGCCGGACCCATAACCACGCGTATGCACGCTCTGGAGCTATTGCCCGGGATCGGCAAAAAGCTGATGTGGGCGGTGCTCAATGAGCGCAAGAAAGGAGTTTTCAAGAACTTTGCCGATCTGATGGAGAGGGTGAAGGGGTTGCACAATCCCGAGAAGATCATCTACAGGCGCGTCGAGGACGAGCTGATGGATGACAAAATCAAATACCGCGTCTTTACCACAGTGCCCCGCGCGAGATGAAGCTGGGGCAGCATTTTCTCATGGATCGCGCTGCCATATCGCGCATCGCGAACTATGCCGATCTGGGACCGCAGGACAGTGTGCTGGAGATTGGACCGGGGTCTGGAAATCTCACCGAGGCGCTGGCCTCTCGAGCCGGCCATGTTTGTGCGGTGGAGATAGATCCCGATCTGGCCGCGCAGCTTTCCGGCCGCTTTTCTAACGTCCAGGTGATAATGGGCGATGCACTGAAGGTACAGCTTCCCCCTTACAATAAGATCGTCTCCAATTTTCCCTATCAGATCTCGTCTAAGATCACCTACCGTTTGCTCTCCCGGCCCTTTGAGACGGCAGTTTTGATGTACCAGTGGGAGTTTGCAGAGCGTATGGCAGCAGCCGTCGGCAGCGAGGAGTACGGCCGTCTGGCCATGGTCGCGGGCTTCTTCTGCCGCATCGAGATTTTGGAGAAGGTCTCCAAGATGGCCTTTCGACCTGTGCCCCAGGTTGACTCAGCAGTCGTGCGGCTACAGCCCCGATCGGATCGGCCTCTGGCGGACGGGGCGGATTTCATGAGGCTGGCCGAGGGGCTCTTCAACAATAGACGCAAAAAAGTAAAGAAGGGCCTGGCGGCATTGGGAGCAGGCCCGCGGGCAATAGCGGAGCTGGATGCCACCCTTTTGGAGAGAAGGCCGGAGGATCTAACGCCGGATGAGGCGGCAAGCCTTGTCGGGGCCATATCCAAGAATCCAGCTCATGAGTGATCATAGACTACTACCACGCTCACCACAAAGACACAAAGGCACAAAGACGACTCTGCTAAGATGCTTCCTCGCTACGGTTAGATCCCTTGAATCACGGATTTAATTATCGCAAGCAGATGAGACCGAACCACAGAGGCAAAATCTAGTGGTTTGTTTCCACCATAAATGCAAACACTAAAATAAATCTACGCCGTTGCACCGGCTGATCTCTCATGTCCTCTCCCAAATCCAGCAAGAATATACTACTATTAGGTTTTGTCAGCCTGCTTAACGACATCAGCAGCGAGATCATTCAGCCCATTCTCCCGCTCTTTATCGCCTCTTTGGGAGGCGGCTCCATGGCCGTTGGTCTCATCGGTGGCATAAGCGACGGCTTGCCCAGCCTGCTCAAGGTTCTAGCCGGATACTGGTCCGACCGGCTGGGCAAGAGAAAACCGCTGGTGGTGGCCGGTTATGCACTTTCGGCGGTGGGCAAGCTCTTTTTACCCGCGGCCACCTCCTGGCAGCAAGTCTTCCTGCTCAAGACCCTGGAGAGAAGCGGCAAAGGAGTGCGCTCTGCTCCCAGGGACGCCATGATCTCCGAGTCGGCTGAAGAAGGCAGGCGAGGAAGGGGCTTTGGGCTACATAGAGCCATGGACTCCACGGGCGCGGTTATCGGCTCGATCCTGGCCTATCTTCTCTGGCAGGAGGGCATGAGCTACAGCTCCATATTCATGGTGGCAGGGGTACTGTCCGTGCTGGCTCTGCTTCCTTTCTACAGTGTAAAAGAGAGCTTTCGAGCTCCGAGCTGCATGGTCAGACTGAAGCTCTCCGATCTTTCGCCGGAGCTACGCCGTTTCCTGGGTCTAGCCGGTCTTTTCGCTTTAGGCAACTTCAGCTACATGTTCTTCATCCTGCGCGCCCAGGGGCTTTTTTCAGGGGCAGAGGCGGTGGCCGCGCCCCTTCTGCTTTATGCGCTCTTCAACTTAGTCTACGCCCTGCTGGCGTTGCCCGTTGGTATCTGGTCGGACCGGGTGGGCCGGAGAAAAGTCCTGGCCCTGGGATACGCCCTCTTTGCCCTGACTGCCCTGGGATTTGCCTTCGTCACCTCTTTAGCGGGCCTGATAGCTCTCTTTGCCCTCTACGGGCTGGTCTATGCACTGGTGGACGGCTCGGAGAGAGCTTATGTATCCGACCTGAGCATCGCCAGTATGCGCGGCAGCTCTCTGGGGATTTATTACGGAGCCATTGGTGTGGTGGCTATTTTATCCAGCCTCCTGGCCGGAGCCCTCTGGGCCTGGTGGGGGGCAGAGGCGACATTCATCTTCGGGGCGGGAGCGGCGACGCTGGCGGCGGTGGGGCTGCTGGGGATGAAAAAGACGGACGCTTTGGCAATACCTTAAATAAATACGGTGCATAAGTAATAACCATGTCCATGGAAGATACGCAAAAGCGGCTGAAGGAATTACTTTCCAAAGGTGTGTCTGAAGAGCTAATGCTCCGGCAGCTCAGCCTGGCGGATGGATGCGGACTCAAAGTATTCTGCGAGCAGCAGATCGTTCCCGGCACAGAAAAGAAGATACACCGCTGGTGCGGATATATCACTCACTGCGACGACCCTGCGGAGAGCATACCGGAGACCGTCTACGGCGCCTGGATGGATGGAGGCTGCCCGGGAAAGTGATTAGATATTCTTAACAGTGAGGAGAGACATTATATTTTTATGGATTTCAATGTTAAAGTAAACGAGGACCTAAAATTAACATCCCTCACAGAAATCGACCTGCACTCTCTGGCAGAGATAAGAGATACGAAGGATACCTTCCTGACAATCTATTTTGGAGCTACGGGAAGGGATCGCGACCAATCCTTTGTAGCATCAAGGCTGAGTATCATTCAGAAAGCCATGCCAAAAGATCTATTGGAGGCTTTTCAAGAGACGCTTGGCATGGTAGAGGCCGCTCTGTCAGCACCAGGCATAAAAGGTGAACGTGGCCGGGTCATCTTTGCCTCAGCCACCGCCGGCTTCCTGCACGTCTACAGATTGAGCGTGGAGCCGGAGCCGCTCGTTGTTTATGATATCTCGCCGTTTCTTCTCCCCCTGGCAAAGCTGAAGGAAGAGTACGAGGACTACGGCCTTTTGCTCATCGACTCTCAGGAGGCAAGGCTCTTTTTGGTGAGGTCTAACTTGCTGGAGGAGAACGAGAATGCCTCCATAGACCTCATGAACAAGCACAAGAAAGGAGGTTGGAGCCAGATGCGCTACAACCGCCTCAGAAGGGGGCAGATCGATTCCTTCTTCACCCAGCTTATAGAAGATTTGCAGAAGAACGAAGATCTGACCAAGATGCGCGGCCTGGTGGTGGCCGGTCCGGGCGAGGCCAAGGGCCAGCTTGTAGAGATGATGCCTCAAGCCCTGAAGGATAAGGTCATAGGAACTGTGGATATCTCTATGGATGCATCCTCGAAAGACCTGTTGAATCTAGGCAAGGATTTTGCCCATGAGGACCAGCTTTCCCGGGAAAAAGTTCTGGCTGAAAGGCTGAAAGAAGCCGTGCTGCGTGGTCATCCTGCTGCCTGTGGTCTGGCGGAAGTTGGGAATGCTCTAAAGGATGGACGTGTGAATTACCTTTTGATCTCGGAAGGCTTTGCCCTGCCTGGAATGATCTGCACGAGCTGCCAGCAAATCGATTCAGAGGGAGATAAGTGCCCCACCTGCGGCGGGGAGGCAGCGGCACTCAGCCTGGAAAGCCTCTATGAGTTGGCAGAGAGAATGGGCGCAGAAGTGGCTTTGGTAGAGGACGACGCTTTCCTGGAAAGCATTGGGAATATAGGGGCAATACTCAGGTACTGAAAGGATTTTAGTAGTGGGGCAAGAATTGCCCCTGCTTTTTCCCTCACATCCCCAGGCGGATGTGCTTCGTCTCCAAATAAGCCTCCAGGCCATGGTGCCCCAGCTCTCGCCCCAGGCCGCTCTCCTTCCATCCGCCAAAGGGCGCTTGCAGATCCACCACATTGTTCACATTAACCCCGATGCCTCCTGCCTCCAGCCCTTCTGCAGCACGTAGCGCCGTCTTGAGGTCATTGGTAAAGACGTAGGCGGCCAGGCCGTACTCGCTGTCGTTAGCGAGAGCTACGGCCTCCTCCAGCGTCTTGAATTTCATGATGGGAGCCACCGGTCCAAAGGTCTCCTCTCGCATAACTCGCATGCAGTGGTCAGCTTCACCCAGCACCGTGGGCTGGAAGAAGTAACCCTTCAGATAAGCCTCGCCCCTCGGCTCACTGCCGCCCGAAAGAAGCTCTGCACCTTTTTCAAGCGCGTCGGCCACATGATCCTTGGTCCTCTCCCGCTGCGCCCCGCTGAACATGGGCCCCAGATCCACATCCGGCTGCAGGCCATCGCCGATCTTGAGCCGCTCGGCTCGCCTGACCAATTCCTCTGTGAACGGCTCGGCCACATCTTCCGCCACATAAATTCGATTGACACTGATGCAGATCTGGCCCATGTTGGAGAAGGCACGCTGGGCGGCCGCTGTGGCGGCGGCCTCTAAGTCGGCGTCCGGGCAGACGATAAAGGGCGACTGACCGCCCAGCTCCAGGGAGACGCGCTTGATGTGCGCTGCCGCGTGAGCCATAATCTCGCGACCGGTCTGTGTCTCTCCGGTAAAGGCGATCTTTCGGGAGATGGGATTTTCCACCAATTCCGCACCCACCTCGCTCCCAGGCCCGTGCACTACGTTCGCCGCGCCCGCGGGAAGGCCAGCTTCGCTCACCGCCCGCACAAACTCTGTGGCCGCCAGCGGGGCCTTGCTAGGCGGTTTGGCCACGAAGGTGCAGCCCGCGGCAAGGCAGGGGCCGACCTTCCAGGCCAAAAGATCCACGGGAAAGTTCCAGGGGGTGATGAGAGCGGCAACGCCCACCGGCTGCCGGAGCACGATGCTGCGGCTGTGCGAGGAAGTGATCCACTCGCCAAAGTTTCTTTTGCCTTCTTCTGCGTAAAAATCGAGAACGTCCGCCGAGGAGAGCAACTCCATTTTAGCGTTCTTGAGGGGCTTGCCCATCTCCAGAGTCAGCAGCCTGGCTATTTGCTCGGCTCGCTGCCGTACTAAGTGCGCAGCAGCGTGCAAGATCTTAGCCCGCTCTTGGCTGGAGGTTGCCGACCAGATGGGGAAAGCCTTCTTGGCCGCCTGCAAGGCCTGGCAAGCATCCAGGCGCGTGCCCACGGCCACTTGAGCCACCGGCTCCTGGTTGGCCGGGTTGTAGATGATTTCAACTCTACCGGATAAGGAGGCGACATCTTCTCCGTTGATGAGCATTTGTGATTGGTGCATAAACGACCTCTTTGTTGCTTGTCTCTGTTACTCACGTGCATCTATAATTTTGCTTTTTCATCTGTCAATGTATTATTAATATTAAGGGTATTATATGACAGTAAAAGATAAGAAACTGTATGACTCTTGGAGAGATGAAATATGAATGGTTTTGTCGAATCTATTGATTCATGGCGAGATTTCTACATGCTGACAGGTTCAGCATCTGCAACCCTTGTTGGTTTGATCTTTGTTGCAGTTACATTGCATATTGATGTCATAGCCGAGGCAAAAAAGTCAAGCGACATTCGCATGCTGGCCGAAGAAATATTTATAAATTTCTTGATGATTTTATCTTTTGCTTTCATTTTCACGGTCCCTTCCGATACACCCTCTGGAATCGGATATCCGCTTCTCATTCTGGGAACGATACAAATAGTGCATACATCCGCTTTGTGGCTGAGATTCTTAAGAAGCAAGGGCGAGAATAGAGCCTTCACATCAAGCATGATCTTGAGAGGACTATTGATTCCCAATACGATCTGTTACTTGACTTTGATAGTTATCGGGGCAGATGTCCTGCAGGGAAAGACTCGATACCTGGGTTGGATGGTGATGGTAATAGTATGGTTGATCATCGCCGCTGTCGAGAATACCTGGCATTTGATGATGAGAGTTGCCGAGCTGAAGCGAAACCGCTGAAAAAGTATTTAGGCTTGAATGGCTAGCGTTGTTCTCGATGCAGCCGCATAGAATTGGGGGACGTGCACTCTGAACGACGATCTCTGGGTCATCTCATTCCTGGGCAAAGATCGACCGGGACTGATTCGCGATATCCTGGAGGAGCCAGCCCAGCAGAATGTAAATATCGTGGATATGGATCAGCGGGTGATGCAGGGCATATTCGTCATGTCTGTGGTAGCTGATTTTGCCAATGCGCGCGTCACGGCCAGCGAGTTGCAAGCATGGCTGCAAAGAAAGGCCGACGATCTCGGCATTCAATTCAACTTCCTGCCCCTGGGCCAGTACCGGGGCCGGCGCAAATCGAAGAAGAGCCTGCATGTGGTCACCATTCTGGCCAAAGACCGGCCGGGCATCATCCGCGATGCGGCAAACGTGGCTGCTGGAAATGAGATCAATATCGAAAGGGCATCGGTCACGGCCCGGGGGGATCTCATCTCCATTGAATTTCTCATGGACTTTTCCGATTGCGATGAGGATGAATGCAAAGCCAGGCTCAAGAAGGATTGCGAGCTTCTAGGCCTTGATGTGGTGATTCAGGATCTGGGGCGCTCTCGCAAAGAGAAGCGGCTTATCGTTTTTGACATGGACATGACCATTGTCGATTTCGAGATCATCAACAAGCTGGCCGGATTTGCTGGAGTGGACGAGCAGGTAAAAGCGATAACGGAAATGGCCATGAACGGGGAGATGGACTTCAAAGAGTCGCTGCGCCAGAGGGTGCGCCTCCTCAAGGGAATGCCAGAGAGAACCTTGCAGGAGATCGCTTCCGATCTGCGTCTTACCCCTGGATCGGAGGAGCTGCTACATCATCTAAAGCACCTGGGCTACAAGATCGCACTCATCAGCGGCGGATTTACCTATTTTACCGATGTGCTCAAAGAGCAGCTGGGCTTTGACTACACCTTTGCCAATGAACTGATGATCGAGAACGGCTTTGTAACCGGCGAGATCAAAGGAGATATCATCGATGCCGAGGCCAAGGGGCGCATCATCTACCGGCTGGCGGAGCTGGAGAATATCAGTTCGGACAATATTGTGGCCGTGGGCGACGGAGCCAACGACTGCCTTATGATCGAGAACGCAGGCCTTGGTGTAGCCTTCAATGCCAAAGAGGTCTTAAAGAAGGTATCGGACGGGTCACTTTCCCGAGAGAACCTGCTGGGGCTGCTTAATGTTCTGGGCCTGGCGGATAAAGATAAAGAGATGCCTTAATTTTTAGTTGTGGCCATTTATCCCTTCCTTATAGAGTACAGGATAATAAGAGCGTCGGAGCACTTGGGCATGGGGCAAAGGGAGGCCGGAAGCCCACTAATTTGCGACAGCTCCACCCAATAGAAAGTTAGGTGACCACGGCAGCGATCTGCAGCTTGGCTTTTTCGGGCACATAGCAGCCCGATCGACCATGAGACTTTCCAAGCTGAAAAGTGAAGCCGTTTCTAATTTGAAAACGGGACTTCTGGAGCACTACCTGGTTCTTTTAGAGCTGGCACCCAAAGGACGAAAGCTCTCTTTCCTGGACATCGAGGTAGAAGCACTTGTCCAGGCTTCCGGCAATCTCGGCTAAAGCGGCCATCAAGGCTCTGGATCATTTTGGATTTAAGGTCTATCGCCAGACCGGAAGCCATATTCACCACTGGAATGAAGAAAGAAATCTTGTCGTTACCGTGCCGAACCACCCGGAGCTGGCGAAGGGCACATTGATCTCGATCATTAAGCAGGCGAAGCTGGAAAGAAAAGAATTCATTGCCGCCTTGAAGGAATAGAACCACAGGTAACAACAAGCCCTCGCCTGACGTCGCCAGGGGCGCGCGCCCATGCGTGTGGCCTCCCGAGGGGAGCGGAGGTGCATGCGAGCATGCGGAAAATGGGGGCTGGTTTCGTGGAGACGATGGCAGTTTGCTATTATTATTAGCATATAATTATAGCTAAGGAATATTGAGGATTCCTATAAACCTGCCCAATTATTAATATGCAAAAGTATATATAGTAT
>JBAXWY010000037.1:0-27261 GCA_037128175.1 Methanothrix sp.
CCGAGAATGCGAAAATTATTACAGGATGGATTGAAAGTGCGGAATGTAGGTTGCAGAATTTGGCTTTTGGCAGTTTACCGTTTTAAATGACGCTTTAAATCTGGCGGCATCACCGCCCATAACTCTGGAAACTCACATTCAATGTTCCCAAGAACCCTTGGAGCCTCTTTATACACAAAATCATGATGATCTACATATATAAATAAAATCGTGTCGCTGATGACCATGTAAACAATAACAAAGGGATTAACATGCGATCCTCGTGTGTATTTTAGATCATGACTTTTTGGATCGCCCAGTTCAGGATTTTGTATAATTTGTTTTATTTTCTTAGAAAGCTTTTCATCCAATTTTTTATCTTTTTTAGTTAATTTTTTAAATTGGTTTTTAAAATCAAGCGTCCGCTTAATTTTATATGGCATAGTAGAAAATTACTCAGAGCTATGAAGATCGGCCAGAAAATCGTCTGCATTATCAAAGGTTCTCACCAGGCCGGCATTGTATTGCTTCATGCTACGAACCACGCCGGCCTTGAACTCCTCCAGTACAGTCTCTTTGGTATTTATGGCAGATATCATTACTGTCTGCTCTCTTCCCGGGGTATCTGAGCACACCATTAATAATATCTACATGCTGCCAGGTATTTAAGTTTAGCTTATGTCCGCCCCAAGAAAGTGTAATTTAAAAAAATAGAGACCATTAAATCCTTATCCCGCTCCGCCCACCGTCGCCTCTGCCACCAGGAGGTGCGGCGATCCGTCGCTCACGGGCACGAGCTGTCCTGCTTTCCCGCAGCGTCCGCTGTTGAACTTGAGGTCGTTCCCCACCGCCCGGACATGCAGCAAAGTTTCCAGAATCTTGCCGGACAGGGACACGTCCCGCAAAAGCCGCGTCTTCTCGCCCTTTTCCACCAGGTAGCCTCTCTTGGCATTGAACTGGAAGACGCCCTCGCCCGTGCTCACCTGGCCGCCCCGGCTGCCGCACAGGTAAACTCCGTCTCCTAGCTCGCTCAGGATCTCTTCCAATTTCCAATCTCCGTTGGCGATGTAGGTATTGCTCATGCGCACCACCGGCCGGTCCAGGCCTTCGGCGCGGGCATTACGCGGCACACCGCCCAGCCGAGCTGCCGTCTCGCGAGAATTGAGATACGACTTAAGGATGCCCTTCTCCACCAAAACCGTTTCCTGGGCCAGGCTTCCCTCATCGTCAAAAGAGTAGTATCCGTTTTGCATCAAACTGGGATCGTCCTTGACCGTCACCAACTCTGAGCCGATCTTCTGGCCCAGCATTCCTTCCAGACAGGAGTCGCCCTCTAAAATGATGTCTCCCTCAGTGGCATGGCCTACCGCCTCATGAACAAATACTCCGGCCAGCTCCTGATCTAGGATCACGGGATAGGTTCCACCCTTGGGCATACTCGCGTCGAGAAGTGCCACCGCCGTCTCGCCAACCCCTCTGGCCAGAGCAATGGGGTCTTCCCGGTCAAAGAGCTCCAGGCCTCCTACGCCCGACCGGCCCTCTCCGTCCGTCTGGTAGAGCCCGTTTCTGTGGGCCACGGCGCTGATGACAAAGCCCATGCGCGTCGTCTTTGCCTCCAGATCCAGGCCCTCCGAGCTCTCGTAATGCGTGGTAAAATCCATCTCTGCGTAGACGGCCTGGGTGGAGGAGACGCCCTTAACTTTAGCTGCGTCTTCAATCTCTCGTAGCAGGACCACCTTCTCCTCCAGGGAAAGGTTCTTGGGATCTTTTTTAACTGGAACCACAACGCTTCTACCCACCGGAGCCTCTGCCAGCACGAGGTTCTCGCGCCGGTCGATCTTCCGGGCGATGCGTTTGGCCAGATCGATCTCTTCCCCAAGGTTTGCGACATTGTCCGTGGTCACAAAACCCCACGCTCCCTCGTGAAGAGCTCGTACCGCCGCACCCTGGAAGGGAGCCTCTGCTATCTCTTCCAGCTTGCCGTTGTCCAGGACAATCCTGGTCCTACTGCCACGAAGGATGCGAATGTCGTAGAACTCAGGCGCCATTTGGTTTCAGATGCTCCTGCTGGGGATGGTAATGGTCTCCGGCAGGATGATGCCGATCTTCTTTTCGGTGGCAAACCTCTTCAGCTTCTCGATCAGCCGGTTCCTCTGCCCGCCCATGGCATACTCGAAGACCTCGCTCATATTGGAGACGGGAATGATCTCGATCATGCCCTTGGTGGCTTCGTCGATCAGTACATCGCCCATATTGGATTTGGGTATGAGCACCGTCTTGATGCCGGCTTTCGCTGCGGCCTCGATCTTCTGCGTCACGCCTCCCACGGGCATGACATCTCCCCGCACAGACAGAGAACCGGTCATGGCCACCGACTGCTTGACTGGCACGCCTTCCAGGGCGGATATGACTGCTGTGGCAATGGAGATAGATGCGCTGTCGCCCTCTACGCCTTCGTAGGTGCCGATGAACTGAATGTGCACATCCTTGTTGGTTATGTCCTCACCCAGGAACTTCTTAATGAGCACGGAGACGTTGGTGACAGCTTCTCTGGCAATCTCCTGCAATTTACCTGTGGCTATGATCTTGCCCTCATCCTTGGACTGCGCCGGCGTGATCTCGGCCATGATGGGCAGCACTATTCCCGAGTCGCCCATAACGGCCAGACCATTGACTCTTCCCACTTCGTCCCCGGAGGAGTGGAACATGCTGTAATCCTTGCGGCGCTCCATGTAGCGGTCGGCAAGCTGCTGCTCCACGGACCTTGCCATCTTCTTGGCCTCTATGACGTGATCCACTTCGGTCAGGTTTGCACCATTGGCACGGGCTACGTCCCCGGATACTCTGATCAGGCCGCCCAGGTCTCGCAGCATTAGTGTGAGATGGCCCTTTCGCCCTGATCTTCTCTTGGCTTCCCGCATGATCTCCGAGACCGCATCCCTGCTGAAGTGCGGTATCTTGCCGTCTCTTACAATCTCCTGGGCCACGAATCTGATGAGCTTGTTTCTGTTCTCCAGGGTGTCGTCCATGCTGTCTCTCATGTAGACTTCATATCCGTAGCCCTTGATGCGTGACCTCAAGGCGGGATGCATTCCCTGCACGGCATCCAAATTTCCCGCCAGGATCATGATGAAGCTGCAGGGCACTGGCTCCGTTCTGACCAGTGCGCCGGAGCTTCTCTCGCTCTGACCGGTAATGGGATACTCACCCTCCTGCAAAGCCGTAAGCAGGCTTTGCTGTGACTCAGGACGTAGAGTGTTCACCTCATCTATGAAGAGAACTCCCTTGTGGGCCTTGTGAATGGCTCCGCATTCCACCCGCTCATGGGATGGCGTCTCCAGGCCTCCGGATTGGAAAGGATCATGGCGGACGTCTCCAAGAAGGGCGCCGGCGTGTGCCCCGGTGGCATCGACATAAGGTGCCTTCTTCTTATTGTTGTTGTCCACCAGGAGCTTGGGAACCATGGCGTCCTCTTTGGGCAACATATAACGCAGTGAAAGGAATATAAGCGCTGCTGCAATGATCCCGAAGAGGAGCTGTCCCGTATAATAGGCATATACTATTAAGGCCATTACTATGAGCATTAAGAACATATTGCGCGTCTGGACCTTCTTTCTGGCCTCCATCTTCTGGGCATCGACTATCTGCTTGCCTCTGCCGGCAGGTACGATGCGAACGCGCGGAGTGTTGTTATCCTCTGGATTGGCATAGACCAGAACATCCTGTAGCTCTTCCACGGGGAGTAGCTCGCTCATGGCCTTGCCGAGCATGGATTTTCCTGTTCCCGGCGATCCGATGAGCATGACATGGCGTCTCTGGCGTGCCGCCTTTTTGATCACTTCCACGGCTTCATCCTGGCCGATCACATGATCTATGAGGCTCTCAGGCACGGTTATGCTGCTGGTATCGTTGAAATCAATGTCCCCAAGCAGCTCTTTCGACTCGTCTTCAGAAGTCAATTTTTCGGCCCTCATATCGTCTTTTAATCCTTCTTGACTATATATCTGGTGCTTTGTATCCATACTCATTTTGGTCCTTTAGGCTTTGAAATCTTGGATCATTTTAAGGTATTCTTCCCGCATGCCTTTGGACAGATGGGGCTTAATAAGCTCATGCGCTCTTTGGAAATGCTCTCGTGTTACCAGTATCCTATCAATGATCAATTCTTCTCTTTTCATACCGATCGTTATATGCTCTTTTAAAGCAAGCATACCAGCTTCCCGGCAGAGCATCTCTAAATCTGCGCCGGAAAAGTTCTCTGTCATCTCGGCCAGCCACAGGGCAATGGCCCCGGAGGCGGCCATGCGGGAGAGATAAATCTCCAGTATTCTCTTTCTTGCCTGCATGTCCGGCATGGGAATATAAATCAAACGATCGAATCTGCCGGGACGGAGCATTGAACTGTCCAAGAGGTCCGGCCGGTTGGTAGCCGCTACTACTACCACATCTTTAAGCTCTACCAGCCCATCCAACTCGGTTAGGAATTGGCTGACTACTCGTTCTGTCACGTTCGAATCGGGCCCGCTGCCCCGGCTCGGAACTATGGAGTCGATCTCATCGAAGAATACCAAGGCAGGAGCCGCCTGGCGGGCTTTGCGAAATATCTCTCTTACGGCACGCTCCGATTCGCCCACCCATTTGCTGAGCAGTTCCGGGCCTTTGACGCTGATGAAGTTCAAATTACTCTCCGTAGCTAGCGCTCTTACCAGGAGGGTCTTGCCTGTTCCCGGCAGGCCGTAAAGAAGGATGCCACGCGGGGGCCGAACGCCTACGGCTGCGAAGGCTTCCGGATACTTGAGCGGCCACTCCACGGCCTCGATGAGTGACTGCTTGACTTCCTCAAGGCCCCCCACTTCATCCCAGTGTACCTCCGCTACCTCTACGAATACCTCTCTCATGGCGGAGGGCTCAATTTTCTTCAAAGCCTCTTTGAAGTCCTCTTTGGTAACCCGAAGACTCTCCACGATCTCGGCTGGTATATCCTCGCTCACATCCAGGTCGGGAAGCGCCCTCTCCAGTGTTCGCATGGCCGCCTCTTTGCAGAGAGCATAAAGGTCCGCTCCTACAAAGCCGTGCGTGGCATCTGCGATCTCTTTCAAGTCCAGGGACACGTCGAGAGGCATGCCTCTGGTATGAACATACAGCACCTCGAGCCGACCGGTTTTACTGGGAATGCCTATCTCAATCTCCCGATCGAAGCGTCCGCCCCGACGGATGGCAGGATCAAGGGCATTGGGCCTATTGGTGGCTGCAATTACTATTACCTCTCCCCGGGAGGAAAGTCCGTCCATAAGGGCCAGGAGCTGAGCCACCACACGCCTTTCCAGGTCGCCGGACACCTCCTCGCGTTTGGGTGCGATGGAGTCGATCTCATCGATGAAGATGATGGAGGGAGCGGCTTTAGCGGCCTCCTCGAAGATCTGGCGCAGCCGCTGCTCGCTTTCTCCATAAAACTTGGAGACGATCTCTGGACCGGAGATGGATATGAAGTTGGCGTCGGTCTCGCTGGCCACGGCCCTGGCGATGAGCGTCTTTCCCGTTCCGGGTGGTCCATAGAGCAGCACCCCGCGAGGTGGATTGATGCCCAGGCGAGAGAAAAGCTCCGGATGACGCAGTGGAACTTCAATCATCTCCCTGATCTCTCTGATCTCGCGGGAAAGGCCGCCAATGTCCTCGTAGGAGATATCCCGCACTTGCAGTGCCAGCTCTTCTAAAGTCTCTCTGGTGATGCTGATGATAGTCTCGGAAGTTACGATTACCGCACCGGCAGGCATTGTGCTGACCACGGCCAGGTTGAGGCTGCTATTGATCATCTCCACGCGCAGCATTTCACCCTTGACAACCGCCCTTCCTTGTAGCATACGAAGCAAGTACTGCGGCCCGCCCATGAGCCGGATCTGGCGCGTAGGAGCGACAACGATCTTTCGGGCCGGTCTTGCCTCGGCCCGGGTGACGACAACTTTGCTGTCTATCCCAGCACTCAGGTTGGCGCGGGTATTCCCGTCAATTCTGATGAGATCCTGGGGATCATCAGGGTTTCCGGGCCAGGTGATGGCGTAGACCTTATCTTTTCCTTTGATCTCCACCACACCCCCGTTTTCCAGGGATAGGGAGGTCAATGCAGCCGCTCCAATCCTGGCCACGCCCTTTCCTGCATCTTTGTGATAGGCTTCAGCAACCCGAAGTTGTAGAGAGACAACCTTTTCCGGCCCACCTACGACAGGCTCTATTTCCGTCCCTTCTCTCTCCATTATCTGATGCTCCATTCCTGATCTAACAAATGCACAGCTCCACGCTCTTCCAGCCTTTTTAGCCGGTCTATTACCACAATCTCGGGAGCTTCCAGCCTCATGGCCAGATGCGTTGCATCAGCATCGCCGGAGAGGAGTGCCGTCAGGATCTCCGCCTCCAGCTGGTTTTCTGCATAGCTTCTGGCCGTACTGCAAGCTATATGTTTGATCTCCATTTCTCGAGATTCGATCCGGTCCAGGAGAGCGCGCAGTTCAAGCCTCTTTTCCTCCAGGGTTGAGAGCTCGTCGCGTAAAAGCTTCATGTCCGGGACCAATCCGTTATCTTCTACTTTTGGTACGTCCTCGGAGAGAAAGGCTCTTACGCCGTAAGAATGAGGCGAGACCGCCACCTCCAGAACTATCTTTCGGACTATGCGAAAATACTTTCTTCTTCCCGTGTCCTGATAGCATTCCACCAGGCCGGCTCTCTCCAGCATCACCAGATGATCGATGACGGCCTTTGGTCCGACATCCAGTCGCTTGGCCATCTCATTGAAGTAAAAAGGGCGAAACGAGAGGAGTTGAAGTATGCGCCTCCTATTTTCGTTCCCCAGGATATCTAAAAGCTCAACCGGATCCAATATCATCACTCGATTTTTTGCTTATTAAACTTTAAGTTAGTAACGCTAGGTTAAATAAGCTTTTCGCTGTGCATTTCGTCCTCAGAGCTTCTAGCGGATGCTAAGGACAGACAAGAATGATAGAATGCCGATTACTATGAGCAGCAAATTGACCATCTGTCCATGACCCACCCTCCAGCGTGCTAAGGCGAATCTGGTGCTGATCAGCACATGCACCAGGAAGAAGAAGACCAGAAATAAGTCCAGCTCGGTGTGCATGGATATGGCCTGTTGCAGGGGCAGCAATGTCCTGTTCCACCAGGCATATCCAGAGATAAGGAAGATGGTCATGAAGATAAGAAGCATCCAGGCGCAGATCCGGTTAATCTTGACGAGAAGTCGGCCACGATTCAAATCAAATTCACCTGATGGTCTAATGAACTATGTAGTTATTAATTGATGGTACAAGTATATGTGCAATATGTGCATGTGGTTTCGGGACTGCAAGTGTTTCAACTCCGTTCAAAAGGCTTATTTAACCCTGTCGAACATAACTATTGTGATGTCATACTATGCGACTGTCAAGCGCATCCTTATAATAATATTTGTATTAAATTTACTCGTGGCTATGGCCAAGGGTGGCTGGGGGCTTTACACTGGTTCTCTGAGCATGACCTCGGACGGGCTGCATTCCCTATTAGATGCAAGCTCAAACATCATCGGCCTGGTTGGAATATCAATGGCATCTCGGCCACCTGATAGAGAGCACCCTTACGGCCACTCCAAGTTCGAGACCTTTGCCTCTTTAGGCATAGCCGTGCTCCTCTTCGCCAGTTGCATCCAGATAATCATAGCCGCAACTGATAGGATACTGCATCCAACTGTGCCGGATGTGACCTGGCTTAGTTTCGTCATCATGATCGGCACGCTCGCCATAAATGTGGGCATCGCTGCATACGAATATATCATCGGCAAAAAATTGAAGAGCAGCATCCTGGTGGCCGATTCCATGCACACCCGCAGCGATGTTTATGCATCTATAGGTGTTATCCTCGGCCTGGTTATGGTCAAGATGGGATACCCCATGGCTGATCCCATCATCGCTCTGCTCATCACCGGCTTGATCATCTTAACCGGCTTTAATATCATTAGAGAAAGCTCCGTGGTATTGCTGGACAAGGCTCCGATCGAGGAGAGCGTTATATTGAAACTGGCCTTGTCTGTGCCGGGGGTGTGCAATTGCCACCGCATCCGAACGCGCGGAACGCCCGGGCAGATGTATGTGGATCTGCATATTTGTGTGGATTCGTCTTTATCCCTTGAGGCGGCTCATAATGTGAGCGAAGAGGTCGAGGTCCTAATCAAGGTCTCCATCGACGGCGTGGAGGACGTGGTGGTCCATATGGAGCCGAAAGACTACTACGAATAAAAGGATAAATCGAACCTGCAAATGATTGGCGTGGAATGAAACGAATGAGAGAAATTCCACGGCCTCCATGTGAAAAGCTTATAAGGGAGAAGGTGACACAGGGGGTGTTGTAGGCAAATGACGAAAAGCCTATCGCTGAAAAGTGGAAAATATATCGGAGGCATATTATTGAATAAAAGAAGCATGATTCTTTCTCTACTGCTTGTATCTCTCATCACCGGCCTGTCCCTGGGGCAGAGCGACAACAATACTAGTATTACGAAGACCATTTCGACAAATGAAAATATCCCGGCGAACGAGACAGCTGCTGCCACGCAGTCTGGTTCTGGACCCAATCTCAACTACATCTGGTCCTTTACAGGCATAGAGACCGGCCCCATTACCATGGCCCTCAATCAGGAAGGAAGCGAGCTTTACGGCCAGGCCAAGTATGAACCAGACAGCGGAAAAGCCTGGAATGCAAACGTCGTGGGTTCCGTCACAGAAAACGAGGTGGATCTGACATTGACTGCTCAGAAGGACAAAGAGAGCATCACCACCAAGATGACCGGCACCTATGCCAATGATACCATCAACGGCAACTTCACCCAGATTGCCGGTGGAAAGAAGGTAGGCAGCGGCACCTTCAGCGCCATGTGGATCAGCCCGGATATCTCCAGCTACACTCCTGCGATCATCGAGGAGCCAAAAGTTGAGACACCAGCGCCAGCCGTTGTTAACGCATCTGAGGAACAGACGGCAGAGCCAGCAAAGCCAGCCTCAAGGTTCGTTGACATTCACCAGTACGCGGATAAGATCCAGACAGGAGTTGGAGATATCAGCGGGATACCAATATAAATGAGCGGAAGTTAAATCAGAGAGATTTCAGGCGCCGGGAATTTCGGCGCAATATCCTTTTTCCATCAATCTGATAGCGGTCAGTCCTGGAACGGCATCGTCATCGGCTTTGTGGAAAAGGGCAGGATCTACCTGGTCTTAACTGCCCTCAAGGACACCGTGCAATTTTCCAGCCGCCTGAATGGGACTTATGATGCTGCCAGCGGGTCGATCAAAGGCGACATTTTGCAGGTTAGCAATGGAAATATCTCTTTACGATCGGATTTTGCAGCCATTTGGATCAATCCCGACATCTCCAGCTACACTTCTGCGCGAGCAGAGCCCCGGGCCGAGACATCAGCTTTGGGCCAGGAGAAAAATGCCACCTTGCCGCAGGCAAAAGAGAGCCTGCTACCGGCACCATCCCAGAAATCCAGGTACCATGATGTGCGCGAGGATGCGGACAGGATTTTGACAGGAGTTGGAGATATCAGCCAGATACCGATAGGAATGAGCGGGCTTTAGAAAATGATTGCTTTGTGAAGCTTTGCAAGAAAGCTCACAAAGCAATCTACACCAAAATGATCGGGTCCTGACAGGCGCAGGAGAGTGAACGGGACATTACCACATCCGTATCGACATTTCTTCTTACCAGGGCCTTTTGATAGGCAGGGTTGATCTGAGTGGCTTTCTTGTATGCCTGGACGGCTGTTTGGTAGTATCCCTTAAAGTCGTAAATGACTCCCATATTGTACCAGGCCTCGGCATAAGACTCATTGATGGCCACTGCATTCCCAAAAGACTGGAGCGCCGCGTCGTACCTTCCTAAAAGACCCTCGTCAATTCCTTTATTGTTCCAGGCCTCGAAATCATTTGGGTCCAGTTCGAGAGCTCTATTGTAGGCCTGCAGGGAATCATTGAATTTTTCCTGGTTGTAAAGATCAAGACCCCTCATAAACCAATCGATAGAAGTTTCATTTGCTCCGGCACAGGCTGGAATCGTGAAAGCCAAAATCAGCGCTAAGGTAACCAGCGCCAAGGAGATATGTCGCGAACTAATCGTTTTTCTTCCTCCTGATGAGTTTATTTAGTCTATTGTAATGATAAAGCTTCTCCACATTTTTCTCGTGCCTATCATGCCGTGCGATGGGATTCGATGATATCGCCAAACGCCTGCAAGACCTTCTCCAGCTCCTCTCTGGCAAGACCATAGGTGGAGAGCTTGAACTGGCGGGTGAGGCCCGGCTTGATGCCGCCAATGCCGCGCTCCTTAAGGTCCCGGTAAAGGAAATAGCGTCCTTTCTTTGCCGTCAGGGATATCTGATAGAGGTTTTCCGCTAAAAAGAACATCAGATCGTGGTTATGGGGCCGCTCCCCCTGCTGGCTCATGCCCAGTTTCTCCATCTCAGCCGAAAACCAGCGGGCTTTCTCCACTTCCTCCGGCCAATGGCGCACGCGCTCTACAACTGCCGGAAAAGACGCCATCAGCGTCAAGAGAGGAGCGCCGCGCACAGTGCAGCCCAAAAGCTCAACCTCTTTGTTCTTCTTGGTGGAGGAGAGCCTAAAAATGGCTTTCGCATACTCTTCCGTTGCTCCCAGAACGCCTACAGGCCCGGAGGCGGCCATGGACTTGTGACCGCTGCCTACTATTATGTCCGCCCCCAGCTCGCGAGCATTCACGGGCATCCGGCCAATGGCGTAAGCCCCGTTGAGAAGCAATGGCACGCTGTAGTCATGAGCGGCGTCTGCTATGGCCTTTGCATCAGGAAGGTTTCCGTAATTTCCGTCCGGATAGGTCAGGACGGCCAGGCTCACATTTCCCTTCTGCTCATAAGCCCGCTCGATGGCCTGTATGTAGCCTTCTGCAGAAATGGCATAGTCGGGCTCTTTGCTGGACGAGGCATACTCTATCTTCAGGCCTGCCCTCTCTGCCGCCAGAACCGTGGTATAATGGGCATTGCCGTCCATTACCACAAAGTCGCCCTTCTCGCAAAGGGCATGCATGGCGGCAAACTTTCCCTCGCGTGCGCCGTGGGTGACGCGTACCTCATCCGTGCCCAGGAATTCAGGAAGAACGCCATGCACGAACTCCTCGATTGGTGGAGACTTGATGAGATCCAGCCTTCCGGCGCAAAAGTCGCAGACCGAGTAGCCGTCCCCCCATTCCAGCAAAGCAGCACGCGCCTGCAGCGTCAGAATCCCGCCCCGTTGCAGGGGATCGATGTTTATCTCTGCGATATCCCTCTTCAGGTTGCAAAACTTTTCCAGATTATCCAGCATTGGATTTCACCTCTGTCTTTCTAGAAGTATAATCCTTTGCCAGCTTAAAGCAAAAAGTCATATATTTTCCAGTCGTTTTCAGGTTAATGGCTTTAGTCATAGGTCACCGGGGGGCTCTTGCCCTGGCCGCTGAAAACACCCTGGAAGGCATCAGGGCTGCCGCTTTGTGCAGAGCCGACTATGTGGAGCTGGATGTAAGGCTCTCTCGCGACGGCGAACTTATCTTGATGCATGATGAAAGGGTGGACAGAACCACCAACGGCAAAGGCCTGGTTGAAGAATTCAGCCTGGAAGAACTAAAAGCCCTGCAGTTGAGAGACCACACCGGCCGGTGCATGGAAAGCCATAGAATCGCAACGCTAAAAGAGGCCATATCTCTGGCCGGGGAGCTTGACCTGGGCCTGGTAGTGGAGATGAAAGAAGAGGGCCTGGAAGGACTGGTGGCCGAAGCTCTCTCTGGCAAAAAATGCATTGTGACCTCCTTTTACCATAGCAGCCTAAGCGAATTATCGGACATTTCGGATCTGTTGACGGGCATCATCATCTCTTCGCTGCCCATAAATCCTGTGCAATTAGCCACTTGGGCAAAAGCCTCGGCCATTTTTCCGAAGCGAGTCAATGCCCGGCTCTTCAAGGAGGCGCATCAGCGGGGAATAGCTGTCTTTCCCTGGACCGTTAATAGCAAAGAAGAGGCGAGTTGGCTCCTCCGCTTGGGGGCCGATGGACTGGTAACGGATGACCCGTGCCTGATTCGAGAGGTAGCCGACCAGCCGGTGCAGGCCACAGGCAAAGAAAATTGCCAGTATTATCCCTGCCACCACTTTCCTGATCAGGACTGCACGCACTGCTTTTGCCCCTTATATCCATGCAAGGATGAAGAGCTTGGCAAGTATGTGCGGACCAAAAAAGGAAAGAGGTTTTGGACATGCATCAACTGCCGGCTGGTGCACCGCCCCCAAATGGCCGCATATCTGTCGGAGCACCCTCAAGCGACAACAAGCGAGCTAAAAGCTCTGCAAGACTGAAAAACGATATTATTATCCATTGGGATTTATCCGTTGCCAGGAAAATGGCCTTTACCGACGGAAAGCTTTATGGATACCTGAGGGATAATGCAAACCGCATGAAACATATTATACTTGTGCTATTTGCTCTGATAGCTCTAGGTGGGATGTTGCCCGCTACAATAGCCGCACCTGTAGGGCCAACTTTATTGGATAACCCAGCCGCTATGCCGGAACCGGCTCAATCCGAACTGGTAACCACACCATCTATGGCCGCTTTCCTCAATGATAGCTGGACGCCGAGCACCTTTGTCGCTCCCCTGGCAAGCCAGGCTACTGGGGTGCAGAGGAACATGACCCGCAACAACACTACCATGAATAGCTCTAACTATGCCATTTATGATTTCTTGAATGATAATTACACCTCCCCGTCTCCCGCGTCACCTGTTTACTCTGCCAGCGCAGCCGGAAAGGATAAGACGGTAGCCTGGACAGGCGAGAGCATCTATCAGTTCTTGAATGATGCATGGACTCCTACTACACCGATCCAGACATACCCGCAGTCTGTCTTCAAACTGCATCAGATGAATTAAAACTACTCGATTGGATGGCAGGCACTCGTCTGGACCGCCTGCCAGACAAATAATCTATTTTTTTGGTGCTGTTTTCATGGCAGATTTTGCCTCACTATCGTCTAATCCTATGCTTTTTTGCCCGTGTATCTCTTGAGATAAAGGCTCACCACATCATAAGGAATGGTATGCTTCTCCAGCCGGAGATGATTTGCCAGAGCCTCCGCTTCTTTGCTGTAAGAGCCGGCCACTTTTTCGGCGTATTTTATGCCGTCAGCAGTGAGCATGTATTCGTATCGCTGACGCCACTGGTTATTCTGTTCGTAGTGCCGCTCGTCCTGATAGATCATACCATTGGCAACCAGGATCTGAATGTCTTCGAAGAGCCTCTCGCTGTAGGGGAAGCCATAGTCGGAGTGAAAAGAGTAGTCGAAAAGGCTAGAGAGGCCGGTTGGTCCCAGATCCTTAATCCTGGCCACCGTGCGGTAGATCCAGGTTATGTTTCTGATCCGGGGAACGAGGATCTTCTGGCCGTAAGTCTCGGAGAGCATCTGGTGCAGGGTATAAAATAGCAGCAGTAGCCCGTCAATGGGAAGGTAGCTCTCGTCGCGAATAAAGTTGAGGAGCCGCTCTGCCTGGCTCCAGACCTCCTCTAATGATATCTCCGGCCTATCGTCCGAGAAGAAGGAGATAGCGATCTGGCGGGTCAATGATTTGACCAGGCCCGCTGCTAAGGCCGACTCGTCATAGAAAAATCCATTCGCCTCTGTTCTCATGGACCTTGGCACTCCGCTGCCCACAGTGACATCCACCAATGCACCATATTTTTTGCCGAGGGCATCCTCGAAGAGCTTTCTCATGCGTCCATGACGGGAAACCGTGGAGAGAGCCATTCTGATATCAGGCGACAGAGACCTGTGGTCAAACCTGGCTGCCAGTGGAAATTCTTGGCCATATTTTATGCGCGTCAAGAGATCGCGGGAGGTGTTGTCTCCCCTCTGCCGGATGAAATCCAGAAGATCGGGGTCCGTATACTCTTGAAAGAATAGAACAATGCTGCTTCTGGCCTCATCTGCATCCATCCGGCTCAAGGCGCGCTCCAATGCGGCCAGCAGCATGGCCCGGATGGACTGAACGGCTGGATGGTAGATGAGTGCATTATAGTGATGGGCCCTGGCAATGAGCATCGACTCGGCCGCGGTCTGGGACATCTCGGCCCGATAGTCGCCATTCCCCGCCAGCACAATGCGACCATTGCTGATGGTCAGAGCCTGCAGTATCTGATCGGTATCCACGAGCCCTAAGGAAACGCCCGAGTGGTGCGAATCGCGCAAAAGAAAGTCAATTCTGTCTGCATCCAGATCGCCCACGATGATCTGGCCCAGGGGTGGCCTGGCCCCGGAAGCTATGTCTGCGATCTCTCGAAATAATTCGTCGGCATCACAAAAATCCCTCTCTGCGACCCGTAAGGCCTCCTCTTTGAAGGGATGGGCCGCTATGATCTGGCGGGTGAACTCTTCATGTCTGGAAACACGCCGCCCCTCCAATTTGGGCTGTATGTCCGGGTTTCGGCTAAGAACGCCCTCCACGGCATGGGAGAGGGCCGAGTGCCCCAGATCATGCAAAAGCCCGGCCAGGCGCACTTTTCGCACCTCATCCCGGCAGAGGCCCAGGTGCTCGGCCATCCGCCCGGCCATGTACATGGTTCCCAGTGAATGCTCGAACCTGCTATGGCTCGCTCCTGGATAGACCGTCTCCACCAGACCCAGCTGCTTAATCCCCCTCAGTCGCTGCACCGGTCGGGACAGGATGAGATGCCGCTCCAGCTCATCTATCTGGATAGCTCCATGAACTGGATCGCGAATAGTGCCTGGCATACCTATTTTGATGCCAGCTTTATTATGGCGGCAGCCAGGTCTCCTTTAGCCTCCTGCAGGGCAGCTTTTGCCTCCGGCAAATTCGCGCCGGTTTGAGCGGCTACGAGCATCACGTCCGAGTCCGGAATCTCAATGGGGGGCTCTTCTGCCGCTTCCCTGGCAGCAGACGGCGCGCGCTCAGTTGAGTCGCCCGATATCTGAAAGCTTCGTGTGCCGTGGGAATCCATGATCGCGACAGAGGGATTGGTTATAACAATCTCCTTGTCGGGCATGCGAATGATAACCTCGGAAACATTCTCAAGCTCATCGATATCAATGCCCATGTTCTTCAACATGCCTTTCATCTTCTTGGGGCTCAAGCCGCCCCTTCCGCCTAATCCTCCAAGTCCTGGAAACATATAATCACCTTTTTCCCAGAGGTGATTAAATGTAGGTAAAGTTATCTGTCGGATAGCTATCATTATCGTTGCTGTTCAAAGGAGCGAGAAGCCGACGATCGATACTTTTTTAGCTATTGGTCCGAAATGAGCAATGGAAATGAAGCTAAGCTGGGAAGCGCGCCTTGGTATTTTCTTGATACTGCTATCTTTGATCATCTACGGGATAAAATACCTGATTATTGGTGATGCTGAAAATATCTTCAACTATCTCTTTAATTCTCTGGGCTATCTACCCTTAAATGTACTGCTTGTAACTCTAATTCTCAATAGGCTGCTTGCCAATAGATCCAAGCAGAATAAACTGGAGAAGATGAACATAGTAGTAGGAGTTTTTTTTAGCGAGGTTGGCACCTGGCTTTTGACCTATCTTTCCGATAATGATCCGAATCTCTGCCGGCTGAGCGGGGACCTGGTTAAAATCGACCAGTGGTCCGACGAGGAATTTATCAGGGTGCAGGACAAATTCAAGAATCACAGTTACAGCATCGACATCAAGAAGATCGATGTCAAGGCACTCTCCACCTATTTGAGCACTAAGCGGAGTTTTTCCCTAAGACTGCTGGAAAACCCTCTATTGCTGGAGAATGAGAGCTTTACCAATCTGCTTCGGGCTGTATTCCACCTGACAGAGGAACTGGAGCACCGCCGAGACATTCAGGAGCGGCCGGATTCCGATTACCAGCATCTCGCAGGCGACATTGAAAGGGCGTATTTCCTGCTGGTCATGGAGTGGATGACATACATGAGATATCTCAATTCGAACTACCCCTATCTATTCTCCCTGGCTATGAGAACGAATCCTTTCGATGAGAATGCCTGCGTGGTGGTGAAGTAGCCCACCACTTACACTAAAATAGTATTCAAGTCTTAGCCAGCAAAATCTCTATCGAAGACACATTCACCGTCTTGCCGTCCTCACTCTGGATGGCCTCCGTGCCGATGGTTATGTTTTTGACAATGATATTAAGCATGAATCGATTCCTGGTGATTTCAGCCGCATCCACTGCCCGGGAGATGGCACGTCCCCTGGCCTTCAGCGTTACTGTGGAGACCGGCTTGTTGAACTGGGTCATTACGGCTAGAACATAGTTCATGACTGGCTTGTCACCGACGAAAATTACGGCATTGTCTTCCATAGCATCGCCCTTCCCTCTGTTTTTCTTGGGCAGGTTATTAACCCTTTCTCTCCAGTATTTCGGCGAAGGCAAAATTGGGCTTGACCGCATCGATCTTGATCCGCAGCTTCTCGCCCTGCTGCGCTTTACGAACAATGATCGCGAAGCCTTCCACCATTGCAACACCATCTCCCGATTTGCCCAAATACTCGATCTGGACATCCAGCACATCGCCTCTCCTCACCGGGCCCGTGAGCATCTTTTTGGCCACGACGTAGGTCTCTGCGCTCTCTTTTCTGGATGCAAGCGGTGAATGAGCGTGAACGGATGAGAACTCCTTTCGCACCTCGTTTAAATAGCCCTGGAACAGGTCGCCCTGGAAGACCTTGACCACGAAATTTCCCTGGGGCTTCAATAGCTTCTTGGCCATTTTAAGCGCCGAGCTGCACAAATCGACGGAGACGGCATGGTCCCTGTGCCAGACACCGGTAAGGTTTGGCGCGGCGTCGCATATCACCACATCCGCATCCCCACCTAAAGCCTCCTTCACCAGATCTACGGTGCTCTCTCTGGTTATGTCCGCCTGGAAAGTTTTCACGCCGGGGATGGGCACGATGTCCTCCAGGTCCACGCCTATGATCTTGCCCCCGGAAAGCTTGGCCGCCACCTGCAGCCAGCCGCCGGGCGCGGCCCCCAGGTCAACCACATTGTCTCCTCGCTTGATGATGTTAAACTTCTCATTTACCTGCAGCAGCTTATAGGCAGAGCGGGCTCTATAGCCCTCTTCCTTTGCCAGCCGGTAGTAGTAATCTTTTTGATCTCGGGCCATTGTGTTTAATAAAATCGCAGAGGGATATAAGTCTATTTCGAGAAGCTTAAGTATCTGGTCAGAGATCATTCAAGCATAGTTTTATATATTATCGCTCAAATTTGAATAGGCGAGAGAGGAAGGGCGGCTGCCGCTGGCCACCTTTGGCCGGTGTGGAAAGTCCCCCCACCACTGGACACACAGACATCCCGCAAAGGATGTGGGGCGAGAGCTCCGGCTCTGGCACAGAAACGAGACCGCTCCGCGTTAATGCGATGATGCCGCAAGGCTGAGGTCGCGCGGGAAGCGGATGAAACGGCGAAACCCTGTGGGTGCAAGCCAAAATAGAGCTGAAATCACGGACGTCCAGCCAAGCTCGGGTATGGCGCTAAGCCGAATGCCGTCACGAACAGAAGGGGGCTTACTCTCCTCACTCGCATTAATTTTCTGATAATTTTTGTTTCTAAGTGTGAAACTTCCAAAAAAATATATAATCATATTACAAATTTATCAAAAAGATTGAGGATCTTTACCCTGCCCTCGGCGAAAGGACTCTGCCATGAAAGACCGCACTGCAGTGATACTGCTCATTGAAGACGACGAGACTCACGCCATGCTCATCACCCGTGCCTTCGAGGATGTATTGATCAGCCATGAGATCTACTGGATGGGTAGCGGAGATGAGGCTCTGGATTATCTCTTGCAGAGGGGCAAGTTTGCAGACCCGAAAGATTGCCCCAGGCCGGACCTGATACTCCTGGACCTTCGGCTTCCGGTGGTAGATGGGCATGACGTTTTGAGGGCTATAAAGGGATCTCTGAATCTAAGAGCGCTTCCTGTCGTGATATTGACCACTTCCCGAAATGATGCAGACATCACCAAGGCGTACTCCAATTATGCCAACAGCTATTTGGTGAAGCCAATGGGCTCGGATTTGTTTAGAGAGATGATGACGGTCTTGGGAAATTACTGGCTCAAATGGAACGTTAATGACTGATACCATTAAAATTCTTCTAATCGAGGATAATGAGGTAGATGCATGGATGATCCTGAAGTATCTACTGGATGTCTCCCGTAAAGAGGACGACGTTTCCGGCGCAATCTTCGATCTTGTCTGGAAAAATAGTCTTTCTTCGGGGCTTGAATTCCTGACCCAGGAAGATGTGGACGCTGTGCTCCTGGATTTGAATCTGTCCGATAGCCTTGGTTTAGATACATTCTCCCAAATTCATAAAACGAAGGCAAAAATTCCCATACTGATATTAACCGGCCTATGCGACAAAGAGCTGGCGACGAGAGCCGTTCGTGAAGGTGCACAGGATTATTTGATAAAGGGGGAATTGGATGGCAGATTGCTGGATCGTTCCATCAGATATTCCATCGAGCGCAATCGTGCGCAAAAGGCGCTGTTGGAAAGCGAGAAAAAGTACCGCCTGCTGATAAACAACGCTAACGAATCAATCATCGTCGCGCAAGACGGCCTGCTCAAATTTGTCAATCCCATGACGCTTGAATTGCTGGAAGGGTATTCTGAGCAGGATCTCATTGATAGACCATTTCCCGAATTCATTCACCCGGATGATCGGAGCATGGTGGTTGAAAATTACCGGCGACGGGTCGCAAACGAAGCCGCACTGCCCCGCTATGCCTTCCGAGTGGTTACCCGAGCCGGCATTGTCAAATGGGTGGAAATCAATGCTGCCTTGATCGAATGGCAAGGCAAACCAGCCTCTTTGAATTTCCTCACAGACATCACCGAAAGCAAGCGCGCCGAGGAGGCGCTGGCATTCACCTATATCATCCTTCGCACACAGCAGGAGTTATCCATCGATGGAATACTTGTGGTGGATGAAAATGGTAAAATATTATCCTACAATCAACGTTTTGTCGATATGTGGGGTATTCCTCCCGACGTAATAGAATCACAATCCGATGAGCGTGCGCTACAGTCGGTAATGGTTAAACTGGCCAGTCCCGAGGAATTCATGCAGAAGGTGTTGCACCTCTACAGAGTTCTGGATGAAATAAGCAGTGATGAGATCGCTTTGAAAGACGGCAGGTCGTTCGACCGCTACTCGGCCCCGATGCTTGGTGCCAGTGGAAAATATTATGGCAGGGTGTGGTATTTCCGAGATATCACCGAGCATAAGCAGGCCGAGGAGGTCAGAGAACGTTTGGTGACAGAACTTGAATCCAAAAACACAGAGATGGAGAGGTTCATTTACACGGTCTCACATGACCTGCAGTCCCCCCTGGTCACGATAAACGGTTTCGTGGGCTTCCTGCAGTCTGACCTGGCCAAGGGCAACTCTGAACGTGTCAAGGTAGATCTCAAGATGATCAGCTCTGCCATTTCCAAGATGGAAAATCTTCTTACGGACACCCTGGAGCTTTCCCGCATAGGCAGGGTCGCCAATCCTCCTGATGTAGTTCCCTTCACCGAGATTGTCCAGGAGGCGTTGGGTCTGATCAATGAGAAAATAATGGTACGGGGTGTACAGGTGACGATAGAACCCATTCTTCCATCGGTCAATGTGGACCGCATGAGGATAGTCGAGGTTCTGACAAACCTGATAGAGAATAGCATAAAATACATGGGGAGCCAGCCGCATCCAAATATAGACATTGGATGCAGACAAGATGGTGAAGAAACGGTATTTTTCGTAAAAGATAACGGCATAGGAATAGATCCTAGCCAGCATGACAAAGTCTTTGAACTCTTCTATAAGTTAGATAAGAAGAGTGAGGGATCAGGCGCTGGGCTGGCCATAATTAAGAGGATTATCGAGGTTCATGGAGGACGCATTTGGATAGAGTCAAAGCTGGGAAAGGGTTGCACTGTCTGTTTTACTTTGGCAGAGTCCAAATGAAGAGATATTGGTCAATTATGAGGTAAGTTATGCAATCATCTGTTGGCAAAAAGGATATCAAACAGATTCTGTTAGTAGAGGATGAAGAGGCTCACGCTCTGCTGGTTCGAAGGATCTTTGAGGAGAATGATGCGGACTGGAAAATTGATCGTGCCGAAACGATCGGGGATGCCAAAAAGTGGATAAATGAGCACACTGGCCAGGAGTTTCTGGTGATCTCAGATTATCGCCTCCCCGACGGCAATGGTCTGGACCTGACCGGAGGAGCAGGGCGCTCTCTGGAGATGAAGTTTCCATTCATAATCATAACGGGAGTAGGATCTGAGAAGCTGGCTGTCCAGTCTCTAAAATCAGGGGCTATGGATTATGTGGTGAAAGGAGAAGATCTGCACCAGCTTCCCCAGGTTGCCGAGAGTGTCTTACTGGAATGGAACAAGATCATGGAACGCAGGAACGCCGAGAGAGATCTCTGCGAGTATATCAATGACCTGGAAAAGTCTTGTGCCAATCCAGATGAGTTCATGGATAAGATCGCCCAATATCTGGAGACTTCTCTCACCTATGATCGAGAGTCCAACAAGCAGCTTATTGAGAACTTTCGGAAAAAAGCGTCCTGCGAAGGGCATGATGGTGCAACAAAAGCCAAAAGTATGCGTCCCGGCATGGGCAATGCCTTGGACCTGCTTTCCAAAGAGGGCCTAGGTGGCGCCATGATGATTGTAGATCTGGAACTAGGCAAGAACTCCAACAGCTGGGAGGCCTTGTCCGCCAAGGCCGATATTTTCTATCTCCAGGAGAGATATTTTGAATCGCTTGATGCCTGCAATAAAGCCTTGCAGATCAATTTGCAAAACGCACTGGTCTGGAATACCAAAGGCAATGTGCTTTACAGGCTTGACAGATACGATCAGGCCATAGAATGCTATAACAAAGCCATTGAGATCTCGCCTCTATTTCCCAGATCATGGTATAACAAGAAGCTTGCCCTGGAGTTGCAGCTTAAGAAGTCAATGAAAAAGATGTCTGTAAGGGCAACCTCGAAGGATAGTGCTTCTGGAGGTAATAAGGGCTCCAAAGAGGGCGACCATTCCGGCGATGATAAAGGCGACGGATCACTTCGAGCAACCATAGGCCGCGTAAAGTGATGCGAATCTTACCCCAACAACATCTCCTTCTCCAGCCTGCGTGCCGTGTCGCGGAGCGAAATCGCCCTCTCGAACTCCAACAGCTCCGCTGCGGCGCGCATCTGTGCCTCCAGCTCGATGATAACATTGGGAATATCGGATTTGGGAATATGCCTGGTGTCGGTGATCTCCACCACCTTTTCTCGGATGGGCTTTTTGATGGTGCTGGGAACTATGCCATGCTCCTGGTTGTAGGCCATCTGCATCGCCCGGCGCTGCTCTGTCTTCTCCACAGCCGCCCGGATGGATCCGGTCATCCTGTTTGCGTAAAGAACCACGCGGGAGTTGGCATTCCTGGAGGCCCGGCCAATGGTCTGGATGAGGCTCTTCTCGTCCCGCAGGAAGCCCTCTTTGTCTGCATCTAAAATACCGATGAAGCCCACTTCAGGGATGTCCAGCCCCTCCCGGAGCAGGTTGATGCCCACCAGCACATCAAATTTGCCTAGCCGCAGCTCGCGGATGATCTCCGTCCGCTCTAGGGTGTCGATGTCGGAGTGCAGGTAGCGAGCGCGGATCTCGTTTTTGGCCAAAAAGTCCGTGAGCTCCTCGGCCAGGCGCTTGGTGAGGGTGGTCACCAGTGCCCGGTCGCCCTTCTCCACCACGAGGTGAATCTCTGTCATCACATCTCGCACCTGGCCCTCGATAGGCCGGATTTCCACCAGAGGATCGAGCAGGCCCGTGGGCCGGATGATCTGCTCCACCACTTGGGCAGAATGTTCCAGCTCGTAAGCCCCGGGCGTCGCAGACACGAATATCACATTTTTCATGTGCTGCTCGAACTCTTCAAAGCGCAGGGGCCGGTTGTCAAAGGCGCTGGGCAGCCGGAAGCCGTAATCTACCAGGCTCTTCTTTCGGGAGCGATCGCCCTTGTACATGGCCCTTAGTTGGGGCAGGGTCTGGTGGCTCTCATCGATGACCAGAAGGAAATCATCTGGAAAATAGTCGATCAGGCAGTAGGGCGCTTCCCCCGCACGGCGACGGTCGAAATGACGGGAATAGTTCTCGATGCCCTTGCAACTGCCCGTCTCCGAGATCATCTCCATATCGTGCAGCGTGCGCTGCTTGAGTCGGTGAGCCTCGATCATGCCCAGTTGTGGCAACTGCTCCTCCAGCTCAGCCATAATGGTCTCTATGGCCGCCTTCTGCTCCTCTTCCGGGATGACATAATGCCTGGCCGGGTAAATGAAGAAATAGTTCATGTCATCGATGAGAAGACCCGTCTGCCGGTCAACCTCGGAGATCCTCTCCACCTCATCTCCAAATAGCTCAATTCGAATGATGTTGTTGAAATAGCCGGGGACCAGATCGATGGTATCGCCCTTCGACCGGAAGCGACCGGGGGAAAGGTCCAGGTCGTTTCTCTCAAAGAGAATGTCTACCAGACGTCCCAGGATCTCCCTTCTGGATATTCGCTCCCCCACCTTGACCTCAAAGCCCATCTTCTGAAAGTTCTCGGGGTTGCCCAGACCATAGATGCAGGAGACGGATGCCACGACAATGACGTCGCTTCGCGAGAGCAGGGAGGCGGTTGCCGCCAGCCTCATCTGCTCGATCTTGGGGTTGATATGAGAGTCCTTCTCGATGTACTGGTCCTTGGCAGGGATGTAGGACTCCGGCTGATAGTAGTCATAATAGGAAACGAAGTACTCCACCCGGTTTTCCGGGAAGAACTCCTTGAACTCGTTATAAAGCTGAGCAGCCAAGGTCTTGTTGTGGGCAATGACCAACGTGGGCCGCTGCAGCTTTTCGATGACATTAGCCACGGTGTAGGTCTTGCCCGAGCCCGTGACGCCCAGGAGGGTCTGGAAATTACCGCCAGCACCGGCCCGCTCGTTCGCCCGCTCTTCCGATTGCAGGCCGGATATGAGCTGTTCGATGGCCTCTGGCTGGGAGCCGGTGGGCAGAAAGGCAGAGACCAGATGAAACTTCTGAGAGGGGTGTGTCGTCATATGAAGTGATAACAACTAGAATATATGGTGTTAAGAGCTTTTTGCTTCCACCTATTGCTGCGGTCTGACCATCAAAAAGCCCTAATATTCCTTGATCCCAAGAAAGGCTGATGGACCAACCGGCAGAGAATTTTCCCCTCACCGTTGAGGAGCTGATGCAGCAATACAATCCCGTAAAGCCGCAAATCGAGGCCAGACTCATGGATTTCCGGCACATCTGGGAGACGGCCTCCGATGAAGAGCTTTTCTTGGAGCTTATCTTCTGCCTGCTCACGCCCCAGTCCAAGGCCAAGACCTGCTGGAAGGCGGTAGAGCGACTGGAGCAAAAGTGCATGATAGCCGAGGCCGCGCCTGCGCAAATTTCCCTGGAACTGGGGGGTGTCAGGTTCCACCAGCGAAAGGGGGAGTATATCTGCCTGGCAAGGAATATGTTCAGCACCGGATCTCTAAGAGCCACGCTGGCCGAATTTGCCGACGCGGCGGCGGCCCGGGAATGGCTGGTGGAAAATGTCAAGGGCCTCGGATATAAAGAAGCCAGCCATTTCCTCCGAAACATTGGCCTAGGCGAGAATCTGGCCATCTTGGACCGGCATATTCTCAAGAATCTAGCCCTACTCGGCGTGATAAAAGAAGTTCCCACTTCTCTCACGAAAAGGATCTACCTGGAGATCGAGAGGAAGATGATTGCCTTTTCCAAAGAAGCGAATATTCCCATGGGACACCTTGACCTTCTTCTCTGGTATAAGGAGGCAGGAGAGGTTTTCAAATAACGCTAGAAATATTTAATATATAGGACCGAGAATGTTAATTCCATTATCATTGATGGTAAGCTGATGCTTTTCCATGGCGTGTTTGGTGGCTCTCATCTTCAAGATCTGAATGTATCTCTTCACGCCGCCTTTCCCTTCAATCATGCCAAGCTCAATTGTTCCGTCCGCCAGGAAGTGCTCTATTTGATGGAATTGGGAGAATTGTCCTGAGATTCTCGATTGGGCAGACTCCATAATCAAAAAAGAGGTAAGTCCTTCATCACGAAGATGCGAAAAGAAATTATAAATTTTATTCCTCATATTGCCATTCTCAGAGATGGAATAGAGGGCATTGAGAGAATCAAGCGCAAATAGCGTCAGGTTGTCATACTTTTCTTTGTAAGAATCTATAACTTCCTCTGTAGTCTTGATGAGATCCAGGTCACTGTCCATCCACTCCAGCCGCATATCCCGGTAATCGAATATATGCAAACCACTCTCTTCTTTAATCCCCAGACTATTCATATTTCTTAGGTGGCTTTCCACATTTTGCTCTAAAGTTACATAGAGGCCATGCTCATCATTGGCCGCTATATAATTTGTCATCATGCTGAATACCAGGCCCGATTTCAGGGTACCTTCCGCACCGGTCACAAGGATTACTGAACCCTTCGGGATTTCATCAAACAGAATTTTATCCAGGCCGTTGATGGTGTTCTTCAGCATCAAGCTCATCTCCTGAGTAATAAAGATACCTGCTCCAGGGCTTTGGCAAAATCCTCAACATCCTTTTCAGCGACTTTTCTGCCACTGAGTGTAAGGCTATATTTTTTGCTTCTCATATCACCCTTGCTGTATTCGGCATGGAGCAAACCCTCACCCTCAAGAGTATATAAAACAGGATAAACCGTTCCCTGGCTGAGAAAAACATCGCACCTTGAGAATATTTCCTTTATAAGGTCATAACCGCACATTTGTTTGTCTAGGAGGGAAGACATCATAAAAACTTCTCGATTCGTCTTGATGATTCTATCAATAAACTTTTTGCAATTATCCTCCGAGAATTCACAGAGGTCAGCGACATTCTCGACCGATGTCTTCATGACTAAAGATTACTCCAATGGTATATACCTGTGCAAACTATAAGAATATTTTCCTGCACTTACACTTTAGTTTTCGTCCTCATCCGGGTATTGCCGTAGCTCGAACATGTTTCGTTCCATCAATGCCAGTTCTTTCTTCTCGATTCCTGCGGGGTCTACCGGCAAGATTAGAATGGCCCTTTGCAATATTATCCATTCTTGTATATCTCTCAGAAGCCTCAATACGGGTGCTGAGCCATTTTCGAATATCAGATGCTCTATTCCGTCAAGAAGAATTACCGGGTTTTTGCTTTGCTTTAAGAATTTGGTGGTTATATCAGCTATTACCTCCAGAGCTATGGGGTTGATGCTCTGGGGTCCATGATTGCTTATCCAGAAGATGGGGGTGGTCTGCAAAGCGTACCTCAGGCGGATATCCTGGGGCGAATGCATAGTAAAGCATAATCCTTGGGCCCTGGAATGCTTGCATACTTTACAGGTGCAGGGCAACTCGCATCTTTCACAACCGATGCTCTCGCAGGGGAAAGAATCGAGATAATCACAATCGTTGCATCTTCCCTTTACCAAAGAAACAAAGAGCTCAAAGCTAAACTCTGCCTTCGGTTCTTTGACCAGGTAGCTGGAGCCTTTCGTCAAATTACGGCTTACATGGCTATTTAAGGGTTCAGTCGCCGGCACAACGGCAGGCGCTATCTTTAGCCTGGCGAGAATATTTTTGATCATAATTTTTTGGGCAATGTGAAAATGAATGTGCTTCCCATGCCAATCTCGCTCGCCACCCAGATGCGACCTTCATGGGCCTCAATTATTCCCTTGGCTATGGCCAGGCCAAGGCCCATACGACCTGATTCCCTGGTTAGCGAGCTGCCGCTGCCCGTATAGAATTTTTCAAAGATCCTATGTTGATCCTTTTTGGCAACTCCAATACCATTATCAATTATCGATACACAGACATCCTCCGGCTCATCGGTGATTATTACTTCGATTTTTCCTTTTTCAGGAGTATATTTGATGGCATTGGTGAGAAGGTTATTGAAGACCTGCTTGATCCTCCGCCCGTCCCCCTCCACATCAGAGTGTGAGCCTTCGATGGTTAAAGACATGGACTGCTCTTTTAGACCCGCCAGCCGGCTTAAATCATCGATAGCCTTTCTGGCAATATCATCGACCCAGATAGGATATTTATTGATCTTGAGAGCCTTTGACTCCAATCGGGATACATCGAGCATATCTTCGACCAGTCGAATCATATGCTCTATCTGCGAACTTATGATCTCTATCTTTTCCCGTTGAACGCTGCTAAGTTCGCCCAGCATTCCCCCCTCGAACATCTCAATGTAGCTGTTGATCACCGTAATCGGAGTTCTTAGCTCATGAGAGGCGGTGGAAATGAACTCCGATTTAATTGCGTCATTCTCTTTCAGCTCGGCAAAAGCATTCTCCAGCTTGACATAAGACTCGCGAAGCTCCTCTTCCAGACGGGTAAGCTCGGTGATGTTCTCCATGAAGATTACAACCTTGCTTATGCTCTCCTCATCCTCCTTTAATGGATATATTTTATAGAAATAGAACATGCCTCCCGGATATCTGATCTGATCTCCATCAAAGGGAACACCCGTGAGAAACACCTCGCGAATTTTATCGATAATTCCCGTTTTTTCTATGAGCATGGGCGGAATTACTCTGGACAGTCTCTCTCCTAAGACATCCCTCTCTCGCTTCGCGACGGATTTAGCATAATAATTCTTATTGGCGTAGAGCACCTCCAGGCTCCTATTTACGACTATAATGGTGCTGGGGATTGCCTCAATTATTTCTTCCTGATATCCCCTTACCGATTCAATTCCTTTCATTCTGCCACCAGTGAGTTGATCGAGCTTAATAGCTCTTTTATTTTGAATGGCTTTATAATAAATTTCTTTGCACCGGCTAGAAGGCATTCGTTATCAAGGCCGCTCTTTCCCACGGCAGAGATGACAATTATCTTCGCGGATGGATCCATTTCCAGCATTTTCTTAGTGGCACTGATGCCGTCAAGCTTTGGCATCAATATATCCATTAGAACGACATCTGGCATAACCTCTGCGTATCTGGCCAGGCCTTCTTCGCCGTTTTCCGCCACGTATACCTCGCATCCATAGGCCTCCAGTATGTCCCGAAATGCCCTAAGCATTTCCGGCGCGTCATCAATGATAAGTAATTTCATATTTACCTCTGGACCATGAAATCTCTTTAA
>JBAXWY010000038.1:0-26913 GCA_037128175.1 Methanothrix sp.
AAAAACGCACTTTTCTCGGAGGTTTCTCTTAAATGCCAGTAAATAGGAATCCTCTTCAGATGAAATCCATAAAAAGTCTACAAATCCCCTGTATAATATATTATAATTATAAGGGTTTACTAGCATCCTAAGAGGTGTGCATCCAGAATTACCGATGGTATATTTTCCCCACGCAAAATATTTTGAGCCGACTCCTTGATTGACAGACAGCCGATTGCTATTGAATTTAGCACTTTAGGTCGTTCATGGGATTATGATTTATCAATTCAAGAGGACTTGTCTGAGGTACCTCGATTTGATTTGGATCAGCCACAGCATCCTCGTTGTTGTACATCTCATATTCCTCTTCCGAAATCTCCTGCCACCCGATTAGAACCGTCTTGAAATTAGTTTCCGATAGAACGTTTTTGAGCCAAGTAAAAGGATGCTCCTCGACTACATTGCAATCGAAAAATTCCCTTCCCAACCTCTTACTTACATACGAAATAAAATAATATTTTCCCATTATATCCCCCTTAATTTAGATAAAGATGGTATATCCTGAAAAACTTTTTGGGTGAAGCAAAGAACTTCCCACAGATTGGGTTTGGCAAGGTTGTCTTCGGACTCTCGCTACGCTACGCTCTACTAAAGTGAGAGCTACGCTTCGCAAGCGTCCTCGATCTCTCCCTCACTGTCTGTCCAGAAATGATGTTACCTGTATTCCCTTCTTTAGTTGCCCCACAAGCCCATGTGAAGCCCATTAAATCCCGAATTTTGCCCATGAGCGTGGGTTTGTGTACCAATGATTGACAGGTGGAATACGTCCACCGAAATAGAGAGCATTTTAGGACTGCCAGTGATATGCTGATGCTTTATATAATGGAAAGGATTTGAAAGAACAAGGTGATCAGTTTCATGACAAAGAATATGGTGGGAGCAGGGATCGTATTTAGCCTTTTTATATTAGTTGTTTCATGCTATGCAGTTGACTTAAGCAATATCAGGAATAACTCCACTTCACTGAATAACACAACCGGGTTGAATGTCACCAATACTACTCTGAATCCCCTCAATGGTACTGTTGATTCGATCCTTGGAAAATCAGCAAACAAGTCTGACCTCTGGAATTGGGGAGATGTTCCAGCAGGATACGTCAGAAAAGGTGGCAAGATCGTTCCTGAAGCCAATTCCGAATCCGATGAATCTGTTATGGAGACACCTTCTATGTTATCGCCTAATCCTAATACAGACGGTCGAGCCGGAGGACTATTAGTCAGACCAGAGTGAGTTGGATGGTAGAAGTAATCCATATTTATTTTTATTCCTCGTAGATGATGCAGGCTCTGATCAGGATCATCCAACTTACCAACTTTGTCCAACTTTTATCCAACTTTAGGAAACCGCTATACAGTTCATTGATCCAACCAAAACAACTTGATTTCTAGGTTTTGCATGGGATAGCACCCTCCAATAATGCATGGTATCCATGAAATGTAGTTGTTTTAGTTGGATAACATATCTAGCTACCTATTTTAGCGAGTTGTGCCAAAGTTGGGACAACTTTTCGAGATCATTATTGGTAACAATATGTACCACCTAGCTCTGAATCCTTTGGAAATTAAGCTCTCTTTAAACACCTCTTCAGCGGATTCTCTAGGTACAATGGTCGGGCACTTGAAAAAATTGCCCCTTAATACCCATTATAATCACGAATTTTAGCTACTTAATTTTATTTCTACTAAATGGAATAAACATTGGTACTTCCTGTTGATATTTAACGTAAGTATCACCAAACTCCAATACAAGTTTCTTTTCTTCAAGTCTCGTAGCGATAAGAATATAAATCGTCAAAATTGTGTTTACAATTATATCTGATATCGTGAAGATTTGGCACCATAAAACTATTATTAAAGCCAAATACATCGGATGCCTTATTACTCCTAATAGTCCATTCTTTTTAACTTCAATCGATGGATTTGTTTCCTTTATTTTTCCAAAGTTTAATGCTTGCCGAATACCAAAAAAGGATAGAGAATCATAGTTGAAGAAAAAAGCCCAAAAGAACATTAACAAGGAACCCGATATGAGTACATAACGTACAATGTTCAAGGGCAAACTATACATTATAATTACTTTATTATCTAGCTGTGTTGTGTAATTGATTAAAGGAATAAGCAAAGCCAATGAAATGAATATATAAAAAATTCTATAAAAAGCATAATAATTCTTTAATAAATGTTTCATTAAATCTGTAAACCTTATACTAATCAGAAAACTATGCTGCAAACAGTATCCTACCCACATTAATACAATTAATAAATAGTTCATTTTGAGTCCTTCCCTATATCTTACAGTGCAAGACGAGTTCCTTCTATTTGCCCGATTAATACTAATAGTTTATTACTGAAAGATGGGGTCAGATGTTATAAATGTGGCATCCTGCATGATTCCTTTTTGCACCTTGAGGTTCATTGCATCAAGCTGCCTCTGCATCTCTATCCATACTTCCTTATCCGCACCGGTCTCGGCAAGACGCTCTCTGAACTTCCATATCGTTGTGGAATCTGGAACGACCTCTGTTGTGCCAAGGAACACTCTAAACGAGATGCGATCAGCTAATTCGCGTTCAAGCTGTTCATCGGAGAGACTGTAAAGCTGTTGAATGAACAGCGACTTAAGCATCAAAATCACATCGAGGTTTGGGCGGCCACCGCGGTCAGTATTGTTTTTATACATGACCTCGAGTTTCTGCCTGAAGCCCTCCCAATCTATTCTGCCCCCGATCTCGACGAGTTTATCTCCAAGCTTCTTGATGCGCTCGTACTCATGCAAAATGGCAAAATCGGTAAGGTTCCTCGTGCATTGTTATATAGTATTAATACTATTTAAATATTTCGATTTAAATAGGTTTTTCGGAATTCTCTATAGAATTTATTCTAATGAACTATGACGAATTAATGAAGCCAGCAATCAGAGGAACGGCAGGAACCAGTTGGTATGTATACAATTGGGATTGGTATATCTAATGATGAAGGTAAAGCTGACATTTTGTCCGAGCATTTCTTGATACTTTTTTTATCGAGAAGGAATAATTATTGATTGTACTCCGAGACAGCTTCCTGTCATGGAGCTGATCGCGAAATCCGGCAAAATCATCTGCGGAAGGCGAATCAGTTTCTGAGAACTCCAAGTATTTGGTTACATGTAAAACATACATGGGAATAGTGGACGTTCTTAGCCCTTTATCCTCCAAGTACCTTCTGTAACGCTTAACAGCAGGTTTAAGGTCTTCTTTGCTAATAACTCTCTCTTCCAGTTCACATCCATACGCTTCTTGGGCATCTTGTATCAACCTTGAAGCGGCACTGAAAAAGAATCCTGTCACCCATAGAAAAATTCTACGAGTGTTAATAGGCTAAAACCGATATCATTAATGCGGGATACGGGATTCGAACCCGCGAACTCCTGCGAGACAGGATCTTAAGTCCTGCGCCTTTGGCCAGCTTGGCTAACCCCGCGCTCATCAGATCTATACTTCTGGAATAAGTACTTTCCCGATTCAACAAACCTTTTTTGCGCCCTTAATTTGCAGATCATAGTAAAAGAAAAAAGGAGATGGTGGCTTAAATATAGACCGCTGTTCCCGGTTCCACGTAGATTATCTTCTGGACTCCTCTTGTGAAGAACATCGTCTTCGGATAGTTGAACTGGCCATCATAGACCCGAACATCATGGTTCCTACCACCAACCACACTGAAACGGAACCTTCCATCAAGTGCATCTCCTCCAGCCCCCTCCGTACCTATGTAATTGCCATCCAGGAATACCTGATATCCTTTCATCCCTTGTGAGACAATCGTTACTGGTGTGTCTCCTGTTGCTGGCGGAGTTGTTGTCGCGGGTGGAATTATATAGGCCGGCGGATAGCTGGGAGTTGTCTGCGGATATGATGGCGGATAAGATGCGGTAACATCGATGACTATGGCATTGCTTACCTGGCCGCCGATTATGAAGAGCAGTACATGCTGGCCGATTGTATCGGCATAGAAGTCTATCTGGCTGCTGCCTGGGAAGAAGTAGAAGCTTTCCTTGGATAGCTTTCCATCAGGGGTTATCTCATACAGATATCCGTTGCCTCCCGGGGAAGAGGTTGCCAGCAGAGAGAGGCCGGACCACTGGGGAACTTTAGCGTACTGGGACCAGCTGGAAGAGCCCAGTATCCACAAGGAGTTTCCTCCAGTGTAGGCGGCATTGCTCTGATATTGAGTGTACGGCATAGCTTGCATTTGATAGCTGAAATAGACCGTGGAGGGCGTGCTGTCCACTATCAAATGCTTCTTTGGGATCTCAATATGCTTCTTGGGAGCAGATCCTTTGTAGGACCAGTAGTATTGAGAATAGAGGGAATCATATATGCTAGAAGACGGTGGATTGCCGCCTACCCATGGCTGGCCGATGCCCAGCTCAAACAGCTTCTCAGCTCTCGCTTCTCCTGGTAGCAGCTCTACGGCAATTGCACACCCCACTAAAGATATAATGAGGACTATCGATATCAATAATTTATTCATATATTTCACCTGATGTGGGTAAGATGGATTTTATGCATTCTTTATTCGTACGGTTGTAGAGGGATGGATGCATCCCAAAGATATAAAGCTTTATATTTCAATGTGGTCTTATTTTCATAAATCTAATCAGAAGCAATCGAAAACCTGGCACCTTTGTCTGCCTGGGGCAACCGGAGGGCGGAGCGATCTTGCCTGATGATTTCCCCAAAATTAAGCCCGAAAAAAAGATTATCTGGCCTCTCTCGAAGATCGCGAGAAGGCCTATCTAAGATTGAGGTTTGTGTATCTTACTTAGTCTCTTAGAAACCCTCCGTCACCCTCATGGCAGACCAGGTCCCTCCGGGAGCACTATCTGCTGTGTAAGTGCCGGAAGATATGGAATTTTCCGCCACAGACCGCGATACCCAGAAGGTCGCACCCCCGTTCGGCGATACCCACATCAGGGTAAGGACCGTTCCGTCGAACTGCCAGGTCCCCCGCCGGTTGGCTCCTACATTGGCTCCCTCCGTCTCCGTCCATTCCAGGGTGCCGTCCTTCTTTAAATTCAGGTCCGCCTTCCAATCGTTAAAGCCTTCCTGATGCCCGGACATCTTCCAGGCACCGGCCAGCTGCAAGCCGCTGCCCAGAGGTCCGTCAAAGCAGACCACGTAAGCATCCTCGGAGCTGAGTTTCAGCCAGACCAAAGACCTGCCGGGGGCAGGATTGGTGAGCATGGGGTTGATGGTCTGGGGGGTGGCCTCGCCCAGACTGGCTGCAACCACATCTAAGACGTAGAACTTGCCGTCAAGAAGCTCCTTTTGCCCCAGTTGATTCCATTTATCCGGCGTTCCTATCTGGGTGCCGGTTCTTTTGCCGTACCAGATATTGTACATGCCTGGGGCCAGTCCCGGTCCGGCTGTGTAAAGGTCGGTTGGACTTCTGGGCGAATAGTCCGCTCCATCTCCGGCACAGGGAGCAGACTTTCCTTTATCGCTGCCGCCGTTGCCACTCTTAAGACCGATAACTGTGGCAAGTCCACAGTCCTGGCTCTCGGAGGTATAGGACCAGGTCGATGGGCTTGAGTCGATAATCGTATAGGTCCCGGCGGGCAAATCCACACTCGGCGACAATTGAACTATCCAGTAAGCGTTGGGGACGCCACCCTGGCCCGGTTCTCCCCCGGCCTGCCAGGGGCCGTAGGTCTTGCCCTGTTCGTCCCTCAGCCCAATTGTTCCCGGCGATTCTCCGGAGCCATAATGGTATGTGCCCATTTTGGTAATGGTCCTTTGCACGTCAATGGTAAAGACGGTAGGGTTGGGTGGGCCATTGCTGACACCTGCGCATGCGCTTTGAGCAAAGATGCGTTCTTCCCCGTCGCCCGGAGAGGGAAGACCGTAGCACTCGCATAGACCAGCCTGGGTCACAATAAATGCGGCCAGGATGGAAAATAATAAAATCGTAAACTGCTTCCTGGGTCTGATCATTCAAATCCACCTCGACACCTTCCAGCAGCTAAACCGAAAAGATGCAAAACATCCAAGACGCGCTATAGATATAAATTTTCTTAATTGACGGGCTTTCTCCTGATTAAAAAAAGACGGAAAATGCCTATTACTGGCCTCTTTTTCCGCTGTTGTTTTTCCTGATTTACCAATTACTGCGTATCGCTTAAGCCGGAGGCATAACCTGGCCGCCCTGCGTCGTGGGGGCAGGCTGAGCTGAGGCCGCAGCCTCGCCCTTCACGATTTGTAGGCTGGAAAGCAAGCTCTCCGTAACATCCTGTGGGAATGTAGAGGTGATTACGACGCTGGTCTTACCGACTGATAACGGTCCGCATTCGCAGCCCTGGCTGTCCAGCCAGTACATGGCTCGATAGACTGAGCTAGGAGCTCCAGCTATCGCCTCTAATGGATTACTTGTAACCAAAAAGCCTTCCTTCCCGTCAATTGTCATATCTTCGACATTTGTGACATTGAGGCCCTGGAGCATCATGCTCATCGGTAACATGCTCTTAAAAACCATCAGTGTGGAATCGGTCGGTTCGGCGTACTCCGTTATGCCGATTGCGGCAAAGGTGGAGTTGTCGACGAATAAACGCATCTGGTAGGCGTTGCTGGTCTCCGTTTCAATCGGCTGGCCTATTTGAGGTTGATAATTGGCGTTTAGATCAAACGATACCGCGTAGGGGCCGAGCTGTTGGTTATCCGGCACAGCAATAGCTATGGCCGACAGCATCAGCACTATGGTTGCTGCTAATAATAACTTCATTTAATTTTCACCCGAAGCCATTTGCTCCTTCATCCTAGAAAAGACTTGCTTTGATATGCCCCTCGTATATTTCCTCCACGATTCCTATACAAAGCATCAAGCTCAAATATCCGCCATCCTGAGCACCAGGCATGCAGCCGCAGAGAAATGAGCCGGGAATTTATACGCTGATACTTTCTTTGCAGGAGGCAGAGAAGATAAAGGTCGGATCTCTGGGCATTATGGACTTTGCCGGGGGCTTCTATTCTTACACCGGCTCGGCGCGGGGCTCCGGCGGTCTCAAGCGCGTGGATCGCCACATTCTGGTGTCAAATGGCATCAAAACAACGCGGCGCTGGCATATCGATTATCTCTTGCCCCACACTTGCGTCCGGGAGGTGTTCATCACTAAAACCCCCCAGGATCTGGAGTGCTGCATCGCGAATGCGATAGGAAAGCAACTCGTTCCTGTGCCGGGCTTTGGCTGCACGGATTGTCGCTGCATAAGCCACCTGCACTATTCCCCGGGCCTGGGAGAGATGCGAGCGGCAGTAGCAGCGGCTCATGGTGTGGCCGTGATTTAAAGACGGTCCGGTGCCGAGATAATGGTCCCCGATCCGGGTTGAGAGCCGTCTCCGTTCGTTCGTCCTCTGTGCGCTCTGCGACTCTGCGGTTTCATTTCGGTATCGTTCCTCTTCACGGGCAGGGCAAGGTCAAAACGGAGGTATCTCCTACAATCGTTTCCGATCTTATCTGCGCGTAGCCCATGTATGTTCCGCCCATTATAAAGGACGGCACGGTCTTGGCATTCTTCTGCACCCGTTGGCCGATCCTGGCGGTCCCCTGGATCTCGGAGCTGATCTCATAAACGGAGAAGCTGTCATTCTGGTAAATCTTGGTATCCTTTATGAGGTCTTTGTCGATGTTGTAGTTCTCAGAAAAGACCGATCCCACCTCGTAATTCTTGGCACAGAGAGCATTTCTAAGGTCGCTTTGTGTGAGGGGGGGAGTGTAAGGCCGGTAATCATAATTGGCAGAGATGGTGAGGGATGCTTCATCCATATTCGAGTCCCGGTAGACCTCCGAGTCGATGGTTCTGGTGGCCATTCCACTTCCACTTGTGGTGAGGGCGATCTTTTGCCCTTTGAAGCCGGTCTTGGTCTGCAAGATTCTCGACTCTTCCAGGTAGCCGTTGACGAATATCCAGGAATGCTCCGTGAAGTTCTGAGCTAATCTATCCTTTGTCATGGCCTTTGCATCAACTGTGTTTACAGCAGCCATATTGGCAGCGATGCAAGCAAAAACTAACAGCATCGCGAAAAGCATCCATCTCATCTTTGCGCCTCACCCACTTATGGATAGGCAATGGTGCATTGAAATATAAATGTGATCCTGCAAGCATCCTCCTGGCAAAGGACAATGGGGCCAACCAGTTAGTGATGCTGGAAATGCTCACGCGCGCGCCTGGGCAGCCGGGCGGACGGGGCCGCCCACGGCATCGAGACCACCCCGGCCCAGGAGCGCCGGCCCTGCGACTGCATAAGAGTGGAGTTCTGCTCTGAAGCAACTATTTTTTTAAAGATATTGATCCAAATGTTTTTCTAGCTTGGCATCCATATTTCTTCTGAGGTGTTCCATTGCTGAAAGCTATGCTCTACGTATTGATATTATCCTCGTTGTCACTCGCAATTTTTATGGGCACAGCAACTGCACATAATCCATCTGAAGTAGGTGGTAGTGCTCATACCCATCAATTGCCTCCGCCCTGGCCCTATCACGTCGCAATGGTATTTTTAGGGTTTACGTCTCTAGTCGGAGGAGCTTTCACGGCACGATACTTAAAGCAAAGGACGGGATGGATTGGGTTACATAAAAAACTGGCACTTATCGGTGTCGTATTTGTTCTGGCAGGTCTTTCCATCGCGGCATATATGGTATCCGTATACATGGAAACATTTTTTGTGCATGAAATGCATGCCTATTTAGGCGCCAGCGTCTTTGCTTTTCTCATAGTGACTCCTATGTTGGGAATACTCCAATTCAGATCGAGAGATATGAGAATACACACCATCCATCGATGGAGTGGGCGTATTACAATAATGCTCGTTCTGTTCACAATTATCGCAGGAATACAGATGGTACAAACTGTGTTAGCTCAAAGTGCGGGAAGCGGTAAGTAATCAATATGCAGCCCGAACTATGGAATGCCCGTAAAATAATAGAAGATGCCGAAATGTCTGAGCTTACCGGGCAGAAGTGGCCCAGGCCCTGCGGTAATTTTGCTCAGGGATGGGCGGCGGGCGGCTCGCATCATCCGCAAGCTCTGGTAGAGGGGTTGAGGAGAATGGGCGAGCAGGTGACAAGCTCCTGCGCGGGCGAAAAATGAGCATACGTAGGTATCTGAGCAGGAAGTGAAGAAGATGTCAGAGTCGAGTCAATCGTTATTCTGGCAGACGGAGCCATCGTCAAAGACATCCTCGAGGCGCTTTTTGAGTGTTTCGTACTCCTCTTTGCTGACACGCCAGACAACTTCACCATTCATATTGACAGCGCCGTCGTAAGGGAGGTCGTACCGTATCATTTCACGCCGATCCACCATATCAATCCCTTTACGTTCTTTAGATATTTAGTGCGGGGGGACGGGAACCCCGCACGAGTTTACGAGTAAAAATCAAACCCTATGTCTCTCTACACAATGAGCTTTCTAATAACAAGTGAAAACGCCAGCAAAAAAGCCACAAGGGCCAAGAAAGACTCCCATGGGACGGACCGGCCAAGCGCAGCTGCCCTCTGGCATATGCTCGAACAAGTTAATTAGAGCCCCTTCTTAAAGCTCACAAACGAGGGCCGATGGTCGAGAAACATAACCCACCCCTACCTTCATCTCGGCCTGAGCCAGCCACATGGTATAGAGCAGTTCTGCGGTTGCTCAAGGCTTAATATAAGCATTCAATCCGATGGTGATCGGCTTATCATCAACTTTAGCGGTAGTAACGATATTCCCATGTGTACTTGCAACAACAAGGGTTTTACCGGATGACGATGGGGTTGGTTTTTCCAGGTCAATTTCTATGAAGAGCTTGTTATCCTTGATTTCTACTTTCAGAGTCATATGAGTTCTCCTATTGGCCATTCTTTCGACATTCTCATCTATTACCCTTTCCCTGAGAGATCCTCAGACATTTTTCGACGATTTTCGCGTTGCAACCATTTATCTCTTGGGGTCAAGGGACAGAGAAGACCGCATCCTTCAGAGTGCGGATGAATCGAGCCCCTTGCGAGAGTACTTTCGTCCCGAGCTACTCGATTTGATATAGTTTCAAGATGATTAGATCTTAGTTCCCTGGCACGTCCAGGAAACCGATTCACGCCTTCTAAACGGAAGGTAGGGCACTGAAGTTCTACTTCAGAGAGACGGTGAACGTGAATCAATCGCTTTGCGTGGCATGATCCTCGTAAGAGGATGGTCTGAGCGTGAACGGAAAGGTTCAGCAACAACAGCGTTAAGATCTCCACGCTTAGCAGGCTGCCTGAGTTGAGTGAAACTCTGCGGGTTCGCTACCCAAATGTCAACCAGCCGATAGCGACACGACTTTTTGCGTAGTCGCAAGCCACGGACTTTAGGCCGTGGTAGTTGACGTAACAAAAGGATTGAGGCGGGATAAAATTTGGAAATACAATTTTTGGGTCCAATGGAATTTCAAATCTCTCCACTTCTGTTATCTCCCAAGCAAATCCTATTTCTTTATTCCTAAAATAGTCAAAAAACTCGTCTTCAGAAATCCCCGCATCATCCTTTGTTGGTCCCATAAAGCTCTGGGACTGCCTTCAATTATATTATTTATCTTGAAACTTCCAATTATTTTTTTAATAGGGGCGGTTGAGTAAATATATACACAATTTATATCTGTTTTAGCGAATTTACTTTTGCGAAATTCATATTTTTTCCGCCCATCCATAATAGCCTCCACAAATCTTGGCTTAATGGATAGTAAAACGTCCATCGATATCACCGATTTCTTTTATAGATTAAACATTATTTATTACTATGAGCTGCGCATTTGTTAAATAATCAATTTCTATAAATAACCTATCCCTGGTGCGAATAGTAACGATGCCCATGGGCGCGATGATGCCCAAGATGTAAGAGAATCGTGTCCCATCATTAAGTGCAAGCAGAAGATAGAACCTAACGAGGGGTTCCCGTCCGGTCCGCTTGCCTCCCTGTGCATCCTCCTGGCGAAGGACAATGAGGCCAACCAGTTAGTGATGCTGGATTTACTCACGCGCGCGCCTGGGCAGCCGGGCGGACGGGGCCGCCCACGGCATCGAGACCACCCAGGCCCGGGAGCGCCGGCCCTGCGACAATGGTGCTCATGTATAGATTGTGGTCGCTGGGGATCGCCCAAAATTTGGGGCTATTGGCAATCACCTACCATCTCATTTTCTGCCTCAATTCGCTCGTGAAGATGTTGCTTTAAAATTGATAGAAGATCTGGACCTTTTGCGACCTTATCAGTTGCACCTAGATCTCTATAATCCGAATTTACAAGCAGATAAGCATCTGCAAAAATTTCAACACTCAACTCTTTTTCCGCAAGTGACGCCAATTCTTGCGTCTGAGGATTTGCCTTTGATAATGCTAGCATTGAAGCAGCCATTGCGATATAGAATTTGAGGTCGGTTTTCGCTGAAGCCGTAAGATCTCCTGTGTACAAATTAAGAAATTCCTCCGTTAATTTTATAATTTGGGCGCATGCACGATAAATCTCAATTGGGTACTCACGATTGAATAATTTCTTATATTCTTCATCCCGCTTCATTAGAGAAGATGGCCTTGCACGTGCTGTATCTGGCTTTTGGAGAACAACTGCCATAACAGCCTGTGCCATTTGTGGAATGCCTACTATCCTATTAATTGGCTTGCCTTCATTTTTATAATAATTCTTTCTGCGATCGTAATAAAGACCAAACGGTTTAAGGTACTCTTCGATATCTCTGTGAATTCTGTCTGTTGCCCGCAGAGATGCAGGAGGAATTGCGGTTTGGCTGTTGGTTGCCTTTATTATGCGATCTCGGCTCTCCGATGCATTTGGCACTATTACTCGGACTAAGAGATTTCTTTCATCGCCTTGAGTATTACAGCTTGAGAAGTAATTGTATATTTCTGTTGAGGTCTGGAGTCCGTTTACTACTTCGGGATTTTCAACTGTTATCTTTTTTCCGCTTTGAGTTGCCTTTGATGCCAGCACTGTGATGCCATTGTTTAACCACCAGAAGTCTTCATTAATCGGATTTTGAAGCGAGGTTTGAATCTCCTCGTTTACTTGCGTCTTACCTTGATAGTCCCTTACATTGGCTTCGAAAATTTGGCGTATTAGATGGCCTTCCGAATCAGTTATAAAGCTGTAGAAATCATTGAGAGAAACTAGGCACACAAAGGCTACTGCACCCGTAGACGATATTGGATTTTCGGAAAGCTTGAGTTCATAAGTTGTTATGGGCGAACGACGTGCTAGATCCAGCAAGTTCCTTGCACCCAAGAATTCAATCTTAAACTCAGAAGATGAAAAGAGATGCTTGACTGTGTCTCTAAGGCGGACTTCCTTTCGCTCAACATTGGAATGAAGTTGATCACCTTTTGTGGCATAATAATATAATAATGACAATTTTGGAAATCTGGAGGCTAGCATTTGATAAGTTTTTCTGAATCGTTTTACTGCTTCAATCAGTGACGGATTATATACCGAGCGGAGTTCATCGAGTGGTCTTGATAAATCGAACAGATCTCCTGTGGCAGAAATAAATCGATCAATAGCGGCTTCTGAAAAACCAGAAGTCGTCTTTGATTGAATCATTACTACCTCTATTGTTATATTTTTTTTCAAATCTGCGAAGTCACTATCGTCCTGTAGAAGTTCCCCATTGACAAAAACATAGAACGAATCAATGCCACCATCACCGCTTCCAGAGATTATGCCTGATACAAGTTCGTCATAAGACAAGTCGAAATCTTTTAGGATCTGTTCTGATGTAAATACTTCAAAATACTTGTCAACAGCAAGAGTCGGTGCGATATTGCAGCGTTGTTGTTCCAGAACTTGGTCTAGGATAATTCTATCATTGCTCATTATTAGCCTCTAATGATTTCATTTTTCTATTTTATGCAAAGAAGATCTTAATTAAGTATTTGCCACGAATTAATTATTTATGTATTGTTTAGTTCACCTTAATCCGCTTCATTAAACTCATTTTATGATATTATGGATGGCGAGTTCAAAGAGCCAATATCAAGTAACTTCAGCTATTGATATTATTTCTCAATTTAGCAAACGTTGTTGGGCGACATATCTTCATTGAAATAATATCCTAGCAGACGGAGTCATCGTCAAAGATATCCTCTAGGCGCTTCTTGAGTGTTTCGTACTCCTCTTTGCTGACACGCCAGACAACTTCACCATGCATATTGACAGCGCCGCCGTAAGGGAGGTCGTACCGTATCATTTCACGCCGATCTACCATATCTATCCCTCTACGTTCCTTAAATATTTAAAGATCAGATGCGGGGGACGGGAGTCGAACCCGCGAACACCTTCGTGACAGGGTCCTAAGCCCTGCGCCTTTAACCACTTGGCAACCCCCGCGTTTGTGCCTTCCTCAGTAAGGCTTGGCCACATAAAAGAACTGTGCTCTACTAGAACTTTGCGATCCCCTCAACACCTTCCGGAGGCCCTCAGCCTCCTCGACGCCTGGATGAGGTCCCTCATCTCCTCACGGCTCACCTTTTGCCTCTGCTTTTGGTCCTCCCACTCGCGCCGGAAGGGATAGAAATACTCGTAAAGCTCCAGGATGTCCCTTGCGTACACCACGAGCCCTTCCTCAATCACCGCGATCTTGATGTGCAGAGGCAAGAGCTCGAAGATGCGCACGTCATAGCGATGGTCACATAGATGCGAGATGAACTCTCTCCAGAGCGCGGCTTTATCGGCGGCCTCTGGGGCTACTATGCACAGGTCGATGTCGCTTCTCGGCCCAGCATCACTACGAGCCACGGAGCCGTAGAGAAGCACGCCCTGCACTTGATCCTGCCAGAAGGATTCATGCAGAAACAGCAGGTCGTTTTTCACCTGGGCGGCAACATCTTCTCCAACCATGCTTCCACCTCTTCGCCAAAAGCCGTGATGCCGGAAAGCAAGCCTCTCATGCTATCCAGAGCGAGCAGATCATCCCTTTTATTATACCTGTGCACCAGATGATTGCGTAGGCCGTTGGCTTCAATCAGGACCTTCTTTGAGCCTTCTGTCAGATCCCCCAGATTCTCAAGGTTGCCGTAATCGTCATGTGGCTTGATCCCCAGATCCTTGCACATCATTGCCACCAGATCCATACAAGCTTCGACGGCTTCCTGAAATGCCTTGTAGGATGCCAGCTTCGTCTTGTCATCCTCTAAAAAAACCTCAGAGGATACCTCCTCCAGCCAATCCTGCGCCTGCCCGGCTCTCTTGAAAATAAGATCGAGCTTATCCTTGTATCTGCCTGCTCTTTCTATCTTCATTGATGGCTCAACTCAAAGGAATTATCTCTGGCCCATCAGCCAGGCCATGACTGCCTTGCTGGTGTGCATCCGGTTCTCTGCCTCGTCGAATACCGCACTCTGCGGCCCGTCCATCACCTCGTCCGTGATCTCCTGGCCCCGGTGGGCAGGCAGACAGTGCAATGCGATGGCCTCTGGGGCCGCCAGGCCCATGATCTCAGAATTCAACTGATACTTGCCGAATACTCGCAGCCTTTCGGCTTCCTGGCCCTCATCTCCCATGGAGACCCAGGTATCCGTAACCAGCACGTTTGCGCCCTCTGCCGCCGCAGATGGCTCCTCTACAACCTTAGGCCAGCCGCCCAAGCTCTTGGCCTGCTCCAGAATGAGGGGCTTTGGCTGGTAGCCCTGGGGCGAGGCCACCGTGATCTCCATGCCCAAAATGGCCGAGGCCAGGATGAGGGAGTTACAGACATTGTTTCCGTCGCCCACCCAGGCGAGGCGCAGCCCCTCCAGCTTTCCGAAGCGTTGATGCATGGTCTGCAGGTCGGCCAGAATCTGTAGCGGATGCTCCCAGTCGGACAGAGCGTTGACCACAGGCACGCGGGCGTGCTTCGCGAGCTGGACCACCGTGTTGTGAGAATAGACGCGAGCCGTGATGCCCTGCACATAGCGGGAGAGCACGCGCGCCGTGTCGGCGATAGTTTCACCCCGCCCGAGCTGAAGCTCCCCAGCCGACAGGTAAATGGGATGGGCACCAAGCTCCGCCGCCGCCACCTCCAGGGAGACGCGCGTGCGTGTGGAGGGCTTCTCGAAGATCATGGCCAGGCTCTTTCCCAGGAGCGGATGGCCATGCCAGCCCCGCCGGGACCGAAAGGCCTCAGCGCTCTCCAGCAGCCGCAAAATGTCCTCTTGGGAGAGATCAGAGATAGAGATGAGATCCATTTTCATGTTCGTTCCTCAGCTTTGCATCCTTGCCTGGAGTTCGGATATCGGGGTTATGTCCTCTACGGTCGTGGAGAGCGTGGCCTTAATGTTTTTGAAACCGGGAATGCTGTCGTCGCATACATTGTCGGAGACGAGCTGATTGGACCATGGGCTGTTGTACATGAAGGCCAGGCCCGGATGGGCTTCGTCCTCTGAGGTCCGGGCGGCGACAATTACGCTCCCCACGTCATTTTTCACCTGCAGCTTCTGCCCGTCTTTGGCTTCCAGGCGGATCATGTCCTGCTTGTCCAGAATGATCAGGGCGCTCAGGTTTTTGTACTCATCGGAAAACCGGCTCTTTCTTCCTGCCTCGTCCTGGAAGATGTCCCGCACGGTAACTATGGTGACCTGCACTTCTGCCGTCATTTAAATCGTCTCCATGATACGGGTTAAGATCTGCTCGTCCGAGAGCAGATTCGTATCGATGATGGGCTCAAACTTGATCTTCACTCCATCCATGCGTACCGCCGTGCCTCCGATCTCCAGGCCGGAAATAGCCGAAGGTATGACAACCTTCGCGGCATCCGTGGTCAAAGATCGTCGCGGATCTATGGCAATGAGCGGCAGCCGGGCCAGGGAATGGGCCGTGCCGAAGGGCAGCGCCGAGAGTGGATCTGAGCCGATGACCAGAGCCGCGTCGCATGTCTTGGCCGCGGCAACAACGCTATTCTCCGGCCCGTGCGCCGCCGCGCCGCCCTTAAAGGAGACGCGATTGATAAAGCCCGTCTTTTCCAGCATTAGCTCGTTAAAGCCGCGCATGTTGTAGTGCCCTACCATGGGGATGACCTTGAATGTGGTAATTTCATTTAGCTTAGCAAGCAGCCTCTCGAAGAGTTCCATCTTATCCTGCAAGGAATAGATCATGCCCGGGCCCGGAAAGATCGCTCCCCACTTAGTCTTCTTGAGATGGCTTCCCAGCTCAATCATTTTTTTCTTGTCTCCCACCTTGGGGATCTTTCCTTCCAAAACGGCCAGGATCGCCTCCATGAATTCGGCATCGCCTCCTGGCGCCACCCGGAAGTAGTAGTTGCTGCACAGCCGGGCCGTGGCGGACTTTCTCACATCCACGACAATGCAGGTCCTCTCCTCCTCGTAGCTCTTCTGCCTCTTCTCTCCCCGCGGATAGTAAGAGAAGCGCGAAAGATGGCGGGGATGGCTGCTGGAGGGGTCCGAGCCCCAGAAGATGCTGGTGTCGGCATAATTTCGCACATCGTCTAAAGTGCAAGAAGGAATCTTTCCCGATAAAATGCGCTCCATTAAGATTCCCTGGCAGAAAGAGGAGGCATCGTCCATGGTCGCGCCCAATTTTTCTGCCAGTTTTATGCCTGCTGCCTGCGCCTCTAATGTGGAGTTAGACCAGCCGTACAGGAGCGGGCTTTTGGCGCTCTTTAAAATTTCCGCGGCCTTGGCGATTGCTTTATCCAGGGTCACCTGCTCACCATCGATCATGGGCACCGTCCTCTCTGTGAAGGCTGCCTGGAAGTGGCCGTGCCCCTTGCGGCAGAGGTTCTTTACATGGGTGAGCGCACCATTTTCATAGGTCGCCACAATATCCTCGCAGAGAAGCGAGCATCCCGTGCATATTGCCATTTGCTTTTCACCTTCCCTTTAACTAGACAAACTCTATGGCCTTGCTCGGACAGGTCGCTGTGCAGGCATTGCAGAGGGTCTTGTTCGGCCCGAAGCGCCGGCATTCTTTGAGGTTGTTGGCCACCACCACTCCGTCTTCCACGCGCAAGATGACCTTTTCGCTCTCTGGGCCCAGACCCACCGCACAGCGTGTGGGCTCCGCGGCCACATTAACGGGACAGGCGACAACGCAGTTACCGCAGCCAAAGCACCTCTCCGGATGTATGATCAGGCCGGTCTCCGAGGCGTTCTCAATGGGTGCCATCACCTCTCGCAGCTTTTTCAGCTTGGCCTCGTACTTCTTCTCTTCAATTAAGGGAGTACACTCATCGACCTTCTTCTCCCGGCCCAAAAGGCCCACGGCAAAAGCCATGCAGGTGGGAAGCCCGCACTTCTTGCAGTTGGTCTTGGGCAAAAGCATATAGATCTCCATGGCGCCGACCATAACCAGAACCTCAATTTTGGGAAAGATTTGCATCAATTATATTTATGGGCTGCGCAAACCTTTTCATAGTTCTTGAATCAAAAGGTTGTTCTAATGCCTTTCAGGAATCCCATGGCCCTTCTGGGGCTCCTCTCCATAATTCCCCTGATAATAATATACCTTATCCGTCCCCGTCCCAAGGAGATCCGCTTCTCCGCCACGCAGTTCCTGCGAGAGGGTGAGGTGGAGCGCTCCGCCGTGCTCAGCCGTTTGATCAACGACCCCCTCTTCTGGGTGCAGCTGCTGGTGCTTCTCTCTTTGTCCGTCGCGGCGGCCGGACCATTCACCACTGAAACCGGGCTGGCCAGCAGTCATCTCGTGGTGGTCCTGGACAGCTCGGCCAGCATGCAGGCCAGCTCCCGCGCTTTGCCGTTGATCGATCCCTACCTTGACAGATACCAGAGGATCAGCATCGTGCTGGCGGGAGCCATGCCGTTGACAGCTCTTTCGGAGGGCAGTCCCACCGAGGCCAGGGACGCTCTGCAGCGGCAGCAGCCCAAGGCAGTCTCTGCCGATCTCTCCAGCGCCATGACGCTGGCCGGCAGCTTGCTGGCGGGCGAAGGCGGCCACATGCTGGTGGTCTCGGATTTCATAAGCTGGATAGGCGACGATCCCGATGCCACCCGCAAGATTCTGCAGGCAGACGGGCGGGTGAGCATTGTCTTTGCCGACTGCTACCAGGGGGGCGATAACCTGGCCCTGGTGGAGGCCTGGGATGTGCCGGGACCGGGATATGTCAACCACACGGCTCTCGTGCATAACTATGGCCCGGCAAGAGTGGTTCCCATTACTATCCGCGGCCCGAGTGGCGCCGACAGCCGCACGGTGCAGATGGCTTCTGGAGGGGACGACTATCTCTCTTTTACGGCTTACCCTGGAGTCAATGAGATCTCTTTGGACCAGGAGGATGCCGTCGCCTGGGACAATCATGCCTACGTTTATGTTCCCGACCTGGCCCAGAAGAGGGTTCTTTACCTGGGTGAAGAGGGACCGGCCCTGGCAGCTCTTCGCTCTCTGCCCAATGTTAAGGTGGAGACCTCCGGCGAATTCAATAGCTTCGACTTGATCGTGGTGGCCAGGAATGCCTCACTGGACGGCAAGCTCAATCGTTACATCGATGGCGGAAGGGTGATATTCATCGCCTCTGACCAGGAGAGCCCCGAGTACCTGCCCGTTCGCGTGACGGGCGAGCAGGCAGGTCCGGCCAGCCTCTGGGTTCGTAGTGAGGGCTTTGCCAAAGGCGTGCACTTCGATGAGATCGGTCTTTTCCGTTTTCCAGAGGCCGTATCCCGAAAGGGCTCCACCACATTAGTCGAGGCCAATGGCCAACCCATCCTCTCCTACTGGCGCCTGGGAAAGGGCATGGTGATTTACAGCGGCCTGGAGATGGATTCCGATTTCTATCTGCGTCCGGAATATCCCATCTTCTGGTATCAGATGGTGAACTGGATCACAGGTGTACCGGACATAATCGAGGCCAATAGGAAGACGGGCGAGATAATCCATCTGGGCGAAACGACCCCTGTAGAAACGCCTTCTACAAGCCTTGCCGCCAGCACTCTGCTGCTGGACGAGGTGGGTGTCTATCGCTTCTCGGGAAAGGCGGTGGCTGCCAATATGTATGATCCCCAAGAGTCCTCCCTGCAAAGGAAAAATGGTGTTGATGCGGGGGCATTTTTAGCCGAAAGCAGGGAAACTATAGTGGAAACGGACCTCTCCAACTGGATCATTGCACTCGCGGCTCTGGCCATCCTTCTGGAGCTGGCCATTATGCGAAGGAGGAGAGAGACATGATCCTGGATCTTTATTTTGCCACACCAGAGTTGCTCTGGGCCATTCCATTTATCTTGCTCTTAGGTGCGGTCATCATTCGCAAAAGAGCTAAGAACAGGCTCTTTGCCGTCTCAAGGCTTCTCGCCTTTTGCCTGATCATAGCAGCTTTCGCCAATCCCTATTTTGTCGAGCTGCATACCGTCCAATCGCAAAAACCCAGCATCACCATCCTGGATGATATGACCGGATCTATGGGCATCTTTGACCCCGATGTCACGGCGCGGGTGAAAAACTTTGTAGACGCACCAGCGCGCACCTTCTCCGGGGATGCTACGCCTCTGGGCGACAGAATCGTGCAGTACGCCCTGCCTGGCAGCACTCTTCTCTTGGTAACGGACGGCTACAGCAATAGCGGTCGCCCTCTGGCTGATGCCCTGGCACTGGCGCGAGCCTCCAATACCACGACCTTTGCCCTCTCTCTCGCCCCCCAGAGAGATGATGCGGGCGTGGAGATATCCGGGACGAACACCGCCGTCCTGGCCGGGGATTATCCCTTCAAGGTGTTGGTGCGTTCATCGAGAAGCTACCAGGGGCCTCTTTCCGTCTTTGCCGACGACAAACTGATCTACAGCGACACGATCGTGGCCAACAGCAGCGCGTCCATCAAGATATCCCATTCCTTCCTGGAGACGGGAAACCATATTCTGCGAGCGACTATTGCCCCGGACGGGCAGCCCATAAACGATAACTATCAAAAGGCAGTCTATGTCGTCCCCAAGCCACAGGTTCTGCTTATCTCCAGTGGCAACTCGCCCTTAGCTACGAATCTCAATGATCTTTACAAGCTGACGCTCGTTTCCGAGCTTCCAGGCCAGCTAAAGGGCTATAAGGCCGTAGTGCTCGATGACATCAGATACAATTCCAATCTGGATCAACTGCAAGGTTATGTGCGCGAAGGCGGTGGGCTGGTAGTAGTAGGGGGCGAAGATGCCTATGACCTGGGCGATTACCGTAACTCCAGCCTGGAGGAAATTTTGCCGGTGCGCTCTATGCCCAGCATCTTCGAAGGCGGCAAGACGCTCATCTTCGTGCTGGATATCTCCTTCTCCCTGCTCACCACGCGCGCGGGGGATGGCACGCCTCTGCTCGACTACGAGAAGGCTCTGGCGGTGGAGTTGCTCAAATCGCCCCATTTCCAGGACTACAAGGTGGGCCTGATTGTATTTGGCACCAAAGCCTACGATGTGCAGGACCCCATTCCCCTGTCCCGAGCAGAGAGCGTTCTAAGGGAAAGGATAACAAGCCTGGCGCCCACTGGCACAGAGAACAGCTATCTGGATAGCGGTCTAGAGCTAGCCTGGGATATGCTCAATGTCAGCGGCGGCCAGGGTGAATTGGTTATCCTCTCGGACGGAAACCTCTACAACTATCCGGAAGTGGTGGCGCGCTCGGTCGCCCTACTTTCCGAGATGAATGTCACCACCCGTCTCGTACAGGTGCAGGCCTTCCCCGGAGCGACGGGCAGCTTCGATTATCTAGCCGCCCAGACGGGATCGGACTATTCTGCCTTCGTCTATCCGGACTCGCTCACCACTACGATGCAGGAAACCCCTCCGGACATACCGGCAGAGGAAAGTAGCCTCTCCGGATATGCGGTAAATGTGGTCAATAAGAATCACTACATCACCGCCGATCTGAACTTAAACGCTACCGTTACCGGCTTTAATGATGTCACGCCCCGTTCTGGTGCCCAGCGTCTGGCGGCTCTGCCCGATGGCAAGAGCGTTTTGACTGTATGGCGCTATGGTCTGGGCCGGGTGGCGGCGTTTACGGTCGATGATGGCCGTGCCTGGGCAGGCAGGCTATATGCCAGTCCAAGCTCGCAGATGATTTCGTCCACCGTCAATTGGGCGGTAGGCGATCCGCGCCCCCAGGATGATCGCGTCGAAGCAGACGATGGGTGGCAGGGTACGCCCTTATCTGTCACCATCAGCAGCAATGCGCGCCCCAGCCTTCCCGATGCAGATGTGGAAAAGGTGGGCGACAATCGATATGTAGCTACATTTATGCCCAATAGTTCTGGCATATACTATATCGGTAGTTATGGCCTGGCGGTCAACTATCCCCTGGAGTACCGAGATATAGGCTTTAATCCTGAGCTTTCCCGGCTGATCATGGCCAATGGCGGAAAGATCTTCAGCGAAGATGAGGCCCGCCAAAGCCTGGTGGTCGAAGCTTCCCGTGTCAGCCAGAGAACCGTGCAGGAGAGGCTATCACATAGAGACCTTCTGCTGCTCTTGGCCCTACTGGTATTCCTGGCAGAAATACTGTACCGAAAAATGGAGGAGATGCGTAGAAGAGGTCGATTTCGTGCATGAAGCCACACCATTAGATTTTAATAGCATAATCAGCTTTATCGTTGGTATATTGCGGAGGTAACTGCCACCAAATGAGTTCTCAAATGTGTACCGTCTGTGGCCTTCCCACGGAGCTCTGTATCTGCGAGGAGGTTGCCAAGGAGCAGCAGAGGATAGCTGTGAAAGTACAGAAGCGCAGGTATGGAAAAGAGGTGACGGTCATCCAAGGCATTGATCCTCATGAGATTGATCTTCAAGAGCTTTGTACGCATCTCAAATCCAAGCTGGCCTGCGGCGGAACTGTGAAAGAAAGCCTGATCGAGCTGCAGGGCAACCATATTCAAAGGATTAAAGAGATCTTAGTGAAAAAGGGATTTGGCGCAGATCAAATAAGTACCTGAATCCCCTTAAAACTCTTAAGGTCTGCAGGCTGATCATATCGCTTGCTCATTTTTCTTTTAGTAGATCTCTTCCAAATCCTCGATATGAGCAAAGGCATCGTCTAGCTGTTTTCGGGCTCTGCACCTCTTCTCTTTCTCGTCCTGCATGCCCCGCGCCGCCTGGGCATAGATGGATTCCAGCTCCGGGGCGCTGGCTACGGTGAAGACCGAGAGCACTTTGGGATTTCCCTTCTTGACCACAATTCCCTTGAATACGTGGCCTGCGCTGGCAGTGAGCCTCTCCACCTCTTTGGTGATCTCATCTACATCCAGAAGCTCCCGAGAGCCCTGGATGATAATCATGGCTCGGGCGGCGTCGTCCCCAACATTGGCAGGATAAAGCAAATTGACAGGCTTGAGGCTGTTCTCAATGGCGTCCCTGATGGACAGATTCTTGCTATCGGCCTGATAAAATCCCATAGTGCCAATGCGTAGTCCCCCATTCATCACCGTCTTGAAGTCGCCAAGATCAGTTACAGAGAGCATCTCGGAATCCAGAGACTCGATCAAGAATAATAAACGTTTGGCGATCATGTTGTTGATCTTATCGTAGGCAGTGGCAATATCGCCGCTAAACCTCTTCATGTACTGGTTGTCGGCCAGGATGATGCCCTCTGCGTCAACCTCCATCAGCTCCCTCATGCTGAAGGCGGCATTTTGCAGGTAGATCGACCCCTCCTCTCGAGCCGGTAGAACAGCAACCGTGACGACGGTGATATCTCTGTACTGCCTTTTCAATTCATTTATGAGTAGAGGTGTGAAAGATGAGCCGGTCCCTCCGGATGTTGATGTGATCACAAAGGCGATATCGAAGTCGCCCCTCTTCTCGATCTCACCCATGATCACGTCGCGATTGTCCATAAAGGCCTGCTTGCCCACATTTCTATTGGCACCCACACCATGCAGATTGGGGACATGCAGTCTATCTTTGGCCGTGGTAAAACGCAGCTCCTTGAGATCATTTATGGCCGTATTTATGGCTAAAGTCTCCACTCGACTGGGGAACTTGGGGCGCAAATAATACTTCGCCAGGTTAGCGGCACCGCCGCCCCCAAATGCTTCCTTATTTATTGCGTCCAGTATTCGATTACCGCACTGGCCTACGCCGAGTATGAGTACGTTGAGCATGACAATCAAATCTCACTGTATATTTCGAATCTCTAAGTATATTTCTCTCCATCAATATTTATACTCTCTGTATCGCCTATACATCCAGGCAATGATAATTGCAATTGGGATAATAAGTAGTAGATATTGATATTTATACTCTCGTTCCAGGACAACGACTTCACCTGTGCCCTCACGGATAACGGATCCGTCTCCACCGTCATAATTGACTTTGAGGTGGATGATGTAGTTGCCTGGGCTTTGCCCCAAGAGACTGGCCGAGTAATTCACCTCTGCACCAGGCATTATCTCAAAGAAGCTCTTCTCCAGTCCCGTGACCTGCAGGCCCTCAGAGGGTACGACGGTCCCATCCGCTTCTATTCTGCTAGCGGAAGCGGTTCCCAAATTGGAGATGCTGATGTTCAGCGTGCTTTCTCCATCCAATGCTATCGGGTTCAAGCTGGCGAGCTTAATGGCCAGATCTGCCTTGCTCCTGGGACTTATCAGAATGTTAAAAGGCTCCGAGCTATTTGATTTGGCATTCTTCTTTATGTCGGTGTAGCTGACCATTATGGCCGGGACACGGATAGAGCCTTCTTTTACGGCGTTCATCACATAGACTGCCGAATCGGACTGCCCGGAGTCTATAGTTTCCTTGATCTTGGGTGGATAGCCTGCGACATAAGAGAACTCTGGAAGGGGCGGTATATCCTCTGCTTTTATACCCAGAGCCTGTCCCGAGCCGATGTTCTTGACAGTGATGGTGACCTTAACAGCGTCGCCCACGCTCATTTGATTTCGCTCGAAACTTTTTTGCACAAAAAGCTCCGGCTTATCTAATGCAGGAGCAGGCCTGTCTGAGGCATGCTTCCTGGGCGTTCCCAGGCTCTGGCTGTACTCGACCCTTACCTTAACAGACTGCTCGTCGAAAATATCGGCTACGGTAATGGTAATGCCCCGGTTTTCCGCGCCACCATCGAAATTATTGGGGCTGTCCAGCAAGAGGGCTCTTTGCTCATCTAAGGACCCGCCTACCTTGGAGATCCTCATCACCACCAGTCCATCCCTTACCGACTGTACCTCAATGAGTTCCATCTGATAGTCGCCAAGATCTATGCGGTCTCCAATATTGAGGGTAAAATCCTTGAAGGCAACCTCATCACTGTTATCTGTGGCTTCTTCGGCATAGTCTGCTTGAATCAAGAGGATGGAGAATAGCAGATAAACTAAACAAGGCAGATAGATCAGACGCCGCATCTTGGGAACACCTTTCTCTATACGATATATTCTTTTTCAATTTGAATTTATCTCTATTTGATCTTATCTTCTAGTTCGATCTCCAGGCTTAAATCGATCCATCGGGCGTTTCTGGTAAGAGCCCCCAATGATATCACATCCACTCCGCAGCCGGCATATTCCTGGATATTATCAAGCGTTATGCCACCGGAGGCCTCCAGAAGTATGCGATCTTTAAGGCCCTTTTCCGTAAGCTGCTCGACTCCCCGGGCAATCTCCTCCGGAGCCATATTATCGAACATGATGATATCTGCGCCGCCTTTCGCAGCTTTGATCATGTCACCCTGGCTCTCAACCTCCACCTCGATCTTCTTGGTGAAACTGGCGCGCTCCTTGGCGCGGCGCAGGCATTCCTCCAGGCCCAAGATTTTTATGTGGTTGTCCTTGATGAGAACGGCATCGGAGAGATTGAACCGGTGCGTGTCCCCCCCACCTAAAAAGACGGCCTTCTTCTCGAATACGCGAAAGCCCGGGGTGGTCTTGCGAGTCGCGGCAATGCGCACCCGCCCCCCTGCGGAAAGAACGCACTCACGGGTTAATGTGGAGATGCCGCTCATGCGCGCCATGAAGTTCAATACCAATCTCTCTGCTTGCAGGATGGCTCTGGCACTTCCGCAGACAGAGATAACCCGGCCCCCGGCGGGCACATACTCGCCGTCATCGTAAAGAGGCGCGGCAGAAAGACGGAAATATGCAAAAATTTCCGCTGCCTCGGCCAGACCGGAGATGATGCAGTCCTCGTTGGCGATGATGACGGCCTTTGCCCCAATATCAGGAACGAGACTGCTGGAGTCGTCCCACTCGCCCAGGTCCTCGCCCACAAATCTCTCCAGCTCTGAGGTTAGCATACCGCAAAGATTTTGATGTCCAATTGATTTATAGCCTCCGATGCCTATCAAGATCGGGCTTGTTGGGTGCGGCGCTATTGGGGCCGAGATTGCAAAAGCAGTTGACTCCGGTGCGTTAGACGCTAATTTAGTTGCGGTATGCGATCATAATCCGGAAACAGCGGTGGAGCTGATCGACAGCTTGCAGCATAAGCCGGCGAGGGTCAAATTGGAGGAGCTGGTGGCCCTCTCTGATGTGGTAGTGGAGGCGGCCAGCCAGAAGGCCGTTCCTGCCATTGCCAGGGCCGCGCTGGCAGCGGGAAAGAAGCTGATGATCATGAGCGTGGGGGCTTTCGCGGACAGGGAGTTCTTTGCCGAGGTGAAGGCCCTGGCCAAGGAGCACGGCTCGCGGGTTTATCTGCCGTCGGGAGCGATATCGGGCCTGGACGGCCTTAAGTCCGCCAGCATTGGCGCCATTCGCAGCGTGACTCTCACCACCACCAAAAATCCCGGCGGGCTGAAGGGCGCGCCCTACATCGTGGAAAATAAGATCGACCTGGATCTGCTCGCGGGGCCGACGTTGATCTTTGAGGGAAGCGCGCTGCAGGCCGTGAGGGCTTTTCCGGCCAATGTCAATGTGGCCGCCACCCTTTTCCTGGCCGCCGGGGAGGGCGAAGTGCACGTTAAGATCGTCGCGGATCCGGGCATTCATGTAAACCGGCACGAGATCGTGGTGGTGGGCGACTTTGGGCGGATCTCGACCCTGGTAGAGAATGTTCCTTCGCCTCGAAATCCCAAGACCAGCTATCTGGCGGCGTTATCCGCCATAGCTACATTGCGATCCATTGTGGAGCCGGTGAAGATAGGGACGTGATGGCTAAATTATGGCACTTCGCTATTTCCAGTTGTTAGTTAGCGGTCGTAACGAAATAACCTAGGTATATTCATATATTTTATTTTGGCTTAATTGTATAATTCCATTCTTCGTGAAATTTCTCAATTGTTAGGTTTATTTCTTTTAATTCATTGTCAGATATCTTAATGCCTTTTCGGTAGACTTTTTTATCAATGCCACACTCTACATGAAGCCCTTTTTGGGTAGTAGTAGCTGCAATGAGATTTACTATGACTTCGTGGCTAATTAATGGCTTGCCTCTCCAGTTTTGGGTGATGAATGAAAATAGTTTATGCTCTATCTTATTCCACTTGCTTGTTCCTGGTGGAAAATGAGATACTGAGATCTCCAATCCAGAATCGTCTGCAAGTTTCTGAAGTTCAACTTTCCACAATCGAGCTCGATAGCCATTAGAACCGCCGGAATCTGCCGTAATTAGAAGCTTGTGGGCATCTGGATAAGCGATTTTTCCCATTGTATTCCACCATTGCCGTATACTTTCTACTGCAAAAGCTGATGTGTCGTGATCGGTTCCTACACCGACCCAACCTTCATTGCGTGAAATGTCATAAACTCCATAGGGATTTACTTTTCCCAAAGCTGGTATTTTAAAATCATGAACAAACACTTTCACAGGATTGCCTTTCAGGTGAAATTCACGTCCCCCATTCTTAAAATTTCCAACAAGCTCTTTCTTTTTTGTATCCACAGATATTACAGGTTGTCCATATTTTTTAAATAATTTAGTTTTATTGAGGATTCCTATTTACTGGCATTTAAGAGAAACCTCCGAGAAAAGTGCGTTTTT
>JBAXWY010000039.1:0-26366 GCA_037128175.1 Methanothrix sp.
ACTACGAATTATAATAGTTGAGTAGATCTATTTAAGACTTAGCATCAATGATCGATCATTGCTTTATTCGTCCTCGACCTTTGCAGTTTCACGCGCCCTCAGCAGGCCTATTTTTTCCCACATACTTGTTTTTCGTCTTCCTGTCCATCTTCCAGTAATGATACCAGTACGGCCCGTGCAGCTCCCCGCCGGCCCTGGCACAGCGGCAAGTGGGCTTGCCGCACAACACCCTCTGCAGCACGTAGGAGCCGCCCACCTGGCAGGCTCGACCAAATATGGACAATATGGACAATAATTCCATGTCCATAAATTGTCCATATTCAGAACAAAAGATAGCGTGCGCCCTTCTGCCGCCCTTCTTGGCGCAGGAGCCTCGCCTTCACCATATTCTCAAGGCACGTACCTTGCCCTTCTATCGCTGACCTCAAGCAGCTTCTGAGCCTCACTCCTCCTTATGGTGTCGTGCTCCTTTACGTAGGCTATGATTTTCTGTTCTTCTCCTGATAACTCTGCAGGCGTCACATGGTAAAACTTCACCTGAAACGCCGTCCTCTTGTCCTCGAAAACCGGCGCTGTTAGCCCTCTTTTCTGCATAGCATCCAGCATGGCATCTAGGCCGATGCCCCTGTTCTCTACCAGGTGGACATTTTCCATCAAATGCATGAGCAGCCGGTTCCTGGTGGACTGCCCCTCTTGCAGTCTATCGAGTGTCACCCTGCCATAGAGCCCTCCTGGGTTCTCGACCTCCAGGCGATCGGCAAACATACGCACCTGGATATGGCTGCCGCGCACGAAGTGGCTATAGTCCCGGTGGGTCGATGGTCTGCCTGCTCCCTGGCCTTTTAGCCTTCTGGCCGCCAAGGCTACGAAATAAGAATTTCATGAGCAAACACGCACAAATTTCTCATAATTCGTCAATCTTATATAAATGATTGATAGATAATGAGATTATGTGGCTTAGCGAGAGTGAGATTGAGACCCTGGTGCTTATCGCCGGAGCAGAGCGAGCCGTGTATCCAGCGGACCTCTCCCTTCTCGCTACTGTTTGCAGACAAACGAATTGATCTGCTCTCCCGAATCGAGAGCGAACAGAAGAGCGTCCAGGTGCTTGAGGAAGAGACGGCCATCCCGAAAAAGACGATCTACCGCTATTTAAAAAGCCTCCTGCGCCTGGGCGCAGTGAAGCGCACCAAAAAGGACCGGGCCTATATCTACTCCTTGAATAAAATCATCTGGCCGGAGCTGAAGGACTTCGTGACCTTACTTCAGGAGTACCAGGTGCTGCGCCTCGTCCCCAGGGATGCGCTGCTCATCAGGAGCTATGAAAATAGCGTGCTCTTCAAGAGCCCGAGGCCGCAGGATGCCACATTCTCCTCCTTTTCCGCCTACAAGGATTACGGGATCGAGCTTTTCCTGCGGGACTACTACTACACCCTGCCCAAAAGGGAGCTTTCTATTGGGGAGATCTTCATCCATTCCCTCGACTCTGCTGAAGACTACCGCCAGAGGCTCTTTTGCGTATTGTTTTACCTGAAGAACAGAGATGAATTGAAAGATGCCCGGCATCCCATGATGAAGAGCATCCGGGCGGTGCTGAGGGGAGAACATATCAAGGGCTATCCCACTGTGGTAGAGATAGAAGAGCATGCGGAGCTTTATGGAATCAATGATATCGAGCCGTGAAGAGGTCGAGGAGATACTGAAGGGCCTGGGCGAGCGCCTTGCTGAGCCCGTCCAGTTTCTGGTCATAGGCGGAGCGGCCATGCTGGAGTACGGCCTGAAGGACGTGACCGAGGACATCTACCTGGTTGAATGTAGCCTCCGGTACAATGGAAGGTATCTAGGGCTTGTTTTTGGTACCACGCGGTCTGGCATCTAATGCCAATGACGGCAACCTGCCCTGCACCCATTTTTCCACCTCGTCGTTTCTCACTCATTGAGGATGCCTGTGACCTAAAAGTATAAGATCTTTGAACGCTCTACTGTAGAAAAATCTCAAATATTCAAATTATCGGCTGAAGATGATCGCATTGACAATTAAGACGGGATACAGCGTCTCTGAATACCTGATAGAGCGAATCTATGAAGAGGGAGTCAGACACATCTTTGGAATACCTGGGGATTATGTGCTGAGTTTCTACAATAAGCTTTCCAAGAGTCCCATCCAGGTCATCAACACATGTGATGAGCAGGGCGCAGGCTTCGCTGCTGATGCCTATGCCAGGATTAAGGGACTGGGGGCAGTATGCGTAACCTATGGCGCGGGCGGCCTGAAACTTGTCAACTCCACCGCCCAGGCATATGCAGAGAAGGTTCCGGTCCTTGTCATCAGCGGAGCACCAGGCAAGGCAGAGCGCCTGAAAAATCCTATGCTTCACCATAAAGCCCATCAGTACGAAGATCAGCTCAAGATTTTTGAAAGGATTACTGCAGCTTCTGCCGAGTTGAACGATCCTGAAAGGGCTTATTCAGAGATAGATCGAGTTCTTGATGCAGTCCTTCAGACCAAGAGGCCTGGTTATATCGAGATACCACGCGATATGGTCTTGGCCATTCCAGCAAATCCAGAACCAAGGAAGCCCACTGTCATCGAAGCTCCGTGCCCGGGCGCACCGTCGGAGGCGCTGGATATGGCAGTGAGCATGATCAACTCCTCCCAAAAGCCCGTGATTATCGCAGGTCTCGAAGTGGAAAGGTACGACCTGGCGGAGAAGGTACTGGCACTTGCTTGGAGGTCCAACATTCCCATTGCCGGCTCCCTCCTTGGCAAGTCAGCTATTCAGGAAAATGAATCTCTCTATATGGGAATCTATGCAGGAGTTCTCGGACTGGAAGAAGTGAAGGATTACGTTGAGAGCAGCGATTGCATAATCATGATAGGGGTCTATTTAACGGATCTGAACCTCGGGATTTATACGTCTCATCTGGCCCCGGAAAAGCTGATATACATCGTAAATGAGAGGTTTGCTCTAGGCGAGCATGAATATCCCCGATCAGGATTTGATCTGTTGGATCGGTTGGCCAAGGCCAATCTTAGCTGGCATAATCCTGGTCATATACCTTATTCACAAAAGGTTGGGCGATTTTCCGATGACTTTTCCTCTGATAAGAAAATAACCGTAACAAGAGTATTCCAGGCGCTTAGTGGCTTCCTGGATGAGGAGAACATCTTTCTAGCTGATCCGGGAGATGCTCTTTTTGGCTCTATCGATGTCAGCTATAATTGCAGCTTCATCTCTCCGGCTTATTATGCATCCCTCGGCTTTGCCGTTCCCGCCAGCATCGGCGCTCAACTAGCTCGCCCGGATCTAAGGCCTGTTGTCCTAACTGGAGACGGTTCATTCCAGATGACGGGAATGGAGCTCTCCGTTGCAGCAAAATATGGCTTGAATCCAATTGTCATTGTCCTGAATAACAGGGGTTATGGAACAGAGCGTCCGATGCTAGACGGTGCCTTCAACGATGTAGCTGATTGGAGATACAGCAAAGTTCCGCAGGTTCTCGGTACTGGTCTAGGATTCCTAATCAAGACTGAAAGAGAGCTTGGTGAGGCGCTGACAGAAGCGAAATCATACGATGGGCCCTGTATTCTTGAGGTGCTCCTGGAAAAGAACGATATCTCCATCCCGCTCCAAAGACTCGGCAAAAATATGTCGAAATCCGTGAGTCGGGGATAGGGCTCATTCACCAGTGCCTGCACTGCATCTGCCACTGTCATTTGCCAGCTCGGTCTTCCAGTAGGCGTTATACCAGAACCGCGGTCCCTCTTCTCTTTGCCTGGCCTCCAGAGCCACCAGGCCCATCAGGTTCTATCAAAGCTCTAGTGTGAGTACAAGCCTCATCTCAGTGCCCTCATTGGGAATAGTGGTCCAGTAGCAGCCTTTCTTTATCGTCTCCCCGTGAGATTGGTCTAAGAACTCATAAGTTCCGTAACCTGTTTTCTCAATGCTCATTCTATTGAATAGTTTCAAAAGTTCTGGATAATTCTGGTACAGGGAAGAGCTTTTATTGAGCAATACCTGGGTGGGATCCGTTTCGTAAAGGATCGTTCCATCATCTGCTTTGCTCACCCATATCTTGGAGTTTCCCGAAGGCTGGAACGAAGCTAAGACCCTTCCGAAAAACTGGCTGTTATTAAACATTAAGCTTACTGTTCCTACAAATGTTCCATTCTTGTCGAAGACGGGCATCTCTGAATCGATTGCATACAATCCTTCGACAGCCTTTATGAAATGGAAACCCGAATACAGCTTGGTATTGATTGTGTCATTCACATGCTTCTGCCGTCTCAAGTTTGTTCCCTTCACGCTTTCAAACGACACGGGCTCAACCTCACGCACGGTGCCGTTGGCATCAATCGTGATGCAATCGATTACAGCAGTATCCACCATCGTGAGGTTTGACAGAATTGCCCGGGCAGCAGGCCCATCAATGCCTGTTTCTGAGAGGACGAGGCTGGCATCGGCAAGAGCAGTTTCGATTTTGGAAAGATTGGAGTTCACAGCATCAGAGGCAGATAGCAGCCTCCACAAAGGCTCTCCGCTTGTCGTCTGCGGCCCAAAGTTAGCCCCCTCTGATGCACATGCTGTGCAGGTCGTCCCCAATATGATCATGAGGATTAATAAGAATCCCATTTGTTTCATGAACATTTGTCAGTCCATGCATATATTATAAATTTTTTCATAAGGCATATGGCGCTCTGGTCCTCCACTTATCCGGATGTTCGCCAGGCCCACCAGGCCCTCCTGCCAGCAGACCGTCCGCGCCCGGCTCTCCTGCCCGCCTACTCTGCCGGATCTGTCTTCCATCTACTGCAAAATTCCTGAAGATATTTAAGCCACAATCGCCATCGTACTACTACCATGAACAAATTCGATCTCATCGTCATCGGCACAGGCGCGGGAGCGCATGTGGCCTCCCAGGCTGCAAACGAAGGCATGCAAGTCGCTCTGCTGGATCAGGGCCCAGCGGGCGGCACCTGTCTGAACAACGGCTGCATCCCTTCCAAGATGCTCATCTATCCGGCGGATGTTATCAGGACCATCCAGGAAGCCGGAGCCGTGGGTGTGCATGCCGAGATCAATGAGATCGATTTTCCGGCCATAATGAGCCGCATGCACAAAGTGGTGGATAAAGCGCAGAGTAACCTGGAAGAGGCTCTTAAAGCCAAAGAGAATTTGACCTATTTTCAGGAAAGAGCGGAGTTCATCGACGATTATGTCTTGCAGGTGGGCGGCAAGACCATTACCGCACCAATGATAGTAATCGCCACTGGCGCTCGGTCTCTCGTGCCGCCAATACCCGGCCTCCTGGAGACGGGCTTTCTGGACAACGTCTCTTTGCTGCAGCTGAAGGCCCCGCCCCAGAGCCTGATCATCATTGGAGCGGGCTACATCGGCTGCGAATTCGGCCACTTCTTCTCGGCCATGGGTACAAAGGTCACCATCCTGGGGCGCGGCCCGCAGGTGCTCAAAGGCGAAGATCCGGACGCGGCGGGATTGGTGCAAAAAGTGCTCTCCCTGTACATGCGCGTAGTCACGGGCCATGAGGTCGTTTCCGTCGAGAAAAAGGGCGACAAGAAGGTAGTCTCTGCCAAAAATATGGAGGACGGCAGTGTCCAGCAGTTTGAAGCAGACGAGATCCTCCTGGCAGCGGGACGTCGTTCCAACTCCGATTTGCTCCACCCGGAGAAGAGCGGCATAGAGACAGACCGCTACGGCTGGATTATGGTGAATGAGTTTCTGGAGACTGGCAAAAAGGATATCTGGGCAATAGGCGACGCCATCGGCAAGCACATGTTCCGGCATACGGCCAACTACGAGTCAGAGGTGGTCTCTCACAATCTGCTCCGCGCCAAAGATAGAGAGGACCGGGAAGCTGCCGACTACCACGCCGTGCCTTATGCCGTCTTCACCCATCCTCAGGTGGCAGGCGTGGGCATGAAAGAGGCGGAAGCGCTTGCCGCAGGGCTAAAAGTGTTGGTAGGTCGGGCTAAGTACATGGACGTGGCCAAGGGCGTGGCCATGGCCGAAGAGCACGGCCTGGTCAAAGTGGTACTGGAGGAGGAGACGGGACGCATCCTGGGAGCAACGGTTGTCGGTCCCATGGCGTCAGAGCTGGTGCAACAGGTGGTCTACCTCATGAACACCGAGTACCAGGACTTAATGCCTGTAATAAAATCACAGGTGATTCACCCCACTATTAATGAGGTGCTGGTGCGCGCCTTCTCGGAACTGGAGCATCCAATTCATCAGCATGGTCCGAGCCTGTAGCCAGCGGATAAAGAGGGGCAGCATGCAGGCGGAAGATACTGGTGCCTACCTGGGGCATGCTGCGAGGATTTTCATGCGGTGTATCAAAGATAAAGATCAAAAAGTCAGTTCAGTTATCGTTATGATCCTCCGTCATGTGCAGTTTCAATTCTTCCTTTGATTCAAAGACCATTCGACAGATTTTGCATTTGAACTTGCTTTCTCCTTTGGATCCGGTGCCGGCCATTTCTAACACCTCGAATCGTGCTCCTCGGTTGGATGTTATTATTATTTTAGTTTTTCGTTGCGATTGGGCTAAATACTTTGCAGACCTAAATTTGATTATGGCTCAAAAATATCAGTGCACCATTTGCGGATATATTTACGATCCCGAAAAAGGGGACTCAGACTCTAAAATTGCTCCCGGAACCTCCTTTGCAGATCTGCCGGAGACATGGACCTGCCCGCAGTGCGGCGCCGCGAAGGATGATTTCAAAGAGATGAAATAGGACAAAAATCATGACGCTCACAAGAGAGATCAAGCCCGGCGTCAAGTGGGTCGGAGCAATAGACTGGGATCGCAGGCTCTTTGATGCTTTAATTCCTCTGCCTGAAGGAACCAGCTACAACTCCTATCTGATCCAGGGCAGCGAGAAGACGGCACTCATTGACGCCGTGGACGAATCCATGGCCGGTGTGCTGCTGGGCAACCTGAGTGCTCTGGGCATAAAGAAGATCGACTACATCGTAGCTCAGCATGCCGAACAGGACCATTCGGGAAGCCTTAAACGGCTGCTTGAGATTTATCCCGATGCTAAAGTGCTCGGCTCCGCCAAGTGTTTGGATCTGCTCATGCATTTTGGCCTGGTGGACAAAGATCAAGTGCAGGAGGCGAAAGACGGCGAGAAGATAACTCTTGGCGACAAAAGCCTGCAGTTCATTCATGCTCCCTGGGTGCACTGGCCGGACACCATCTTCACCTATTTGGCCGAAGATCAAATACTTTTTACCTGCGATTTTCTGGGCTCCCATCTGGCCAGCAGCGACCTTTTTGCCGTTGACGAGGCTACAGTTTACAGGGCTGCCAAGAGGTATTATGCCGAGATAATGATGCCCTTCCGCCAGAACATTAACAAGCACCTGGCCAGGATTGAGGATCTGACAATTGCTGTCATCGCCACCAGCCACGGCCCGCTTTACGGCAGGCCCCTGTTTATATTGGATGCTTACCGCGATTGGGCCTCGGATCGAGTGAAAAACCAGGTGGTTTTGCCTTATGTTTCCATGCACGGGTCCACTCGCATCATGGTAGATTACCTGGTGGACGCTCTTATCTCCCGAGGAGTAGAAGTGAAGCGATTCGATCTCACCGACTACGACGTGGGAGAGCTGGCAAAGTCTCTGGTGGACGCGGCAACCGTGGTCATCGGCACGCCTACCATTCTGGCCGGAGCCCATCCCCTGGCGCTTTACGCAGCCATCCTGGCCAATGCCCTGCGGCCCAAGACAAGGTATGCCTCCATCATCGGCTCCTTTGGCTGGGGAGGCAAGATGCTGGAGCAGATCACCGTCGCCCTGCCCAATCTGAAGCTGCAATTCTTCGATCCGGTAGTCGCCAAAGGCCGTCCCAAAGAGGCAGATTTCCAGGCCCTGGACCGGCTGGCGGAGGAGATCGCTGCCAAGCACAAGGAACTGTGATGTAATTTGAGGCAAATTTAGGCTAAAGAGGATCTTGATTGAGCCATCTCTTCTCCCTTACATTCTGGTGCTGCTGGCCACAGGCATAGCTGTCGGTTTTTCCTGCGGATTGCTCGGCATAGGGGGCGGCTTTCTCATGGTGCCCGTGCAGATCTGGGTGCTGACCTCCACTGGAATTGATCCCACCCTGGCCACCAGGATAGCCTTTGGAACCTCTCTGGCCGTAGTTCTGCCCACGGCTCTGTCCGGATGCCGCGGCCACAGTTGCCGGGGCGTTGTTCTCTGGCGGCCGGGAATCATCATGGGCCTCTCTGGCCTGGTAGGAGCCTTTTTGGGAGGTAGCATTGCCGCTCATGCGCCCGGAGATTTGCTCAGGATGGCCTTCGGATTTGTGGTAATGTTTGGTGCGCTGAGAATGCTCTTTGCCAAAAGTGTGCAGCCCAGGCGAGAGGCTTTGCTGGAAAAGTCAAGAGAGTATGTTCTCTGGGGACTGGCTGTAGGAATCATTTCCGGTCTGACCGGGATTGGGGGAGGCGTGATCCTGGTGCCGGCCATGGTCATCGCCATGGGTTTTGGCATGTATCAGGCCATCGGCACCTCGTCGGTAACAATAGCCTTCAATGCCGTGGGCGGGGTCATAGCCTATGCCATTAACGGATGGGGCGTGCCCGGACTTCCCGACTACTCTTTGGGCTACATCGACCTGCTGCAGTTTGCTCTGCTGGCGGGAGCAAGCATCTTTACGGCTTCGTGGGGCGTAAAGGTAGCCCACAGGCTGCCGGCGGAGAAGCTGAAGTACATCTTTGTGGTGCTGATGGTCTATATCGGGCTGAAAATGATCGGGGTCCTGGGATGGGTGGGACTTTAGCACTCAAGGACTTTTGATCGACTTTGCGCTATTTTAATATGCTTCATTTTTTGTTGATCTCTTTTAGCATCGGCTGGGAAAGGTCCGGCTTTGCAGGTATTCCCTCGAGTTTTTCCCTATGTTTTTGGTTAATATCGGTCAAGACTCTATTCAATTCCTCGAAAGCGATTCGCAGCTCTTCGAAGAGTTCGAGGTTAAAATGCCAGCAGTCATCTTCCTCATTATCCTGACATTCAAGTATTACGAACTTCTGGAACTCGCCGCTTGCCGGAGAATATGTCTTTTCAATGGACGAAACTGAAATTAGCTTTTATGCCAAAAGCGACCGCTAATGGGCAACCTTCTTCCCATAGCCAACCTTATGCACCCGACCTGAGACATAAGCCGTGAGTCTTTTCATCCAAATAGTAATTTCTAGGTTCTTTGTATTTGGCCTTATCTTTGTTTCAGGCTCTACCCAATTGCAGTTACCTCTATAAAGGATCAATGAGACTAGCCGTATCGTTCCAACTCAAGAATGAAGGAAATGCAGAGGTCAGATTAAATGGAGTATGTTCTTTCCCCCAAATCAGAGATCGATAGCCGTATAAAGACGTTGCAGTCCCAGATGGGCGAGATGGACGGAGCACTCTTGTTTCATGCTGTAGACGTGTGCTACTTTTCCGGCACCGCTCAGGACGGGCTGGTCTACATCCCCAGAGACGGCGAGCCCGTGGTTATGATGAAGAGAAGCCTGGAAAGGGCAGTGCAGGAATCGCCCCTCGATGTGAGGGCGCTCAAGAACATGAGAAATTTGAAGTCTGACCTGGGCATTTCAGCCAAAGCTACCGTCGGCCTGGAGATGGATGTGCTTCCCTGCAGCTTCTATTTTAAAGTGGACAGGGCACTGGAAGATGCCAAATTTGTCGATGTTGCCGAAAAGATCAAGCACATCCGTTCTGTGAAGTCCTATTTTGAAGTGGGCCTGATAAAAGAGGCGGCCCGAATTTTGGAGGCCGGTTTTTCCTCAGTCCCAGACTTTTTGGAAGAAGGCATGAAAGAAGTAGACCTGATCTGCCGGATCGAGTCGGTGATGCGCTCCATGGGTCATCAGGGGTCACTGCGTTTTCGCAGGTTCAACAGCATTGTCCCCTTAGGCCATGTCATGTGCGGAGCGGAAGCGGCCTTTCCCAGCTTCCTGGCTTCGCCCAGCGGGGGCCGGGGCACCTCTTTAATATTTCCCCAGGGGGCAGGCTTTGCTAAGATAAAGAGAAACGAGCCGGTATTCGTGGACTGCGTGGGTATCTACAACGGGTATATCGCCGACGCCACCCGCATATTCTCCCTGGGCAAGCTGGAGGCGGGTCTGGAAGACGCCTACCAAGCCGCCTGCCAAATCGAGGAGACCGTGGCCGGAGAGCTTGTCGCAGGCCGGACGGGCAGGGAATTGTTCGAGCTGTCCGAGACAACTGGTGAAACCCTGGGCTACCAGGACTTCTTAGGCGGGACCAATGGCAATAAATGCGGTTTTGTGGGCCACGGCGTAGGGTTAGAACTGGATGAGTACCCGGTGATCGGCCCCCTGGATCATGTGGTGCAGAGCAGCATGACCATCGCCATCGAGCCCAAGATAATTTATCCCGACAAGGGCGTGCTGGGAATAGAGGACACCTACTTGACTACGGCAGGCGGAGCCGTGTGCCTCACCAATATGCCGCGAGAGATCTGGCAGGTGTGAGGGATAGCAGCGGCTCAGAGATCATTACTTTCGTACAAGAAGCTTTTCAGCTTCATCCTTCATATCAGCCAGCGCTAATTTAACAAGCTCTTCAGATAAGCCAAGCTCTTCAGCAAGCTCTCTTGGAGTAGCTGCCTTGTGGTTTTCATTCTCTAACATGTGTTTAGCTTGAGCCAAATTCACCGTGCGCCTAATCTCAAGGAACTTTTTATAAAGCATATCCAATCCAAGGGCAGTCAATTGAGCCTCTACATTTTGTTTATCCATATTTTCACCTCTACCCAATACCTGTAATTTAGCCCGTTCTTATACATGTTGCAGTAGTCCTTGTGTGCAAGCATTCCGTCTATCTGAATGCCCAAAACTTATTTACCCTCCGGCAAAGTTGCTTTGGCCATGGAGATACTTGCCGATGTCGGTGGAAGACCTGGCCTGGATTGCAAAGGCTTTTGCAGCTACTGTTATTTCAAAGGAGTAAAACGCGTTCCACCCTTCGGCTGCAAGTTTTGCATGCCCTTTCAGAAGGGCTGCGACTACTGCTCCCGCGCCATTGTGGAGGGCTATCCCGGCTTCAAGCCCATGGACGCCGTCGTTTTCGAGGTTGCTGGAAAGTGCATGGGCAGCATCCCAGATAAAGTCACCATCAGCGGCGGCGGGGATTTGAGCTGCTACCCCGACCTTCTGCCCCTGACCAAGATGCTTTCTCAGGGCATGGTGCCTATCGCTTTAGGCTACACCTCGGGAAAAGGCTTCAAGAGCGCAAATGATGCCGTCGCCCTGGTGGAGGCTGGCGTAACTGAGGTCTCCTTTACCGTCTTTTCCACTAACCCACAGCTGCGCAGAAAGTACATGGGAGACAAAAATGCGGAAATTGCCATCGAGTGCCTTAAGATCTTCTGCCAGAGTTGCGAGGTTTATGGAGCCGCGGTTCTCATCCCCGGCGTCAACGACGGAGCAGAGCTGGAGAAGACCTGCAGCGACCTGGAGGATATGGGTGCGAAAGGACTGATCCTGATGAGATTTGCCAACTCTCGCGAGCAGGGTCTGATCCTGGGCAATGCGCCTATCATGCCGGGCATAACGCCGCACTCGGTGGAAGAGTTTCAAAACATCGTTACAGAGACGGCAAAGAGGTATCGCTTGCGGGTAACGGGAACTCCTCTATGGGATCCCATGACGGGGGCGCCCTTCGCCCTGGCCCGCCATCCGGAAAAGATCACCACTCTGCCACTCCTACGCAGAAGCGCCACCGTTATCACCAGCAGTATAGCCCTGCCCTTGCTGACTGCAGTCTTCCAGCAGATGGGAGAGAAGGGGAAGGTCAACGTGGTGGGGGTCGACAAAGATGTGGGCTGCCTGATAACCATAGAGGATTTCATGAACCTGGATCTCAAAGAGGTCAAGGACACGGTTATCATTCCTGGGCGCACCCTGGCCCACGAGAAAGAGATTAAAAAGGCGCTTTCTCGCGACGGCCGGAACCGTATTGTGGCTCGGGGCCCGGACAGGCTCACCGTGGATGGAGAGATGAGCATCTCCATGACAACTGAAGAGGTCTTGGATCTGGAAATGGAGGCCTTCGGGGAGCTGATTGAAGCCATCAACGCGCTGGGGGTCTAGGCCGGAGGAAAGCCGCCAAGAATCATACAAGAAGGCCATTTCGCCCTCATTGACATCGACCGCTCTTTACTTATTCCAATCCGTCAGAAGTAATTATAGGTGATAATTATGGAAGAGGACTTTAAGGAAGCGGCAAAGTTTCACGGTCACGTCTGCCCTGGCCTCGCTATGGGCTATCGGGTAGCAAAGTATGTCAAAGAGCACTACCCCCGTTCCAAGGATGAGGAGCTGGTCTGCATTGCTGAGAACAAATCCTGCAGCGTGGATGCGGTGCAGTCGCTCCTGGGCTGCACGGCCGGCAAGGGCAATCTGATCTTTGTGGATAATGGCAAGCAGGTCTTCACCTTCTACTCTCGCGATATGGACCGCGCCATGCGCATCTACTTCAAGGGCGATGTCTTCCGGGGGATGGATGCCCTGCGCCAGAAGGCGGCGACGGGAAATCTTTCTGGGGAAGAGAAGAAGGAGTTTGAGGGGCTGAGGGCTCGGGTCATCGAGGAGATATTGAGCGGCAAAGACGAGGATCTGCTCTATGTGAAGGAAGTTGATATTCCCGCACCCGAGAAGGCCAAGATCTATCCCTCCCTCGAGTGCCAGGAGTGTGGGGAAGGCTTCATGGAGATCCTGGGGCGGACGGCAGGCGGAAAGGTGCTCTGCAAGGAGTGCTTCGGAAAAATGGTGTGCTGAGGCGGGCGGATATTTTGCGGATCACATACCAGCCGGGGAGGATGCTAACGCTTATATATAATTATTAATAATAACTATTGTACCGGATCAAAAAAAAGGAGGAGACTGTCATGAGAAACAAATACTATGGCATTATTCTTTTCAGCCTGGTCCTAATCGCAGTTCTGCCGGCCCAGGGAGGAACAGTAAGCATCAACACCCTTCAATATCCTGCTTCGCCTGAAACCCTAACCGTGGGCGAGCGTGTGCCAATTGTGGTCAGCATCAATTACGCCAACCTGGCGCAGTCGACATTGAGCCTGCACCTCGCCTATGCCGATTATCCGCCTCGCTTTCAGAGCGGCGGCGAAATTGCGGTCTCGGGCAGCGGCACCTATCTGTTCCCGCCCGCCGAGATTATGGTGCCTGCCAGCTATTCCATTCCCTCGGGATGGCCCGAATACATAAACGAGTGGCATCTCAAAGCGGAAATATGGAAGGGAGACCAGCTTGTGTCAGGCAGGTCATTCACGCTGCTGGTTGAGAATCCAGAGTATAAACCGGACGTGGAGATCGGCAGCATCGAATACGTCGTCCCACCGGACACGATTGCCGTAGGTGAAGAGAGCCTGGTGAAAGTGAACACAGTCTACTCCAATTTAGCAGCCGGAACCAAGATCGAGGCAACGCTGCGTGACCAATCGGGCATCATAGCCTCTCGTTCGAGCCGGGCCCTTTCCGGTAGCGGCGAGTTGACCTTCAGCATGACCGTAAAGCCCAGGAGAGCGGGAGCCTGGCTTATTGAAGCAGCTCTGGGAACGGGATCGGGCTCAATTCTTGTGGGGGATAAGAAGAGCTTCCAGATCAATGTGGTTACTGGATAAGAGATAAAAATATATGATCCACGAGTCGAGAAAACAAGGCGAAAGCTGCAAGAATGGGAGAGCCAACCGTAGAAGCAATGAAGCCTGAAAACAAGACCCTTATCAAAGCCCTCCTGGAGAACAGCGCCTCCCTGCAGGAGGACATCCTCGACGACACCGAAAAGATGCTGGGCACCGTGCCCTTTATACTGCAGGTCATGGCCCGTCGCCCGCAGTTCATGATCTTCTCCAGCCTGAAGGACTTCTACGCGTTGCGGCCGCAAAGCCTGGAGCCAAAAGTCGCGGAGCTCCTGGCCGTGGCCGCAGCGGCGAGCGCCGGCGCGGACAAGTGCCTGAAGGTGCACATGAGCGCGGCTGCCCGCGCGGGGGCGAGCGAGGACGAGATCCTGGATGCGGTGTTCATCGCCGCCATCATCGGCCAGACGAAGGTGCTGGCCTCGGCGCTACGCACGTTCCAGGAGTTTGAGAGCGGATCGAAAGAGAAGTAGGAATGGAGGTCTTTATTGAGCCGCAGTTAACTTTGGGCGTTCGTCCTCCGTGCGCTCTGTGACTCTGTGGTTTTATCCCGTAAACCCCCATTATTAAAATATTCATCTCGGAATACTAACCGCAGACGGCAGAAAGATGCGCAATTTTACCTCAACAGCCCGAAAGCTTCATGGCACCAGCAGACCCCGAAGAGCTTGGATGGTATTAGTACTATGCAACGATATGGGGCCAAAATTGAGTCGGCGAATACATTCGACCGGCATCTAAACGAATTGGTTCACGAAAAAGATAATTATCATGACGAAACACTCGAATGATGCATGACACTTGTCCACTGGATTGGTGTGCTAATCAACAATTTTCTGAATAAATTTGGGTACAATATTTATCATACAGGAATCGAAAGAGATGGGAAATACATAGCAATAATTAAGGAATTAGAAGGGGCATATATAGAGTTTTTATTTAAGGATTTGCCCACAAATGATGAACGCAGAATCCATCTAATTAGTAAATTAGAAGGAACAGAACCTAGCGAGGCATTATATTTATTAAATTATTTACACAAGGCTTTAAAATTAGAAGGGGACGTTTGCGAGTTTGGAGTCGCGAATGGCGCGACATCTGCTTTAATTGCAAACGAAATCAAGAAAACTGACAAAGGCATCTGGTTATTTGATTCTTTCAAAGGGCTACCTGCACCATCTATAAAAGATGTTTTGCTTAATGATATATATGGTTTGGGCTCAATCGAAGCCTACGAAGGAAAAATGGCATGCCCTATTGATAGCGTATCTGCTAAATTGAACGATATAGATTTTCCTCAATCAAGAACAAAAATAATACCTGGATTTATAGATGAGACTATAAAATGCTGCAATCTTCCCAAGAAGGTTTGTTTTGCTTATGTGGATTTTGATTTTTACGAACCTATACGCACAGCTCTAAATTTTCTTGATACCGTCCTGACAATAAATGGATTCATTATGGTTGACGATTATGGATTTTTTTCTGCCGGTGCGAAGGACGCCGTGGATGAGTTCGTTGATGCCAAAAAGGGAAATTATCAAACATTTTTCCCAAACGAATCAGCTGGAAAATTTTGTATATTAAAGAGAACAGAATTAAACCACCAACGAAAAATGTGATAAAAAAATCCATCAAGCCTCCCAATTGCCCGAAAGCTTCATGGCTCTTGCCCCCCCCCATGAGAGCTTGAATGGTAGTAATACTATGCAACGACGGCGAGATAGAGGTGCCGGATGGCGAGATATGCCAGATCTGCGGACAGGAGCTGGAAGAGTTTGACGAGGTCACGGGTACAGGCATTCACGGGTACTACCACTGGGTTTGCGTGAACCACGTGGATGCGTGAGCCGCTTCGGGCAGACGGAGGAGCGCGGGCACGGGCCGTTCGCCGATGGCAAGATTCATAAACCAGCAGGTGCTTGCAGTATCCTCGATCTGTCTCTCAAGGCAGATCGTAAGCGGGGATAACCAAGCCAGGCCAACGGTGATAGACTCAAGATCTATTCTCGCAGGAGTTCAAGGGTTCGAATCCCTTTCCCCGCATAAATCTTGTTTTATGGCACCGCTATGCTTCGCTCTCTTAGCCAATTGTTCCCCATCTCCATAATCGCGATAGAAATATAATGATATCGGCGAGTCAACTCCCCTACCCAAAAGAGATGGGGACTCCTTGGGCAACGAGATGAACGCTGCGAGACCATTCACATAACCGAGCCGGAGAATGCAGAGCTAGATGATTCTTCACTCATTGATCCGCCGCCAGATGACATGCTGGTGGATATGGAGGAGCTAATGCCTTTGCTTGCCCCCTGATTCCCAGAAAGCTGGACGGGCGTCGCTGCTGTCGAGTTCGTGGCCGCATGTGCACCAGGTCCATCTTTGGATACCGTAGATGTGGGCTTGAAAATATTCGAGGAAACCGAGAACGTGACCTCGCCGGACCAGCTGTTACCACCGGCCATGTAGGCAGTATAGGTCCCTGCAGCCAGTGAGGATAATGACAGATTGAGCTTGTACAGGTCCGAGACTCCCACTGGGATCACGACTAAGCTCATCTTACCCCCTGCGATTGAGCCGCTGGCTGTGGCCTCCTCTGTTTCATTTCCTCTATTTATTACTCCCTGGCCCATGACCACGTCTTCGTTCTGGATCAGATACAGTTTCATCTGCTCTGGTGTTTTGCCCATGAGATCGAAGGACCATGTTCCGGTCACATTCACATTATCCAGAGAATTATCTGCATCCGCTTCGGACTGAGGCACGACTGAGAAACCTGGTTGTTTGCTATCTGATTTATAGAACGGATTGGATTTTGCTATTATTCCTGCCGTCCTGGCCTCCAAAATGAGTTCTTGGGGCAAGGGCATGGACATGGATTCACCCAGTTGGCTGGGATTGAGCGGGTCACCTGGCTGTGCATCTGCCTGTACTAAGAAAAAAGCAATAACGGTTATGCTGAACAGCAACTTTTGGTATATCATATCTATCTGTCCTGGGTCCGACTGATGAGTGCCCAGTTCCCAGCGCACCCGGTTTAGGAATCGACTTTTGGAAGCCAGAACACTCTTTTCCACATCGATCGCTTACAGCCTCTGAACCCAATAGCCACTTTCTGTTATTACTATATGACGATTTCGGTGTAGTTAAATGTCGAAGTAAATCCTGGAATCGTCCCCCAAAGTCAAAAACGCCGAAGCATGGATAGATTCATTATGGCGAATAGCAGGAGCAAAAAGGACATAATGATGAGCCCTGTGCGGATGGATTTTATTTTTACCCTCAATTCAGCCTTCTCAGATTTCCTAACGATTAGAATGGTTAACGAGGAGGGATTGGCAGATTGCGAAAGGATGTCAAAAGTTTTTTGAATCCCTTCTCAAGTCTGCCTGAATTAGGTATTTTCAGTGCCTTAGCCACATTATTTCTTATGTGAAGCTTTCGGCTTTTCTGTTTCTGTTTTTTTATGTTCAGTCTTTTTCCCTACATCAGCTTTCGCCTTCTTAGCATCAGTCTTCTTCTCTGCATTATCATCTATCATTTTTTGAATCCTCCATTTGTGGTTCTAAACCTAATAAGATGTTTCTAGATAAAAAGCTTTTGGTATCAAAATATTAAAGTGCTATAAGCTATGCATATATAAATTTAAGGCATTTCGCAAGGGAATCTGGACTTTGTAGCTGCGCAGCTTAAAGGGACGAGAATAGAGAATAACAGGACCGCTGAATTGCTCTGTTGAGTTAAATAACATATATAAAATTATTATTACATTAAGAATTACAAATTATTTAGGTACTTAAAATTTTATACACGTAAAATTTATAAGCAAGAAGCCACGTTATAGATAGTCATGCAAAAAACTACATTGACCCTATCCGAACCTGTAGCCAAAACATTGAAGGTTTACACCGTATTAACCAGGAGCAGCTTGCGTGCTCAAAGCCAAGTGGTCGAAGATGCCCTGATAGAGTTCTTCGAGAGGCACGATGTGAAGATGGAGACGTAAACCAAGTAATGGGACAGGGAGGCGCAAGCAATGGTTCGATGCAACGACCAGCATGCAGTAGATCTCGTTACGTATATTTCCAAGAATTGCAGATTCAAATTTTTCGTCTATGACCGAAGAGAGATTCAAACAATAGCAAATAATTTAGGATTAAAAAAAGATCGCGTACGTACAGAACTCAGAAAGTTAGGCTACTATTTAATTGAGAACAACAATGGTCGGAAGGTCTGGAAAAGAGATGGTGTGTCCATATGAGTGGGCAGATCGGCGACTTAAAAAGAAAGTGTGCGTTGATTCTTATGAGCTCTAAAGATCATTGATAGGTCCGTATACAAGTTGCTTTTAATACCTGTTCTCCCATGGACCATTTCGATCCATCCAATCATAATCTTGCCAGCAGCCGTAGCATGCATTCTTAACTGTCCACAAACGTTCCTTTGTTCCTTGAACTTGCCAAAAGACCGAATTGGGGTTCGCGTACTTATTAGCCCAAAGACGCTCTTTTGTGGCTTGGACCGCAATTTTTGCAGGAACATAAGGGTAGCTCCAATATGCTGAAGGATAATAAGCGGGGTAATAGGAATCCAAGTATTCAATCTCCTGTCCCTGATCCTGTGGTAATGCATAGGAGAACTCTTGAGCCGTTCCAGTAGCGATCAAACCGAAATAGAAGGCTATGGTAATAAATGCGAGGTAGTTATTCATTGATACCGCCAGTACAAGGTTCTACGGTTAAACTAAATAGTTTTCCATCTAAATATACACTAAACTAATATAATTAAAAATTATAGGTCTGCTTGGACTTGATGCTCAAGCAGTTATCTTGGTCGTGGCGATGAACTTGATGAGGTCCGGTCCGATTTTTGCCTTCTTTTGGATCTGATTTGTAGCGCCGTCTAGGATCGTGCCACTATCCGCAAGAGATCGAATTTCTTCAATGGTAGCATCTTCAACGGTGAAGTACTCATCAATGTCCTTTCGGTGGCCCCAGACATCTCCTTCCAGCAGTTTGACACCCTGCATATCCAGGAACACATCAATTGCTTTGGACATGGTCTTCAGGTAGGATGGCGGTACTTGGATCATCTGAAGCCGGGGTGCATTCTGAAGGAGGTTGAGGAAGTCCACGTTTGAGGCTCTAAATGCCAGATGGACTGCTTTTTCATTCGGTCTTATCGAGTTGATCTCTTCGCGGGAACTGATTATTCGTATCTTCATGAGATTTCACCTATACTAAATTCGTTGTACCCTATAACGACATTTAACGTATATAAAATTTTCGGTTTCTTGTGAATGACGAACCTAACCGAAATATATGATATCTCATCTTGTAATCTGCGTAATTATATCCTAAAAAGAGAATTATTAATAACATATACAATATATCGATAATGTTTTAATACCATTAGATATATTCATAAGGTAATAAACGGCTTGGACCTACCCTCTGTTTAGCAAGCTTATCTAGGTTGCCAACGAAGAGAATCCCTTGCCCGATCTTCTTGCTCGATTGCATTTCGCCCTGCTCTGCCTATAAGTAGTTCCTTGTTCTTCTTTGGTCTTTCCTTTATGTTCCTCCCTCCCGAAGTCGATACCATTTATGTCTCAGGGGCAATTTTCTTGATTACAATTGCTTGAATAGATAATAATTACTTTTAAATTATATAACTATTTTGTCAGGATGTCAATGTTCTTTAGGATATTATATATAATTTTAGGACAGAAGAAGAAGACATATGGAACAGAAGACACCCAATACGATTCTGGATGGGCATTTCATACCGATATGATGATCTTTAAAATAAAAAAATATTAAGCATTGTAATATCTAAAAATTTTAAAATTAAAAAAACTTAAATTTGAAGAAATCGTATTAAGAATTAGAACGCATAAAAGGAGTACTAAAAAAAATGACAAACGAAACTGTAGAGAAGGCAAAGGCTAAATTTGGGCATAATGCTGATGCAGAGAAGAAGAATGTTGATGGAAATTCCGATACAAAGGACGCGAGGGATATGGTTCCTTTTCAGCAGGATTTATATGATGATGTTCAAGCGGATGCAAATGCCTATACAAAGGATGCTAGGAATCAGATCGAACCTATATTTGGCGTTAATGCAGGCATCGTCTGGAAAGCACTCAATCATGGGCTTGAAGTGGCATTCATCCTGCAACGCGATTTACATAATTGATTACTGCTGCAAAGGAGATGTTTACTCGTAAAATGTGCGGGCATCCCTTTCCCCGCATCTCAATATCGTTTTTTGGATAGCTATCAGGTTTTGTCCGGTACATGATTTGCAGTCTGATTGTAGAGGAGTTCTTGCAGAAGCATATCTTTAATTATTTATAGTTCTTCACGGAGTAGTCTCATCAGAAAAAAAACGTCTGGCGTAAAATAATATAGGAGGGTGAAATGAAACTCAATAAGAGATGGCTAATCGTCTATATCATAGCATTATTAACATTAACCTTTGTCCAGGGTGCTTATGGTGGCATTCAGGTCACTGCATCTGGTAGTGCTAGTGGTGAAAGTGGATTTGTATCAATGAATTATGATATTTTGAAATCCACATCTTTGAGCAGCAAAATCGCAATTAATGGCGGAACTATAACACCATCCACGGCGATATCAGGACCATTATCATTGTTTGAAGAGACTCATTCGGTCACAGATGCTTCAGGCAAAAGTGCCAGCGTTTACGTCAAGGTGGTCAACGCACCAGATGGTTTAACGTATAGCTCTGAAGTTCTTCCCGGTGAAGGTAATGTAGGTACCCTATCTCAGGTATCCGCAGAACAATGGTTGACCGTTCCTAAAGCAGACTCTATTAAGGTCACGGCAGCATCATCTTATGGAAGGATGTCTGCTAGTGTGGGGTTAGAAGAATATAAGGGAACCGCAAGTAAAGATTACGTAACACTAACAGGGTACAATGGGAAAGCAGTAACTACAGATACTTTGGTTGCTGCAAGTCAAACTGCTACCAGTGGAGCCGCAAATCTTATCAAAGTATACGGATCGTCTAAAGACCTCAGTGGGTCTTATAACATCGATACAGCAATCAACGGAATTGCTGGTAGAGCTACCATTGAGAAAATGAGTGAAACTGCATCGGGTGGAATTGATTCACAGGTGCTGCAAGATGAACATGTGCATGGCACTTTCAAAAGCATAGCTACATACAAATCAACAAAAGGAGTAAAAAAGACCAAAACCAGGACATCTGCATATGGTACAGAATATGATATTGATATGAATGCTCTGAAAGGACAAATGCCATTGGGATATTTAGGATACTATATTAAACCTGGCATGAAGATACAGGGTGCGGTAAATGTTGCTTATGGCGGAGATACAATAAACGTTGCGGCTGGGACATATAGAGAAAACCTTAAGATATTCAATTCATTAACCCTAAAGGGTGCAGGAGCCGGCAAAACCATAATTGATGGTGGTGGTATAGGTACTGTAATTACTACAGGTAGATCATGCGTAGATAATCGCAATAAAAACATGTACCTGGAGGGGTTAACTATCAGAAACGGATATGCTACTTCTGGTGGTGGCATTGCTAATGTTGGTTGTAATCTGGTTATAACTGATGTTTTGCTAACCGGCAACACAGCAACAGCGTATGGCGGGGCGATTTGCAGTACCGGCACCGTGACTATGAATAGTGGCAGTATAACCGGGAATAAAGCAAATGTAGGTGGCGGGATTGCTAATTATTACGGCACTCTCAACATGAAAGGTGGTAGCATAACCGGAAACACTGCAACATCATATGGTGGTGGAATATACTCCTCCAATTCGCGAGTTACACTTGATGGTACACAAGTTATCGTGAAAGCTAACAAGGCAGGTAAACCATTATCTGAATCGAGTTGGTACAAGGGGTGGGGGGTATACCTCAATTCGGGCATACCGACAACAACTGGTGGTTTTGATCCGGTAACACAAGTGACTGGCAACTCGCACATATGAGGGCTACTTCGCTCTGGCTTTTCCGCCCTTTTTTCCCGCGGCTTTCGCCGCCTGCCCACTGTCGCCGACTCTCGATCTCAGATACCGGCCCGTGTGGCTCTCCTCCACCGCTGCCACCTCTTCCGGCGTGCCCGCTGCCACGATCCGCCCGCCGGCGTTCCCGCCCTCCGGCCCCAGATCGATGATGTAGTCGGCGCACTTGATAACATCCAGGTTGTGCTCGATGACCACCACGCTGTTGCCTTTGGCCACCAGGTCGTCCAGGACAGAGATGAGCTTCTTGACATCAGCAAAGTGCAGCCCGGTGGTCGGCTCGTCCAGCAGGTAAATGGTCTTTCCCGTGCCCCGCTTGGCCAGCTCCCGGGTGAGCTTGATCCTCTGCGCCTCGCCGCCTGAGAGTGTGGTCGAGCTCTGCCCCAGCTTGATGTAGCCTAAGCCCACGCCTAGCAAAGTGTCGAGCTTGCTTCTGATGGCAGGAACGTTCTGGAAGTGCTCTCGGGCCTCTTCCACGGTCATGTCCAGCACCTGGGCAATGGACTTCCCCTTGTACTTGACCTCCAGGGTCTCCCGGTTGTAGCGGGTGCCCTTGCACTCCTCGCATTCGATGTAAACGTCGGGCAGAAAGTTCATCTCGATCTTGATCAGCCCGTCTCCCTGGCAGGCCTCACAGCGACCGCCCCGCACGTTAAAGGAGAAGCGACCCGCTTTGTAGCCGCGCACTTTTGCCTCTTTGGCCTCGGCAAATGCCTGCCGGATGGGGTCGAAGATCTTGGTGTAGGTAGCCGGATTGGAGCGGGGCGTCCGGCCGATGGGGCTCTGGTCAATGACGATGACTTTGTCCACCTCGGAGTCGAATATGATCTCATCGTACTCGCCCGGCTCGACGCTCGATTTGTAAATCTTCTTCATGAGGGCCCGGTAGAGAGTGTCGTAGATGAGGGTGGACTTGCCTGAGCCCGAGACGCCGGTTACGACTGTCAGGACGCCCAGAGGGATGGCGGCGTTTATGTTTTGTAGATTGTTCTCCCTGCAGCCCAAAAGGCGAATGAAGCTATTGCTCTTTCTGCGGCTGGCCGGGATCTCAATGGTCTTCTTCCCGGAGAGGTACTGGCCGGTAAGCGACTCTGCACTCATCTCGATCTCCAGAGGCGTGCCCTCTGCCACCACGTAGCCGCCGTGAATTCCAGCGCCAGGTCCTATATCCAGCACGTGATCGGCGCTGCGGATGGTCTCCTCATCGTGCTCTACTACGATGAGCGTGTTCCCCAAGTCCCGCAGCTTCTTTAGCGTCTCAATGAGCCGGGCGTTGTCCCTCTGGTGAAGGCCGATGGAGGGCTCGTCCAGCACATAGAGCACTCCTGTCAGGTTGGAGCCGATCTGGGTGGCCAGGCGGATGCGCTGCGCTTCGCCTCCGGAGAGGGTGCCGGCGTTCCGGGATAAGGTGAGGTAGGCAAGACCCACATGCTCCAAAAAGCCCAGGCGGGAGGAGATCTCTTTCAAGATTTGGCGGGCGATCTCCTGCTCCTTTTCCGAGAGCTTTGTCGTGAGCGTTTGGAAGAAGTCGATGCTCTCCCCGACGGACTGGTCGGTCACGTCCACAATGGACTTCTCTCCGACCGTTACGGCCAGCACCTTCTCCTTCAGCCTGCGGCCGCCACAAGCCGGGCAGGGAAGGACGCGCATGAACTTCTCCAGCTCCTCGCGCCGGTAATCGGACGCGGTCTGGCCGTAGAGGCGAACGCTCTGCGGAATCAAGCCCTCCCACTGGCCGTTGTGCATCCAGTAGGCATCGCCGTTTTTCATGCTCATGCTGAACTGGATGCGCTCAGCCGAGCCGTACATCAGGGCGTTGTGCTGCACCTCGGAGAGGTCTTTCATGGGGGTGAAGACGTCAAAGCCAAAGTGCTTGGCCACAGCCGCCAGATGCTGGCCTCGCCAGCCATCGATGGCATTTCGGTAGAGCGCCACAGCTCCGTCGGCGATGCATAGCTCTTTGTCCGGTATGATCAGATCCGGGTCGAACTCCATGCGAATGCCCAGACCATTGCAGGACTCGCAGGCTCCGAAGGGGCTGTTGAAGGAAAACATGCGAGGCTGCAGCTCTTCGAAGGCCATGCCGCAGACGGGACAGGCCATGGTAGCGGAGTAGAGCTGCTCCCGGCCCTCGCCGAAAAGGACGACGATCAGGCCTTCTGCTTTCTTGAGAGCGTTCTCGATGGCCTCCACCAGCCGTGATCTATCCTGGCAAGGGTCAAGCCGGTCCATGACCACGTCAATGTCGTGCATTTTGTAGCGGTCCAGCTCGATGGTCTCATCCGTTCTGCGGATCTCTCCGTTCACCCGCACCCGTGTGAAGCCCTCTTTATTCAGGTCGGTGAAGAGCTGGCCGTAGGTTCCCTTTTTCTGGCGGACGACGGGAGCGAGAATCGTTACCTGGCCTCGGCAGCTGCCTGCCTCTTCGTCGTTCTTTGCTTGGCCTTCAGCTCTGCCTTCGGCTTCGCCCTCATTATTGCTTTCCGGCTTTCCGGCATGCTTTCCTGCCTGCGCTCTCGCTTCCTCCAGAATGCTCTCCGCGATCCTCTCCGGTGACTGGGACTGAATCTTTATGCCATGCACTGGGCAGTGGGGCACGCCTATCCTGGCAAAGAGGAGGCGCAGGTAGTCGTAGATTTCGGTTACCGTTCCCACAGTGCTGCGGGGGTTCTTGGAGGTGGTTTTCTGCTCGATGGAGATGGCAGGGGACAGGCCTTCGATGCTATCGACGTCTGGCTTGTCCATCTGGCCCAGGAACTGGCGAGCGTAGGCGGAGAGAGATTCGACGTAGCGGCGCTGGCCCTCGGCGTAGATGGTGTCGAAGGCCAGAGTAGATTTGCCTGAACCGGAGACGCCGGTGATGACGATGAACTTATCACGGGGAAGCGTTACGGTTATGTCTTTGAGGTTGTGCTCGCGGGCACCTTTTATTATGATCGATTTCATTTCGCTGATCTCACGAGATTTTCTGGTCGATTGGAGCGTTAATTGGCGGAGGAAGGACTTAATCCTTTTCAGGCATTCTCAGTTAAAGGAATTCTGCTCGCGTCCAAAAAAATGTATAATAAAAATGGTTAAAAATATTTGTTTTGCCCTTCACTTCTCTATCGTCTTAAGCTCTGATTGCAGATCCTGGGTCAGATCGACATTGTAGAAGTCACCCTTTGTGGGAAGTTCCATGGCAAATCCGGCTGTGATGTCCACTTTGGCCTCGGCCTCATCAACCTTAAGATCGAGGATATGCCCGCCTGCCTTTCTGTCCGCAGTTATGAAATGAAGGTGGTATCCTGGGACGTTGAGGCCCTTGGAAAATTCTGGTGCCCAGATGCCCACTACAGTTCCTGTGACATTGGTAAACTCGAAGACCGATTGATTCTTGACAGCATCGGCCAGGCGCGGATAAGGCTTCTCCTGCTTGGGAACGCTCCTGGTCTTGATGTAGGGGAAAGTGCCGTCGATCCTCAACGCAAAGAAAGCATTTTTGGAAGGCAGCTTTTCATCAAGCTGTCGGGATAGCTCGGTGAAGTTGCTGGCATTCTTAATAGCTATGATTTGGTCCGCCTCAAAGTAGGTCACTGTAGAAAAGGGCGCGGTCATATTGCCCTGCACCGGATAGGCCACGCCGTCCGCCTTGACCTGATAGTAATCCCCGTCCAGGGCAATCATCTCACCGTCGAGCGAATCGAAGGTGCCTATGCCGAAATCGCCATGGGTCTTGAGATCATCGAATGTGTAAAAGCCGTCAAAAACGCCCTGCAGCAGGGCATCAATGGTGGATACCTGGAAGAGGATGTCGTCATCAGCGCACACTGCGCCGGGGAGTTGAGCTAAAGCCATTATGCAAAGCAGTGCTCCAATAATTGTATATTTTTCTTTCATTTAATTCATTCCATAATAATTTTGGCAATGCGTTCTCTTTCTATCTATTACTACTATTTGGATACTCTTATGGCTAAAATTTGAGTCGTGATGATTATGGATGCCAGGCTTCACGCTCTTCGTGGCTTCGCGTGAGATTTAACCACGGTCCGGTTTCATGCGAAGGCGCGAAGCCGCGAAGTCAAACATTGGTTTATTTCGGTCACGATTCGTTTAAGATGCTAGCATATGAGGATTGTTCGGTGACGACAATGATTTATAGTTGTGCCGTTTGATATATTTGGTTACAATGATAACGTTGCAGAAATGAAGAACAATGGGAGATGGTAATTTGTTAAGCTCAGATATATTTGAGGGCGCGGCGGTGCCGATGAGGCCTTCCGGTGAGTATTTGGTGCCCACTGACGAAAGGTTAAGTGGCCTATCTCCTAGCGAACGCAAGCATTTCCTTGATAGCGTCGCATGCCATAAAGATATGCTGGAAGAACTCGCTAAAATGTGATTACTCCAGCCTCACAACAGTCTTTTTTAACCATTTCGCTATTGTGTCTATCTCTTCTCCCTCGGGGCATGTGTATTGAGCTATTCTCACCATAACACGCATTATCTCTGATGTGGCCGAATCGCGAATGCCCAGATTTCCGCCTGTCTCCTCGATGAGGAAATCATGGATTTGTAGGCGCTTTGCTATTTCCAGTTGCTAACCTCAGGTTACTATGTTTTTCCAGTTGTTAGTTAGTC
>JBAXWY010000040.1:0-26143 GCA_037128175.1 Methanothrix sp.
GTTCACAGAGTACGCACAGAGCGACTAACTAACAACTGGAAAAACATAGTAACCTGAGGTTAGCAACTGGAAATAGCGAAGAGCCAGGTTTTTCAATCTATCATTCAGCTCGTAGTAATCATAAATGCTAACTATGATCTGATTCATAAGCATTCATGCAAAACATCTTTATCCCATCCGCTACAAAATTACCCTCAGGCAGGGTGTCGGATGAGAGAGGTATTGCTGGAATCCAAAGATGACAGGCAGCATGTCTATCTGCCGGAGAAGTGCATCGGCTGTGGATCATGCGTCCAGATCTGCCCCAAAGGGGAGCTGGTCATCGGCTCTGTGGGCGCTGTGGCCCGCGGTCTGATTGATAAAGATTACATTGAGAAGAAAAGGAGCGGAGTGTGCGTTTTATGCGCTCTGTGCGCCCGCGGCTGCCCCACGGGTGCCTTGGAGGTCAGGACGGCGGGCAAGGCCGAAAAGGACGGGTCCTATCTCAGTGCGGCATTAGAGCCCACGACTGTAAACGAGAGATGCGTGCACTGCGGCCTGTGTGTTGATGTCTGCCCGCAATCCTGCATCGAGATAAAAGACCTGCAACTGGCGGAAGACGGCAGCTTGAGGATGGAAGGAAAGACCATCATTGACCTCGACCGGTGCGTGCATTGCGGCTGGTGCGCCCAGATCTGCCCCACGAACGCTATCGCCTTCCAAAAGCCCTTTGCCGGCCAGTTTTCCCGAGACGAAAACGTCTGCCAGGCCTGTCGGACCTGCGTTAACACCTGTCCTGCCAATGCCCTCTTTAATAGGGAAGGGAAGGCCGGGGAGATCGTGGAGAAGGTGACCCACCGGAAGGATGCCTGCATCTACTGCGGGGCATGCGAAAATGCCTGCCCGGTTGCAGCCATATCCGTTCAGAAGACGTCCATCATCCCGGAAATGAAAGGAAAGAAGGCTCTGGAGAAGAAACTGAGTGCTCCTGCAGCCAGGCCCACATTGACCTCTGTCCTGAAGACCGATGAGAATGCCTGTCTTGGTTGCGGAAACTGCGTCATTGTCTGTCCGGTCAATGCCCTCTCTGATCCCTATTTGGCCGCCGGCCATCTCAATGAGCTGGATGAAAAACCGCTGCTGGAGGTCTTGAACGGCACTGTCCGGGTTGTGTTCCAGGAGGTCTGCGGCTCCTGCGCCACTTGCAGCATGATCTGCCCGGTGCAAGCAATATGGCTGGAGCGAAGGGAGGCGGCCTAGAATGACTGCTACTACTAATACTACTACTATTATCAGAAACGGTCATGTATTCGATCCCCTCAATGAAATAAACGGCGATATTAAGGATATTTTCATAAAGGACGGAAAAGTGGTCTCCAGCCTCACCAGCGCGGAGCAGAGGGATGCCACGATAATCGATGCGACGGGAAAGACGGTCATGCCCGGAGGCGTGGACTCCCATTCGCACGTGGCCGGAGCCAAGGTCAATGCCGGTCGGCTCATGCGCCCCGAGGATCATTATAAATCGGTGCGAACAAAGACGGCCTTAACCCACTCGGGCAGCGGCTACACCGTCCCTTCCGTTTACAAGCAGGGCTACGACTACGCTGCCATGGGCTACACCACTGTCTTTGAGGCCGCCATGCCGCCTCTCGAAGCCCGCCACACCCATGAGGAGATGCGCTCCACTCCCATTCTGGATATGGGCGCTTACCTGGTTTTAGGCAATAACTGGTTCGTCATGCGTTGCCTGAAAGAGGGAGATGTAGAGAAAGCAGCCGCCTACGTGGCCTGGATGATGAGGACCCACAAGGCTTACGGCATCAAATGCGTCAACCCTGCGGGCGTCGAGAACTGGGGCTGGGCCAAGAATGTGCATGGCCTGGACGAGCCCAACATTCATTTTGAGGTCACTTCCCGGGAGATAATTCATGGCCTGGCAGAGGTAAATGAATTGCTGGGCCTGCCCATGTCGCTGCATCTTCATACCAACAACCTGGGACACCCGGGAAACTGGGAGATCACCAGAGACTCATTAGCGATCCCTTCGGACATCAAGCCCAGCCAAAAGACTGGTGTCGAATGGGCAGAGACGAAGATGAACTCCCGTCGAAAGCAGTCCGTCTACCTGGCCCACGCCCAGTTCAGCGCCTTCGGAGGCTCTTCCTGGAGAGATTTCCAGTCAGGTGTAGCCGGCTTAGTGGATTACGTAAATAAGAGCGATCATGTAGTAATCGACAACGGATCCGTTCCATTTGGTCCGGCCACGGCCATGACAGGCGACGGCCCGGCCATTCACGACCTGTACATGCTCTCCGGTCAGAAGTGGTCGAATACCGATGTGGAAATGGAGTGCGGCTCTGGGGTGATACCATTTGTTTACCTGAAAAGCAGCCCCATAAGCAGCATCCAATGGGCCATGGGCCTGGAACTGTTACTGCTCATTAACGATCCCTGGAAGACCATCATGACCACTGACCATCCCAATGGTGGAGTATTCACTCAATATCCACAAGTGATGACTTGGCTTATGTCCAAGAAGGCCAGAGACGACACAGCCAAAGAGTGCCACAAATGGGCTTACGATAAATCGAGCCTCGGCGGCGTGGACCGGGAGATGAGCCTTTACGAAATGGCCATTTTGACCAGGGCCAATCCCGCCTGCACTATAGGCATGGCCTACCGCAAAGGCCACCTCGGTGTGGGTGCGGACGGTGATGTCACGATCTACGATATCGATCCCTGCAAACTGAACCTGAATGACACGACGGCTTTGACGGCAAAGCTGGCTCGTCCTGATTTCACCGTGAAGGATGGCCGGATTGTGGCCAGGCAAGGTGAGATCGTGGCTGTCCCGGAAGGCAGGAGGTATTACTGCCGGCCTTATGTTGACGATGCCTTAGAGAAAGAGATGATCGCTGATGTCAAGGACTGGTTCAAGTACTACACAGTCGGATTTGCCAACTATCCTGTGCCGGAAAAGTATCTGAAAAATCCGGTAGCCATCCCGGTCCACGCTGCCGGGGCAGAGGCCCTGGCGAGGAGGTGAAGATATGGCAGAGATTCTTCTGAGATGCAAGGGCAGCATAGGAATCATGGTCGAAGCCGAGGTTATCAGGCCCGACCTATTAGCGGGAAAGAAGAAAGAGGAAATCGAGGAGCTGCTCGTCTGGCAGGGACCAAAGCCTCTTCCTTTAAGCGAGTTTTTCGATGTGGATGTGAGCCGAACGATTCCTTCGGACACGAGGCCCGAGGAGGCAAACATCCTCATTGAGGGAGATGTCTCCCGGGTCAAGCGCATCGGCCAGGGCATGTTGGCAGGCATGATAGAGATTTGCGGCTCTGCGGGCATGCACCTGGGTGCAGAGATGGCAGGAGGCAGCATCCTGGTGCGGGGCGATGCCGGGTCCTGGGCAGGCATGGGGATGTTGGGCGGAAAGTTGCACATTCTGGGCAATGGAGCTGATCACATCGGCTCAGCCTACCGGGGAAGCTGGCGGGGAATGACAGGCGGCGATATTCAAATCGATGGCAGCGCCAGAAGCCAGCTGGGCGGAGGGCTGGCTGGTGGCCGGATATTAGTCGCAGGCAATGTGGAGAACTTCTGCGGCATTCGTCAGAGCGGTGGACTCATCCTGGTGAAAGGTTCAGCCGTGCGTGGCACCGGTGCGGAGATGAATGGAGGCACCATTGCCGTCTGCGGAGCCATCAAGCAGTTTTCCCCCGGTTTTGTAGAGACAAGCCGGGAAGAAAATGTGTTGCTGGGAGACGTGCAGCTAGAGGGATGGTTTGGGAAATTTACAGGAGACTATGCCCTCAGCAAGAATCCCAAAGGCTCGCTCTACTGCAGTGAGGGCTAGAAGATGCAGGCAATGCTCAATTTCGCTGATTTTTCAGGAGTGGCAGATGATATGATAGAGTTTCTGCTTAATACCGGAAGCACCATTGAGGAGGGCAGGCTGGCCAAAGGAGGAAGCAAGCTCACCGAGGAGTACACCCAGGAATGCGCCATTTGCGAGATTAACCCCGTGGATTTTCAGGCAATGGGGACGCCGCAAAGGGTATTGATATCCACCATGGACGGCCGGCACACCGTGGCGGTTTACGCCTATGCTACGGAATCTGTCGAACCGGGTCAGATCTTCATGCCCCGGGCAATTTGGGCCAATGTGGTGGTGGACCCGGAGACATTCTCCACCGGCTCGCCCCTCTACAAAGGCTCACCCGTGCGGGTGCAGCCCACGTTGGAAGAGGTGCTGAATGCCAGAGATCTGACCATGTCGCTTTACGCCAGGAGCAGGTGAGGACTATGATCGCATCAGAGACATCAAAGAACATAGTCTGTCCGGTCTGCGGGGCCTCTTGCGACGACATTCAGGTGGAGCTTTCCGGCGACAAAATTAATGTAAAGAATGCTTGCAAGATGGGCAATGCCAAGTTCCAGGAGATCGTAGGCAGCCACAGAATCCTCCAGCCGCTCCTTAGGGAGTTGGGAATAATCCGGCCTGCCCTGTGGGAAGAAGCCATAGAGAGGACGGCAGAGATCCTGGCAGAAGCCTCGCGCCCCCTGATCTTCATGGGCAGCGAGACCTCTTGCGAGGCTATGGAAGTGGGCCTGCATCTAGGGGAATTTTTGGGCGCAGCCGTTGATTCCAACTCGACCGTCTGCCACGGACCCACTGCCATGGGCATCCAGGAAGCGGGGCGCGTGGGTGCTACGGCCGGACAGAGCAAATCACGATCCGACCTGGCTGTCTATTGGGGCTCCAACCCCCTGGAGTCCATGCCCAGACACATGTCCCGTTATGCCGTCTACCCGCGAGGCTATTGGACGCGGCGGGGCAGGTTCGATCGCACCATCATCACAGTCGATCCGAGAAGGAGCATCACTGCAGAAAATTCCGATCTGCATATCCAGCTTCGCCCCAACACCGATTACGAGCTATTGTCGGCTCTCTTAACGCTCTTGCACGGCAAGAGACCCCATCCATCGGTAGAAAAAGTAACAGGTGTCTCCATCTCCCAGATGGAAGAGATGCTTGAACTGATGAAAAACTGCAACTTTGGGTCCATCTACGTGGGACTGGGGATCGCTTCTTCCTATGGCAAGCACCGCAACGCAGAAGCTGCATTCAATCTGGTCAAAGAGCTGAATGCTCACAACAAGTTTGTGATCGGCGCCTTAAGGGGCCACTGCAATGTGGCCGGCTTCAACCAGATCGCCTCCTATCTCTATGGCTTTCCTTTCGGCCTGGATTTCTCGCGAGGCTATCCTCGCTATAATCCCGGTGAGTACACAGCGGTAGACCTGCTCAGAGATAGAGATGTGGACGCTGCTTTGATCGTATCCGCCGATCCCGTTTCGCACTTTCCCGCTGCCTGTGCGAAATATTTGGCCGAGATTCCAGTTGCCTGTATTGATATCGCCCCCTGTCCTACTACGATGATATCCGATGTGGTTTTGCCGGGCGTGATCGATGCCATGGAGTGCGATGGAACCTTCTACCGCCTGGACGATGTGCCCATCTATTTCCAGCCCTTCACCAAATCGCCCTTCAGCTTTACAAAGAGCAATGAAGATACTATGAAGCAGATATTTGAGAGGGTAAAAGCTATCAAGGGATGATTTTCATGGGTAAAAGTCAAACTGCATAACCCGCTGCCAGCAGCGGGCGTTTTATTTATATTTTCAATTGCCTTTCTTTCGCGCCTGCTCAATTTCATCGACAGTACCGGCGAAGGCGGCAACAGGCGAGCAATCGGTGCAGGGCCATGCCCGACTCCCGGAGAAAAGATAGAACAACGTCACTGTAGTCTCGTTGATAGTTTCTCTATCACTTCAGAGATTGTCCACACCTCAACGATTCCAGCATTGCGAATCTTCTCGAAATGCTTGTCATTTGATATCAGGATTCCACCTGCGCTCAAGCAGGTAGCGGCATGAAGAACGTCTGCCTCCTGGTTCTCTGGAAATGCTAGTGGCTTCGCCTATAACGAACTCATCGCCCGGATTCATATCAGCTCTTCAATATGCTTCATATCCGCGACATCGGTCAGGTCGCTGATCGACTCGTGCCTCATCTTGATGCCGCATTCCTGCGCGGCTGCCACCAGATTTGTGCCGCCTACCAATGCTATTCCCACGTGATCCCTTTCCACAGAGACGCCCAGCACATTCATATTGGGCTCGCCAAGCTCCAGGACTCCGGTAAACTCGGAAGCCGTCAGTTGGTCGAGCACCTCCTCGATTCTTTCCCTGGCCAGCATGGGAGCCTCCTGAAGATTGCCCAGGATGCGCCCGTTTCCCGTGCGCATCATTCCCGTGATATCCGTTAGCTCTTGAGAGGTAAGAACGTCTATGGGATCGATGGTGGTGGCCCAGTACATGAGCATGTCTGTGAACCTGGTCGGCCCGCGCTCTACCACTTCTATCAGGCCGCCGCCTTTGGGACGTACAGGTATGCCGGACTTAAGCAAAACGCCGCTGATGGTCAGGCTGCAAGCGGTCTTAATCTTTATCAGTCCATTCTCTTCTTCCAACATAATCAAAGGCGAGACGGAAAGGCCGCTTTGGATGATATCGTAAAAAATAGCTAACGTCTCATTTAGGCGTTCATTTTCTACCAAAGATGTATTGGTAATGATTTTTCCGTTCATCTCCACCGGATCAAAGCTCACCTGATGCATGAGGTTCTCAATCCGGGATAAGGTGAAGACCAGGGGCTCGTAGGATTTCACGCCATCTAATCTACTTAGGATTTATTTAGCTTTTCACTTGCAGATTGGAAGGTATCTTATATCACTTCTTCCGTACTATTATTAATGTTGCGCCAAAGGTTCGTGCTGGATACTACAGCCCTCACGGACTCTTTAGCCTGGGAGAGTGAGGGTGCCGCCAGCATCTGCGATGGAATGAATGCCATATTGGATCGCGTGGCAGAAGGAAGGCTTCACCTGGGGATTAGCTGCTACATTCCCTATCCTTCCGTCTACAATGAGATCAAGGATTTCGCCAGGCATAATAATTGTGACGTTCGAGTCTTGGGTAAGGTCGATACCTGGCTCGTTAAAAAGTCACCTGACAGGTACAAAGTCAAGGTGCCTTCCAAGATCTTTTATGAATACGTCGACTACATGAGGAGCCGCATAAACAAAGGCATGAACATCTCCGAAGAGGCCATCTGGGAATCCGTCTCCAGATGCATCTCCCTCTCCGAGAACGGCACCGGTCTCGTGGATATGAAAGATGAGATCGAACGGGAGATTGTGGGCAGCATAATCCGCAAATTTCGAGAGAAGTACAGAGCGGCATTGCGCTATGGCATACTGGACAGCGGCCCGGACATAGACGTTTTGTTATTGGCAAAAGAGCTGGATGCCGCTGTTGTCTCTCAAGACTTAGGGATACAGCGCTGGGCAGAGCAGCTCGGCCTTCGCTTCATGGAATCCAGATCATTTCCTATTATGATTAAGGAGTACATGAACGCATTGCCGGAACTGTACAGAGGAGAGAAAGAAGAGGAACGAATGATTTGAGAGATGGAAATGATAGCAAATAAGAAGACAGTGATCGAAGGATTGGCCTATAAACCGGGGGATCGTTTCTGCCAACTGGTTTTTGGGGATGAAAAAAAATGCGACAGAAAATGCAAGACCACCCCGGAATTAAGATATGTGGCGATAGAGCCGACAAATCATTGTAACCTTCAATGCACAATGTGCTACTCAGATCCGTCTCCAAGAAGCAAAGGCTTCATGTCAATGGATTTATTTAAATCGCTTGTAGATCAAATTAGCGAGATACCGACGATTAAGCAGGTCAATCTGTTCTACGGCGGAGAACCACTGATGCATCCAAGGTATATGGATATGCTGGATTATGTGACCGCGGTTCCAAGAAGATTTAGGGCGGTCATAAGCACAAACGGTGGGCTTTGGAATCATGAATACTCAGAACTTGTCTGCGATAGGGAATTACCATGGGTTCACTTCAGCCTCGATGGCGTGGGCGCTAAGCACGAGGAAATTAGAGTCGGTTCCAATTATGATGTAGTAAAAAAGAACATCGAAGATCTACTGGAGACAAGAGGTGATCGCAAGTTTCCCGTGATAACGACAAACATGGTGTTTTGCGACCATACCAGGAAGGATGTCGAAGACTTCGTAAAAGAATGGCATGGCAAAAGGATTACGGTCGTTATAGATACTCTAATGACGCCTGATTTTAGGTATTCGAAGCTGAAAGAGATGGAAATGGCACTAGGGTTAGAACTTAAAGACCTGGCGGATTATAACGAGATCTGTCCTTCCATGAATACCTACATGGGTATCTTGTGGGACGGGCGGACAGTGTCATGTTGCAATTATTTTGAGGGCCAAATAGAAATGGGCGATGCAAACAAAACGCCATTACAAAAAATATTTTATGAAGAAAGATATAGCAATTTAAGGATAATGGAAGAAACTAAAAACTACCCGGAAGGTCACCCCTGTAAAAACTGTGATGCCGGTCACTGGTCCTTCAACATAGTAAGCGATGGCAATTGATTTACATTATGAGCCTTTCGTCTTTAGGACCTTTTCGCATTTTTCTAATGCTAGCTTTAGTTCTTCTATCCGTATCGGTTTGCTGAGATAGTCGTCCATGCCGGCCTTTAGAAACTCCTCTCGATCCCCATCAAGAGCATAAGCCGTCATGGCTATTATGTAAGGCTGTTTTTTCATTCTTTGCTCGCGGATGCTGCGCGTGGCATCCAGTCCGTCCATATCCGGCATTTGTATGTCCATGAGAATGACATCATAAGCCTTTCTTTCCAGAGACGACAGAACACCTAGGCCGTTGTTGGCAACATCAGCTTTATAATCGAGGCGCTTTAGCATGCTAAGAGCCACTTTCTGATTTACCGGATTATCCTCGGCCAGGAGAATGACAAGATCATTCCTCCTTTCTGGGATAGGAAGCTGAACTTCAGCAGCTTTTATCTCCTGGCTCTCGGGTAAGAGCAAGTTTACCAGCAGACGCTTGAGCTGGAGAGGCTTAACGGGCTTGCTAAGCCAGCCGCTCACAGAAGAATCTCGCTCTGCCTTGCTTCCCATGTGGCTTATCATCACAATAAATGGACGGCTTTGCATGGCCTTGATCTGTCTCAACAAGAGCCCGCGGTCCGTATCTGGCAAAAAGGCATCTATGATCACATAGTCATATTTCTCTCGCTCGAGAATCTCTGCTGCCTCCTTTCCACCAGCTATTGCCGCCACATTCATTTTCCAGGACATTACAGCCTTCGAAAGCATATTTCTCACAGATTCGCTGCCTTCTACTATCAGCACGTTCTTTCCTGCCAGAATTAGGTCATCAGGCAATGTCGCCTTATTTTGCACGGAAGCGTCGCATAAAATGGTAAAGTAAAAGGTGCTGCCTTTTCCAGGCGTACTTTCCACATAGATCTCTCCGCCCATCATTTCCACCAGCTTGCGACTTATAGCCAGCCCAAGGCCGGTTCCGCCATAATACCTGGTGGTCGAAGAGTCAACCTGAGTAAATGATTGAAATAACTTGCCCAGGTTTACCTGGGATATGCCGATACCTGTATCTTTAACGGTAAAATGAAGCAAGACTTTGTCACCCTGCCAGGGAGTGGAGCTTACCGACAGCACGACCTCGCCTTTTTCTGTAAACTTCACGGCATTTCCCAGGAGATTGATCAGTATCTGACGCAGCCTAATCTCATCACCTATAAGCATTGTAGGCACATCATCCTCCTGGAAATACGTCAGCTCCAGGCCCTTCTCTGCCGCCTTGGCAGCCACCAGATCCATAGAGACCTCAATGCAGCCGGCCAGATCAAAGGGCAGGATCTCCAGCTTTAGTTTATCTCCGTCGATCTTGGAATAATCCAAAATGTCGTTGATGATGGCGAGCAGGGCATTTCCGCTGCTACGAATGGTCTCCAGGTAATCACGCTGCTCGATCTTTAAATCCATCTGCAGGAGAAGGTCGCTCATGCCTATGACGGCATTCATGGGGGTGCGAATCTCATGGCTCATATTGGCCAGGAATTTCGACTTGGCCTTTGTAGCCGATTCAGCTCTGTTTTTAGCACTCTTCAGGTCTTCTTCGGCCATTTTTCGATCTGTAATATTCCTTATGGACTCGATGGCACCATATATCGTCCCCTCTGAGTCATAGAGAACTCCCGCGCTTCCCAATAAATATGCCGGCTTACCCAGGATGTTGGAGTTGAAAGAGTCTCCTACCAATGTGCCGTCTTCTTGCCATTTGATGCGCTCGTATTCTTTTTCTAAACAGAGATCGGGTTTCAGGACAAGGTCGATGAGTATAGGCCTTCTCACCTGGTAGAAGGGAAGAGCATACTCATAGTTGCCTTTTCCTAGAATGTTGGCGGCCTTGATGCCAGTCATCTTCTCTATTGCCCGGTTCCAGGCAATTACCACGCCATCTCTGTTTATGACGAAGGTGGCATCAGGCAAGAAGTTGATGATATCCGCCAGCCTGCGCTCGGAGTCCTTAAGAGCATCCTCTGCCATTTCGCGCTCCAAGATCTGGCTCTGCAGATCTTTGTTGGTCTCTTCGAGCTGGGAGGTGCGCTCTACAACCCGTCCCTCTAGTTCTTCATTGAGACGTATGACCTGAGTCTGCACCTCTTTACGCTCGGCAATCTCCTCCTGCGCCTCATTGTAAAGAACTGAATTCTCTTTCAACACCAAAACCTGGCGGGCGATTACGAGGCTTATAATCACACCTACCGAGATCGCAAGGATGGAAAATGGGACAGCAAGCGGATTGTTGTGGCTATAAACCAGCATTATAAAGGCGATGCCTGCACATAAATAAGGCAGGTAAAGGGGCCACATTATCTCGCCGTAATGATGTTTAAGCTCCAGTTCTACCTTATAAAGACCGAGCCGTAGATTATTGACGTGGGATATCCCGGCCAGGCCAAACATAAGGTAAGAAAATGTCCAGATCATGTCTAACGGCCCTCCGGAAACGTAAGTTCCCGCCATGGACTGGCCCATATAAAGGGCATCTGCGAATATATTCCCTGCGCAAAAGAGGCCCAAGAAAATCAATGGATCTGCGCCCGGATTTCTACGCCTCCGGAAGAGCAGCTCGACCAGGGCGAACAGTTGTATCAGATCTCCGATGGGATAGGCCACTGCCAGAAACATGGTCAGCGCATCGGCACCAAGATTCTGCTCAATAGTGGGAGCAATGAAGAGAGACCAATAAATGAGAATAGAAGAGATAAGGACTATTCCGGTATCTAAGAGCAGCTTGATTCGCTCACTGGGCTTGAAATCTGCCGAAGGCAATGATAGTACGCCAGCTAAAAATAATGGATAGGCAAGAAGATAAAATAGATCCGCGAAAGTTGAAGAAGTACTCTGCTCTAACACCAGATCGTAGTAAGAAAATAAAACGTCTCCTAAAAAAAACGAAAACTGCGATATAAACAGCAGTAACCAACCATAGTAAAGTCTTTTATCATAATTGCGTGATATTTTTGCTGCATATAAAATACACAGTGCAGCCAGGGCGTTTATGGACAGTGAACTCAGATCGCTGAATAGGATGTTGCCTAAAGTATCCTCCTTCAGGTAATACCAGAAGGCTACACAAATCAAGAGCATAGCAACTGCTATGATTGCCGCATTTCGCAGGGAGATTTCCCGCAAACGCTGCACCAAAGGATGCATAATGCCATCAGTCTTTGGTGGAGACTGCTCTATTTGGCCTTCGCTCCCTTCATTTTTCGAAGAGGGAAGCAAGCAGCTTTTATTCGATGTAGGTTTTGGCATCGATAACACTTATCATCATGCTATTAGGCAATAATTTCGCTTTCATTTCTCTCATTTTGAAGAGCATCCTGATATCTAATATCATTTTCTTATCTATTTCCTCCGTTTGAATATTAATATGGCATCTTAACTTCAGATATGTATATATATCCTTTTGTAGATCAAACTGTTGGCCTGAAAAAAGTAATATGGCTAAAAAATTTGACCCTTGTAGCGGACTCTGCCTTCTCTTTGGATACTTTAAGATCGGCATTGGCTACTTCCAGCTGGGTGGTTCTAATCTTCACCCTCTCTTCCAGCTGCTCATTGAGACGGATGATCTCCTGCCCAGCTCTCTTTCGCTCAATTATCTCTTGCTGTGCTTCCCCAAACAGCCCCACATTCTCATTTATTGCCAAAATCTGCCGGATGATGATCAGGCCGATAATGGTGCCTACGGATAGGGAGAGCGTGGTAAAAGACAGGGCCATATTATGGTCGCGGCTCCAGACGAGCATGATAAAAGCTCCTGCTGCACAAAAATAAGGCAGATATAACGGCCATGAATTCCTAATGTTTCTCGCTTGTTGTAAAGAATTTGATGAGAAGACGCCTTTCTTCACAGCCTCGACCTGGGCTATGCCTGCCAGACCTATGAGAAGATAGCCCGCAATCCAGCCGATGTCTACGATGCCACCTGGCAGATAGGTTCCTTGCAGAGATTGGCGCATGAAAACGGCATCTGTGGCAATCCAGGTCCCGGAACCCAGGAACAGGAATAAGAGGGCCTTCTGCCCGGGAAGGTTCAACTTTCGGAAGAGAAGCTCCACTACAAAGAAAAGAAGAATCAAATCCAAAACGGGATAGGCCACTGAGAGGGCCAGGGTCAGAGCATCTGCCTGTATGCTCTGATCGATGGTTGGCTCAATGATCAGAGACCAGAAGACGAGAATCGATGTTATGATCACAATGCTGGTATCCAGCGCCATAGTTATTCTTTCGCGCAAGGAGATAAATGCCGACGGCAGAAATAGAATGCCGATCATGAACAGAGGATAGGTCATGAGATTGGGTATGTCTGCCATGGATGAAAAGGGATCTTTCATCTGAACTGTCTCAATATAAGCCCAAATAGCGTCACCCAATACAAAACAAAGTTGGCCGAGGAACATCATCATCCAGGCGAAAAAGACCTTTTTGTTCACACTTAAAGACACGCGAGCGGCATAAAGCAGACAGAGAGTCGCGGCTGTATTGATGGCTACTGCCACCCAATCAGTGTAATAGATGAGCGAAAGAGGATTGTCCTTCAAGAAGTAAGCAATGATCAGGTAAATCACGTAAATGGCAATTGCTGCCATCAGAAAATTGCCCCGGCGAATAGAATCTGATGAAATTCCACTTCGGATAGCTGAGATCGTTGGCGCAGATTTCCACATATTCATGCTTTTACTCTTTTCTAACTTGCAAGAACTTGCCGTCCGGATGAACGCTTAACAGTACCGGAATAGCAAGTATAACTATATATCTTTTTGTAGATATACGGAATGCAAAAGCTTAATTGCAAATGAATTTCCTAAAATCAGCTGGAGACTTAAGTTTGAAGGAAGAATTCGAGAGGATGTCCTTTGATGAAAAGGTATCTTATATTGTAGAAAACCTGAGAAAATTGCCTGACGATTTAGCAAAAGAGGGCGTAGAGGTACTGGCAAAAGCAGGTGAGACGGAGTATGCAGTCGTTTTGGCCAGAGACAAAGGAATGATCGATAAGGCCATAGCCATTCTTGTGGATGCTGGAGACTTTCTCTGGGCCGCATTGATTGCCAGGAACGCAGGCCAGGATGCTCTTTCCGAGAAGCTCTACAGGGACGGTCTGCAGTATTACATCGAGAATGAGTTGTTCGCTGGGGCCATTTCTGCTGCAAATGCTCTGGGCCGGTCTCCTGATGAGATCGATGATCTCTATCGAAGGGGCATTGCCAGTGAGAGCAAAGGTGTTGATCTCGCTCACAGCCGAGATATGATCGATTGCGCCATGCAATCCCTGGATATATCTCTAATCGGAAGGGATGATGAATTATCCCAAAAGGTTATGAAGGCTTTGCATGAGGAACGAGAAAAAAGAGCAAAACCGTGATTCGCGCACGAGCATCCACTACAACTTTTTACTCATCCTTGAGATAGATTTCCAGAGACATTAGATCCTCAGCCACAATAGTCCTCTCGAAGATGGATTTTGCCTCTTTTAAAAGTTGGGAGGTATCTTCAGAGTAGCGGGAGCTTATATGAGTTAAGACAAGCTGTCCCACATCTGCGTTTTTGGCGATTTCAGCTGCTTCTACCGCGGTGCTGTGCTTCGTCTCTTTGGCCCAATCCGCCATATCATTAGCTAAAGCGCAGTCGTGGATGAGCAGATCCGCCCCCATGCTGGCCAGCTGCACTGATTTGCAGGGCCTTGTGTCTCCCGTGTAGACGACCCTTCTGCCCGGTCGGGCGGGGCCCATAACCTGGTGGGGCTCTATTTTTTTGCCGTTCACCTCTATTTCCTGGCCATGCTGCAGCTTTCCGAAAAGCGGTCCGGGTGGTATGCCTAGAGAAGTAGCTGCATCGCGGTTGAATCGACCGAGGCGCATGTCTTCCTCTAAAGAGTAACCGAGACTGGGAACGCTGTGCTTAGTTGAGATGGCCCTTACCTGGCAGCCTTTCATCTTCAGCACGTCTCCGGGCTGTAGTTCGATCGCCTGGACATCGAAGTTGCGGGAGAAGTAACAGACAGACTTAAAGCACTCCACCAGATGCATAGTATGGATGGGACCGACGATTGTAATTGGATTTTTCCTCCCCTGGAAGGCCAAAGTCTCCAAGAGGCCGGGGATGCCTAAGATGTGGTCGGCGTGCAGATGAGTTAAAAAAATGTAGTTTAAGCGCATCATGCCCGTTCTCGCCCGCATCATCTGCCTTTGTGTGCCTTCTGCGCAGTCAAAGAGCATCATCTCTCCCTCGCGGTTGATAAGGATGGCCGAAGGATTTCTCTCCGGCGTAGGAAGCGATCCGGCAGTTCCCAGGAAGGTCACATTTAGCAACTTTTCAGCCTCGTTAAAGCTCTCGGGGGAGAGAAACCATGTTTTCCCATATCATCTTTTGCATGCAAACCTTTATCAGATAAAAGAGACGGCTCTCTATTGGTGTAGGAAATGGATGCAATTACGATCGTCGAGTGGCTTCAGGCCCTGCTGATACTGGCAATCTTCCTGGGAATAATGGCAACGAGCTTCAAGGTTTGGCGCTGGAACTACGCAACACCGCCCAGATAGATCCTGCGGCACAGACAGATCCATCAGCTATTTTATTTTAAAACGTAATACCCCGCAGCTTGCTGCGCGTGGGTGCGCGCCGCCGCAGTTTCACGCCCCATTTCGTGACAATAGCAGGCGGTTTAAGCTACTTTTTAAAAGATGAGAATCCCCCTTCAGGTCCAAATGGAAGGAGGAGCGTTGCCTATCGGTGTCCCAACAACCGGCCTTGCTGCCGATACCAGGCCCGTCGTTGCTTGAACGGAGGTCTGGGTGAATACATATCCCGGAAATTCAGCATTGACGAGATAGACTCCCGATGCCACATCGATGGCATAATACCCGGCAGGATTCGTCATTGTGGAGAATTTCCCGCCCTCGTTATTGGACACAATTACCTTAACGCCGGACATGCCCTGACCGCTCTGATCCAGCACTTTTCCAGCCAGACAAAAGGAGGTGGGATAGCTTCCCGAGCCTACCATGATGGATAGATTATTGCTGGCCAACCCTGCCGAGACGAAGCGATAGATGTGCGCACCGAGATAATTTGCATACGCGCCGTTTATCCTATACCAGCCCGGTGTGACGTAGCCCTGGTTTAGGATTTGGCGGTTATAATCATAAAGCAGAAAACTGCCCTTCCCGTTTACTCGCGCCCAGAGCACATACTGCTCGCCGAGAGTTACTGTGCCCTGTGTTAAGAGGTCTTTGCCACGTTGCAGGTAAAGCTGGTTGGCCAGCTTACCGCCGCCGCCTGCAACAAACAGACCCTCACTTGCCGGGTCGGCTGGCAGAAGCTGCAAGCTGAAGGCGCCCTGGCCTGCCTCGTAGGGATCTAACTCCATTCTCCCGGAATTATATGTGCTGAGGTAGTCCGGTACCACAGTGCCGACCTGATCACCACTCGATACAGGTGTTCCCATCCCGTAACCACTCTGATCGTAGACTTTCTTGCCGCCCATGCCCTGTGAGGCGGACGGATCTGCTAAAAGCAGAGCAACCATCAGCCCCGCAATAATAAATATGATCTTTCCCATACTGAAATTCCCCTTCAATCCATGAGCCGCCAAGCACATAAATGTTATGCATTTTCATCATTCGAACCATGCGGTCGTGATCACATTTATAAATGAAAACTGCATCCATGCACAGGCTGAGCAGCCTAAGATATGCTGGTGCCAGGAAGAAAAATGAAAAAAAGCAATTCAAAAAAACAAAAAATATAAATAAGGAAAATACGAGAATATAGCTTATAACAGTCATGTATTGGAGGAGATCTATGGATCATGTCAGGGTCGGTGGAGTCTGTCTGCTACTATTAATTATAGCTGCGGCTCTGCCAATTAGTGTATTGGCGCAAACCCCTTCTGAAAACGATAATGCAGCGAACGGGGCGGCCCCAATCATAAGCCAGAGCTTGCTTTCTAAGAGCACGCAGGGAGAGGATATATCGGCAGAAAAGCTGGCCAAGCGCACCACTGGACTTAAGCCGCTGGCAACAACGAAAAGCATGGAATCTCAAACATCATCGACTGCTTCGCAGACGAATGCGGCCAAGGCCGCGCCTGCCCAGGCAGCGTCAACCCCACCGGCAGCATCTACCCCAACAGCAGATGCTACCGCGCCTGCCGCCGATGCCACAGTGACGCCGGACATGATCGCCTCCGATACAGTAGCGACACCGACCAGCACCGAGTCTTCTTTGGCTCCTCTGGCAAGTGAGACGGTTAGTACTCCTGAGAATTTAACTCTGGGAGCAGTAGTCTCTAATGAGAATGCTACCCAGAATGAATTTGCGAGTGCGTCACCAAATGCTTCAGAAAACGTATCTAGTAACGCCAGCGAAATAAAACTAAGTGATTCACCATCAAGTGATTCAACATCTAATGAGACCGAGTTTGGAACGGACCGGATTTGGAGAGAGGGTATTAGTCCACTTGAATATACCTGGACCCCACAGACATTTTCCGGATTCTTCTATGACTTGAAGAATGATGTAGGCACGGAAAAGCTTACCATCAGGCTTCAGACATCTGGAAGGTCTATTGATTCGGGCGACCTGACATACAGCACTAATGCCCAGGATACTGATTTTGAATTCAGCGACTGGGGAAGCTATCAGGTTATAGGCTTCATGGCAGATAAGTACTTTGCCGGCTACAAGGCCAACGATGTCTTCGACAAGGATAGAAGTCTGATAAATGACGGCCAGCTTAGAAGGGTGCTCATGGACAGGAGCGACGAGAGCACTATTACCACAGGATCGGTCATGCCCCTGGAAGAGGGCTATGAGCTGCGCATTAAACAGATAGACCTTAACGGAAATAAAGTATATCTGGCCCTGGCCAAGGATGGAGAAGAGGTTGACAGCAAAGTAGTCTCGCCGGAAAATGCCAAGAGCGCTACCTACCAGTACAAGGTCGATATTTCTGGTGAAGATACTGCAATCGTCCTGGCGCATATTTCCAATGTTTTTGCCAGCGCCGAGTCTGCACTTGTAACGGTGGACGGCCTCTTTCAAATATCCGACACATTTGCAGCGGTTGAAGATGGTGATAAGTACGACAAAATGAAGGTAACTTCCGTTTCGGACCAGGGTGTAGAGATGGATAATGAGGATTCCCTCACCCTTAGAAAAGGAAGCACTACCAAGATCTTCGGAAATGTTGGATTCCTGGTTGCGGATGCCGATGAAATTCGCTTTGCACCGGTCGTAGAGAGAACAGGAAACTACGATGTGAGGGGCACAGTGATAAATCCCTCCGAAACCAAAGAGTTTACCTGGACACCTTACAACTTCGAAGGATTTTATTACGACATCGACGACGATGTTGGGACGGAGAGCTTAAAGGTCACGATAAGCGGCTCGAAGATCGAAGAAAAGGACTTGATTTACAAGACGAGCCCCCAGCCGGTCAAATTCAAGTTCGAGAACTGGGGCAAGTACGATGTCATAGGCTTTATGGCTGACAAGTACTTTGCAGGCTATAACAATGAGACCAAGTTTACAAACGAAGAAAGCGCCATTAACGAGGGTCAACTCCGGCGGGTCCTACGCGACAGCGATGATAGCCAGACTATAGCCAGCGGATCGGTTCTATCACTGGAAGAAGGCTACGAACTACGCATCAAGCAGGTAGACCTCAATGGCAATAAGGTCTATTTGGCTTTAGCCCAGGATGGAAAAGAGGTAGACAGCAAGGTAGTAACTCCTTCCGCCGATCCGACGGACAAGGCATCCAACTATTTGTATAAGGTGGATATGGGCTCACTTAAAGACGTTCCAATTATTGCAGCTCATGTTCAGAGTGTCTTTAGAAGCACTGAGTCCGACCTGGCAACTGTTGATGCCGTCTTCCAGGTATCAGAGAACCCAGAGTCTGTAGAACAGGGTGAAATTCACGGCAAGATGAAAGTGGAGGATTTAGGGACTGACGGCATCACCATGGTAAACGATGGCACGATTAGCCTGGGAAGGGGACGGGTTATCGAGATCATGGAGAACCTGAAGATCGAGGTTGCCGATAGCACCAAGAGGTTGCTTGCACCCATTGCCACCAAGACAGGAAGCGGAAAAGAAATGACTTTGAGCCTTCCGGAAGGCGTGGTTAATCAGCCGGTATCCATCAGTGTCAAGTCCGGCACTTCAGGTCTAAGCGGAGTTCAGATCCAGATGAATGGAAGCTCCATTGCAACTACAGATGTAACTGGATCGATCAGCTATACGCCTGCCAATGTCGGAACCTTCCAGATAATTGCCAAGAAGAGCGGCTACAACGACGTTATGGCTAGCCTGATAGTGAGGACGGCGGCCGAGGCAACCAGACAGTCTGCATTCGAGAAGGCCAATACTACCCTCGCCAACCAGCTCACCATCAATGCGCCGGCAGAAGTTATCAAGGGAGAAAATTTCCTGATATCTGTGGTGCAGGGCATCAACCAGACACCTGTGGATGCAGCGTCCCTGTTCCTTGATGAAGAGAGCATCGGCAGCACCTCAATCCAGGGAACGATGACCTACTCGGCCAATGTCACCGGCGAGCATAGCTTGAAGGCAGAAAAGGAGGGCTTGAACTCCGCTAACCGGAAGATCAAGATATCCTCATCCCTGAGGGTCGTTAATCTGACGGTGCCGGATAAGGCCAACGCAGGCAGCGAAATGAAGATAACTGCCATTGTAGAGAACGTCGGCATTAATGACGACTCTCGCTTGCTGGAGCTCAAGGCCAACGAGACCGTTGTAAGCCGCAAGAATACGACGGTCAAAGCAGGCGAGAACACTACGGTCAGCTTCAGCTACAAGCCCAAGGACCCGGGATTGACCAGAATCAGCCTGGATGAGCAGAGCAAGACGGTAAACGTGGAGAAGGCAGAGAGCAAAAACTGGCTCATCGCTCTGATCCTGGTGCTGCTCATATCCATCGGGGCCGGGTACTATCTCTACTCGACGGGAGAGCTGGACGGTCTGCAAAGACAGGTTAAGAAAATGATGCAAGGGCGATAGGCAGAGTCGCCCTTTTACCTCATTTTCCTTTTTTTTAGATAATTAAGTCCTTGCATATCCATGGGAATTATTGATATACCCTGACGTTTCCTCTCATGGCACTGTATCGCATAGGCAGAACGAATCAAATTTCACCAGGGTATGAAAATGAATTACTGGCAACCGAAAATGGAGCTCATGGAGAGAAAGGAGCTGGAAGAGCTGCAACTGCAGCGGCTCAAGAGCGTTGTAGAGAAGGTTTACAAAAACGTTCCCTTTTACGAGAAAAAATTCAAGCAGGCAGGCATCACCCCAGAGGACATCAAGAGCCTCAAGGACCTGGCAAAGCTGCCCACTACCAAAAAGCAGGATCTGCGAGACAACTATCCCTTCGGCCTCTTTGCCGTTCCGCTAGAGGAAGTGGTGCGGGTACATGCCTCTTCCGGCACTACCGGCAAGCCCACCGTGGTCGGCTACACGGCCAAAGACATCGAGACCTGGTCGGACCTCATGGCCCGCGACTTTGTCATGGTCGGGGTCAAGAAGGGCGATATATTCCAGAACGCTGTGAACTACGGCTTTTTTACGGGCGGTCTCGGGGTGCACTACGGCATCGAACGCATGGGGGCCATGGCGGTGCCATCCGGCGTGGGCAACACGGAGCGGCAGCTCGAGATCATGATGGACTTCGCTGTGACGGTGCTGCACTGCACACCTTCTTACGCGCTTTACCTGGCGGAGACGGCTAAGGCCAGGGGCGTGGTGGACCGACTAAAGCTACGCATCGGCTGCTTTGGAGCCGAGCCCTGGTCGGATGAATCGAGAAAGGAGCTGGAGGAGACACTGCACATCAAAGCCTACGACTCCTACGGCCTCTCCGAGATGATGGGTCCGGGCGTGGCCTTCGAGTGCCAGGAGCAAAATGGCCTGCACATCTGGGAAGACCACTTCCTCATCGAGATTCTGGATGAAAATGAGCAGCCATGCGCACCGGGAGAGCCGGGCGAGCTGGTAATAACCTCGCTTACCAAAGAGGCCATGCCGCTCATCAGATACCACACGGGCGACGTAACCTACATCATGGAAGAAAAATGCCCATGCAAACGCACCAGCAGAAAGCTTCACAGGTTCCTGGGCCGGGCGGACGACATGCTCATTGTGCGCGGCATCAACGTCTTCCCCAGCCAGATAGAGGATGTGCTGGTCAGCATCCCTGAGATTGGCAACTACTTCCAGGTGGTCGTGGACAGAAAGAAGCACGGTCTGGACGAGATCAGCATCCAGGTGGAACTTAAGGACGAGGCCTTCACCGGCGAACTCACGGACCTGGCAAGGATCCAGAAGAAGACAGAAGAGAAGATCAAGTCCGTGCTCAATGTGAGAAGCAAGATCGAGCTGGTGGAGAAGGGGTCCATACCCAGAACGGCCGGAAAGTCAAAGAAGGTCGTAGATCTGCGCGACGTCTACGCCAAGGACGAGAAAGCGAAGAAAAAGTGAATGTGTTGATGGCTGCAGAATGCTTGTGCCATCTGCAGCTTTTGAATCTTTATGGTTCATTTATTTAGCGAGTCACCTGGCTTATGAGATTCTGTCCTATGACTGCGCTCTCGTCCACGGCAGAGAGCAGCTCGTCGTGGATGGAGCTTTGCGAGTAGTAGAGCGTCACCAGCACGCCGGCCTCCTTTGCCGCCTCTATGGCCGGCAAGAAATCACTGTCACCAGTGACGATGACCGCCTTTCCGATCATCCTGCCGCAACTTAGCCGCACCAGATCAACAGCTAAAGCGATGTCCACCCTCTTTTGGATAAACTCGCCGCCCACGCAGCCCAGGCGCCCCAGCTTCACCTCGAATCTGGGAAGCTTTCGTAGTGTGTAGACGAACTTGTCCATGGCGGCAAACCTGCGACGCTCGTCCTCCGTGGGAGGGCAGCTCTGGTAAGGCATGCAATTATAATAATATGTCCTCAGCCGCTCATAATTGCCGCAAAGAATATCCGAAAATCCGGCCAGGTCGATCTTGGGCTTGCCAAAATCAACATCTAGAATCTTGGTTAAATAAGCACCATCAATAAATACCGCAGCACGGTCCGCCAAAATTGTTTCCCACCTTAATTTATAATTACTGCCGTCCGCTTCGAACGGCAGTGACCATTATCCTCGCATCACTCTCATTCAATGGTATATCAAATTTGTGTTTGGTACAAATCCAGCTCCTTTGGTAGACTTAATCCACGACCATCTATAAATATATGTGGTACACTGCCGGCAGAACAATTCCGCCTAGGCCAACGTGACGTGCCAAGCAATTTATTGGCCCTTTGCTTACTGGCTTATCGCGATCTCCACGAGTTTAATCTCGAAGGTCAAGGTCTGTTCGGAGAGCGGGTGGTTGGCATCGAGAGTAACGGTACTCTCTTCGATCTCGGTAATCTGGACGGGAACCATTACGCCATTGGGGGCGCATACTTCAAGAGTCATGCCCACCGCAGGTACGATATCCTCGGGAAGATTTGTTTTATCAATTTTAATCACTCGATCTTCCCTGTACCGGCCATAGGCTTTCTCCGGAGGGATATGCACCGTCTTAGATTCGCCGGGACTCATTCCCACCACCGCCTCTTCAAATCCTAGGATGAGGCCGCCAGAGCCTAATTCGAACTGCAGAGGATCGGAGCCTTCTGAGGTATCAAAGAGAACGCCCGTATCTAGCTTGCCGCTGTAATGCACCTTTACGGTGTCGCCAATTTTCGCTTGCGTCATTTGTTATCCGCCTCTTATTTTCCACCTATTTTCCGAAAAAACCAACTTGATATGTGCAGCTCCAACTATTTAGATGGAACGATTTATGCAAGATTAGAGAAGGTCTAATATCCTAGTAGCGACAACATTCAAGAGAAAGATAAGATAGAATGACAAGGTGAAATTGAGATATGAAAAGATGGAAGTCTGATCGAGGACTCGAAGCGAGAATGCTCCTTACTATGGGCCTGCTGGCCGTGCTCTACCTAGGTTTTTTAGCCATTTTGCTATCCATGGGAGTCAGTCAGATGGTGATAATACTGTTCATGGGCGGGTTCATGTTCCTGCAGTATTTCTATTCTGACAAGCTGATCCTGCGATCCATGGGTGCGAAGATCGTCACGGAGAGCGAAGAGCCAGAGCTTCATCAGATCGTGTCCAGGCTCTGTGCCAATGCAGATCTGCCCATGCCAAAAATTGCCGTAGTGAAGACCAGCATGCCCAATGCCTTTGCTACCGGCAGAAATCAAAAGAATGCCGTGGTGGCTGTGACGACGGGCATAATGGCGCGGCTCGACAACAATGAGCTGGAAGCGGTGCTGGCCCATGAGCTGACTCACGTCAAGAACAGGGATATGATGGTCATGACAATCGCCACATTCCTATCATCCATGGCCCAGATACTGGTGCAGTGGCTGCCATACTTTGGCGGAGGCAGTCGCGATCGCGATTCCGGCAGCAACTTCGTAGTGCTGTTCCTGGTCTCCCTGGTGGTCTGGATAGTGAGCTTTATTCTCATTCGCACCCTCTCTCGGTACCGGGAGTTCGCAGCCGACCGCGGCGCTGCAATCATGACCGGGCAACCGTCGCATCTCGTCTCTGCGTTGAAGAAGATCAGCGGCTTTAAGGTTCCCACGGAAGACCTGAGAAAGGTGGAGGGGCCGGTCAGCGCGCTCTTTATCACGCCTGCTATTTCCGGCTCGTCCTTCATGAGACTGTTCTCCACTCACCCTACTCTGGAAGCCAGGATTGCTGCACTGCAGAATATCGAGATGGAACTGGAGGCCTGAGATGGGGTTTTTGGACTCCATTCTGGGAAAGACACGGCTTCCAGAGGCAAAGACAGACAAGCTCTTTGCCATCTCCACTGCCGCCGTCACCTTAGACGCGAGCCTGGGTTACAAGGCGGACGGAGCGGCTGGAGTCTGCATCAAGCCCATGGAGTCATCCCGCTACGAAGCGGCCAGAGCTGAGATCGAGGAGCTGCTCAAAATAAGCATCAAGGAGACAGGCACCGAGTATAAAATCCATAAGGATGAATACAATTATGTTTGGGTGGTTTTGGCGGATCCGGACTTCGAAGATCTGGTGACCAACATCCAAATGGTAAGCCAGATCCTCATGGAGCAGGGCTTCGGAACGCAGCTTCTGGCGGCCGTCTACCGCTTCCGGGGCGAGGCTGTAATTTACTGGATCTATAACTTCAAGCTGGGCTCTTACTATCCCTTTGTACCGACAAGCGACCGGCAGCGCGACACATCCCGGGAGTTTCGGCTGAAAGCTCTGATGGAGAAGGAAATGCCCATCGAGAAGGACGAGAGCAAGTGGTATCCTATGTGGGGGATGCCGCTTTAGTAATTAGCACGTAAAAATTGCCACCAACCATTTGTCCCAGATATGAGGTTAGTAAAATGAGATTGGCAAGCGTACTGTTATTTGCAATATTGCTTTCAGGTTTATCTTGTGCTATGGAACCGGGTGAAATCGCAGCGCCTAGCATTAAAGCTCCGAACATGGACATGCCAAAGCCTATTATCACAAGTCCGAACATGAATACGCCTGAGCCAAAAAATAATCCCAACCAAACCGGCAGCACAATTGCTAACCAGAATCAAGTGACAAAGGCCATACCAAATGATGTGAGCGGCAAATGGTCGATAAGATTCGATGATCGGCCAGACATGTCACTTGATCTGACCCTTTGGTCGTCCGGCAGAACCAAGGTAATGGGTTATGGCACACTGACAAAGGGAGGCACAGGGAATTCTGTGACTGCCAGTGGTTCTTTTGCCGAGGAGGAACTTATATTGGCCGTTCAATCGGCTGAATCAGAATACGCAAAAGAAAAATATGAAGAGTGCGATCTCGACCTGTTTGTGGTAAATAATACAGCAAATAATACCCTGACCGGAACTTATATTCTCAGCTCCGGCGGCGAATTCCTGGGTGACGGAAATGCCAGGGCAGTAAAGCGCTAATCGACGCAGATTTGTATTGTGCTGTCGTAAACCTTCTCACTGGATAGCTCGGTCACTTTGCCGGCTTTTGTGACGAGATATTCAATGGCATAATATGGAAGCGAGCCGCAGCCACATAGTTCACTATCGAATAGATGAACCTTAAAGCCCTCTTCGCTCACTTCTGCGTATGTCGGCTTTATTGCAGATGTTACTGGGAAGTAACCCTCCGGGACGGATGTATCATATCTTGGCAATGAGCTTGTCAGTGCCACGGCAAAAGCCAATGCCTCCTCTTTTGTCTCGACCGGTGCAAATATAGACTGGAATTCCTCAATGCTTTCGATCAACTTGAATTCTTCGCCCTGCTTGGCGATATATCTGCGGAACAACGGCATCATGCAGCCCTCCCGGACTATGCCCTCACGGGAATTGTAGTCTTTGCTTAGAAAGAGGCATTCGACCAAAGGCAACGGTGGGGAAAGGTTTTCTAATGCGCGAGAAGCGTTAGAGATCTGCATGCAGCCAAATCTCTCCTCAAGTCCCAAGCTGCCACAATTAAGACGGTAACCATCGATAGAACAACCAGCATCGATGAACGCATTCGAGTCGATACTGGTGTTTGATGCAATTGATCCGGATATCAGCATGCAGGCAAAAACGAGGGCCATGAGACCTAATAAGATGTATCTGTCTGGAAACAAGGAAATCACCAGCTTATGGATAACCAAATAACCACCATTTATCTTGTTGGGTACAGGGGTAGAGAAGACCCCAGACTTCAGGCTGGGGATGAATCGTACCCCTGTCATGATTACTTTCGCTGCGCACTAATTGACTTAATATAGCATGGAACGACCACATTAAGTTAATATGAAAACGGCCTACAAGTTCCGGCTATACCCAAACAGGCAACAAGAAGCACAATTGGCCTTAACGCTGGATACCTGCAGGCATCTTTGGAATAAAGCACTTGCTGATCGCAAAAATGCCTGGGAACGCGAAGGCATAACCAGATCTTACGAAGATCAGGCAGCTTTGCTGGTTTTTGAGAAACAGTCAAATCCATACCTCAATGCCGTCCATTCTCAGGTCGAACAGGATGTCTTAAGGAGGCTTCAGAAATCCTTTGATAACTTCTTTCGAAGAGTTCGCGAAGGGGCTCAAAAAAAAGGCTACCCTCGGTTCAAGTCCATTAACCGTTATAGCTCGATTACCTATCCTCAGTCAGGGTTCAAGCTGAACGGCACCAGGCTGATACTGTCAAAAATTTCCGGCGGCATTAGAACCTTTGTGCATAGGCCTATTGTTGGCAGGATCAAAACCTGTTCCATCAAGCGAGATAAGACAAATGCATGGTATGTCATATTTACGACCGAGCTTGAGAATCCAACCAAGCTGAAGCCCAAGACCGCGATCGGAGTAGACCTTGGCATCACTCATGCAGCCGTAACAACGGACGGTCAGTACTTCGACTATCCAAAGTACCATGTCCAAGCTGAGAAGAAAAATCGGGCTGCCAATAAATCGTTGCACCGCAAGAAGCCGGGTTCCAATAACCGGAAGAAAGCCCAGACAAAGTTGGCCCGGATCGCAAAGAGGGTAA
>JBAXWY010000041.1:0-25995 GCA_037128175.1 Methanothrix sp.
GGGCCGAGAATGCGAAAATTATTACAGGATGGATTGAAAGTGCGGAATGTAGGATTAATTGCCAATAAAGAGGAAACCTGCTCTTTCTCAGCCATCTAAAGTAATATCTACTAAGAATATTTATTTATCTAAATTCTCTAACTGCGTGGGGTGGGGCTTCGAGTGGCTCATGAAAAGCTGGAGAAGTCAGGCAATCGTCTGTTGAAGCCCACATCCCGCAGATGCACCTTCCTAAACCTAGCCATTTCAAATGCTAGACTGCATATTTCCTTTTATCCCATCTTCTCCCTCACCGGCGCCAGTATCTCGTTCATGCACTCTGCGCAGGCCTTTTTGAGATCCATGGGGTGCAGGGCCCCGCTCACGTAGTCCGCTTCCATTGTCTCGTAGTTCTGATAAGAAACATCCCCGCCGAACTTGGCAGGTCTCTTGATAGTCATCCCCGCCTCAATCCTGGGGAAGACGTGATACTTGCATATGGCCAGCACGGGATTGTTCTCCACCACTTTTGCGGGACAAAAGGCGCTCTTGATCTTCTTTTCCACGTCCTCTGCCGGCTCGTCCACAGCAATGTTGTTTCCCTTGGAGGAGGACATCTTCTCTCCATTCAGGCCGGCGATGAGAGGCGTGTGCATGCACACCGGCGCGGGCAGGCCCAGGCGGGGCAGCTCCTCACGAGCCAGCATGTGAATCTTCCTCTGATCAATGCCGCCCACTGCCAGGTCGATCTTCAAATCGGCGATGTCGATGGCTTGCATGAGCGGGTAGATCATCTGCGATACCATGGGGTTCTCCGCACTTCTGGAGACCTCATCCATGCTCCTCTTGGCTCGGTTGAGCGTGGTGTTCCTGGCTATCTGCAGAATCTTAAGCATGTAGTCCGGCTTGAGCTGATAATCTGTGCCGTAGACAAACTCCGTTCTCTCCGGGTCTAAGCCCAGGGCCATGAAGCAGTCCCGGTTGTAGTCGGCAATTTTTCTCACCTCTTCCAGGGTGCCCTTCTCATTGAGGAAGGCATGCAGATCGGCTAAAAGGACGACGACGTCAAAGCCCACCTTCTGCAGGTCCAGGAGCTTATTGACCGTGAGCATGTGGCCCAGATGTACCTTGCCGCTCGTCTCGTAGCCCACGTAGGCGCGCGGCCTGCGGCTCTGCTCCAAAAGGCCCTTGAGTTCGTCTACCGTCACTATCTCTTCAGTATTTCTCATCACCAGCTCAAGCTTATCCAATGCACATTCACCAATCCTCACAAGAGGAATGGGGATGTATAATGCTTTTGGTTCATGTTCATAGGAAAACAATTAATACTACCGTTGTTGATGGGCTGCCATGCATAGGGGTAACTTTAGCCTGCCACGCCCTGGCTTAAGCCGCGAGAAGAATCTGGTTCTCATACTACTGGCCATCCTGGTGGCCCTGGTTCTCTGGGGAACCTTCTGGTGGCTGATGAGAATAGTGCTCTTTGTAGTAGTAGTCTACATTATCTATCAGGTGCTCAAGCAATACGTTTAGAAATTGGTCTCATCCCGGCTCTACCTATCTACCCGGGCCCGTGATCCAGCCAGAGCGCTCTGGCCTTTTCCAGATCTTCTCTGGTATTCAGATTAAAGAAGGTGAGAAGATCGGGATCCAGGGGGCGCAGCAGATCTACACAGACACGTCTGACGCGTAACTCCTGTAGTGGTGCATGAATTCTGCGCTCCGCCTTTTCCATAGCCCTCTCGCAGGCCAGCAGCATTTTTTTGCGGTGGTAGACGCAGTGAAGCGGCTCGAAAAAACCATTACTCTGCACGGGAACCGCCGCGTCAAAGTCCTCTTCGCCGGCCAGCTCGAAGAGCCTCTCGATTACCTGAAGGTTTAAAAACGGCAGATCGCACCCCGTGGCGAAGGCAAAGTTCCCACGCGCTTCCTTCATCCCGGCAGAGAGGCCCGCCACCGGCCCAAATCCCGCCACGCGATCCCAGGTGAAGGTGACTTTCGGCTCCGCGGGAGGGGCAAAATCCGAGATTATCCCTTCCAGGCGTTCGGCATGAGCCCCATCCCGGGCCACTACTACTATTTCATCAGCCGTCATGCTGAGCCGCTCCGCAGTCCAGCAGATGAGCGGCTTTCCTTCGAACTCCAGGAGCGACTTTTCCGCTCCCAGGCGGCGGCCGTTTCCGCCGGCCAGGATCACTGCGGAGCGCATAGCCTCCAGCCGCTCTCTTTGCAGTCCTCCTCCAGAGCCTTTAGAAGGGCTGCTTTGGGATTGGATTGCTTGACAAGGCTATGCAAAACAATATGCTCACGGCTTACCGATGCCGTACTCTCCCCTGCTTTGACAAGAATGCTCTTGATGAGAACCTCGTTTACCCTTCCCCCCGCCCGGCCCACCTCTTCATAGGCCAGCTTCTGAGTGATGCGGTTGCCAAAGACTATGCATCCCACGCCGTCCCAGGCTCTGATCTTCGCTTCGCCGCCGCCTGCGCCTTTCTCACCTGCACCATCTGCGGCGTCGGCATCTTCCCTGCATATTACGTCCACCTGCAAACTGGACCCAGGTGTGAGGTAAATTCTTCTGCGCCGGGAGAGCCTGGCCGATATTTCGGTGACCTCTCCCACCAGCAAATCCCCCCGCCTCCAGACCTTCTCCCTGCCGTCAGAGATCTGCAAAGTGGCGCCTAGCTCTCTGGCTCTGTCTGCCAGCTCCTGATCATTTTTGATCTGCCCGGAGTAAAGCTCCTCTTCCAGCTTGGGGCAAGGGCCTACAAAAGCGATGGCCCGCCGATCGGCTCCAATTACTGCCTCCCGGCTGGCTGCCAGTGCTATGACCAGGGACATATCAAATCCTCTTCATTTTAGTTGCGGATGTCATGTCGGTTAGGCGCTTTGTGCGTCCTTTGTGAGCTTTGTGATCTTTGTGGTTTATTTTCGCTGCATTTTATGCTTACTTAGCCTGGTTCTCCGTCGCCAAAACGGTCTGGGAGAGCAGCATGGCCACCGTGAGCGGTCCTACCCCGCCCGGAACTGGGGTTATGGCCGAGGCAATATCCTTTACGGCCTCGTAATCCACATCGCCCACCGTCTTATCTCCAACCCGGTTGATGCCCACATCAAAGACAATGGCCCCTGGCCGGACCATCTCCTTCTTGATCAGGGCCGGAACGCCTGCGGCTACTACCAATATCTCAGCATCTCGGGTGTGCTCGGCCAGATCTTTGGTAAAGACGTGGCAGACCTGCACCGTAGCATTGCGGCTGAGCAGCATGGCCGCCAGAGGCTTGCCGACAACATTGCTGTGGCCCACAATCACGGCCTCCGCCCCCTCCAGCTTCTTGCCCAGCCGCTCCAGGGCATAGATGATTCCCCTTGGTGTGCAGGGTACGAGGCGCTCCGTGCCCAGAAGAAGAGCGCCCATGTTCACCGGATGAAATCCGTCCACATCCTTCTCAGGCATTATGCTCATCATGGCCCTTTGCGGGCTCTGGCCTCTCGGCAGCGGCAGTTGCAGGAGAATGCCGTTTATGTCCGGACGGTCGTTCAGCTCCAATATTCTGGCTATGAGCTCTTCTTCAGAGCTGTTCTCGGGAAGCACCACATTCTCGGATCGAATGCCTACCCTAGTGCAGGCGGAATGCTTGAGCCGGATGTACATCTCTGAGGCGGGATTTTCTCCCACCAGCACTGTTGCCAGGCCCGGCACAATTGCCCTCTCTGCCAGCTTTTTTACCCTTCGGGCCGTCTCGACCTCAACCTCCGCCGCCAGAGCTTTTCCATCGATTATCATGCCAGGTCCGGATAGAGCGGGAACTGCCCGCACAGCTCACTGGCCTGTCTGCGAACGTCGGCTATCGTCTCTTCGTTCGTAATATCGCGAATCACTGAGGTGATCATATCGGCGATCTGCACCATCTGTTTTTCCATCATGCCCCTGGTTGTCATGGCAGGTGTGCCGATGCGAATGCCGCTGGTGACGAATGGCGTGGCCGGATCGAAGGGGATCATATTCTTGTTCAGGGTTATGCCCGCTCTCTCGAGGGTTTCGTCGGCCACTTTACCGGTTATGCCTTCTTTGATCAGCTTGACCATCATGAGGTGGTTGTCCGTGCCGCCTGAGACCAGATCAAACTTGTTTTCCAGAAGCCTGTTCGCCAGGACACGAGCGTTCTTGACCACCTGGAACTGGTATTCTTTGAACTCGGGTGCCAGCGCTTCCTTGAAAGCCACCGCTTTTGCGGCTATGGCATGCATAAAAGGCCCGCCCTGAGTGCCCGGGAAGACGGATCTATCTACGGCAGCAGCAAGCTCCTCTTTACAAATGATCAGTGCGCCCCTCGGTCCGCGCAGGGTCTTATGAGTAGTAGTGGTAACGATATCCGAGTAGGGCACGGGTGAGGGATGCGCGCCCACGGCACACAGGCCCGCGATGTGAGCTATGTCGGCCATGACCTTTGCCCCGACCTCATCGGCAATCTCGCGGACGACCTTGAAGTCTATGGTTCTGGGATAGCTGGAGGCGCCCACCACTATGAGCTGCGGCCTGTTCTTTCTGGCTATGGCCGCCATCTCGGAGTAGTCGAGCATCTCTGTATCGGGCGAGACGCTGTAAGGCACGATTTTGTACATCTTGCCCGAGAAGTTGACCGGGCTGCCGTGCGAGAGGTGGCCGCCGTGGGCCAGATTCATGCCCATGATGGTGTCGCCAAGCTTGAGCACGGAAAAGTAGGCTGCCATATTGGCTTGGGTGCCGCTCACCGGCTGCACATTGACATGCTCTGCGCCGGCAAAGAGCTTCTTGCAGCGCTCGCGAGCCAGATTCTCTGCCACGTCCACACAGGCCGTGCCGCGGTAGTAGCGTTTGCCTGGGTAGCCTTCCGCATACTTGTTGGTCATGACGCAGCCCTGGGCTTCCATGACGGCTCTACTTGCGAAGTTCTCAGAGGCGATCAGAATTATGTTATTTCGCTGCCGCTCCAGCTCAGCCTGGATCGCGGCTGCGATTTCGGGATCTTCAACGCTTAAAGGCTTCAATCAAATCACCGGTATATCATATCAGGATTGGAGGAGATGCAATGAGGAGAGCAAAATAGATTATGGTGGTAAACTACCCAATTCCTCCCACTCCCTGAAGAGAGCGGGTCTTCCTGGTGTTTTACTTTGACACCGTTTTGTAGAAACCATAACTCTTTATTATCTGCAGTTTTAAGGACATGAGATGCTAAAGCGTGCCAGGATTATTGCCGATTACCAGTTTGGTAGAGGTGCAGGCGAGGCCCTTTTTCTTGATGACACAACCTACAGCCTCTCCAAAACGCGGCGGCTTAGGTACCTCTACTCGGGAAAGGAGAGGATCGTCACAGTTCGGGCCAGCGACAACCTCTTGACGCTCAGCATGATGGGCGCAAGACGGCTGCACGCCCGGTTCGAAAGCCCCCATCTGCGGGTTGTGGCTTCGGAGGATGCCGCGCCATTCGTCGCCAAAGGCGGCAATCTCTTTGCCAAGCATGTTTTAAGCGTGGACCCACAGATTCGGGCTGGGGAAGAGGTGCTGGTTGTGAACTCTCAGGATCAACTGCTGGCCACGGGAACAGCCGTGCTCGCGCCTGAGGAGATGCTACAGATCAAGCGCGGCATCGCGGTTGCTGCCAGAAAGGCCGCCGAGCATTGATCGGGCAGCCTTTTTCATCTTTTCTTTATAATTATCACACTCTTCCCAGAGCTGATATGCCTCTGAACCTCTCCACCGCTTCGGCTATACACTGGGCCACATAGTCTACCTCTTCCGTTGTGTTCGATCGGCCCATGGTGATTCTCAGGGAGCCGTGGCAATCTTCCGGCTGGAGGCCCAAAGAGAGCAGCACGTGGCTGGGCTGCAGCTTATGCGAGGAGCAGGCCGATCCCGTGGAGACGGCTATGCCTTTGGAGTCGAGGAAAAGCAGCAGCGATTCGCCTTCCACATATTTGAAGCCGAAATTCAGGCTTCCGGGAAGCCTTCCCTTCATGGTTCCATTGATCCAGGCATCCTTGACCTTTCCCAGGACCTGGCTTACAAGTTGATCCCGCAGCTTTGTCAGCCTCTGCCCCTCTGCGGCCATGCCTTCACAACACAGCTCTGCCGCTTTTGCCAGGCCGACGATGCCCGCCACATTCTCCGTTCCCGAGCGCAGGCCTCTTTCGTGCCCGCCGCCCTGGACGATGCTCTCCAGTTTTGTGCCCCGGCGAATGTAGAGCGCTCCCACGCCTTTGGGCCCGTAGAGCTTGTGGGCGGAAAGAGAGAGCAGATCGACACCAAGGGCGTTTACATCTGTGGGAATCTTGCCCACGCTCTGCACGGCATCAGTATGCAGGTAGATGTCCTTTTCCGCAGCCAGTTTGCCAATCTCCTCCAGCGGCTGGATGGTTCCTATCTCGTTGTTGGCGTGCATGACCGAGATGAGAATGGTGTCGGGGCGAATGGCCGCCTCAAGTGTTGCCAGGTCCACCAGTCCCTCGCTCGTCACGGGCAGGTAGGTGACGGCAAAGCCCTCTTTTTCCAGTTTGCGGCAGGTTTCCAGGATGGCAGGATGCTCGACGCAGGTCGTGATAATATGTTTGCCCTTATCCTTATTGCGCCGAGCTATGCCTTTTAAGGCTAAATTGTCGGACTCTGTGCCCCCCGAAGTGAAGATGATCTCCTCCGGCATCGCTCCCAGGAGTTTTGCCACCTTCTCTCGGGATTCTTCCAGAGCCTCTTTTGCCTCCAGGCCAAAGCTGTGCAGGCTGGAGGCATTGCCGAACTTATCGGAAAGGTAGGGCATCATGGCCTGCAAGACCTGCGCCGCCACGGGAGTGGTGGCAGAGTGATCCATGTAAATACGCTTCATCGCTGAGAAATATGGGATGCTAAGGTAAATAGATGACGAACTTGGACCTGCCAATCCAGTATGAGAAACTATAAGTATGCAGCAAAAGGACGGGGAAATCATGAATCTGTCCATCCCATTATTTTCAACGCCGCTATTGATTGCCGCGGCCCTCATCGCTTTGGGCTTCATAACCTATCTCTTCTCGGCCAGGCTTGGTGTGATTCTCATGGGCGCCGGCAGCGTGATCATGGGCGCGGTGGTCATATTCGATCTGCCCAACGGCATGGGACTGCAAAGCCTGGTTCTCTTCGGAATTACTGTGCTGGTGGGGGGATGGATGATGTATGTGGGAGTGAAGAACAGAGGATAATAGATCTATCAAGAATAAATTTATATATCATCATTTACTATTAATATCTCGATCAGAAGGGATGTTAAAATGAATCGAATTTCAGCTCCGGTAAAGATACTGCTATTGCTAATTTTTTTTATATCTCTGACGTCAATTGCAGCTATGGCACAGGGTCCGGCCACCATCTATTTCGCAGATGCAATGGAAAACCCAGGAAAGGTTTACTCGTCTGCTATGAGCGGAAGTGAGAATGTCTATTTCGCCCGCCCGTCCGGAAACATCTACACCTTTGCCTTCCATCCTTATGTGCCAGAGAAGCTATACTATGTGAATGCTAATGATAATAAGATCTACCTGGCCACAAGGACCACAGGCGGGACCTGGACTACTACGGATCAGGTGGCCTACACGCATAGCACTTATATCAGGGACCTGGAATACTACCCAACTGATTCCGGCGGACTTGAGATCTATTTTAGCGAGTCTAGTGGAGCTGGCGCAGACGGTCAGATCTACCTCTTATCAGGAGGGGCTGCAACTCCCTATTATACCGTGAGGCTCTCAGATGTCGATGGTTTTTGGGCAGGAGATTTCATCCATGACTCGGATGGCAATCTTTACCTCAGCTCAGGAAACCAGATCCCTGCCTCTATCTATCGAGTATCCGGCGGAACTGTCAGCAGGATCTACACCAGCAATAATGCTCCAATAACCGGCATGGCCTACCGGGATGGAAGCATTTACTATGCCAATTGGGGCAATGAGATCCACCGCCTGGTGCTCTCAACGCTGGTTGATTCAGTCGTCAGGTCTCAGCCCGGACACACCTGGATCTCAGATGTAGGACTTTCATCATTCGGCGCTACGACTGGGGTATTGGCAGACGCATCCGGCATCAGAAACTCAGGAATAGTGCCAAATGTCATGGGAAAGATAGGGATGTCAAAGAACCCAATTGACCAATTGAATCCTCAGCCTGAGCCACCCAAACCCAAGTATTATTAAGAATTGGAAGAGGGGCGAAAAAAGACCCAATTGTCCAGTGTTTTTTGTCCCCTCTTTTGGCACATGTTTTTGGGCTCTGCACCTTTGGCCACCCGTCCGCTAAAAGATATCACCGTCCGATAGCATTGAGGCTCGGAGAGGAAGCGAAGCCTTGTCCCCGGGACCATGGGAAATCCTTATATGCCACCTCTGCATCCTAGGGTGCGCCATGCGGGGCCATAGGGTAGCCTGGTATCCTACAGGACTGGGGGTCCTGTGACCGGCGTTCAAATCGCCGTGGCCCCATTAAAGTGCTCTTTCGTTAGCGATTTTTAATTAAGTTGAGTCTTTATGTGTCACAGGATTGTGTCCTTTTCTCCCAGGAGATTTATCTTTGCAACTAATGAATATAAATGAGTAGATAAAAAATACAACTGATTTTGAACCTGCCTTGAAGAGATTCCGGCGCTATCTTGAAGGCCAAGGAATGATGGAAGCCACTGTAACCGGCTATTTAGGCAACGTAGGAAGATATCTCAAATTTTTACCCCTTGGATTCTCCTGGCAATCAGGAAGCTATTTGTAGGCGGAGTCAGTACATCTTGAATCCCGATTATTACCATTGTGGGTGCACCAATGGCATTCAAGCGTCCATCCACATCGAAAGCCATGGGACTAAAGCTGGGCCTCGTAGGCCGAAAGCGTGCCCGGAAAAGACTGGCCTGAATCTTCCGCCCCACTGTATCCGGATGAGCATAAATGAAATATCCGATGCCATTTTGCGGGGCTATTCCCGCCTCTCACCTACTCCCTCCCGAAACATAGGCAGGATCAATCCCAAGGCCCTTCATCAGGCCCACAGTATCCCCGGCCACCCGGCTCAATGGCACAACCGGGGCCGGGCTGACCGTCGCGCCCCGCCCGCGTGCTCCCGTGCCCGTGAGCGAGTGGCAGCTGCCGGGCACCCGGGCCCGCCTGGCCGCCACCCACAGGGCTGCCGGGCCGGGAGGACGAGAGTCGCCAGGCTCCGGATGGATTTTCATGAGACCTTGGCGGGAAAAATTGTTTCTTGCTGTATCGAGTTTGCAATTATAAAGATAGAGTCCTCTGTGAGTCCTCCGTGCGCTCTGTGTCTCTGTGGTGGTAGTCCGTAAACCGTTGGTTATAACCAGTGGCTAACGACGTTTTCAACCACAGAGTTCACAGAGTACGCACAGAGCGACGAACTAACAACTGGAAAACCATAGTAACCTGAGGTTAGCCACTGGAAATAGCTAAGAGTCGCTTTAGTTTCAGCTTTGCCTCTCGCCCCCCGCCCGCGCGTGCTCCTGCGCCCGTAAGCGAGTGGCAGCAGCCGGGCTCCGGGCCCGCCTGGGCCGCCACTCACAGGGCTGCCAGGCCGGGAGGGCGAGCGCCTGCTAGCAAACCCAAGGCCAAAAGAGTCCACAATGACGCCATGATTAGGTTTTTATTTTAACTCGGGTATCTTGCGTCCTTTTTCAGTGCGGTCAAAATCTGCATCGAAGCTTATTATCTGCAGGCCGTACTTCTGTGCGACGGCGTATTGGTAGGAATCATCAAAATCCAAACGGAACCTTTTCGAGACTTCTGCCAGAGCGAGAACCTCTTCCGGATCCAACCCGATCACAGTTATTCCGGTCTTTATTATTACGTCCTTCACGAAGCTGACGTAGGTTTCATGTCTATTCCTCTGGAAAAGAAAAACACCAATGGAATGAAGTGAGAAATCCGTTATAAAAAGATCTGTGGATGGATTTTCGATAAACAAATGCTTGGCGGCCTTGCTCTTTTCTCGTTGCAGCAAGATTTACAAAAATATATTCGTGTCCAGGAGGTACATCAGGCTCCTCGCATCTTTCCGATCTCGTGCTGGAGTTCTACAGAAGAATACTGCTCACCCAGATCCGCAAGGGCTCCTTCCCAGTCAAAAGCCGGCACCTTTTGCTTCTTTTTAGATCTTTTCTCCAGCAAGAATTCTGCATAGCTCCGAACTTCTTTTTGAATGTCAAGAGGCAATTGCTCAACGAACCTAGCGAGGGTTGTCATTTTTCTCAATAAAATATAGGATGCCCAAGCTTTTAATATTTATCGGCAAGGATGATTTCTCCTAATTTTTAACTTAGTTTTTCCTGAGCCCGCACGCGTGGCTCCCGCGCCCGTAAGCGAGCGGACGCAGCCGGGCTCCGGGCCCGCCCGCACACGTTCGCACTTGGGCACGGGAGGCCGGTCGGGCCTGAGGGTCAGGCGGAGGCGGCTTTTCCAAGGGGCTGGGTTTTGGAGACGATTGCGATTTGCGGTTAATATTAGCAGATAATTATAACCTGAAAACTAACGATTTCACCACAAAGGCACGAAGGCACAAAGGACGCGCAAAGAGATTCGAGGCAGTCTCCGGCTTGACGATCCTTGCGGGCCGTGGGCAGGCCTCGCCCGGCTCTCGCTCCTGGCCGCTGCCATAGGCCTCCGGGCTGCGCCGCTCATCAGGGCAGACTGGCTTGCCTGGCGGGGACTAGGGGGCAGGAGGCCAGGCGGGCCAAGACCACGGATTCACGCGAAGGCGCGAAGTTCCGATGAAAGAAGGACAATTATGGGCTGCTGCGCCGCCTGCCAGGCGGGCCCGGCTGCCCGAACACGCGTGCTCGGGAGAGGCGACAGCCGGGCCCTGCGCTGCATAGGGCAGGAAGATTTCATGGCGCTGAAAGGAGGACTGGACAACTGGATTGCAGCCAATGGAAACGAAGGAGAACGTGCGCTCCCCTGTCAGCTATGCAGTGCGCCCAAGGGCGGAGCATCTTGCCGAAATCCACACAATACATTTTATTGATAAAAAAGAAGTTTCGGATGGGGCCCCCGTAGCCCCATCGTTCTCTAATTTTCCTCAGTGCACCATCCTGCGATAGAGATATCCTGCCAAAGATATTCCTATCGCCGCGAAGAGCGCCTCAAAACCGGGCGTTTCCTTTTCCACTGGCTTAGCCGGAACCGGCAAGGAGGTTTGGCCTAAAGTCGGCACTATGTTAATCTCATGCTCCGGTAGGGTGAGTGTCCTGCTCATGCCCTTCTCATCGGTGTAATTGACATAGGAAGCCAACTTCGGCTGGTTTACATCAGCAGGCAGTTTCCAGCAGAAGACCGCCTGGAAATCTGTGCTCCAGCAGCCGGAAAGATCGCCAATATCCCAGGTGATAGTAGTGGTAGTCCAATCCTTGCTGTCTCCGTTGAGACGGACCTTGCCTTGATCATCGGTTGTCGTGCTGTTGAGCAGAGCCAGATAGTTGGGCAGCACCTCAACAAGATGCACATTCTTCATCTTCGAGCCAGCAGTGGCCGTCTTGACGAGAGCTTCACCCAGCGCGGAGAGATCTTTGAGCTGGATGACATATCCGTTTTGGTTCTTGGCCAGGTTGTTGAGCATCCGGGAGGCTTTTGTATCCTTCATATCACCTACTACTATAGCGAATATCGTATAACCAGATAAACGTGCATCTGCGATATTCGCCGGCTTTATATATCCACTATCGCTGGCGTCAGTAATGAAAACGATCTTCTTTTCTTTTCCGCCAACGATGCCGGCATCGTCAAAAGCTTTCAGAGCCGTATCAAGGCCGGTCGAATAGTTGGTATACTCGCCTTCAGCGAACTTTATCTTAGCTCCTCTGGCTGCAACTTCCGTGTAGTTATCAATGAGAGGCACCTCTATCCTGCTGTTTTTCTCATCGCTCCATGAGACCAGTCCGATCCTTGTAACGTGCTTCTTATCGTTTGCCGCAATATCTCCGGCAAGCTTTTGCACACCCTCGATTGCCGATTCGCTGAGATTGTTGATGCTGGGTGAGTTATCGACAGCGATCACAATATCGGTGGGAATGTCCGCAATGTCCCCCAATGTACGGGATGGACAGAGCGTGATATTATAGTCGATGACATAGCCGTTATCCCTATCGATCTTCTCGGCAGAGATATTGCTTACATCCTTTATCACGGTGATCTCCGAATCGGTGCTGATGGGGTTCTTTGGCTCATCATTGATTCTGTGACAGCGCAGACAATAGTAGTTGCCGAAGGACTGCATATTGCTGACTCCAATGCTTAAATTGACTATTCTGATAGTGGGCGTTGTGCTAAGCCAGCCCTCAACAGTGGTCTCAGTTACGATATAGGCTCCTGGAGTCAACCTTTCCAAGGCAGTGATTCCATCCCCGTTGGTAGTCCTTGCAGTAAATACACTGCCGTTGGGGCATTTGACTGTGAAAATCCAGCCAGGCAAGCCGCTTTCGCCCGAATCATATATTCCATTTCGGTTTGTATCATTGAACTTAAATATTTCAACCCGGCTCGATTTGACATTGCCGAAAGGCGGCACAACAACATCTTCACCAGCTTTGATATCTACAGAAACGGCCAGAAGCGTTGTATTGATCCAGCCATTTTGCAGAACCTCTCTGACGATATACCTTCCCGGCATCAGGCCTTTTGCAGTAGTGATGCCTTCAATATTAGTGGCATCTGTGGGGATTGTCCTGCCGTCCGGACCCTCTATATTGAAACTCCAGCCCGGCAAACCTTCTTCAGCACCATCTTGCTTGCGATTAAGATTTGTGTCGTTGAACTTCTTGAAGATGAGACTGTTGACCCTATTGCCGAATTCAACCAACTGTGTTGGAGCTTTGCTTGATATCCTCACCTGCCGTGGATTGGATGTGGTGCATATCCAGCCCGGCTTGTCCGAGAGTTTTTCCGTAATAGTGCAGACGGCCTCAGGCAGCACTCCGGGAAGAATAACACTAATCCTGCCATCGACATCAGTGACGTAGGTTTTCGTAGCGTCCTGGTATGTGACGCTATACTCCCATCCTTCTAGCGGATATCTTTTGCCGTCGTCTTCGCCCTGATCCCTAATTCCGTTTTTATTGGCATCATAGAACTTTTGGATGGCCAGGTTTACAGGCGGAATTCTGTTAAGGAATCTGCTTTGGCTGACATCTCCCGGAGCAAGCTCAACCTCTTGATCTCGCTGTAACTCATAACCATCCTTAGGCACTTCATGGATGATGAATTTGCGTGCAGGCGGCTGGCAGGGATTGCCCGGGTCCGATGTGAAATCAACTACAAATGATGCCATTCCGCTTTCGTTGGTTGTAGCAGTTGGATTTCTAACCCCCGGACCTTGGAGACTAAAGGTCCAGCCCGCTCGCTCCTCGCCTGCATCAGCATTCTTGTTATCGTTTTTATCCTCGTACTTGCGCACAACGATTAATCCTGATTCAGGTACATTGAGAATGTCTAATACCTTTTCTTCATTGGGACCAAGTAAGACATTTTGATCCTTTACCCGTATCCAGCCGTCTCTTGGCTCCTCGTGGATGATGTAGGTGTTTCTGGGCAGCTCTCCCGGCCTTGCCGGGTCGGATTTGAATCCGATATCGAATACGGCAAATCCGCTCTCATTGGTAGAAGCCCTCAGATTGGCGCCGGGACCAGTTAAGGTAATAGCCCAGTTGGAGCATCCTTCTTCCCTGTCATACTTGTTGTTGCCATTGATGTCCTCGTACTTGTGGATGATGATTCTGCCGCCCAGGATGACGTTCTCGATGGGCATAGTAGTGATATCTCCGGGATACAATTCCTTAACCATGGACTGGACGGGCACCCATCCTGCCCTCGGGGCCTCGGTTATGGAATATCTCTGCATGGGATTATCATTGGGAAGTCCGGTGACGGACTGGAAGGGTATATCGGTTACAACTGCGATGCCAGTGCTATTGGTGGTCACCTTCTGGGAGAAATCAGGACCATCAATGGATGTCACCTGGAAGGCCCGGTTGGGAAGACCTTCACCTTCATCGTAATAACCGTTCTCATTCCGATCCTCGAATTTTTGGATTACAAGAGAAGCAGGCTTTAGCCTGTTAGCAAAGTAAAGTTTCTTTTCGCCCTTTTCTACAGTGTACACACCATTATTCAGCTCTTTTGGAGGTGCAGATTCCCATCCCTTTGAGGCTTTGCGGAGTGGGTCTTCGGTAATGGAATATTTATCTCCCACGGCGGCAGGATCAATGTTTATCGTTCCATTATTTCCTGTTTCAACCGTAGTGGCTTTGCCATTGGGATCCACTACCCTGAACTCCCAGCCGCGCAGGCTCTTCTCTGTTCCCTCATCGAACTTTCCATCTCCATTAAGATCCTCGAATTTTATAATTATAGGAGTTCCTGCTGGGACCACGTTCAAGGAGACATATGCCCCTGCGTCGGGAAAGTTAATATCAGTAGTCACAATGTCAATGCTGGCTATGTAAACTCCTTCTTTGTCCTCATCGCTGAGAATCCAGGTGACATTATTATTTATCGTCCTGTTCGAAATCACTTTTAATGGGAAGGGTTTAGGACTAATTCCACCATCTTTCCTGGTGATGTTTAAATAGCCTCTCTTAATATCGTAATTCAGCGTGGGTATAACAACGCAGTGAAGCTTAATAGTATTTCCTGGATATAGCAAAATAGGCTCAGGAAATTTATATAAGACCTCTTTATCATGTATTTTATTCTTAATTTGAATTTCCTTTATAATCTGTCCTTCCTGGGCCATAACTGCAACAGATCCGATCATGCCAAAAATCATAATCATAGTTGCAATAGTCTTCCAGGACAGATTTTTGCTAGGTTTTGATTTACACCCTTCTTTTTTCTTATTATCAGCCAAGAAAATATCCCTCCAAAAGATCTTGTTTAGTAATAGCGAATGAAGGTAAATCTTCGACCGTAATATAAGTAAATTTCTCCTTGTTCTTTCGCATGTGGAGTCCTGAAACTCTTGACGTTATATACTCATCAAAGGAGCATGGGAATAAAGAGTAAAACGGTTCCCACCGCTGCAAGCTGGATGATATTCATTTCAAACTAAAAGTGAAACGGCGGCGGCGCACCAACGCAGCAAGCTGCTGGGCATCCAAGACGCCGCCGCATAAAAGGGGAACCAGGTTAAGCAGATCCAAACCTAAGTCGAACACGCATGCCCTTTATCCCCGATGCGAGCATCGGGGTATTGTGATAAAATAAATGTCCCAGTGGAATGAGCTGCAACGATGGAACTTGCGCCTGTCCTAGCGGCAAGATAGAATGTGATGGAACTTGCGTGGATACTCCAAAGGATGAAGATAATTGCGGATCGTGCGGAAATAAATGTCCTAGCTTCATGAGCTGTGAAGGTGGTAACTGCTCATTTACGCCATTTGACTTGCTGATAATTATAGATTCATATGAAGAATGCTCATTTCTCTCAGTAATTTTTTTAATATTAAGAGATCTAGCCATAATTTGGCTTGTGTTTATATGCATACGTTTATCAAATCGTGGAAAATTATAAAATTATTGCTAAAAAATAGTTCTATGTATAATGATATAACAAGAATCGACCATTATCCTAGTATTATACTAGTTATATTCATCTATTTCATAAGTTTTATCGAACTTATAAGGTGGGCACATAATTGCCTCCAGTAGGAATGTCGAACAATATATATTTTAATAATAATATTAATACTAATAATAATATAAAGTTATTTATACCAAATCATACCTCACCAGCCCCCCCCATCCTTTTCCCCCAAAATTCGCATAGATCCCCACATCCCCCTTCTTGGCAGTCACATTCCCTTCGAACAGATCCACCCCTCGCATCGCGAGATGCGTCCATTCCTCCCCGCACACCACAGCCACCTCTTGGGCACCCGGAACCCTGATCAGGAACAGGTAGCTCGACCCGGCCAACAGTTTGCCCTCCAATGGCCCGTAGAGATAGGCCCCGGCTTCGCGGAACTTTTCGAAAGCCATGGGAAAGCCGGCGCCCCCGCCGGAAGCAGCATTGATCCGGTATTCTAAAACGGAGTTGTAGTCGCCCGGCTCATCCTTCTGCTTGGCATACGCCTTCAAAATATAGCTTCCAGGCCCAGGAAACTGTGCATAAATATCATACCGCTCTTCGTCTCTCTGGCAAAATGTGCGGCCATCCAGCGTCCCCCCCGCCATCCGGTGGTCCGCATACTCCAGCTTTGCCATCATCAGCACATCCTCCGGAGCATAAATGGAGACATTGATCTGCTTATCCGCGCTTATCGTACCATTTTTTTGGCCAAGCTTCAGGCCCAGGTTAAAAAATTCCGCTTTCAGAAAGACCCAATTCTCAAACTCCCGCTTGGAAACGGGCTTGTCAAGAAGCTGCCACTGGGCGTCCTCCGGGAAGTGATCAAAGATGAACTGGTTGGGCGGCGTCATAAAAAGGTGATCATCGAAGCGGCGCACGTACTTGCCGTCCCCGCTCACATATCCCGCCCCCCAGGTAGAGTCCATCAAATACCAGGTCCCGTTTATCTTCACTGCATTCCAGGCATGATTGGCGGGACCGGAGACGTTCTTGCCCGGCTGGTAGCCGTATCCCTTTCCGTAGCCGCTGATCCTCACGGCCTCCAGCCCCGCTTCTTTGGCCAGGGAGAGGAAGAGATCGGAATAGCCGTAGCAGACCGATTTTCGGCTCTTCAAAACATCCTCTGAATTAGTGGCCCCGCTGCCTCCCTTAAAAAGAACCTCCACATTGTAGTCGATGTTCTCGGTGATCCAACGGAATATGGCTCTGGCCTTCTCGCGATCATTTTTTGCCGGCTCGATCAAGTAGGCAGCCAGGGCTTGTACCGAGCTTTCGGCTGAGGCGGGTACATTCAAAGCATGACGGTCAATTTCCTCATAACTATAATTTAGAGTGGCGTTAAAATCATTGGGTGCAATTGCTGCTAATCCATTTTCAGCAGCCTTCTCCAGGGCTCCTGGCGCAACAGATATGGCCATCACAGCCAGCGTTTGTAGCATTAGAATGATTAAAATAGTTATTATTTTCATGAACACCACCAACGTCAGAATCAAACCTTATTTATATTTTTCCATTTTTTTGTTAGTAGCTCTGTGCGTTCTCTGTGAACTCTGTGCCTCTGTGGTGGAAACGTCATTAGACGCTGGTTAAGATGACTTGATTTATTCCATTACCTTTATTTTATCTTACAGCACGATTTCCATCATGTCATGGCCCAGCGGCCATTTCTTGAGAGCCATTTCGTGGGGCGGATAAAGGTGGCTCAGGTGCGTGAGCAGCAGCCGTTTCGCGCCCAAACTCTCTCCCAGGGCCATGGCCTCGTCTGCCGTCATGTGCTTACTGATGGTGTAGCCCGGCGGAGTAATGGCATCCGCCAGCATCAGATCGGCATCCTTCATCAGCTCCAGGCTTTGTGCCGGAAGCTCCATCTTGGTGTCGCTGGTGATCACCACCACTTTATTGCCGTCGTCAATTCGTACCCCAACTGTCTCCGTGGGCGGATGGTTGACTGGAAAGAGGGTGAACTGCATTCCTGCAATATCAAAGGGCCGATAGGCTAGGACGTCATGGCGCACGGGATTTAGGAAATAAAGATAGTTTAGGATATAGTCCATGGTGTCCTTCAAAGCATAGACATCCACATGGCTTTGCACCCGGTGAAAATCCCCAAAGCCGGCATAATGATCGTAATGGGCGTGCGTCCAAATCACGCCGTCCACACTGGATATATCCTTCTTCAAAAGCTGCCAGCGCAAATCAGGGCTGCTGTCCACCAAAACCCGGCCTTCATCTTCATCCGACTCGATAAGGATGGAAAACCTCATCCTGCGGCTGCGTCCTCCTCGCAAGGCATCCATGCAGGCCGGACACTTGCAGCCGATCTTGGGTGTGCCGATGGCGTCACCCGTGCCCAGGAGCGTGACCTTCATGCCGTCCTCATGCCGTCCGCATTTCGTACTTCATGCCGTAACGCTCCGCTTGTAATCAGATATCCTGCGCCGGAACTCATCTACAGAAATATCCAGATCTTCCTGGGTTAGATGTTTGCGATCCTCCAGGAGTGCATTGAGCACGGCTTCCCTGATCACCAACCGCAGGTCCGAGCCCGAGTAGCCCTCCGTCGCGCCTGCTAACGCGGCCGTATCTACGTCGGCATCAATGCGAGACAATACCTTGTCCAGGATCATGCGCCTCATATCCTGGTCCGGCAGTGGGAAGCTCAATACCTTGTCAAACCTCCTCCAGGCAGCATAATCCAGTAGCTGAGGGTGATTGGTGGCCGCCAGGAGCAGAACGCCGTGCTCCACCAGGCTGATCTCATCTATGGCTTTTAGGAGCGAGTTGACGGCCCTCTTCATGGCTCCATGCTCATCCGAGGTCCTGGTCTTGGCCACGAAGTCGAACTCATCAATAAGCAGTATGCAGGGGGACAGCCTCTTGGCCAGCTCAAAGACCTTGTCGATGTTCTTAGAGGTCTCTCCCAAATACTGGCTGGTGATCATGGAGAGGCGAACCTCTACAATGGGAAGGGAAAACCAGCTGGAAAGAGCCCGGGCGGTAGAGGTCTTGCCTGTACCCGGCGGGCCGACAAAAAGAAGCTTGCCTATTTCATAAAGTCCGATCTCTCGCAGGTATTGCCGGTTTTTCAGAGCCTTGCCCATCTTTTCTATCTCAGACTTCTGATCCTCAGTTAAAATCAGGCCGGCAATGTTGTCCCTCACATCCTCGGGGGCCTTGATGTAGGCCAGCTTGAGAAGATCTTCCGCCTCCTTGGAATCCTTACAAAGTTCCTTTATCTTGGCATCGATCCACTCCCGGTCGGCAGAGAGAGGCTTATTGGCTTTTCTGGCCTGTGCATAGCTCACATCCAGAGAATCATAGTTCTCATAGAGGTAGGCCAATGTGGGATTCGATTTGATCCTGGCCAGGTCCTTTTGATTGGCGAACCACTTGGCCGCCACATCGAATACAGTCAGCCGGAGCTGGGAGCCAAATTCCTCAAAAGCCACAAACGTAAGATCTTTTACGACCGCTTTGACATTCTCAATGCCATAAATCTTCTGTGCATCGGCGCTGGTTACATAAATCGGCCTTTTGACACTCTTGGTCTGCACATCGAAGTAATGCTTGCGAATGTTGGGGGGCAGGTCGTCTTCAGTCAAATTTTCTGTGCGGTTATAAATATCAGCAGTTAGCAGCAGCTCTGCAACATCAATAGCACCAAACTTCTCCAAGCCATTTTCTACGCCCATCTTTAAAGCTCCATGGAACTGAACTAAACTAGTGGCCTATAAAAAGAGATAAAGCTTTCCATTCGTCAAGTCTGCAATTCGTCAAGCTTCCCGGTTATTTATGGCCGCCCGGTAGGCCGCCAGGAGAAAACCATAGAGTGTGGGGCCGACAATCACGCCGATGATCCCAACCACGAATATGGGGGCGGTGTACGCGAGCAGTGTGACTATGGGGTGTATCCTGGCGCTCTTCATGGCCAGATGGGGGCGGATTACATTCTCAGGTATCACCATGAGCGCCACTGTTCCGAATACCATGATTATCAGGAAACGGATCATGTCCCCCATGAACAGATAATAGAGAGCCATGGGAATGAATACGAAAGGCGGCCCGAGCATGGGTATGAGGGTAAAGATGCCCACAATTGCCCCCATCAAATAGGGATAGGGCACGCCCAGCATGGAAAAGCCAATAGCCGCCAAAACGCCGCTTAACATAGATGTGGTGAAATAGACGGTGAAAAGGGTGTTATAGATGCTGTTTAGCTCGTGCAAAAAATCTACTACAATTCCTCGCTTCTGCTTGGGAATCAGGTCCACAGCCTTGGCCATGAACTCTTTGCCGTCTATGAGAATGTAGTACGTGAAGAATACCACTACGATCAACTGGGCAAAGAGTACAGGCAAATTGGAGGCAAATGAGGTTAGCTCTCTTTGTGCAATGGGAAAGAGCCAGGTGGCTATGGTTATGGGAATGTCGCTTATCTCCTGTACGTTTTTAAGTATAATGACATTTACGTAATTATAAACCCAGCCGGGAAGAACGCTCATGGCCCATTTGTCGATCTGCTGGGTTAGGGCAGTGAACTGGATGCCAGATAAGGCTCCCGATTTTTCCAGATTGGATATCTCCACCAGGAGCACAGTGGTGATGCCAAGCAATATGGCCAGAATAAAGACGAACACAATCAAAATGGAGAAGAATGAGGAGATCTGCCTTTGCCGTGTCAGACGAAAGAAGGCGGCATAAAGTGGCTTGAGGAGAAATACCATGACTATGCTCAGCAAAATAGTGGTTAGGAAATCCTTGGTCAGGTACACGGTGGCGAGAAAGACCAGAAAGACCAGGGCTCCTGCTGCCATGTCAAAGCGACGGCTGAAATCCATGGGTATGACTATCTCCTCTTAACAGTAAAACTTTTCTGTTTTATTCCGATCGTTCCCAATTCACCTATTCCGGATTCAGTTTGCCGTCGATTCCCACCACAAAGCTCTTTTGCGGCACATCCTTTCCTGATCGCATCACAGCCTCCGCTACCAGGGTCTCAAGCTGAGAACAGCAGGGGACGGTCATGTGCAGTACAGTAATGTCCCGGATCTCGTTGGCCTTGAGAATCTCGATGAGTTTGTCCACAAAGGATGCAGTATCATCCAGCTTGGGGCAGCCCACCAGGGCGACTCTGCCTTTGATGAAATCTTTCTGAATGGCGGGATAGGCAAAGGCGGTGCAGTCCCCGGCCACCAGCAGGCGAGCGCCCTGCAGGTATGGAGCCCAGGGGCGAACCAGTCTCATCTGAATAGGCCATCCGGAAAGCTCATTTGCGCTGTCTTGTCCTTCATGTGAGAAATCTGCCTTTGCCCTTTGATCCGGCTTCAGTGTAATTGGCATGGTGCAGGGCGTGACCTTAGTAGCGGTGACATCCGCTCCGCAAGCATGTTGCTTAAGCTTATGTTCATGCTCATGCCCGGTGACCAAGCTCTTATGCTCTTTGGCCGCCTTCTCGTCAAATTCTTCAACCTCGCGCTCCTCGATGGTCAGAGCACCCTGACGGCAGACAGCCAAACAGGCGCCCAGGCCATCGCAGAAGCTGTCGCTCACCACGCGAGCTTTTCCGTCCACAAGCTCGATGGCGCCTTCAGCACAGGAGGTGATGCACTCGCCGCAGCCGTTGCAGAGCGACTGGTCGATCTTGATTATCTTTCTCATTACGGCTTATTAGCGCTCTCAAGCCATAAAAGACAATAGCACGATAATTAAAAAAAAATTAGGTGCAAAATTATGGCGCATCAAGCCAGGACCGGGCATATACCAGCCAGCTATCTCTGCCGCATCTTCCCTCCGTCAGAGATAACAGATCGCAGGTGCTTCCATCTGAAAACGCGCACATTGTAATATCGCCATAGGGCGTATGAACGCTCCTAAGAATGCCTCCACTGCTCCTGCAGATCGTTTCCGCTGATGGGGTCCACGTGCTCCCGGGCTCGGATACATACCCCGGCAAAATATTTGGTTTTAGGCTCCGGCTGCAAGTCCCTCGGAAAAATGCCTGGGAGTCGCACCAGCTCTTATCCGGGAAGGTGCACATTCCCTGATCACCATTAATTCCGGGTGATGTGCTGTAAAGATAGCCTGACTTCACACAGTAGGAACGTGCCTGGTCGGCAGAATCTTGTGCCGCTGCCGCCAGCATGCCTGAGGACAGAAATGCCAGGATACAGATGCCTGACAGAATATTCTTGACAAATTTCATTTCTTCATCCCTCCGATTATGGCACCACCAGGCCGAAAATTGCCCATCTCCAGTCAGTTCCCTTCATGCGAGGCAATTGATTTTGGCTTTCCTTAGGAAGCACTATTTGTACGCTCTCGCCAAAATTACTGTAATCTGTCTGTTCATGCAAAGTCGACTGTATGGTAAAGTTTTGCTCTTCTATCTTGAGGATCGAGGGCGTAAGGGTCAGGCTTGAATCAATTTCAATTCTCCTTAACAGAGAGGTCTGTTTGGAAATCCAGGCTGTGACTGAGACATTGCTGTTGCCCTGAATTGAGGTGTTGTCGAAGTCAAAGTTCCTGTTGTCGAATTCGTCAGGCAGTGGGAAGGGCGAAGAGAGGTATGATGCAAAGATCTGCGTACCCAAAATGGTCTCTTTGATCAATGGGATCGGCTCTCCGGCAAGCTTGTAGCAGTCCTCACCGTCAATCGTCTGTGTGCCTGTGATCAACAGGTTGCTGTAGGTTAAAAGCTGTGCCTGGCCGGGAAGCTCGTTATAGTCCGCCATGACGCCGTCCGGATTTGTGATGTTAAATTGGGTCCAGTTCTCTCCTTCTTTCCAGAACTCCGTACCGTTCAGGAAGTATCCTTGCCAGGTGAGGACTTGACCATTTCCAATATCCGTAAGCTGATGGCTCCACCAGCCGGACTGTGCCGTCAGGTTCACTTTTCCTTTGGTGGCCTTGATGGCAGCGAATTTGTCTTGTAGCGATTCATTGCTGTAGATGATAGTGCTTTCTGCAGAGCGGGAATAAGTATAGCTGGTGAGATTGTCTGCGGACGCGGTCATCATCTGCTTGAGCTGATCGACGCTGATATCCTCTGCAAAGACAACGGGGAGACATAGCAGGGAAATAAAAGCGATGATCGTGAGAATAATTTTCATGCAAAACCTCCAGAGGTAGATGGGTTCAACTTAGCTATAAATATTTGTTTGTTTCCGGTTTACAGTGGACGAAACAAAATTATTCATTTAAAAAAATTTAATAATTTTGCGACATACATACCTGGAAGGACTTCTTCATTCCCACGTTTTCGGCCCTTCCCTTCACGGGTTCTTTCTTCTTCCCAGCACCATCTGCCTGGTAGCCCTCTGTGACTCGATATTGCGCCTGCATTCCGGACAGATCCGGATCCATTCCAGGCCATCCGAGTCCTTTTGCATGTTGGCAGGCAGAACTGACTCGATCCTCCTCAGCATGGGCTCTGTGGCATAGCGCGATTGGCAGATCTTACAGGCCACCAGCTCAAAGGAAACATCCGGCTCCGGCACGCTCTTGTCGTATGGCACCAGCGCCAGCGCATGGCCCGGACAAAATTCCACGCAGAGATCGCACTCCTCTTTGCACCTCTTCCAGTGCAGGCTTCGCATCTCTCCGGTATCGGTACGGACGATTTTTTGACTGGGACAGACATTGGAGCAGGATTTGCAGCCCAGACATAGATCTGCATCAACTTTTATCATCTTCCGCCTCCGCTAGCGGCTGCGCGCGCCGCTCGGGAGCGCGCCCGGCGAGATGCCTGCTGGAAATCTGTGGATAGAGCATTGGCCGGACAGGTGATAACGCATGCAGGTGCGTTGCGGCCCTCGCACAGATCGCACTTGTGGGCGATCTTGTCCGTCCAGACCACTCCGAAGGGACAGGCCAGCCGGCATAGATCGCATCCGGTACACTTTTTTGCATCAAAGACTGTGCGCATCTCCTCATCCTTACGTAGCGCCCCGCTAAAGCAGGCCATGGCGCAACCGGCCTCCTCACATTGATGGCAGAATATGGGGACCGAGGCCTGATCTCCCACAAAATGCACATTGATGTGTCCGATGCCTGCGTGCACGCGCTGGCAGGCCACCTCGCAGGAGCGGCAGCCGATGCATCTAGAAATGTCAATGTAAACAGGCATTTAATCCCTCCGGTAAATCCGGCATGTATTTAGTTTCATTCACACAAGCCTTCATTCCTGCCTTCCCTTCCTCATTCCTGCTCTGTTTCCGTCATGCGACACCTGTGCACCTCTTCAACGCCATGCGCCTGCAAGGCTTCTTTCTCCTCCGCCTGGAAGGCAGAGAGGCGTAGCATTAGTAATTCGTAGTTCACCTGGTGCCCGTCAAACTCCGGCCCGTCCACGCAGGCCAGCTTCGTCTCTCCACCAACCTCGACTCTGCAACTGCCGCACATGCCCGTGCCGTCAATCATGATAGGGTTGAGGCTGACGATGGTCTTAATCTGACGAAGACGGGTGATATCGCTGACCAGTTTCATCATGGGTACGGGCCCGATAGCCACTACCAATCCAGGGGTCTCTCTTTGCAGGGCCTCCTCTAGAAGCTGTGTCACCAGTGCTTTCTGCCCCAATGAACCGTCATCCGTGCAGATCAAGAGCACATCGGAGACGGCGGCCATCTCCTCTTGAAGGATGACAAGCTCCTTTGTGCGTGCCCCCATGATGCTCACCACCCGGTTTCCCAGGCTCTTCAGCTTCTTGGCGATGGGATAGAGTACCGCCAGGCCCGTCCCCCCGCCTACACAAATGGCTGTCCCCACTTTCCCGACTTCCGTAGGCCTGCCCAGGGGTCCGGCCACATTCAGATAATAGTCGCCCTCCTGCAGGGTCTTGAAGAGTGCCGTGGACCGGCCTACCTTGTGGAAGATGATGGTAATGGTCCCTTTCTTCGCATTTATGTCGGCCATGGTCATGGGGATACGCTCTCCACTCTCATTGGCCCTGAGAATCACGAACTGCCCCGGCTGGGCAATTCGGGCGATCTTGGGCGCCTCAATCTCATTGAGAATGATATCTCCGCCAGCCATCTCCCTGCGCACCACTATCCTGTACATGCGAGCCTCAGCGAAGGGTATTTTGTTTTATATAAAAATTTCATTGGCGATTAACTTCCCTGCTTAATATTATTATCATTTAAAATAAAATATCGTATTTTATATGATCTTCCGCCTTCCGCCGTCAGCCTTACAGCTCGTAGACCAGAGGTTTTCTTATCATCCTTCGTTCTCATCTTCCGCGGTGTGTGCGTTAGGCAAGAAATCTTGTTCTTTGTCGTTTCCTCTTATATTCTCCACATCGTATCCGGTTTCTTTCGAAACTTTTGATTCCAGAACCCACATAATTTGCTCTGGCTCATACGTGTCTCCTGTGGAATAACACCTTACCATTGGAGCGCCGATAAATTCTACCCGTAAATTGCACAGCGGGCAAATCGCTACTACAACTTCTCCTTTTTCATTCTTCTTTTTGGTATTAAACATGGGTTTTCATCTCCTTATCTTCTCTACCCCTGTACCCCAAACGAGATAAACATTCGGTCTGGCTACTCAAAGTTCAGTATTGGCTCAAACGGGTTCTAAAATGTTTCTCGCCTCATGTCTCGCGTTTTTCATTTTGCTTTTATGAATCCCTCCGCGATTCTTTTCGTCAAGACCCAAAAGTCACTCGTGGCAAAACTCCCAAAGCATAGATAGATAAGCAAAAAGAAGGATACCGCAAAGGAAGGTTTTAGGCCATGTCCAAAACAGAGACGTTTCTAAAAGAGGCATTTGCCGGCGAGTCGCAGGCCAATCGCAAGTACAGCGCTTTTGCAACCAAGGCAGATAAAGAAGGATTTGCCCAGGCGGCCAGGCTCTTCCGGGCTGCTGCGGCAGCAGAAGAGGTTCATGCCGTAAACCATCTGCGAGTTTTAAAAGGCATCAAGTCCACCAAGGAGAACATGCAAGCGGCCATATCCGGAGAGGACGAGGAATGGGAAGCGATGTATCCGGAAATGATTGAGACTGCCAAGGCAGAAGGCAATAAGGCGGCAGAAACATCCTTCCACTATGCCAATGAGGTGGAGAAGATTCATTCCAGGCTTTACAGGAAGCTCTTAGCAGACCTTAGCTCCGGCCAGGAGACTTTCCCCTACTTCGTCTGCCCCTACTGCGGCAACACGGTGGAGCGAGAAGCGCCCGGTGTCTGTCCCGTCTGCGGATGCGAAGGCAAGCTCTTCATGAAAGTTGATTGATCTTTCTGTTTTTGAGAGGAGACGTATAGGCCGGTCTCCTCTCACCTGATAATTTTATCTTGTCGAGGTACAGAGGTAGAGAAGACCCCAGATTTCAGGCGGGGGATGAATCGTACCCCTGTCATGATTACTTTCGCTGCGCACTAATTGACTTAA